>JAGXRF010000018.1 GCA_018335925.1 Flavobacteriales bacterium
ATTACTGGCTGTAAACAATTGTCCACAATCTTTACACTTAAATCGTTGTTTATTTTGTTGAATACCCCATTTAATAGTTAGAAGACTTTTGCAGGTTGGACATCGCTTTTTTTTGAGATTTTCATAAATAAAAAAAGTTTATTGAAACGAATTTCAATAAACTTTTGGAAACACCATATTTTATAATGTCTAACAGCTGTTTTACCAACTATTTTTGACTATTAAACCCGATTTTAAAGGGTTGCTTGGAATTTTCTAAGCAACCTTTTTTAATATTCTATCGGACCTAAAGTTCGCATAACACGTTGAATTTTATCTTTTCTACCGTTAATATACCTACTGGAATTGGTTGCTTTGTACTCTCTCGGATTAGGTAAAATAGCTGCGATGCTTGCTGCTTCTCGGGCAGTTAAATTTTTGGCATCTTTTTGAAAATAAACTTGTGCTGCTGCTTGTGCTCCATAAACGCCATTTCCCATTTCAATGCTATTCAAATACACTTCCATGATGCGTTCTTTCCCCCAAACTAGCTCAATCAAAAAAGTAAAATAGGCTTCTAAACCTTTTCGCACATAGCTTCTGCCAGGCCATAAAAAAACGTTTTTAGCAGTTTGTTGCGAAATGGTACTTCCTCCTTTCATTTTTTTCCCTTTGGCATTGTTTTCTCTGGCTTTTTTAATTGCCTCCCAATCAAATCCACCATGGGTTAAAAATTTACCATCTTCACTTGCAATTACTGCTCGTTGCATTTGCATAGATATTTCTTCTAAAGGCACCCAATCATGACTATATACTACCTCTTCGCTATTTTTAAGTTGCTCCATAGCTCTAATACCCATTAATGGAGTAAAAGGTACCGGAACAAATTTAAAAAGGATGACCAAAAAAATACTGATGGCAAAAAACCAAAGGGCAGCTTTAAATAAAAATCTAAAAATCTTGGCTATCATGACTAAATTCTTTCTTTTAATTACAAAATTCACTTAATGTTTTTCCAACCGAAGCTCCAATTGCCACTCCCATCCCTCCCATTCTAACGCCAACGTAAACCCGATTAGAAAGTGCTTTTAAGATGGGTTTTTTCTCCTGTCCAACTCCCATAATACCACTCCATCGTTGGTCAATTTCAAAAGGAGTTTTAGGTAAAATAACTTCTTTCAAATAGTCTTCTAATTGGTTTTGAATCAAATCAGTAACCGAAATTTCCGTGGTAGTTTCGCCTACAAAATCTAAATTTCTTCCTCCTCCAAACAAAATTCTATCGTGGATGTTGCGAAAGTAATAAAACCCTTCGTCTAAATGAAACGTTCCTTTGACAGACAAATTTGGAATGGGCTTGGTAATTAATACTTGAGCTCGGGCAGGTTTTACATCGTCCACCCAATTGCCACTAAAGCCATTGGTTGCCACATATAAATAAGAAGTTTGGATGTTTCCAATGCTAGTTGCTACTTGTACTTTGTCATTCATTTCTGCCCATTCAAGCACAGTCATTTGGTTTCTGATTTGAATTTGATTTTGTTGGCATAATTGTACCAATGCAAACATCATTTTTCCGGTATCAATTTGTGATTCAAATGGATTAAAAGCTACTTCGGGATGGATGTTATCAAACGTAAACGGACTCTTTTTCCAACTAAAAACAGCTGAATGAAACAAAGGCTCTAATAAACGATTGATGAAGGTAGTTTTCTCTTTACAATTTTCAAAAAGATCTGAATTATTAGGCAAAAATAATTCATATCCACCTAAATTTTGAAAGTCCATTTGGGTTGGAGGTACTAATAGTTGCAAAGTTTTTAAGCCTTCCCACCGTTGTTGGACCAATTGAAAAACTTCTTCCTCAGATTTACTTTTTAAATCACTTAAAATTTCAGAGATGCTTCCAAAACAAGCAAATCCTGCATTCTTAGTGCTTGCACCTTCGGGCAAAAAACCTTTTTCTAAAACTACAATTTTATGGGTAGGAAATTTTTTTCGCAAATGCAATGCACAACTTAACCCAACAATGCCACTTCCAATAATCAAGTGGTCGGTTGGTTGTAGTAGTTGATCTCGCTCCCAGTAGCTTAGTTGCATATTTATTTGAGTAGAATTCAAAGATAAAAAGCTAAAGCGATTTTTTCGTTTATTTTTGTGGTAACCTACAAAAATTTATTTTGAACCTTACACAAAAAAGTCATTGGATTAAAGAACGAGCTAAAGCAATCGGTTTTTTGTCGTGTGGAATTTCTAAAGCAGGTTTTTTAGAAGAAGAAGCTCCAAGATTAGAGCAATGGTTGCAGGCCAATCATCACGGACAAATGGCTTACATGGCCAATCATTTTGACAAAAGATTGGATCCCACAAAATTGGTAGAAGGTGCAAAATCTGTGATTTCGGTTTTGTATAATTATTTTCCGGAGCAAAAACAAACCCCGGATAGTTTTCAAATTTCCAAATATGCTTACGGTGAGGATTATCATTTGGTGGTAAAAGATCATTTAAAGACTTTATTGCATCAAATGCAAGAGCAATTTGGAGATTTTTACGGAAGGGTTTTTGTAGATTCGGCACCTATTTTAGAAAAAGCTTGGGCAGCTAAAAGCGGTCTAGGTTGGGTTGGAAAAAATGCCAATTTGATTACCAAAAGTGTAGGCTCGTTTTATTTTATTGCTGAAATTATTGTAGATATTGATTTAGAAGCGGATGCTCCAACTACAGATCATTGTGGTAGTTGTACCGCTTGTATAGATGCTTGCCCTACGGAAGCTATTATTGCCCCTTATGTGATTGATGGCAGCAAGTGTATTTCGTATGCTACCATTGAATTGAAAGAGCAAATTCCAAGTTACTTTTTAAACCACATGGACGATTGGATGTTTGGTTGTGATGTATGCCAAGATGTTTGTCCGTGGAACCGATTTGCAACTCCACATCAAGAACCAAGATTTACCCCAAACGAAAAACTATTACAATTCCATAAAAAAGATTGGGAGGAAATTACCGAAGAATTGTTTCAGGAAATTTTTAAAAAAAGTGCCGTAAAACGAACCAAATTTGCAGGCTTGCAACGCAATATTCAATTTATTTCTTCCCTCCAATCATAAACTCTTTGAGATAATATGGCTCAAAATAAGCCACATCTTCCCATTGTTTATTTTGGAACTTTTTCCAACTCATAGCACTCATTTCTTTGGCAGAAGGGTATACGATATCTTCAAAAAAAATAAACTTCGAATCTGTTAATACTGTTTTTGCTTTGCTAGTTGCATCACCAAAAACATAGCAAGCATCGTTAAGATTCGCAAAAGAATGTTCGTCTAATACCAATGCTTGTGTTGGAACTATGCAAGTTCCTGATTCGTCAAAAACACTGGTATAAACTTCCATTCTTCGGGCATCTAACATCGGAATAAAAAAACCTTTGTTTTTTGGAGCTGCATTGCACAAAACAGCTAAAGTTTCTACACTAATTAAAGGGATTTGTAAAGCACTACAATATCCTTTTGCTGCAGAAACCCCAATGCGAAGTCCGGTATAGGACCCTGGGCCTTTACTTACTGCTACTGCTTGGATATCAGAAAAAGTGATCCCTGTTTTAGCAATTGCTTCTGCCACAAAATCGTGTAATTTTTCCGCATGGGTATAGTCTTGCGAAGCCAATTCCAAACAAACCAAAGTTTCCCCTTGGTTGGCTATGCTAACAGAGCAGTTTTTGGTAGAAGTTTCGAGGTTGAGTATCATGGTGGTTAAGAGTGAGTAGTAATTAGTGAGTAGTGAAAAGTTAAGAGTAATCTGACTACAAAAATAAGCTATTCACTAATTACTATTCACTGTTCACTTTTCACGATTTTTTAGTCTCCTCTTTTTTTAACATTACGGCATCTCCCGATTTGAGTTCTTTACTCACTAAGGTGTAAGGTCCGGTAATTACTACTTCTTCTTTTTTCAATCCTTCCAGAACTTCTAAGTAAGTTTCGTCTTGAATGCCGGTTTTGATCACTTTTATTTTGGCTTTTCCATTCACTTTTACAAAAACGCACTCCATTTTTTTGGTCGATTTTGCAATATCATCTTGGGTAGCATTTGCCGAAGTATCGGATTTTACCACTACTGCACTAATTGGCACTGCCAAAACTTTTTCTTTTTTCTTGGTAATAATATCTACGGTTGCTGTCATTCCCGGACGAAATGGGGAGTAATTTTCTGGTTTTCCTTCTAATAAATCTTGATAAGAATCGCGTAAAATGCGAACTTTTACTTTAAAATTAGTTACTTGATCGGCTGTTAACGCAGTGCTTGATGTGTTCGATATAGAAGTTACTTCTCCTTTAAATTGTTTTTTTAAATAAGCATCAACCTCAATATTGGCTTCATCTCCAATAGAGATTTTTACAATATCATTTTCATTTACATCTACTTCTACTTCCATGCTGTTAAGGTTGGCAACTCGCATAATTTCTGTACCAGCCATTTGTTGGGTTCCTACCACTCTTTCTCCTAATTCCGTGCTTAATAAAGAGATGGTTCCGTCCATTGGAGCATAAATGGTGGTTCTACCTAAGCTTTCTTTGGCTTCATTTACAGTAGCAGAAGCACTTTGAACCGTAAAATAAGCGGCTTCTTTGGTAGCTTTAGCAGTTTCAAATGTAGCCACCACACGATCCCATTCTGCTTTGGAAATGATTCCTTTTTCAAACAAAGGTTTGTTTCGTTTAAAATTGGCTTCTGCCTCTGCCAAGTTTGCGGTAGCTTGCGTTAAACCAGCTTTGGTATTTGACAAACTAGCAACAGAACGGTTGTATCCGGAGGTGTATAATTCGGGATTAACTCTTGCCAAAACTTGCCCTTTTTTTACTTGGTCTCCTTCTTTAATTGGTAAAAAGATGATTTCACCAGACACTTCCGAAGAAATTTTTACTTCGGTTTCTGGTTGAATTTTTCCGGTAGCAGAAACGGTTTCGATGATAGTTCTTTCGATAATTTTTGCAGTTTCTACTTCTTTTCCTTCCGGCTTTTTGCCTTTAGAATATAGTACAATACCAACGATTGCTAACAGAAATATGCTTAATAAGATGATGACAGGTTTTTTCATTTTTCGAAAAAATTATGTTGGGTTATGGTCTTTCGTAAATAGGTAATCCGAAATATAAAGCTAAAATTTTGGTACGGAATAAATAATCGTATTTGGTTCTCAACACCTCCGATTCAGCAGCAGTTAATAAATTTTGTGCTTGGGTTAAATCGTAAGTGTTTAACAAGCCAACTTGGTATCGTTCTGAAGCATAAAAATAAGCTTCTTTTCGGGCTTCCAAAGCGGTAATTGCTGCTTCATAAGCTTTTTGAGCTCCTTGTGCATCGCTATAGGCAGTAAATACATTTCTTTCTAAATTTAAAGTTTCTTGCTCTAATGCCAATTCACTTCGTTTTACCAACACTTTACTTCTTGCTACATTGTTTCTAACAGAAAGTCCGTTTAAAATTGGTATGTTTAACTGCACCCCAAAACTTTGTCCTTTGTTGATGTCAAATTGTTCCCAAACGGATAAAGGATTTCCTGTTATTGCCAACAAATTTGGTCTAATTACATTTTGATTGGTGCCTTCAACCACACCAATGGTAGTAAATGGATTGTTTGGATCTTGTTGAAAACCCACAATTCTGTCAAAATAAGCTGCACGGGTGTTGAATGCATAAAAACCGGTTAAACGAGGTTGAAAAGCTCCTTTGGCAATTTTTACATCTTTTTCTGCCAAAGCAATATTGTTTTCTGCAATTTTTATTTCATATCTAATTTCCTTGGCTTTGTTAAAAATGGTTTCTGCTTTTTCTAACAATAGCGGACTTTTTTCCATTGGATAGTCTTCGTCTGCAATATCAAAATTTTGGTAATTTTCTAATTGCAATAATTGCCCAAGCGATAATTTTGACAATAGCAACGCATTTTCGGCTTGTATCACTCTTTGTTCATCGGCAGCCACAGTTGCAGTTCTGTCTAAATAATCTCCTTTCGGAATTTGTCCGGCTTCCCAAAGTTCTTTGGCTCGAGACATTTGCTCCTTGTTGGTTTTTAATTGCGATTGCTGCACTTTTAAAGCCTCTTTATTGAACAAAATTTGCAAATAAGCATTGGCCACATTTAAAGCGATATCGTCTTGCATTTGCGAGAGTTGGTATTGTGCAGCAATTTTTTGCAATCGGGCTCTTTGTAAACGGTTTTGGTTTTGCATCCCGTTATAAATATCTACACCAACATTTAATCCGGCAGAGGTAAATTGGGTGGTTTGATTTTCTAACAAACCTGTGGTAATGTTTTGGTTTAAACCAATGTTCCAAGAGTGGGTGCCAAAGGCATTCATGCTAGGTAAAAAGCTTCCAATTGCATCTTTTTTGGCAATTTCAGCCAAGTCTTTTTCCAAGCCGGTTTGTTTGATTTGGATGTTATTTTGCAAGGCATATTGCACACAGGCTTCTAATGTCCATTTACTAGGTTGATTTTGTCCGAAAACTAATGGAAAAACAAATCCAATGCACCATACAAAACTCCAATATGACTTTCTTTTTGAATACACGGTTTTCAAAGTTTGCTGATTTAATTGCAACATAGGTAGCTTTTTGTACAGAAGTGTTACATTTGTTTGTCATTTTGTTGATTTATGAGCAAATATTTTTTACCAATTGCAATAGGAGTTTTGTTTTTGATTACTTCTTGTTCCACTACCAAACAATTAGCCACCATGGCACCAGAAAAAAATGATGCGACTTCTGTTGCATACGATGCCAAAACTTCTTTTTTGCCATTACCTATTCAAATTCCTTATACAGAATTATCTAAGCAATTAAATGTTAATTTGCCAAGAGAAATGTATAAAGATACTGTAGTGGAAGACGATGATTTAAAAGTGTTGTTGGAAAAAACAGGAGACTTACAACTTTCTTTTTTAGATGGGAAGATATTAACCACTTTGCCATTAAAGGCAACCATTCAATACAGATATGGGACGGACAGATTGGGAGTAAAACTTTTTGATACCAAAACATTTGTGCTTAATGGAGTAGTGGAGTTGCATAGTGAAGTGCATTTGACTAATTGGAAATTATCTACCAAAACCAAGTTAGAAAAAATCAATTGGGTAGAGAGTCCAACCATGTCTATGTTAGGGAAACCAATTCCGGTGACGTATTTGATGAACCCCGCAATCAAGATTTTTAGAGGCAAAATTGAAAAATCTATAGATGATGCCATTGCCAAGAATGTAGATTTTAAACCTCAAGTTTTACAAGCCATGCAACAAATAAGCGAGCCTTTTACAATGAGTGATGCTTATGAGGCTTGGCTACAAGTAATTCCGCTAGAGTTGTATACTACCCAAGCAATTTTGGAGCCCAAGGAAATTGTAATTGAAATGGGTTTAAAATGCATGATGGAAACTACACTTGGTAAAAAGCCAATCAAGAAATGGCAAGCGAGTAGTTTGGTATTAAAACCTGTGATGAGTATGCCGGATCAATTTCAGGCAAATGTGGTTGCAGTTTCCAATTATGCAGAAGCATCTAGGATTGTTACTAAAAATTTTAAGGGATATACTTTTGAAGATGGCAATCGAAAAGTGGTTGTACAAGAGGTGCAACTTTGGCACCAATCGGGTAAAATGGTCATTGCACTGACTGTTCAAGGAAGTATTAACGGGAAGATTTATTTAAAAGGAATTCCGAAATACGATGCCCAAACCAAAGAAGTCTATTTTGAAGAGATGGATTATGTGTTAGACACCAAAAATGTATTGATGAAAACAGCCAATTGGTTGTTGAGCGGGATGATTTTAAAGAAAATTCAAAAGCAATGTAAGTACTCCATAGCTCCGAATTTACAAGAGGCAGAAAAACAAATAAAATCCTACTTTAACGGTTACGAACCAACCAAAGGAGTTAAAGTTTATGGGACACTAAAAAGTTTAGATTTAGATCAGTTTCAATTGATGCAACAAGGTTTTGTGGTGTTTTTAAAAGCAACCGGTAAGGTTCAAGTAAAAATTAATGGGATGTGATTAGCTTGTGGTTGTGTTTTTCTTCTTTCCAAACTTCATTCGGTATATCATATAAAACACAATTCCAACCAAAATATACGGAAATGCCATCAGCCATACAATACCATCATTTACGGCTTCAGCTTTCAATCCTCCTTCTTCCGATTCTAATACCGCTCTACACATGGCACATTGTGCATGGGCAATACTGGTAATCAGCAAAAATAAAACCGAAAATAAGAAAGCTTTAATTGCCATAATAAGGAGAAATCATCAAATAAATAATTACCCCAGTCACCGCAACATACAACCACAACGGGAAAGTGATTTTAGCTAATTTTTTGTGACGTTCAAAGTTTTCGGATACAGCTCTCACATAGGTGTATAACACCAAAGGAATGATAATAATTGATAGTAAAATGTGACTAATTAAAAGGAAAAAGTATACTGGTCTGATCCAGCCTTCTCCTCCAAAAGAAGTAGAGTCGGAGGTCATGTGGTACACCACATACATTACCAAAAATATCACAGAAAACGCAATGGCTGTTTGGGTGAGTTTTTCATGAAGTTTTCTTTTCCCATTTTTAATTGCAAGCACAGCTGCAACCAATAATATGGCAGTTGCTCCGTTAATTGCAGCATAAATAGGAGGTAAAAAGTACATGGGCTCTACCTGTATACCGTAATCTTTTAATTTTACTCCAAATAATAAAGCAACCACAATTGGAATGGCTATGGATACTACTACAATCCACTTATTAAATTTTTCTTCTATTGCTTGGTTCATAGGTTTATTCTTTAATTAAAACTTTTGCATCTTGTAAAATGGCTTGTATTCCTTCTGGTTCTAAACCATCATAGTATACAATTGGGTTGCCAAAATTGTCTTTACGGCTTCTGATATTTCCTTTTTTATCTACCAAAGCAAACAAACCTGAGTGTTCAAAACCACCATCTACATTTGGGTTTTGTGCTGCATACAAATTAAATCCCTTGTTGGCTATTTCGTAAATATAGTTTTGGTCGCCGGTTAAAAAGTGCCAATTGGCATGACGAATCCCTAATTCTTCTGCATGTTTTTTAAGTACTTCTGGAGTATCGTTAGTTGGGTTGATGGTAACAGAAACAATTCCAAAATCTTCTCTATCTAAAAACTGAGCTTCTATTAATTTCATGTTTTCATTCATCTTTGGACAAATGGTAGGACAAGTAGAAAAGAAAAATTCCACGATATAAACTTTTCCTAGCATGCTTTGATTGGAGATGGTTTGTCCGTTTTGGTTGGTAAGTTCAAAAGATGGGACTTTTCCTATTTTTTGCAATACCTGATCGGTAGTTTCCGTGCTTTGTTGGTGTAATCTGTTTTTATCTAAGGTAGATCCGTTTTGAATTCTATCGATAATTCGTGGGATGAAAATGATTCCGAAAACCAATATAATAAATGAGATACCTATGTAAGATTTGTTTTTCATTAGTTGCAAATTATCCGTTTTTTCTTCTGTTTGGGTCGTTCTTTTTTAAAGCCAATCGGTATTCACGTAAAATGATTTTAAAATCATCCGTCATTTCATTGTGCAATTGAGCTCCGGAAGTAGTGTAATAACTTTCTTTGTATTCGGTTTTACCTTTTAAGTCTTTTCCGTTACGACCTCTTAAATTTCTGTCTTTATCTACAATAAACACATTAGGAGTGCCTTTGGGAGTTAATTTTTCTTGGATATTCCATTGGTTAAAATAGGTAATAATTTCCTCTTGTTCAGCAAAAACAAACTTCCAACCGGATAAATTGGCCATTCTTTCGATATCTAATTGAATGTCTACCACATCTTGTTCCATTCCTTTCGGACATACCATTACCAATTGAAAATCTTCAAAGCCTTTGAACTTTTGATAAATTTTTTGGTTGAGGTTAAAAAAGTTCGCTTTGTTGTCGTTTTTATTTTGTCCGGGAAATCCAATAATGGTTATTTTGTTTTCTAAAGAAACAGAATCGCCATTTACCGTTTTCCATGTAGTTGGAATTTCAGGTAAGTCTTTTTGAATGGTGTCTAAAAAAAGTGAATTGTGCGAAGCTAGAGCAAAAAACACATAAACGAAAATCGGTAAAATAAACAGACTGATTAATACAATTTTTTTCTTCATGAGTAAGCTTTCCTGCTGTAAATAAATTGCTTAAATAAGCATTACAAAGATAAAACAGATTCTACTTTCAGATACGATATTGGCAATTTTTTAGCGGATTTTAGTTCAAAAAAAAAGACGGTGTTTAGCCGTCTTATTAATATGATTATGATTTTATTAGAAATTCCACTTGATGATGGAATTATTAAAAACTTCGTAGATATAATCTCCTTCAGTTAATAAAATAAAAGCCAAGTAAATTGCCAAAAATACAAAGGTCCAAACCACACTTCTACGTAAACTTGATTTTTCGTCACGCATGTGCATGAAATCCCAAGTGATATAGTAAGCTTTTACAATGGTTAATACCAAAAAGATTAAGTTCAAAGGAATTAAAAAGATGATTGGAGATAATAAAATGTTTCCTAAAGTAGCACCAAAACCACCTTCGAATTTACTCATGATAGGAGTCATTAACGATTCAGGTCTCCAAATACCTAAACCAACCTCAATTAACGTTACAACTGTTAAGAAGGCAAATACTCCCCAAATTTTTTGTTCGTTGCTTTTGAACTTCCAAGCTCCTCTAAATATTGCTAAATTATGTGCGTGTCCCATAAAATGTTTTATTAAAAACTAAATAATTATACCAAGTAAAAGAAGGTAAATACAAATACCCATACCAAGTCAACAAAGTGCCAGTACAAACCAACTTTCTCCACCATTTCGTAGCTCTTACGTTTTTCATAGGTTCCCAAAATAACATTTAAGAAAATGATAAAGTTGATTACAACTCCAGAAAATACGTGGAATCCGTGGAAACCTGTAATAAAGAAAAAGAAGTTAGCAAACAATTTATTTCCATATTCATTACGAACCAAATTAGCTCCTTCTACTACATAAACAGCATCTTTTAATTTTGCTAAAGATTCCTCTCTAGTTAGGATGGTTTTGTGTTTTGCTTTATTTAATTCTGGGTGAACTCCGGTTTTGTCGTTGCTATCTTTATATAAAACTTCAGTTCTAATTAACAAATTAGGATTTGCTTCAAAACCCTTCATTACTTCTTCAACAGTATAAGTTGGTAATGCACTTTCTTTAGCAAACCAAACTCCTTTGGCAGCAGTATGCTGTTCTCTTTCTTGGGGTAAGTTTTTGGTAAAATCTGCCAATGCCACTCTTTTACCAGTTTCATCTACAAATTGTAAAATGCTTCCGCCTTTGGTTTCTACTGCTCCAAATTCCCCTTTGATAAAGTTTTTCCATTCCCATGCTTGCGAACCAACGAAGATCAAACCACCAATAATGGTTAAAAACATGTAAATTGCTACTTTGTTTTTGTTGTGGTTGTGACCTGCATCTACAGCCAATACCATAGTTACAGAAGAAAAAATCAAAATAAATGTCATCAATGCTACATAATACATCGGTGCATCTACTCCATGTAAGAACGGAAAGTGATTAAATACTTCGTCTGCAATTGGCCAAATATCCATGAATTTGTATCGTGAAAACCCGTAAGCAGCCAAAAATCCGGTGAAGGTTAATGCATCCGAAAGGATGAAAAACCACATCATTAATTTACCATAGCTTGCACCCATTGGCTCATTACCACCAACGCTCCAAACTTTTTCATCAGTAGTTGCAACTGTAGATCCCATAGAATTTATTACATTTTTAAAAAAGTGCTCAAATTTATATTTTTTTTTCCATTAATAGAAATACAAAAACAAAAACAACAAAATCCACAAAATCCCTAAGAAATGCCAAAATATGCTACCTAGTTCAATGCCAATATGTTGTGTTGCATTGTATTTTTGTTTAAAATGATTATAAATAATAATTAATATTGCGATTACACCACCTGCCAAGTGCAATAAATGCAACAAAACTATCATGTAAATAAAGGAAGTGGTAATAGTACTGTTAGATCCGGTAAAGTAAAAACCACTTGCAATAATTTGATTAAATCCGTGAAATTGTAAAAAAACAAAAGCCAAAGCCAAAGCTAATGTGACAAGTAAAAGTTGCGTAGTTACCTTACGGTTGCTTTTTTGTATTGCCTTCCAAGCAAAATGAAACGTAAAACTACTAATAATAATTACCAAGGTACTCCACCAAAAGCCGGAAGGTAAGGTAAAATCTTGTAACCAATCTCTTCTGGAAGAGCTAACAATTACAGCACTAGTTAACCCAGCAAACATCATTACCATACTAATCATGGCAAAGTAAAGCAACAATTTTTTGGTTTGGTTGCTTTTAAGCTGTATTTCGTTTAAAGGAGTTTCCATGTTATCTTAAAAATTTATCTGCAACGTAAATAATTTGAATCAAAGTGATGTAAAGCACGCTTACCAACATTAGTTTTCGTGCTTGCTTTTCGGTTTTTAACTGATATAGTTTGAAACCGTGGTACAAAAGCCAAATTCCTAATAGCAAAACTATTCCAGCACTTACTTCTGTTAAATATAGTCGGGAACTAATTTTAAAATACGGATATAAGGCTGGTAAAACAGAGGCAATAATTAACCAAATTGTGTACAATATAATTTGTAGTGTTGTGCTTTGGTCCCTTTGGTTGGTTGGCAACATTTTGAATCCTGCCTTTTGGTAATCGTCATGTAAAAACCAACCTATTGCCCAGAAATGTGGGAATTGCCAAAAAAACTGAATAATAAATAAGGTACCTGCTTCTAAACCAAAATGTCCGGTTGCAGCTACCCAACCCAGCATGAAGGGTATTGCCCCTGGAAAAGCTCCAACAAAAACAGCCAAAGGGGTCACCGTTTTTAATGGAGTGTACAAACTAGTGTACATAAAAATTGATATTGCTCCAAACATCGCTGTTTTGGCATTTACCAAATACAACAAAACAATACCGGTTAAAGTTAAAAAATTGGCCAACCAAAACGCTTTATTGGTAGAGATTCTATTGGTTGGAATTGGTCTGTTTTTGGTTCTTTGCATCAAAGCATCCAAGTCTTTTTCAATGATTTGGTTGTAAGTGTTTGATGCACCTACCATGCAATAACCACCAATAGATAATAATGCAAGTGTAATCCAAGAAAAATCATTCCAATCAAAAATACCTAACAAATATCCCGCAAGTGAAGAGAAAACAACACTCACCGATAAACGATGTTTGGTAATTTCTTTAAAGTCTGCCCAAATAGTAGGATTTGATAAAGTAACGGTGCTCAATCAGATTAAATTTCCGGCAAAGATACAAAGTACAACCGGAGATAAAATCATAACATTTTAAAAGTTTTTTTAAAATTTGGTCAAGTTTATGTTTGTTTACAAACGAGGTTTCACCAAAAAAGCACCTGGATATATTTTTTGTACTTGAATTAATATTTTTTCTGCTTCCATTCTGGTTCTACAATTGCCTACCCATACTTTATAATACGGAGCTGAAAAAACAATAGTAGCATCCACTTCTTTAAAATCTTTTTTAAATTTTACGTAAGCATTTTTAGAGTCATCCATCTTCCCATTAAACACTTGTATTTTCCATCGATTGGCTACACCTAAAGAACCATTGTATTTGTTTTTTTCATTTAACAAAAGTTCTAGTTTGTCTTCTTTTTTCAATTCGGTTGTTTGTGCATTTAAATTTCCAAAAAGAAACAAGAATGTACCCAAAGCATATAAAACACCGTGTAAAGTAGAAGATAGTCTTTTCATAATCAACAATTAGAAGGTTCAAAAGTACATAATGCCTAGTTTCAACAAAAGCAAAAATGTTATTTAGAACAATTATAAATTATATTTAATGTCCATTTTTAGGTTTTGAGAATACAACCTAATCATGTATTTTTGCTCAAATTTTGTAAATGCACGTCTTTCAAAAGAAGGTTTACAAAAAATCATGCCAAAACATTTCATTTTTTAAGAATTTGCAAATTGCAGTATTATTTTAAAGCCCTGAAATGTTTTATTTGTTTGAATATCAATCATAAAAGTAAACAAGAACTCGGTTCTTGCTATATTTTAAACCATTATAACAGATGAAAAAGGTATTGTTACCAGGTTATTTTCAAAAAGCAGTAGTTGCTACGTTATTCTTTTTAATTTGCTCCTTTTCATTATTTTCACAAGATGCTCCTGCTGCTGATCCAGCTGCTGGTAAGGCTTTATTCAATGCCCAATGTGCTGCTTGTCATGCTTTAGACAAAAACATGACTGGTCCTGCTTTGAGAGGAGTTGGAGATAAATATGAAAAAGAGTGGTTATACAAATGGATTAAGAATAGTGGTGAGTTAATTCGTTCTGGTGACGAAAGAGCCAACAAAATCTTCAATGAGTGGAATAAAGTTGCCATGACAGCTTTCCCTCAGCTAAGCAATGCAGATATTGACAATATCATTGCTTACACCATGCAGCCAAAAGAAGAACCAAAGGTAGATGTTGCTGCTGGACCAGCTGCTGGAAATGCAAGTTCTGGTGGAATTTCAAATGAGGTAATATTGGGTGCTCTTGCATTGGTGTTGTTGATGTTAGTGGTGATGCTATTCCTAGTGAAGAGTGTACTTGACAAAATAGCACTAGCAAATGGGGTTGAATTGCCTGTAAAAGAAAAAGGAACACCTATTTGGAAAGCGTTTGCTCAAAACCAATTCTTGGTGATTGTATCGGTAATTTTCTTATTGCTTTCAAGTGCTTATTTTGCTTATGGTTGGATGATGCAAATTGGAGTGGACCAAGGATATGAGCCGATTCAGCCAATTCACTATTCACACAGAATTCACGCTGGAGAGAATGGAATTGAATGTAAATATTGCCACTCTGCTGCAAGAGAAAGTAAGCATTCTAACATCCCTTCATTAAATGTTTGTATGAACTGTCACATGAACATCGCGGAAGTTGCAGAAGATACCTATAAAACAGGTATGGATGAATACGGAATTGACTACAACAAAGAAATCGAAAAATTATATGCAGCCGTTGGTTGGGATATATCTACAAGAACCTACACCGGAGAAACAAAACCTGTAAAGTGGGTTAGAATTCACAACTTGCCTGATTTAGTTTACTTCAACCATGCTCAGCACGTAACTGCTGGTGGTATTGAATGTCAAACTTGTCATGGTCCTGTTCAGGAAATGGAAATTATGTACCAACATTCTCCGTTAACTATGGGATGGTGCATCAATTGTCACCGCGAAACAGAGGTAAAATTAAAAGACAACGAATACTACAAAAAAATTCACGAACAATTGGCTAAGAAGTATGGTAAAGAAAAACTTACCGCTGCTGAAATGGGTGGATTGGAATGTGGAAAATGTCACTACTAAAAATTAATCAACTAAGAAGTTAATATAGATCAGTATGTCATCAACAAAAAAATACTGGAAGAGTGTTGAAGAGTTAGAGGCCAATAATCCGTTAGTGGAGTCGTTAGCCAGCAATGAATTCGTAGAGCCAATTACTACAGAAGAGTTTTTGGGTAATGAAGAAGCTTTATCTAGTTCTTCCACCACAAGAAGAGATTTCTTGAAATACGTTGGATTTAGTACAGCAGCAGCTACTTTGGCTGCATGTGAAGGTCCAGTAATCAAATCAATTCCGTATGTTAACCAACCGGATACCATTATACCGGGTATTGCTGATTATTATGCAACTACCATGTTTGATGGTTTTGACTTTGCAAATGTGTTGGTAAAAACCAGAGAAGGAAGACCAATCAAAATTGAAAATAATAGAGTAGAAGGTGCATCTTGGGGAGCAAATGCTAGAGTGAATGCTTCTGTATTGTCTATGTATGACAACCTTCGCTTAAAAAATCCAAAAATTGGTGGCAAAGATGCTTCTTGGACAGAAGTAAATGCCCAAATTAAAAAGAGTTTAGAAGAAGCGAAAGCTTCTGGACAATCTGTTGTATTGATGACCAATACTTTAGCTAGTCCGTCTACTTATAAATTAATTGCAGATTTACAAGCTCAATATCCTAACTTACAACATGTAGAGTATGACGCAGTTTCTTCTGATGCTGCCTTAACTGCTTTTGAACAGGTATATGGTTTTAGAGCATTGGCAAATTACGATTTTGCAAAGGCAAATCACATTGTTTCTGTAGGAGCTGATTTCTTAGGTGATTGGCAAGGTGGTGGTTATGAAAGTGGTTATGCCAAAGGAAGAATTCCACAACAAGGAAAAATGTCGAAGCACGTTCAGTTAGAAGCCAATATGTCTTTAGCTGGTGCTGCTGCTGATAAAAGAATTCCAATGACTGCTTCACAACAAAAATTGGCTTTAGCTAAAATTTATGCAGTGGTTACAGGTAATGCAGTTTCTGTTTCTGGATTACAAAATGAGGCAGAAATTGTAAAAATTGCAAACCAATTAAAAGCCTCTGGTTCTAATGGAGTATTGGTAACCGGATTAGAAGATGTGAATGCTCAGTTGGTCGCTTTAGCAATCAACCAAGCTTTGCAAAGTGCTGCTTTTAATGCTTCTGATGCTTTGTTGATCCGTCAAGGGTCCAACCAAAAAGTTACAGAGGTGGTAAAACAATTAAATGCAGGAAAAGTTCATACCATTTTATTAAGTGGAGTGAATCCAGTATATACCATGGCAAATGGAGAAGCTTTTGCAAAGGCTTTAGGCAAAGCAAAACTTTCGGTAGCTTTATCAATGAAAGAAGATGAAACTGTAGCTACTGTAAATATTGCTTGTCCAACTCCTCACTATTTGGAGTCATGGGGAGATGTTCAAATTACCAAATCACAGTTCGGATTAACCCAACCAACCATTCGTCCGTTGTTTGATACCAAACAATTGCAGGATTGTTTATTGGCATGGGCTGGTAACGATACTTCTTATTACGATTATTTAAAAGCCATGTGGAGTGGTTCTGTGTTAAACGGTGCTTCTTGGAGCAAAGCGTTACACGATGGAGTGGTTGTTAAAGAAGTTTCTGCCGTAAGTGGTTCTGCAAATGCTTCAGATGCCGCTAATAAATTGGCACAAGCAAAAGCTACTTCTGGCTTAGAGTTGAATTTTTATACCAAAGTAGGTATGGGAGATGGACAACAAGCCAATAATCCTTGGTTACAAGAGTTTCCAGATCCAATAACCAGAGTTTCTTGGGATAATTATATAACTATTTCTAAAGCAGATGCAGAAGAATTAGGTTTAAAAAATTGGTTTGTTGCAAACGGAGCCATGAACGGAAGTTACGTGACTTTACAAGTTGGAAACCAAAAATTAGAAAAAGTACCTGTAGTAGTTCAGCCAGGTCAAGCAAAAGGAACCATTGGTTTATCTTTTGGTTATGGAAGAAAAGCTGCATTGAAATCAGATATGCAAGTTGGGGTGAATGCTTATACATTGTACCAAGATTTTGCGAATCATGTTTCGGTAACTGTTACCAAAGAAGGTGGTGAGCATGAATTTGCCTGTGTACAGTTGCAAAAAACTTTGATGGGTAGAGGAGATATCATTAAGGAAACTACCTTAGAAATTTTTAACACCAAAGATGCCGCTGAATGGAACATTATTCCAGTAGTATCTTTAGATCATAAAGAAGTTCCTGCTACTTCGGTAGATTTGTGGGAAAGTTTTGACAGAAGTGTTGGTCATCATTTTAATTTATCTATCGACTTAAATGCTTGTACAGGTTGTGGAGCATGTGTAATTGCATGTCATGCAGAAAATAATGTACCAGTAGTAGGAAAAAGAGAAATCAGAAGAAGTAGAGACATGCATTGGTTAAGAATTGACCGTTACTACTCTTCCGAAGAAACTTTTGCAAAAGACGTAGAGAAAAAAGAAGGCTTCAATGGTTTGTTTGGAGACAATGGTTCGTTAGGTGGATTTGGCCAAATGGAAAATCCTGCCGATAATCCACAAGTAGCCTTCCAACCAGTAATGTGTCAACACTGTAACCATGCACCTTGCGAAACGGTTTGTCCGGTTGCTGCAACTTCTCACTCTCGTCAAGGTCAAAACCACATGGCTTATAACCGTTGTGTAGGTACCAGATACTGTGCAAACAACTGTCCGTATAAAGTAAGAAGATTCAACTGGTTCTTGTACAACAACAACGATGAGTTTGATTTCCACATGAACGATGATATGGGTAAAATGGTATTGAACCCAGATGTAAATGTTCGTTCAAGAGGGGTAATGGAAAAATGTTCGATGTGTATCCAAATGACCCAGGCTTCTATCTTACAAGCTAAAAAAGAAGGAAGACCTGTTACGGATGACGAATTCCAAACCGCTTGTTCAAAAGCATGTAATACTGGAGCAATGGTGTTTGGAGATGTTAACGATAAAGAAAGCGAAGTTGCTAAATTAGCCGAAAGTGACAGAATGTACCACTTATTGGAGCATGTAGGAACCAAGCCAAACGTATTCTACCACGTAAAAGTTAGAAACGTATAATTGATTTTAAAATTTTTCAGAAACTATAAATAAGAATTATGTCGTCTCATTACGAAGCACCCATTAGAAAACCCTTAGTTATTGGAGATAAATCTTATCATGATGTAACTGTTGATGTGGCTGCTCCTGTAGAAGGAAGAGCTAACAAACAATGGTGGACTGTATTCTACATTGCACTTGCAGCTATGTTGTGGGGAGTAGGATGTATGGTATATACGGTATCTACTGGTATTGGAACTTGGGGTTTAAATAAAACTGTAGGTTGGGCTTGGGATATCACTAACTTTGTATGGTGGGTAGGTATTGGTCACGCTGGTACCTTAATCTCTGCTGTATTATTGTTATTCCGTCAAAAATGGAGAATGGCCATCAACCGTTCTGCAGAAGCAATGACCATCTTTTCAGTAATGCAAGCTGGTTTGTTCCCAATCATTCACATGGGTCGTCCTTGGTTAGCATATTGGGTATTGCCTATTCCAAACCAATTTGGTTCTTTGTGGGTAAACTTTAACTCGCCATTATTATGGGACGTGTTTGCAATTTCAACTTATTTGTCGGTATCCTTAGTATTCTGGTGGACAGGTTTATTGCCTGACTTTGCAATGTTAAGAGATAGAGCGATTACCCCATTCACCAAAAGAATTTACAGTGTACTTTCTTTCGGTTGGAGTGGAAGAGCTAAAGATTGGCAACGTTTTGAAGAGGTTTCTTTGGTATTAGCAGGTTTAGCTACCCCTTTAGTACTTTCTGTACATACCATTGTATCTTTTGACTTTGCTACTTCGGTTATTCCAGGTTGGCACACTACCATTTTCCCTCCATACTTTGTTGCTGGTGCTATTTTCTCTGGTTTTGCCATGGTAAACACTTTATTGATAATCATGCGTAAAGTATCTAATTTGGAAGCTTATATCACCATCCAACACATCGAATTGATGAACATTGTAATCATGATTACTGGTTCTATTGTTGGGGTTGCTTATATCACAGAATTATTTGTTGCATGGTATTCTGGAGTAGAATACGAACAATATGCCTTTTTAAACAGAGCAACTGGACCTTACTGGTGGGCTTATTGGGCTATGATGACATGTAACGTGTTTTCTCCTCAAGTAATGTGGTTTAAAAAGATTAGAACAAGTATTTTCTGGTCGTTCTTAATTTCCATTGTAGTAAACATTGGGATGTGGTTTGAGAGATTTGTAATTATTGTGACTTCATTGCACAGAGATTACTTGCCATCTTCTTGGACGATGTTCTCTCCATCTTTTGTAGATATAGGAATTTACATTGGTACGATTGGTTTCTTCTTTGTACTGTTCTTATTATATGCTCGTTCATTCCCAGTGATTGCTCAAGCAGAAGTAAAAACCATTTTGAAATCATCTGGAGAAAATTATAAAAAGAAAAGAGAGTCTGAAGGTTCTCATCATTAATAAATTAGATAGATAAAAGTTATGAGTCACCAAGTTATTCATGCACTATACAACGATGACGATGTTTTAATGGATGCCGTAAAAGCAACCAGAAAAGCCCATCATCATATTGAAGAAGTTTACACACCATTTCCAGTTCACGGATTGGATAAAGCAATGGGATTGGCACCAACCAGATTAGCAATTACTGCTTTTTTGTACGGATGTGTTGGTTTAGCTATAGCTACTTGGATGATGAACAACATCATGATCGTAGATTGGCCTCAAGACATTGGTGGTAAACCAAGTTTTAGCTATTTGCAAAACATGCCTGCTTTTGTACCAATCATGTTTGAAATGACGGTTTTCTTTGCAGCTCACTTAATGGTGATTACTTTTTACATGCGAAGCAAATTATGGCCATTTAAAGAAGCAGAAAATCCAGATGTAAGAACTACAGACGATCATTTTTTAATGGAAGTAGCTGTAAATAACAATGCAGAAGAATTAGAAAGCTTCTTAAAAAGCACTGGTGCAGTAGAAGTTAAATTGGTTGATAAACATTAATAGCAAAGGTTTTTCCTTTTAAATAAGTATACAATGAAAAGATTGCAACATATCGCACTTTTAGCACTCCTAGGTTGGGTAGGTGTTTCTTGTCAAGATAAAGCAAAACCAAACTATGAGTTTTTTCCAAACATGTATCGTTCGGTTGGTTATGAAACCTATGCGGAGTCGGATGCATTTAATGGAGAAAATCAAATTAAAGGTCAAACCGCTCAGTTACCTGTAGAAGGAACTGTGAAAAGAGGATATGAACCTTATGATATTCCAAATACACCTGAAGGTTACGCTTTAGCAAAAGCTACCTTAAAATCACCTTTAGATTCTATCTCTGAAAAAGATGCTAAAAAAGGTGCTGAGTTATATGGTATCTACTGTGCAATTTGTCATGGAGAAAAAGGTGATGGCCAAGGAAATTTGGTAAAAAGAGAAAAATTCTTAGGGGTTCCTAGCTATGCAGATAGACCAATTACTGAAGGTAGTATCTTCCACGTAGTAACTTATGGTTTAAATTCCATGGGTTCTCATGCAAGTCAGTTGTCTCAACAAGAGCGTTGGTTGGTTTCTAAATACGTTTTAGAACTTAAGAGTAAACTTTAATTTGAATTAGAATTACAAACACTATGTATCAGTTTTCAAACAGATTGCGATTGTTTTCTTTGGCTTTGATGGTTGCCGGCTTAATCGGTGTTGTTTATAGCTTTATGGACAGACCTCATTCCTTAAAAGATGTTGAAAAGAAACTCGAAGCTCATCATGACCATCATGATCATGGAGCAGATGCTGCTCATGTGCACGAACATGACGAAGAGCATTTAGAGCATGTGTACCATCAATTAAATAACAAGCCATGGGCTGCTGTTTATACTGCTGCACTTTTCTTTTTGTTATTATCATTAGGTGTTTTGGCATTCTATGCTATTCAAAATGCTGCACAAGCTGGTTGGTCTCCAGTTTTATTTAGAGTAATGCAAGGGATTACTGGTTATTTACCTGTAGGTTCTATTGTTTTCTTTATCCTTTTGGTTTTAGCTGCATTGCATGTTGGTCACAATGGGATGTTTATATGGATGGATAAAGAAGTGGTTGCAGAAGATAAATTAATTCAAGGAAAAACAGGATATTTAAATGTTCCTTTCTTTTTAATTAGAGCAGCTATCTTTTTGTTAGGATGGAATTTTTATAGATACTTGTCTAGAAAATTATGTTTGGCACAAGATGCCTCAAATGATAATAGCAATTACAAGAAGAACTTCAAGTGGTCTGCTGGATTCTTAGTTTTCTTTATTGTTACAGAATCTATCATGTCATGGGATTGGATTATGTCTTTAGATCCACACTGGTTTTCTACCTTGTTTGGTTGGTATGTATTTGCTAGTTTCTTTGTAAGTGGTATAACTGTAATTGCTTTGGTAACCTTGTATTTAAAATCTAGAGGTTATTTGGAAGATGTTAACACTAGTCATATCCATGATTTAGCTAAATTTATGTTCGGTATTTCCATCTTTTGGACCTACCTTTGGTTCTCACAATTTATGTTGATTTGGTATTCTAATATTCCTGAAGAAGTAACGTATTATGTGACTAGAATAGAACATTATACATTACCATTTTGGGGAATGTTGGCATTAAACTTTATCTTCCCATTGTTAATCTTAGTAAATACAGAATTCAAACGTATTACTTGGATT
Organism: Flavobacteriales bacterium; assembly: GCA_018335925.1. GTDB lineage: Bacteria > Bacteroidota > Bacteroidia > Flavobacteriales > Flavobacteriaceae > Flavobacterium. The sequence continues at coordinate 22,192 of JAGXRF010000018.1, forward strand.
ATTGTAATGGCAGGTGTCGTGATTTTATTTGGTCACTATATTGACTTCTTCAACATGATCATGCCTGCAACCGTGGGAGACCAATGGTTTATTGGAGCAGGAGAATTAGGTGCCTTGAGTTTCTTCTTAGGATTATTTATCTTGGTGGTATTTACTACCTTAACTAAAGCTCCTTTGGTTCCTAAGAGAAATCCATTTATTGAAGAAAGTAAACATTTTCATTATTAATATTGTAAAAAGTTAAAGAATGACATCTTTATTAATCATAGTAGTTCTCGCACTTTTAGCTGTTGCTGTTTGGCAACTAACCAAAATTTACGATTTAACACAAGTTGGAAAAGCTGAGGATAATTCAGAAATTGCCAATGACAACGATAATAATGTAAATGGTTATTTGATGTTTGCCTTTTTAGGATTCATCTATATTTTCACTATTTATTCTTTTGCTAAATGGGGTCACTTAGTTTTAGGGACACCTGCATCAGAACACGGTACAGATTACGATCGTTTGATGTGGATTTCCATGGTATTGATTTTGTTTGTACAAACAGTAACCCAAGCATTATTACATTATTTTGCTTACAAATACAGAGGTAAACAAGGAAACAAAGCTTTGTTTTTTGCAGATAATAATCGTTTAGAATTTATTTGGAGCATCATTCCTGCCATTACATTAGCTGGTTTAATTTTATACGGTTTGTATACTTGGACCGATATCATGTTTGTAGATGAAGAGGACAAAGATGCTTTAGTGGTTGAAATTTATGCAAAACAATTTGGTTGGGAAGTTAGATATGCAGGAGAAGATAATGTATTAGGGAAAGCCAATGTGAGATATATTGAAGGCATCAATACTTTAGGTGTTGACCAAGCAGACCCTTATGCCCAAGATGATATCCAAAGCAATGAATTGTATTTACCAAAAGGTAAAAGAGTAATTTTTAAAATTCGTTCGCAAGATGTACTACACTCTGCATATATGCCGCATTTTAGAGCACAAATGAACTGTGTTCCAGGGATGGTTACTCAATTCTCATTTATTCCAACTGTTACCACAGATGAAATGAGAGCTCTACCTGAAATTCAGGAAAAAGTTAAAAACATTAATGAAATAAGAGCTCAAAAAAGTAAAGCTTTGGCTGCAAAAGGAGAAGAAGCTCTAGAACCTTACACATTTGATTACTTACTATTATGTAATAAAATTTGTGGTGCTTCGCACTATAATATGCAAATGAAGATTGTGGTTGCTGAGCCAGCAGAATTCAAAAAATGGATTGCTGACAAGAAAACTTTCGGACAAACAATGAAAGAGCAACAAGAGCAAAATGCACCACAGGCTGTTCCTGCTGAAACAACAACTTCTATTACAGATTCTACTGTAGTAGCAATGAATATGAAAAAATAAGCTATAAAAATATAATTTACTTTTAATTATGTCAGTTCACGAAACATCTCACGATCATTCACACGACCATGGTCATCACCACAAAGAAACTTTTATTACAAAGTATATCTTTAGTATTGACCATAAGATGATTGCCAAACAATACCTTATTTCAGGTATTATTATGGGAGTTATTGGGGTTGTAATGTCTTTGTTATTCCGTATGCAATTAGCATGGCCGGAGGAGTCTTTCGGTGTGTTTAAATTATTGTTAGGAGAAAACTTTGCTCCAGGTGGAGTAATGCGTAACGATATCTACTTAGCCTTAGTGACCATACATGGTACCATCATGGTTTTCTTTGTATTAACTGCTGGTTTAAGTGGAACATTTAGTAACCTGTTAATTCCGTTACAAATTGGTGCGAGAGATATGGCCTCAGGATTCATGAACATGTTGTCATATTGGTTATTCTTCCTATCATCTGTAATCATGGTTGCCTCATTATTTGTAGAATCTGGTCCAGCTTCTGCAGGATGGACCATTTATCCACCATTGAGTGCCTTGCCTCAAGCAATTCCTGGTTCTGGAACCGGGATGACACTTTGGTTGGTTTCTATGGCAATTTTTATTGCTTCTTCTTTAATGGGGTCATTAAATTATGTGGTTACAGTTATTAATTTAAGAACCAAAGGGATGTCTATGACAAGATTGCCATTAACTATTTGGGCTTTCTTCGTTACTGCAATTATCGGTATTGTATCGTTTCCGGTTTTATTATCAGCAGCTTTATTGTTAATTTTTGATAGAAGTTTTGGTACTTCTTTCTTCTTGTCTGATATTTTTATTTCTGGTGAAGTTTTACATTACCAAGGAGGTTCTCCTGTATTGTTTGAGCACTTATTCTGGTTTTTAGGTCACCCTGAAGTATATATTGTATTATTGCCAGCCTTAGGAATTACATCTGAAGTAATTGCAACCAATGCTCGTAAACCAATTTTTGGTTACAGAGCGATGATTGCTTCTATTGTAGCAATTGCATTTTTATCCACTATTGTATGGGGTCACCACATGTTCGTTTCTGGGATGAATCCATTTTTAGGTTCTGTATTCACCTTTACAACTTTATTGATTGCTATTCCATCTGCAGTGAAAGCATTTAACTATATTACTACTTTATGGAAAGGTAATTTACAAATGAATCCTGCTATGTTATTTTCAATTGGTTTGGTTTCTACTTTTATTACTGGTGGTTTAACAGGTATTATTTTAGGAGACTCTACTTTAGATATCAACGTGCATGATACTTACTTTGTGGTTGCTCACTTCCACTTGGTAATGGGTATTTCCGCTTTGTACGGATTCTTTGCGGGTGTGTACCACTGGTTCCCAAAAATGTTTGGAAGAATGATGAATAAGAATTTAGGCTATGTTCATTTCTGGGTTACTGCTGTTTGTGCTTATGGTGTATTCTTCCCAATGCACTTTATTGGAATGGCAGGTTTACCACGTAGATATTATACCAATACTGCATTTCCACTATTTGACGATTTACAAAACGTGAATGTAATTATTACCATGTTTGCTTTAATTGGTAGTGCTTTCCAATTATTGTTCTTATGGAATTTCTTCTATAGTATTTTTTATGGTAAGAAAGCAGAACAAAACCCATGGAGATCTAATACTTTAGAGTGGACTACTCCAGTGGAACATATCCACGGAAACTGGCCAGGGGCAATCCCGGAAGTACACCGTTGGCCTTATGACTACAGCAAACCAGGAGCAGAGGATGATTTTATTCCGCAAACTGTTCCTATGGGTAAAGATGAAGTTCAGTTGCATCATTAATAAATAACCAATTATTAATTCCGAATAACTCCACATTTTGTGGAGTTTTTTTGTTTAATTAACTTTTAATACCAACTCTAACCTCCTATATTTGCTTATAAAACTAGTACTATGCACAAGGATACGAAACGAAGAGAAGCTTTATTATACCATGCCAAACCGCAACCCGGAAAAATTCAGGTAGTTCCCACTAAAAAATATGCAACCCAACGTGATTTGTCCCTTGCATATTCACCTGGGGTAGCAGAACCATGTTTGGAAATAGCCAAAGACGTTAACAATGTTTATAAATATACTGCTAAAGGTAATTTAGTTGCTGTAATTTCCAACGGAACAGCTGTTTTAGGTCTTGGTGATATTGGTCCAGAGGCATCAAAACCAGTAATGGAAGGAAAAGGTTTGTTGTTTAAAATTTTTGCAGATATTGATGTTTTTGACATCGAAGTGGACACCAAAGATGTAGAAGCATTTATCCAAACAGTAAAGAACATCGCTCCAACTTTTGGCGGAATTAACTTAGAGGATATCAAGGCTCCAGAATCATTTGAAATTGAAAGGAGATTGATTGAGGAATTAGATATTCCAATCATGCATGACGACCAACACGGAACGGCAATTATTTCAGGAGCTGCATTATTAAATGCTTTAGAGCTTGCCAATAAAAAAATAGACCAAGTTAAAATGGTGGTTTCAGGAGCTGGTTCTGCTGCTTTGGCTTGTTGTAATTTGTTTTTATCCCTCGGAATGAAAATGCAAAATATTTTCATGTTCGGAAGAGATGGACTTTTATTCGAAGGAAAGGAAGGTTTGTCAGATGCACAAATAAGCTATACCATTGGCAAAAAACCAATGACGATGACAGAGGCATTGACTAATGCAGATGTTTTTTTAGGGTTATCAGCAGCCGATGTTTTAACTCCAGAAATGTTACTTGTGATGAGTCATGACCCAATAGTGTTTGCTATGGCTAATCCAAAACCGGAAATTGATTACAATCTGGCCATTGCCACAAGAAAGGATATCATCATGGCTACCGGAAGATCTGACCATCCTAACCAAGTAAATAACGTATTGGGGTTCCCATACATTTTTAGAGGTGCATTAGATGTTCGAGCCAAAAAAATTAACGAATCCATGAAAATGGCAGCGGTATATGCCCTAGCTGAATTAGCAAAAACTCCGGTGCCGGAGCAGGTAAACATTGCCTATGGAGAAACCAAATTGGTTTTTGGAAGAGATTACATCATCCCAAAACCGTTTGACCCAAGATTGATTACCACGGTAGCACCAGCAGTTGCAAAAGCAGCCATGGAGTCGGGTGTAGCAAGAAACCCAATCCAAGATTGGAATAAATATGAAGAAGAATTAGCAGAACGTTTAGGTAACGACAATAAAATGGTTCGTTTGTTGGCTAATCGAGCCAAAACCGATCCTAAAAAAATTGTTTTTGCAGAAGCGGATCATTTTCAGGTGCTAAAAGCTGCTCAAATTGTTTTTGAAGAAGGTATCGGAATTCCAGTTTTGTTAGGAAATAAAGAAACCATCCACGAGTTAAAACATGACCTTGGATTTGAAGCTGATTTAGAAATTTTAGATCCAAAAGCAAAGGATTGTGATGATTTGCGTAACAAGTTTGCCAAGTCATATTGGAAAAAATACCAAAGGGATGGCGTTACATTATTAGATGCCCAAAAATGGATGAGAGAACGAAATTACTTTGCCTCTATGATGGTGAATGAAGGACAAGCAGATGCCATGCTTACAGGTTATAGCAGAAGTTATCCTACAGCGATCAAACCAATTTTACATTTGGTAGACAAAATGCAAGGGGTAACAAGAATAGCATCTACCAATTTGATGATGACTAAGCGTGGGCCAATGTTCTTTTCAGACACTGCAATCAATGTAAATCCAAATGCAGAGGAATTGGCCAAAATAGCTATCATGACTGCCAAAACAGTTCGTATGTTTGGAATGGAACCTGTAATTGCGATGGTTTCTTATTCTAACTTTGGTTCTTCTACCATACAAAATGCTAAAAAAGTTTCAGAAGCAGTTGAGATTTTGCATAAAATCCAACCTGATTTAATCGTGGATGGAGAAATTCAAGCCGATTTTGCTTTAAATCCTGAATTATTAAAAGACAAATTTCCGTTTTCAAAATTATCCGGGAAGAAAGTCAATACATTAGTTTTCCCAAATTTAGAATCTGCCAACATCACTTATAAATTAATGAAAGAATTGTATGAAGTAGAATCTATTGGTCCAATCATTATGGGGTTAGATAAGCCAGTTCACGTATTTCAATTAGGAGCAAGTGTTGAAGAAATGGTAAATATGGCAGCTGTAGCTGTTGTGGATGCTCAAGAAAAAGGAAAGCGAACCAAAGCAACTAAGAAATAAGACCCTTTATTAACAAATTTTTTTAATACATTTGAGCGTGACTCTTTACCAAAAATAATGATTGCTCAAATACAAGGAAAACTAATAGAAAAAAATCCCACCGACTTGGTTATTGATTGCCAAGGGGTGGGATATTTTATTCAAATATCATTACATACTTTTTCTAAATTACCAGAATCAGATCATATAAAAGTGTATATCCATCAGGTATTTAGAGAAGATGGTCAATTTTTATTTGGCTTTGCGGATAAGGTAGAACGCGAATTGTTTCGACATTTAATTTCTGTCTCCGGAATAGGTGCAGGAATTGCAAGAACCATGTTATCCTCTTTAGATCCACGAAGCATCATACAAGCATTGGTGAATGGCGATGTTGCAACCATACAATCCATCAAAGGGATAGGAAGTAAAACTGCCCAAAGAGCAGTGATCGAGTTAAAAGAAAAAATGCTAAAATTGTACGATTTAGAGCAAGAATTACCGGTTTTAAACAATACAAACAAAGATGAAGCGTTATCTGCTTTGGAGGTGTTGGGCTTTAACAAAAAATTAGCAGAAAAAGTAGTAGATAAATTACTTCGCGAACAGCCCGAAAGCACTGTTGAAAATATCATTAAATACGCTTTAAAAAATTTATAATATTTTGAAAAACAATTGGTTACAAGCTTATAAATTATCTGTTATACTGTTATTTTTTTTCTGCATACAAATGTCGTTTGCTCAAGAAGAGGATGGCATTAACGATACTATTAAAGGGTATAATGTTGGAAAAATTCAATTAAAAAATCCAAAAAGCGTAGTTGGAGCATACACCTATGATGAAAAAAATGACCAATATGTTTACAACAACAAATTTGGAGAGTACAACATTGATTTTCCGCAAATTCTTACCAGAAAAGAATACGAAGACAGAGTTCGAAAAGAATCTATCCGAAATTATTTCAAAGAAAAGCTAGATGCTATAGATGGAAGAAAACAAGGTGCTGAAGATTTAAAGAAAGATTTATTGCCCAAATACTACGTTCGTTCCGGCTTATTCGAAGCTATTTTTGGAAGCAATACCATCGATATTCAGCCAAGAGGTTCTGTAGAAATGGATTTAGGTGTTCGACACACTCGTCAGGACAACCCATCGTTTTCTCCTCGAAATCGTTCCAATACTATTTTCGATTTTGACCAAAGAGTCAGCATGAATTTGACCGGGAAAGTAGGAACCAGAATGAATGTAAATGTAAATTACGATACCCAATCTACATTTGCATTTCAAAATTTAATCAAGTTAGAATACGCACCAGAGGAGGATAATATTTTACAGAAATTAGAAGTAGGTAACATCAACTTACCCTTAAACAATACTTTAATCAGAGGAGCTCAGAGTTTGTTCGGGGTAAAAGCACAGTTTCAGTTTGGTAAAACTACGGTAACCGGAGTATTCTCTGAACAAAAATCGCAAACTCGATCGGTAACTGCACAAGGTGGAGGAACCTTACAAGATTTTGAATTGTTTGCTTTAGATTATGATGCAGACAGGCACTTCTTTTTGTCGCAGTTTTTCCGAAACCAATACGATAGAGCATTAAGAAACTATCCTTTCATTGATTCGAGGGTACAAATTACCAGATTAGAAGTTTGGATAACCAATCGTCAGAACAGAATCAATACCACTCCCGATGGTAATAATTTAAGAAATATCATCGCATTGCAAGATTTAGGAGAATCTCCAGTTATGGGAGTTCCTAACGAACAAATCGTTGGGATAGATCCTATTCCAGGTAATTTCTTTACATCTGGTTTCAATACTCCTTCACAAAACTCAAACAATTTATTAGATCCTTCCAGAATAAGTTCAGGAACAGGTTTGTTGAATTCTTCTATCAGACAAATGGTTTCTTCAGCAAGTGGCTTTAATTTCAATGCCATCGAAGGATTAGACTATGCTCGATTAGAAAATGCAAGAAAGTTAAATCCAAACGAATATACTTTTCATCCACAGTTAGGGTATATTTCCTTACAACAACGATTGGCTAACGACGAAGTAATTGCAGTAGCATTTCAATATACCATAGGTGATCAAGTATATCAAGTGGGAGAATTTGGGAATGATGGAATCGAATCAACGGTGGTAGATCCAAACAACCAAATTCCGGAAACCCAATCGTTGGTTTTAAAATTATTAAAAAGTAGTTTGACCAATGTGAACAAACCAATTTGGAATTTGATGATGAAAAACATCTACCAAATTCCGGGTGGAATGCAACTAACCCAAGACGATTTCCGTTTTAATATTTTATATGTAGATCCGGCACCATTAAATTATATTACTCCGTTTCAAAACCCAGACGGAACCACACCATTGCCTTTACCAAATGATGTGGCAGAAACCCCACTTTTAAAAGTATTTAACGTTGACCGATTAAATTTTAACAACGACCCTCAAGAAGGTGGAGATGGTTTTTTTGACTTCTACCCAGGATTAACGGTTGACCCACAAAACGGAAGAATTATATTTACTAGTGTGGAGCCTTTTGGTCGTCACTTATTTCAAAAATTAAACACCAATTCTGGAGAAGATTATAATTTTCCGGCTTCGTATAACCCTAACCAAAATAAGTATGTATACAATACCATGTATACAAGTACCCAAGCGTTTGCATTACAAAATAGTGAGAAAAATAAATTCCTTTTGAAAGGAAGGTTTAAATCTACCGGTGGAGATGGTATTCCAATTGGGGCATTTAATGTTCCTCGTGGATCAGTAGTGGTTACCGCAGGAGGTAGAAGATTAGTGGAAGGACAAGATTATACAGTAAACTACCAATTAGGAAGGGTTCGAATTTTAGATCCATCGTTGCAAAATGCATCTGTTCCAATTCAAATTTCTGTAGAGAATAATACCTTTTTTGGACAACAAACCAGACGATTTTTTGGAGTTAATGTGGACCATCAATTCAATGAAAAATTCCAAGTAGGCGCAACCTTTTTAAAACTAACAGAAAGACCATTTACCCAAAAGTCAACCTTTGGTCAGGAGTCGGTTAATAATTCGATATTCGGATTTAACGCAAACTATTCTACCGAAGTTCCATTATTAACTCGATTGGTAAACAAATTGCCAAACATTAAAACTGATGTGCCTTCAAATTTATCGGTTCGTGGTGAAGTTGCTTTCTTACAACCAGACACCCCTAGACAAGATAATTTTAATGGAGAATCTACCTTATACGTTGATGATTTTGAAGGTTCGCAATCTACCATCGATATGCGTTCGCCTTTAGCTTGGAGTTTGGCGAGTGTACCGGTTAGAAATAATAGTAGTCCGTACAACTTTTTCGGAGAAAACAACGACCTAAGCTACGGATATCGTAGGTCTAAATTAAGTTGGTACAGCATTGATCCAATTTTCTTTACCAGCCAAAGACCAGCCGGCATGCTCGATCAAGATTTTGCATTTAATAAAACCAGAAGAATTTTTATTCGAGAGTTGTTTCCGGTAACTGATATTGCTTTAGGAGAAACTACTGTAGTAAATACCCTAGATTTAGCCTATTATCCAAGAGAAAGAGGCCCCTATAATTACAACCCCGAAGTTGCAAATGGAACGCCATTTTTAAATCCTCAAAACAATTTTGGAGGAATCATGCGTGCCATCAATTCTACCAATTTTGAACAAGGAAATGTAGAATACATCCAATTTTGGATGTTAGATCCTTATGTAAATGACGAACACACACCAACCAACCAAGGGAAAATATACTTTAACTTGGGTGAAATATCAGAAGATGTATTAAAAGACGGAAGAAAACAATACGAAAACGGATTGCCGGAAGCAAATGGAACCACACCAACAGTGCCTACTATATGGGGGAGAGTGCCAGCTTCTCAATCGTTAATTTATGCTTTTGATACCACACCGGCTAACCGACTGGTGCAAGATGTAGGTTTGGATGGTATTTCTGATGCTGACGAAGCTAATTTACCTGGAATTAATCCTGGTTTTGCCGCACAAACTGACCCTGCAGCAGACAATTACGAGTTTTATTTGAGCAGAACAGGTAATGTAATTGAGCGTTATAAAAATTACAACGGATTTGAACGAAATTCCCCGGTGGAAGTTACAGATACCAATAGAGGAAACAACACCTTACCTGATGTAGAGGATATTAACCGAGACAATACCATGAATACCATCAATGCGTATTTTGAGTATAGTGTAGATGTGAGACCGGGAATGCAAGTTGGAGAAAATTACATCACCGATATAAGAGAAACCGTAGAACAAGTAAATACTGGCGGAGGAACAGCTAGTATTCCTGCAAGATGGATACAGTTTAAGATACCGGTAATTGAACCGGAAAGAACTATAGGAAGCATTGCAGATTTTCGCTCTATACGATTCATGCGAATGTTCATGACAGGATTTTCTGATGAAATTGTAGTACGATTTGGGACCTTAGAATTGATTAGAGGTGAATGGAGAAGATTCTTATCTACTTTAGATCCTACAGATCCTAATTTAGAGGATGACGATACTTCATTTGATGTGTTGGCAGTAAATATTCAGGAAAACTCCAATCGTCAACCTATTAATTATGTATTGCCTCCAGGGGTAGTTCGCGAGCAATTGAATAACAACAATACAGTTATCAACCAAAATGAACAATCCTTAGCTTTAAGAGTAACCAAAAAACCAAATTCAGATGTAGGTGGTTTAGGAGGTTTACAACCGGGTGACTCTAGAGCGGTGTTTAAAAATGTAGAAATTGACATGCGTCAGTTTAACAAACTTCGAATGTTTTTACATGCAGAAGCAGTAGAAGATAATGGAAATGCCAATCGATTAAAAGATGATGAAATGGTTGCATTTATTCGGTTTGGAAACGATTTTACTCAGAATTTTTACCAAGTAGAAGTTCCGTTAAAAGTTACAAACCATGGAGAAAGTGCTCCAGATAGGGTTTGGCCATTAGAAAATGAGTTGGAATTAAACATGGCTTTATTAACGCAAATAAAAATTTTATCCAGACAAAATCCGGTTGGGCCAGATGAAATATTTTTCAGAGACGAAGTAGAATTAGATCCTGCAGCATCCGGAAAATCAACTGCCAAACTTAGAATTGGTGTGAAAGGAAATCCAAACTTTGGTTTGGTAAGAACCTTAATGGTTGGGGTTAAAAACCAAACTAATCGATTAGAAACTTCAACGGGAATTGATCCAAAAGACATAAGAGGTGAAGTTTGGTTTAACGAACTTCGAGTTTCTGATTTGAATAACAAAGGGGGCATGGCAGCGGTATTGAATGTAGATACCAATATGGCAGATTTTGCAACTGTTTCTGCAGTAGGTAGAATGAGTACCATTGGTTTTGGAGGAATTGAACAAGGAGTAAATGAACGTAGCCGTGAGGATATGCGTCAATATGATGTGGTAACCAATCTTAGTTTAGGAAAGTTACTGCCACAAAAATGGGGAATCAACTTGCCATTTAATTACGCAGTAGGTGAACAAACTATTACTCCAGAATACGATCCTTTTAATCAAGATATCCGTTTAAAGCAATTGTTAGACGTAACTGAAAACGAAGCTGAAAAAGAATTCATAAGAGGCAGAGCAATTGATTATACCAAGCGAAGAAGTATTAACTTTATAGGAGTAAGAAAAGAAAGACAACCTGAGCAAAAACCTCATGTGTATGATATTGAAAACTTTACATTTTCTCATTCTTACAACATTACAGAGCGACACGATTTTGAAATTGAGAATTATGTAGACCAATCTACCCGTTCCGCAGTAGATTACAATTATGCCTTTGTTAACAAACCAATAGAGCCTCTTAAAAAAGTTAAAAAACTGAGAGACAATCGTTATTGGAAGATTCTGGGTGATTTGAATTTTAATTATTTGCCTAGCAATATTAATTTTAGTACCAACATCATTCGTCAATTCAACCGACAACAATTCAGAAATATTGATGTTCAAGGCATTGGTATTGATCCATTGTACAGAAGAAATTATATGTTTAACTATAACTACGGTTTCAACTTTAACTTAACCAAGTCGTTTAAAGTGAACTATACGGCAAACACTAACAATTTGGTAAGAAACTATATGGATGAATTCAATGTGCCAGATAATGACAATACCATTTGGGACGATTATTGGAGCATTGGTACACCTAACATGCACAACCAACAATTGATTGTAAACTACGATTTGCCAATCAACAAGCTGCCATTCTTAAGTTTTTTAAAAGCAAACTACTCTTATACCGGTAGTTTTATGTGGCAACGGGCCTCATTAGCTCTTAACCAAATTGATGATGGCAACGGAAATATATTCGACTTAGGAAATACCATCCAAAACCAAGGAGCTCATCGATTAAATACAACCATGAACATGGATTTGTTTTACAAATACATTGGATTGGTAAAAGGCCCAAAAAAGCCAGCAACTACTGCACCTTCCGGACCACCAAAACCAGGAGAAAGAATAGAAAGCAAAAAAGCTGCAAATACCAATAGTTCCAATGTATTTATGGATGGGGTAATCGGATTTGTAACTTCTTTAAAAAATGTACAAGTTAACTACACCCAAAATAGTGGGATGGCTTTACCTGGTTATACCCAATCACTCGGGTTTTTTGGAACCAGCAGACCTTCTTTTGCATTTACCATGGGGTTACAAGACGATGTTCGTCATGAAGCAGCTAGAAGAGGTTGGTTAACTATTTTCCCGGAATTCAACCAGCCTTACACCCAAACTTTACAAAAGCAATTAAATGTAACTGCAAAAATGGAATTGTTCCCAGATTTTTCTATCGACTTAATTGCTGATAGAAATTACATGGAGAATTTCTCAGAACAATACGATGTAGAAAACGGAATTTATAATTCCAGATCTCCGAACTTCTTCGGAAATTATTCCATATCCACGGCATTAATTAGAACTGCTTTTTCTGCTAGTGATGAAATTAGTTCCGCAGCTTTTCAAGATTTTAGAGACAATCGTTTGCAAGTGGCAAATCGTTTGGCAGAAAGATATTATGGCTCTCCAAACTTCCCAACAGTTACCGATCCAAATAATCCTAATTTTGGATATCCGGTTGGTTTCGGTAGAAATGCCCAAGAAGTTTTGATCCCTGCTTTTATGGCTGCTTATTCAGGAAGTGATGCGGGACAAGTTTCTTTAAGTCCTTTCCGAAATGTTCCGGTGCCAAACTGGAATATCAAATACACCGGATTAATGCGATATGAATTTTTTAAAGACAGATTCCGAAGATTCTCCATCCAACATAACTATCGTTCTACTGTAACCATTAATAACTTCCGGTCTAATTTACAATACGATCAAAACCCTGGAGCTACAGACGATTCCGGTAATTTAATTCCACAATTATTAATAGGAAATATCAACTTAGTAGAACAATTCAATCCGTTGGTAAGAGTAGAATTTGAAACCAAAAGTTCCTTCCGATTTTTAGGAGAAATGAAAAAAGACCGTGCTTTATCGTTGAGTTTCGACAATAATTTGTTAACCGAAGTACAAGGAGAGGAATATATTATTGGATTAGGTTATCGTATCAAAAATGTAAGGTTGCTTCAAGGTTTGGCAGATAATAATGGAGTTATACAAAGTGATTTGAACATCAGAACCGATTTTTCATTCAGAGACAACAAAACCATTGTTCGTTACCTGGATTTGGATAACAATCAGTTAGGAGGTGGTCAAAACATTTGGTCGGCTAAATTAACCGCAGATTATGCATTTAGTAAAAATTTAACGGCTATATTTACATATGACCACACCTTTAACCGTGCTGTAATTTCTACTGCTTTTCCTGTTACCAACATCAGAGCATTTTTTACTTTACGATACAATTTTGGAAACTAATTTTTACAAACATTTTACTTTCAAAATTTGATTTTTACCAATACATTTGGAAAAAAATAAACAACATGAACATACCAGCAAACTTAAAGTACACAAAAGACCACGAATGGGTTTCCTTAAACGGTGATATTGCAACCGTTGGAATTACAGATTTTGCACAAAAAGAACTTGGTGACATTGTGTATGTAGAAGTAGAAACTTTGGATCAAACTTTAGAACAGGATGAAGTTTTTGGAACTGTAGAGGCAGTGAAAACAGTTTCCGATTTGTTTTTACCATTAAGCGGTGAAATCATTGAGTTCAATGATGCTTTAGAACAAGAACCTGAAAAAGTAAATACCGACCCTTATGGAGATGGTTGGATGGTAAAAGTAAAAATTTCAGATGCTTCTCAATGGGATGCTTTATTAGATAGCGAAGCATACAAAGCATTAATTGGTGCCTAAATCATTTATTTGGATAGGATTATTGGTTTGGATGTCTCTATTGATGGGATTAAGCCTAACGAGTACCAATAATTTTCCAAAAATAGATTTTACTTACACAGACAAGTTCTACCACTTTACTTTTTATTTTGTATTACAATTAGGATGGTTGTTGTTTTGGAGAATTATTAAAGGTTTAACATGGCAAAATTCTGCCCGATATGCTTTAACTATTTCTTTTACTTACGGCTTGTTGATTGAGTTTTTACAAAAGTATTTAACGCTTTACAGAGAGTTTGATTGGTGGGATGTTGCATTTAATGCATTAGGTGCAATTTTTGGAACAATTGTTGTGTTAAGATTCCAAACTTTTTTTGACCAAAAAGTTTTCAAATAAAAAATATAACTATATTAGCAACTCAAAAAATTAATTATGGAACCAAAGAAAAATCCGAATGTAGACCCAAGGAGAAATAGCTTCTTGTACTTCAGCTTAGGATTGTTCAGCATGGCATTGTTGTCTTACGTTGCCATTGAAATGAAAACCTATGAGAAGAGCTTGGAAGGTATTTCTAAAGCGGTAGATGATAGTTTTTTAGATGAGGATGTCCCTGTGACACTTCCTCCAAACAATCCACCACCACCACCACCTCCACCTCCACCAGCACCGGAGATTTTGAAAGTAGTAGAGGATAAAAAAGAAATCAAAGAAGTACAAATTCAATCAACCGAGACCAATCAGCAAGAAGAGGTGAAACCTGTAGAAGCAAAAAAGGTTGTGGTAATTGAAGAAGAAGTTGATGTTGATGTACCTTTCGCAATCATTGAAGATGTACCACTGTTCCCTGGTTGTGAAAAGGAGCCTAAAGACAAACAAAGAGAATGTTTCCAAAAGAAAATTCAACAATTTATCTTAAAAGAACAAAGATATCCTGAAGCAGCAATTGATGCCAATATTCAAGGAAAGGTATTTGTAAACTTTATTATTGAAAAAGACGGTTCTATTTCCGTTGCAGGAATGCGTGGTCCGAGTCCAATTCTTGAAAAAGAAGCTGCTAGGATTATGACCAAAATGCCAAAAATGATTCCTGGTAAGCAAAGAGGGAAGCCTGTAAGAGTACCATACAGTATTCCAATTACATTCAAATTAGAGTAGTACTACTTTATAATATATGAACCCCGATTTATCGGGGTTTTTTTATTTCGGCATGGTACTTGTTAAGTATATGTTAATATGATATTTATTAACCAAAACTTAGCAACCATGGAACCAAAAAAAAATCCACAAAAAGACCCAGCTCGTTTTAGTTCATTATTTTTTAGTGTAGCTATTGCCTTGTTAACATTAACCTCTTTGTTTGTTTTAGAAGCTTTTTTTCCAATTAATGAACCAGTTGTTCAAACGCAAAATAGCATAGAAGAGGTATTAGTTGCCGAAATTCCAATGGATAAAATTGTATTGGAAAGAACAGCACCAGTCCATCAAGTTGTAACCACTACGTTACCAACTCAAGCTAGTCCTGATAATGAAGTTGAAGATATCCAACAAACTCCTTCTCCCGATCCTGAGCCTGAAAATTCTATAGTTCCTGCTGTAGCTATTCCAACTTTTGTGGAGCCAATTCCAGATGATGTGCCATTAAGTTTTGTTCACGAGGTCCCAGTTTTTCCTGGTTGTGAAAAAGTACCTAAAGAACAAAGGAGGTCTTGTTTGGAGCAAAAAATCAGAAGTTTTATAACCAATAATCAAAAGTTTCCGGAATCAGCTTATGCAAATCGTCAACAAGGAAAAGTTTGGGTAGAGTTTTTAATTACCAATACAGGTTCCATTCAAATAGTGCAAGTTAGATCTCCATATCCAGTGTTTGAAAATGAAGCAAGAAGAGTAATCAATAAAATGCCAAAAATGATTCCAGGTAAACAAAATGGTAAAGAAATACATGTGAGATATACCATTCCAATTACCTTTAAATACGAAGAATGATTTGATAAAAAGCATTTAGATATCCCGAAATTACTCGGGATATTTTTTTATTTTTACCAGCATGGAATTGAAACAATATTTAGACGCAACCTATCTGAAACTTCCAGAGCAAGCAGGCCTAACGGAGGAACAAAATAACGAGGTAGTAAAGAATTTTATTCAGGAATGTATTGATGAGCAGTACCAATTGGTCATGATCAGACCAGATCAAGTACCAATTGCACGTCAAATGATTAACGAACAACATTCCAAAGTTCTGGTTGGTACTGTAATAGGATTTCCGGAAGGAACTTATTCTTTAGAGGAAAAACTAACTGAAGCAAAGAAAGCTATTGAAGATGGTGCAGACGAATTAGACTTTGTTTGTAATTATCATGCTTTTCAACAAGGGGATAATGCCATGGTAAAAAAAGAAATATTAGAAGGTACAAAATTAGGATTATCCAACCATAAAGTTGTAAAATGGATTATTGAAGTTGCAGCATTAAATGCAACCGAGATCATGAGAATATCTGCATTGATTAAAAATGTGGTGATTGCCAATTTTAAAGAAAATCAATATAGTCAGGTATTCGTAAAATCTTCAACGGGTTTTTATCCAACAACAATTGGAAAACCAAATGGGGCTACTTTTGAAACCATTCAGTGGATGTTAGAAAACGCTTCTCCACTACCTGTAAAAGCAGCTGGAGGTGTCAAAACTTATGAAGATGCTGTTGAAATGATTCGAATGGGAGTGCAGCGAATTGGAACTTCTTCAGCAAAAGCAATTTTACAAAAAGGAAGTTCAATACCATCAAACAGCTATTAATCATGAAATATCATAAGTTATTATCTCTATGCAGTTGCATTTTTTGGTTTTGTTTTCAAAGTAAAGTCTTATCTCAAAATTCTTTTATTGAGTTACCTCCAAAGTTTTCTAATTGTACACAAACACCTAAAGAGCAATTAAGAAATTGTTTTTTTTATGAAGTGCAAAACCACGTATATCAAAACTTTAAAATCAAAGACAGCATTTCTACAACCATACAAGTATTGTTTAATGTAGATAAGCAAGGAAAAATAACCACTTTTTATACAGATGCTGCAACCAAAGAACTGCGAGAAGAAGTAACTCGTGTTTTTAATTTATTTCCAATTATACAACCCGGAACTCATGCTGGGAAACCTACTGAACAACAATTTCGCTTGAAAATAGTGTTGCCTTTACAAAAACCTCAATGGGAAATAATAGAGGAAACCAGACCAATTAGCAACCAACAAAAGTTGCAAAACGAACTAACTGAATATGAAAATTTGGTGTATCACGATTTTCAAGATCCAGTTTTTGACAGCAATTTAGATGTCCCTTTTTCGCATCAAAATTATGCAGTTTTCGACCCTTGGATGAACTTGGTTGGTGCCAACAACCACACAGCGTCTAAACCATATACCTACCAAGAAGTACAAAAGTATTTTGATTTAAATGAAAGGCAACAATCCTTACAAAAAAATAAGACAGGATGGTGGGGGAAAAAATGGTGGAACGAAAACATGGTACGAATCCAAGGAGAAGGTTATTGGTTTACTTTAGATCCGGTGGCAGATTTACGTTTGGGTAGAGATTTTAGTAGCGATTTTAATTACACCTACCAAAATACACGAGCTGTTAGAATACAAGGTGGTATTGGCAAGCAATTACATTTTTATACTACATTGTACGAAAGTCAAGGAAGATTTGCAGATTACTATAATTTTTATGCAAATTCGATCAGGCCTTCCGGAGGAAATCCGGGAATTATACCTGGAATTGGGATTGCAAAAGAGTTTAAAACCAATGGTTTTGATTTTCCATTAGCAGAAGCAAATATAACTTATACCCCAAACAGCTTTATCAATTTACAATTAGGTTACCAACGCAATTTTATTGGAGATGGTTATCGCTCTTTGATATTAAGCGATGGAACAAGTCCGTACCCGTTTTTTAAAATCAATACCACTTTCTGGAAAATTAAGTACACCAACTTATACACTTGGATGAAAGATGTTCGGCCTGAAGTTACGGTAGAAAGGACTTATGCTACAAAATTCATGGCTGCTCATTATTTAAGTTGGAATGTTACCAAGCGATGGAATCTTGGTTTTTTTGAATCGGTTGTATGGGGCAACGATAACAATCGTGGTTTTGATGCAAGTTTTTGGAACCCAATTATTTTTTACAGAGCAGTAGAGTTTACCTCTTCTTCCAGAAGTGGAAATGCCTTGTTGGCTTTGACTAGTAAATACAAATGGAATAATCAATTACAGTTTTATGGTCAATTTTTGCTAGATGAATTTGCTTTAGGAGATGTTACTGGTGTAAAAAACAGTTGGAGAAATAAATTTGCTTATCAAATTGGTACCAAGTGGTTCCAACCTTTTGGGATAGAAAATTTAACTATACATGCAGAGTACAACCACGTTCGTCCGTACGTATATTCTCATAGCAATGTGTTAACCAATTACGGACATAGTAACCAAAGTTTAGGTCACCAATGGGGTGGAAACACCAAAGAGTTTGTATTGATAGGAAGGTATTTTAAAGACAGATGGTTTGCAGATGCCAAATTACAATTTGCGGTAAGAGGTATGGATTTTGACAGTGATACAGACAATTTTAATTACGGGGCAAATATTTATAAGAATTATGACGAAGACAGACCTTTTGATGCTAATGTAGTAGTAGGGCAGGGGAATAAAACCAATGTGTTTATAGCAGAATTGCAAGGTGGGTACTTAGTAAATCCGGCAACCAACTTAAAAATATTCGGACATTTGTTGTATCGTAATTTTTCTCCTCAAACCAACACTGCAACAGTATTTTCCTCCAATACCACTTGGTTTAGCATTGGTTTAAGAACCGATTTGTTTAACCTATATTTGGACTATTAATAAAGATAAAATATACACAAAATGAAAAAACCATGCTTTCGGGCATGGTTTTTTGTATGTATTAGAAAAATAAATTACTTTAATTTCTTTTTCACTTCCACTTCGTGGAAACATTCAATATGGTCGTTGATTTGAATATCGTTGTAGTTTTTAATTTGAATACCACAATCATATCCTTTGGCAACTTCTTTTACATCGTCTTTAAAACGTTTCAAAGTAGCTAATTCACCGGTATAAATTACCACACCTTCTCTAATTAAACGGATGCGGTTATTTCTAAATATTTTACCGTCAATTACCATACATCCGGCAATAGTTCCCACTTTAGATATTTTGAAAGTTTCTCTAATTTCAGCAGTACCAGTAATCTCTTCTTTGGTTTCTGGTGAAAGCATTCCTTCCATCGCATCTTTTAAGTCGTCAATTGCATCATAGATGATAGAGTAAGTTTTGATGTCAATTTCTTCTTTTTCTGCTAACTGTTTGGCATTTCCAGCAGGTCTTACATTAAATCCGATGATAATAGCATCTGATGCTGAAGCCAATAATACGTCAGATTCTGTAATAGCACCTACTCCTTTGTGGATAATTTTCACTTGAATTTCTTCAGTAGAAAGTTTAGAGAACGAATCAGAAAGAGCTTCTACAGATCCATCTACGTCACCTTTCAAGATGATGTTCAACTCTTTGAAATCTCCTAAAGCAATACGTCTTCCAATTTCATCTAAAGTGATGTGTTTTTTCACTCTTACCGATTGCTCACGCATCAATTGTAAACGTTTGCTTGCCAATTGTTTTGCTTCTCTTTCGTCTTCAAATACATTAAACTTATCTCCAGCGGTTGGAGCACCATCTAAACCAAGAATAGAAATTGGGGTGCTAGGCCCGGCAACTTTAATTTGGTGACCTCTTTCGTCATGCATGGCACGGATTTTTCCGTGATGTTTTCCAGCCAAAACATAATCTCCAATTTTCAAGGTTCCTGCTTGTACCAAAATGGTAGAAATATACCCTCTACCTTTGTCTAAGAATGCCTCTACTACAGTACCTAAAGCTGGTTTGTTTGGGTTGGCTTTTAAATCGAGCATTTCTGCTTCTAAAAGCACTTTTTCTAATAATTCATTGATACCGATACCGGCTTTTGCAGAAATATCATGCGACTGAATTTTACCTCCCCAATCTTCCACCAATAAATTCATGGCTGCCAATTGCTCCTTAATTTTTTCTGGGTTTGCAGTAGGCTTGTCAATTTTGTTGATGGCAAAAATCATCGGAACACCAGCTGCTTGTGCATGGCTGATTGCTTCTTTGGTTTGCGGCATGATGTTATCATCAGCAGCTACTACAATAATAGCAATATCAGTTACTTGTGCACCACGTGCACGCATTGCGGTAAATGCTTCGTGACCTGGGGTGTCTAAAAAGGTAATTTTTTGACCGTTTTCTAATTCTACTGCATAGGCACCAATATGTTGGGTAATACCACCTGATTCTCCTGCAATTACATTGGTTTTACGAATATAGTCTAACAAAGAGGTTTTACCGTGGTCTACGTGCCCCATTACAGTTACAATCGGAGCTCTTGGTTTTAAATCCTCTTCAGAGTCCTCTACAACAGGAATATTCTCTTCAATTTCAGTAGTAATAAATTCAACTTCAAAGCCAAACTCGTCAGCAACAATAGATAAGGTTTCTGCATCTAAACGTTGGTTCATGGTAACCATGATTCCAAGCGACATACAAGTACCGATAATTTTGGTAATTGGCACATCCATCATGGTTGCAATTTCACCAACGGTAACAAATTCGGTTACTTTAAGTGTTTTGCTTCCTTCTTCAATTGCTTGTAATTCGTCTTCAGTTCTCTGACGGTGTGTATCTCTTTTCTCTCTACGATATTTTGCAGCTTTAGATTTGTTTTGTTTTCCTTGTAATTTCTCCAAGGTTTCTCTAATCTGTTTTTGTACCTCTTCTTCGGTAGGTTCTACTTTGCTTACAACAGGTTTTCCTTTTTGTGCGTTGTTGCCGCCTCTATTTTGGTTATTGTTTCGGTTAAAACCACCACCTGCACCACCCGGTTGAGGAGCTGGTCCTTTAGAAGGAATTCTTTTTCTTTTCTTGTTTTTATCAGCCCCTCCAGCATTGTTGTTGGTGTTTCCAGCAGCAGGGGTGTCTTCTTTCTTCTTTTTAGGTTTGTTAAATTGAGATAAATCAATGGTTTGACCAGTTAAAGTAGCTCCACTTAACTTGGTGTATTTGGTTTCATATTTTTCTTCGCCTGCTTCATTGGTGGAAGAAGTAGGGGGAGCAGCTGTTTTTACATCTGCTTTTACTTCTGGAGTAGTAGGTTGTTTGACTTCTTTAGGAGTTTCTGCAACTACATTTTCCACTTTTGGCTGTGGAATTTCAGTTTTAGGTTCCTCTTTAACTTCGGCAACAGATTCTGGTTTTTTCGGATTCAAATCTATTTTACCAATAGTTTTTGGTCCGGTAACCACAGCTTTTGCTTTAATTATCTCTTGTTGTTGCTTAAGTTTTTCTTCTTCAATCTTTTTCTTTTCTTCAATTTCTTTTTCACGTTCAATGCGAAGAGCTTCTTTTTCTTTTCTTTTTTCTTCACCAACCTCCTTGGAGGCAGCTTTGTTTCCTCTGTCTTTGTCAAACTCATTCACTAAGGTTTGGTATTCCTGTTCCGAAATTTTGGTATTACGGTTGTTTTCAGTAGGAAAACCTTTTTCGTGCAAAAAGTCCACTGCACGATCTAATGAAATGTTTAACTCACTTAAAACTTTACTAATTCTGATATTTTTTACTTCAGACATAAGGTATAAATAGATATAATTTTTTTAGTTCTCAAACTCTTCTTTTAAAATTTTGATCACTTCTAATATGGTTTCTTCTTCCAAATCGGTTCGTTTTACCAAATCCTCTACGCTATGGGCCAATACGCTTTTGGCAGTATCTAAACCAATTTTCGCAAATTCATCAATAATCCATCCGTCGATTTCGTCAATAAATTCTGTTAATTCAACATCATCATCTTCTGCTGCAACGCCTTCTCTAATCACGTCAATATCAAATCCGGTTAACAAGCAAGCTAGTTTGATGTTTTGTCCACCTCTACCAATTGCCTTAGAAACTTCATCAATTTTTAAGAAAACTTCTGCTTTTTTATTTTCCTCGTCCAATTTTACACTAGATACTTTTGCAGGGCTTAAAGCTCTAGTTACAAATAGCGATGTGTTGTTGGTATAGTTAATTACATCGATGTTTTCGTTTCCTAATTCACGAACAATTCCGTGAATTCTCGAACCTTTCATCCCAACACAAGCACCTACTGCATCAATTCTATCATCGTAAGAATCTACAGCTACTTTAGCTTTTTCGCCAGGAATTCTGGCAACTTTTCTAATGGTAATTAAACCGTCAAATATTTCAGGAATTTCTTGTTCAAATAATTTTTCAAGGAACTTTTCAGAAGTTCTCGACATGATAATTTGAGGTTTGTTTCCTTTTAATTCTACACTTTCAATAATTCCTTTAACATTATCTCCCTTGCGGAAAAAGTCAGAAGGGATTTGTTTTTCTTTTGGCAATACAATTTCATTTCCTTCATCATCCATTAAAATTACCACTTTCGGGCGAATATGGTGTACTTCTGCTGTGTAAATTTCACCAACCATGTCTTTGAATTGCTTATATAGGTTGGTGCTATCGTGCTCGTGAATTTTAGATATTAGATTTTGACGCAAAGCCAAAATAGCTCTTCTACCCAAGTCAATTAACTTAACTTCTTCCGAAACTTCTTCTCCAACCTCAAAGTCTGGTTCAATTTTTCTAGCCTCAGACAAAGAAATTTGTTCGTTATCATCTTCTACTTCACCATCTTCTACTACCACACGGTTTCTCCAAATTTCCATGTCACCTTTATCAGGGTTGATAATAATGTCAAAATTATCATCTGATCCGTATTTTTTCTTCAAGGCACTTCTGAAAACTTCTTCCAAAATAGCCATCAAGGTAACTCTATCAATTAATTTATCGTCTTTGAATTCAGAAAATGATTCTATCAAAGCTAAATTCTCCATGGGAATAGATTTAAAATTTTATAATTACTTGTGATTTTATAATTTCAGAAAAAGGAAATACGCGATCATGTGTTACGGTTTCTTTTCCTTTTCCTGTTTTTTTCGGTTCTCTGGTGCTCCAAGTTAAACGAATACCATCCGATTGAACTTCTACTAACTCGGCTTCTATTTTTTCTTCTTTGGTTTGAATTTCCAAAAATCTACCAACGTTTTTGTTGTACTGTCTTGGATTGGTAATTGGACTGGTAGCACCTGCTGAAGAAACTTCTAACGAAAAATCTTGGGTTTCACGATCTAAGTTGTGCTCTACGGCCCTACTTATGTCGATACAATCTTGCAAAGTTACCCCATTATCACCATCCAAAACAATGTAAATTTTGTGGTTGTCTAGCACCTCAAATTCTACCAAAAATAAATCAGGTCTGTCATGCAGTCCTTGATCTAACAATGCTTTTACTTGATCTTTAAATGTCATTTTTGTAATAAAAGAGGGAGCGTTTGCTCCCTCATAAAATCCTTTTGGCTTTATAAAACGATGCAAATATATAATATTTTTTAAAAATTACAGCAAAAACGCTATTTTCGTTTCAAAATTAATCGTAAATTTATAGTTCAAAATCAACCATTAAAACCCAACCAATGAAAAAAATTTTAGTCCCTACCGATTTTTCTGAACACGCGGAACATGCTCTGAAAGTTGCTGCTCAAATTGCAAAGAAAAACCAGGGTGAAATCGTATTATTACATATGTTAGAATTGCCTCATCAAGCAAACGATGCAGTTTCTGGAGGGCATGATATACCAGAGATTATGTTTTTTAAAAATGCTGCCATGCGAAAATTAGAAGACATCATGGATGCAGATTATTTAGAAGGCATACAATTGTCGGAAGTGATTCAGTTTGAAATGGCTTTTGATGGAATCATGAGCATTAGTAAAAAAAACAACATCGATTTGATTGTGATGGGGTCACATGGAGCAAGTGGTTTTCAGGAAATGTTTATTGGATCCAATACAGAAAAGGTAGTAAGAAATTCTGAAGTCCCTGTTTTAGTAATTAAAAGAGATGAAGGAAATTTTCAAGTAAATAAGTTTGTATTTGCTTCGGACTTTACCAAAGAGTCGGAAAAAACTTTTCAAAAAGCTGTTGATTTTGCAAACAAATTCGGAGCACACTTGTATTTAGTGATGATCAACACTCCCAATAATTTTAAATCTACTTTAGTAGCTCAAGGAATCATGGATGAGTTTGTGAAAGAATTTAAGATTGACAATTTCAGTACCCATATCTTTAACGATGCCAATGTAGAAAAAGGGATTTTAAATTTTGCAAGAAGTATTAATGCAGATTTAATAGGAATTGGTACACATGGAAGAAAAGGAATTGCCCATTTCTTTAATGGTAGCATTAGCGAAGACTTGGTGAACCATGCCTTAAGACCTGTGGTAACTTTTAAAATATAGCACCAAATATAATGCAACAAAAAAGCCCGATTTTCATCGGGCTTTTTTGTTGGTCTACAAGGACTCGAACCTTGAACGACTGAACCAAAATCAGTTGTGTTACCATTACACCATAGACCATAATTTGTGGGTGCAAATGTAGAAGAAAAATAAATTGCTTGCAAATAAATTTTCAATATTTTTTTATAGTAAAATAAAACCTTTGAAAATCAGTTAAATTCATTACCAGCTAATTCCTTTTTCCTTTAAATCCATGTGAAAATTCGTATTAGTTTGCTAAAAAATAGTTTCTTTGTGCAACAATTTAAACAAGCTGGAATGTTAGATTTTAATTTCAAAAAATGGAACCTTATTTTAGGGTGGTTGAGCTTTGCTGTAGGAATCATAGTATACACATTAACAATAGAACCAACCGTTAGTTTTTGGGATTGTGGAGAGTATATAGCCACTTCTGCCAAATTACAAATTGGTCACCCTCCCGGAGCACCTTTATATCAAATGGTAGGTGCTTTTATGGCTATGTTTGCCTCAGGAAATGAGCATGTAGCTTTGATGGTGAATATGGTTTCTGCTTTTTCAAGTGGATTTACTTTGTTGTTGATGTTTTGGAGTTTGGTGATGGTGTTTCAAAAAGTAGTGCCAGATTGGAAAGAAAATACTAACAAAGCAAAAGCCATATTGGGTGCAAGTTTTATAGCAACATTATCTTTTGCATTTACCGATAGCTTTTGGTTTAATGCTGTAGAAGCAGAAGTATATGCCATGGCTTCCTTGTTTATTGCATTACTCTTTTGGATGGGATTAAAATGGGAAACCCAAATGCATACACCCAAAGGAAACCGATGGTTGTTGGCAATTTCTTTAGTAGTAGGTTTGTCCTTTGGAGTGCATTTTATGGCATTATTGGCCATCCCCTCAGTTGGGCTCTTGTATTATTTTAAGCATACAGAAAAAGTAACTCCAAAAAACTTCATCATTGCCAATGTGGTAGTGGTAGCAATTTTATTATTTATATTCAAATTGTTGTTGCCATGGACCATGGCATTATTTGGCTTAACCGAAGTTTTTATGGTTAATAGTTTAGGTTTGCCATTTGACTCCGGAACTATTTTTGTGGCAGTTGCCTTATTTGCATTGTTTTACTTTGGTATACAATATACTAAGAAAAAGCAATTGGTACATGCCAACACCATTTTGTTGAGTTTGTTGTTTGTTTTTTTAGGGTTTTCTACTTGGATGATGTTACCTATACGTGCTAATGCAAATACTGTAATTAACGAAAACAGACCTTCGGATGCACGAGAAGTTTTGGCATATTACAACCGCGAGCAGTATGGTCACAATCCTTTGTTTTACGGGCCACAGTTTACGGATATGTTTGCAGGTTTAGATCCGGACAATCCGTTTAGAGACAAAGCACCGAATTATGAAAGAGATTACAATACCAAAAAATATGTAATTACCAATCAGTATAAAAACGCAGAACACAATAGCCACGGTGACCACATGGCACTTTTGCCACGGATGTGGAGTACAGATCATGCGGTTAATTATATGAATTATGTAGGTGGAGTAGATTTTAAATTAAATCCGAATTATAATTATGCTCGAGAATTGTCAAGATATGGCATAGATGTAAATGAATTAAGTGAAGAAGAGTATTATGGCATGGTTTCGCAAATTGAACAAGAAACTGAAAAAGCTATTATAGAATTCAAACAAGGTTACCAAAGAGGTAGGTATGACAATGAAGATTTGGTTGACTTTTTAAGAAAATATGGCAATTATTTGCAAGTAGAAAAGCCAAGCTTTTTTCAAAATATTTCCTATATGGTGCAGTACCAATTTGTATATATGTACTGGAGATATTTGTTATGGAATTTTGTAGGTAAACAAAATGATGAACAAGGTAAAGCAGATCAAAATGGTAATTGGTTAAGTGGTATCAAGTTTATTGATGAGTTGTTTGTGATCTCTCAAACCGACTTGCCAGATGATTATAAAAATAACAAAGGAAGAAACACTTATTTCTTTTTGCCTTTTATTTTGGCATTGGTTGGTATTTGGTACCATTCCAAAAAAGAATGGAAGAGTTTTTATGTGTTAACCGTCTTGTTTTTGTTTACCGGCTTGGCATTAAAAGTTTATTTAAATGAACGACCTTTTGAACCACGTGAACGTGATTATGCTTTGGTTGGGTCTTTTTATGTGTTTGCCATGTGGATCGGTTTTGGTATTTATGCTTTGTGGGAGATGATTCAAAAATGGTTACAACCAAAAATAGCATTGCCGATAGTGTTGGGATTGAGCTTGTTGGCAAGCCCTATTTTATTGGCATCTCAAAACTGGGACGATCACAACAGATCTGGCAGATATACTGCCTTAGCAAATGCCAAAGCTTATTTAGATTCGTGTGAGCCCAATGCTATTTTGTTTACCATTGGAGATAATGATACCTTCCCGTTATGGTATGCTCAAGAAATTGAAAATTACCGAACCGATGTTAGAATTGTAAATACCAGTTTGTTGATGACCGATTGGTACATTGACCAAATGAAAGCAAAGGCATACGAATCAGAGCCCTTGCCAATTTCTTTTGAAAGAAAACATTATGTTGGGGATAAGCGAGATGTAAATGTGTTTAAGCCTCTTACAGAAAACAGATGGGAGCTAAAAAACTTTTTGGAGTTTGTTAAAAGTGACGATCCAAATACCCAAGAGGAAATGCAAAGTGGCATTTTTGTCAACTTTTTCCCAACCAATAAATTAAGATATACTGTAGACAAAGGTGCGGTAATTCAAAACAAAGTAGTATCCGAAAAAATGTACGATTCTATTGTACCATTTATGGATATTGATATTAAAGGTAGCAACTTGATCAAAAACCGAATGATTATGTTGGATATTTTGGCCAACAATAATTGGAAAAGACCAATTTGCTTTACCGGTGGAAGTTTTGGAGATGATGATTACTTGTGGTTGAAAGATTATTTACAACTAGATGGTTTGGTTTACAAATTAGTTCCGGTAAAAACCCCTAAAACCAAAGGTTCTTCTCCTTTAGATATGGGATTGATAGATTCAGATAAAATGATAAAAATTATCAAATCATGGGATTGGGGTAATGGAGAAAGTCCAAATATTTACCACGACCCAGAAACCAGAAGGAATGCCATTACCTACCGAACCAATGTAGCCAGATTGATGGAGCAATTGATCAATGAAGGAAGAAACCAAGATGCAGAAGAAATCATGGATTTAATAATTCAAAAAATGCCTGTGGATTACTATGGTTTTTACACTTCTCTAGAGCCATACATCATTGGATATTATAAAATTGAAAAGAAAGATAAAGCACGTAAACTATTGGAGCAATTACTAAAAAAATACGACCAAGAAATGGTGTATTTTTCTTCGATGCCAGTAGATGAGCAAAAATTGTACGATTTGGAAATTGCTACCAAAGTAAATCGTTACCAAAGTTTATTACAAATTGCTAAAGACCAAAACGATTTACCTCATTTTGAAAAGATATATCAAAAATTTCAATCTCACTTCCGAAAATTAGACCAAAGAGTGCGATTGAAAAGATATGGTTTAACGGTTGACTTAGAGTAAAATGAAATTAGTATCTATTCCAAAGATATTTCCGTGGTTATTTCGAAAATATCTTTGGAATGTTTCTACCAATTCCAAAATTATTTATTTAACTTTTGATGATGGACCAACTCCAGAAGTAACTTCTTGGGTCTTAAATCAATTAAGCCTTTACCAAGCAAAAGCAACTTTTTTTTGTATTGGAAGTCGTATTCAAGCCTATCCTGAATTGGTGGTACAATTGTTAGAAGAAGGGCATTTATTGGCAAATCACACCTATGAGCATGTAAATGGTTGGAAAACAATTACAAATGACTATGTGAATGAAGTGTTGAAAACACAAGATACCATCCAAACTTTTCAAGAAAACAAGACAAAGTATTTCAGACCTCCTTACGGTAAAATTACACCAAAACAAACCAATGCATTAATAAAGCAAGGGTATCAAATTGTGATGTGGGATATTCTGACTTATGATTTTAATTCAGAATTTTCTGTCGAAAAAACACTACAAAAAATATACAAATACACCCAAAACGGAAGTATAATCGTTTTTCACGACAGCATAAAATGCAAAGGAAAGTTGTATTATTTGCTACCTAAAGTATTACAACATTTTCAAGAAAAAGGATTCCAATTTCATGCCTTGCCAATAAAATAAAAAGGATTTTTACAATTGCTCCTTCACCAAACTGATTAGGGTGTTGGCATCTAGTTCTCCAGATTGTCTCCAAACCATTTGGCCATCTTTATAAATCATTAAAGTTGGTAAACCTTTGACTCTTAAGGCTTCTGCCAATTCCTGATTTTTGTCGATATCAATTTTGATTACTTTGGCTTTGTCTCCCAATGCTGCTGCAACATCTTTAATAATAGGATGCATGGATATCGATTGCTCGTTCCATTCGGTATAAAAGTCAATCAACACTGGGACGTGTGAGTTAATTAAATCTCCAAATTTTGACATAAATCAGACAAATTTTAGGTAAATGTATACTATTACTTTGGATTAATAGTAAATACAAATGTAGAATTTTTTTATAAAAATTACTTTTTTTCTCCTTTTTTTAGTTCGATAACAGTGATTTCAGGCCAAATTCCAACCCTTCCAGGATAGGCATGAAATCCAAAACCTCTGTTTACGTATAAGTATTTTTCTTGAAACTCGTACAATCCTGCCCATTGCTTGTACACATACTGTACCGGACTCCATTGTAAAATACCTGTAATTTCAATCCCAAATTGCATGCCATGTGTGTGTCCGGAAAGGGTTAAGTGGTAATGGTTGGGATGGTTTTTAACTTCGTATTCCCAATGACTGGGGTCGTGACTTAGTAAAATTTTAAAATCAGTTTGATTTACTTTGGTAGAAGCAAGTTTTAAATCTCCAGCTTTTTTAAAATTGTGTCCCCAATTTTCTACTCCAATAATTTGAATCGATTCGTAGTCTTTTGTAATAGAAGCAGAAGCATTATTCAAAAGTTGAAAACCAATCTGTTGATGTAATTTTTGGATATTTTCAAAATTTTCTTCTTTAGCTTGTTGGTTTCCTTTCCAATCTAAATATTCTCCGTAATCGTGATTTCCAAGTACAGAAAATTTTCCAAAAGTAGGTTCTTTTATTTTCTGAAAAGTTCCAATCCATGGTTCCATTTCTTTGGCCAAAGAATTTACTATGTCTCCGGTAAATAAAATTAAATCTGCATTTTGTTGGTTGATCAAATCAATAGCTTTTTCAATTTTTTCAGGGTTGTCAAAACTTCCGGAGTGAATATCGGATATATGCACAATTTTAGTCCCATCAAAAGAAGCAGGTAAATCTTTGTAATACAAAGTTTCGTGGTATACTTTAAAATTGTATTTCCCTTTTGCCATTCCGTATAATAAAGAAACAAACGGGATCAAAGCCAAAAACAAAGCAATTTGGCTAACTACCATTCTCCGGTTAGGTAAAAAAGAAGTGGAGTTGGTTTGCCATTTCATGCCATACCTTAAGACGCCTTCTAACAATCGAAATATATCTTCAGAAAACATCAAAACACCTAAAATCATTTTAGGGACATAAAACAACAAAAATACTCCCATGGTAAACATGGTTTGGTCGGTTTGTCCGATGCTTCGGTCAAATTTGCTAAAAGAATATACCAAGAAAGCTAACAAAACAATGCTTATGGTGATGTAGGAGTAATGCACCCATTTGAGTTTTGATAAGGTTTTGATGGTTTGAAAGCTATACAGCTCTACTAAAAACACAAAACCCAAGAAAAATAAAAGTCTGAATACCACTTTTTTTGTGGCAAAGTAAAGCCAAAAAGCAAAAGACAGGAAATTGTTTTCATAAAATTAACGAAAGAAAATGAACGAGGGACTTTAAAAAGAAATCGAAGCAATTCATGAAGTAAAAGAGGTGTTTAATGAAATGTTAAAAAATCAACAAACTAAATGATTCAATTTTGTTTTTGAAATCACATTTTACATACACATATGAAAACAAAATTATTTTTTCTTTTAGCTTTAGTTTTTCAAACTTGTTTTGCACAAGTTTCTAATGCTAATTTGGTTGCCTATTATTCTTTTAATAATACCTTGTCAAATGGTATGTCAGGAGGGAATGCGTATGATTTATCCTTATTTGGAACAGGCACAAATCCTGCATATCTATCTTCAGGTGGTGTAACAGGCGGTTCTATTAATAATTCAGGCTGTTATGAATTCAATACAACCATCACTTTTGAAAACTCCCAAATTTATAATCTAATAAATACCAATTCAAATCAAAGCTTATCGGTAAGTTATTGGGCATATAATAACCAAGCACAATCAACAAGTTCCTTAAGAACCCATTTTGAATTTGGTGGATCCATGTTTGCTAGAGGAGGCTTGGCATGGGGAATCAGTACACAAAACGGAGGGTTTAATACTACAAGTGCAGCAAATATTTCGCATACTACAGGAGTTTGGAATCATATTGCATTGGTTTTTGATGCAAGTGTAAAACAATTGCGAATGTATGTAAATGGTAATGCAGCATCTGTAGTTAGTACAACAAACAATAGTATTTTTACTTATAATACCAAGTTTGTGATTGGTGGAGGAACCGATGCAAATGGCAATAATTCATTAACAAAAGCATTTGCAGGAAGAATAGATGAAATGTATGTTTTTCATAGAGCATTATTACCACATGAAATAATTTCACTTAGCAATAAAGAAGTTCCGACTACTAATTCATGTCCTACTGGAAATTATACTGCAAATTCTCAAGCTTTGGTAGATTTACTTGCTGGTTGTACAACAATAAATGGAAACTTAACAATCTCCGGAAGTGGAGTCAACAACTTAGCATCTCTATCAAGCTTAACCACCATCAATGGAAATTTGATGATTAGCGGAACACCTAATTTAACAAATTTAAATGGGTTGAGTAACTTGACTTCTATAAATGGAGCATTGGTTATTATAAATACTGGATTAACAAACCTAAACGGTATTTCAAATTTATCTACTGTTTCTGGCATTTCTATTAATCAATCCAATGCATTAACAAGTATAAGTGGTTTAAGCAATATTTCTGGAAGTTTAAGCGGAGATGTTATTTTTTATCAAAACAATAATTTAACTAATCTAGATGGATTGCAAAATATCACACAAGCTAGATCATTAAATATTTCTGAAAATGCAAACTTACAAAGCATTACAAGTCTAACTGGTTTAACCACTCTAACCCACAACATTAGTAATACGCTTCAGTTAATTCAAAATAACAACCTAACCACTTTAAATGGTTTACAAAACTTAACCACATTTACCAATAATGGAGGAATAAGGTTAAATAACAACCTAAATCTTACCAATATTCAGGCTTTAGCAAATATTAATAATTTAGCTTATCTTGAAATTTTAGACAATTCTAATTTAAGTAATTGTGCTATTTCTTCGGTTTGTGGTTTATTGAATTCCAATTTTAATAATGCTTTTATTTCTGGAAATAGTACCAACTGTAGTTCAAAAACAGTGGTTCAAAATATTTGTAATACTCCAACTTGTCCAACGGGTAATGTTACTTTGTTAACCCAAGCAGAAGTAGATGCTTTTGTGGCCCAATACCCAAATTGTACCCAAATAAATGGAAGTTTAACTATTAGTAGTATTAACATCAGTAACCTAAGTGGTTTAAGCGGAATAACCTCTGTAGTAGGAGATTTAAATATTGGAGCTTTATTGATTACTACGAATGTTTCTGGTTTACAAAATATAACTTCTGTTGGAGGTAACTTAAATCTTACATCCAATACCCAAGGAGCAATCATCAATAATGTAAATTTTTTATCAGGATTAACTACCATTGGTGGACTAAATATAAGTTATACCACTATGTCTGATATTTCTGGACTATCCAATGTTACAACTATAACTTCAAGTGGTTTACAAATTACAAATTGTGGTTTATTAGCATCTTTAAATGGACTTCAAAATATTACTTCAATTAACGGAAACATTAGTATTTCTAATAATTCATTATTAGTAGATCTAACTGGTTTAACTGGCTTAACCACATTAAACAATAATTCATCTGGTTCGTTGGGGAATATTTTTATCAATCAAAATAATAGTTTAACAAGTTTAAACGGATTACAAAATTTAACTTCTCTTACTAAGAATAACCTTCCAAATACAAAAACAGGTTTTACAATTAGTAACTG
Source organism: Flavobacteriales bacterium (assembly GCA_018335925.1). Classification (GTDB taxonomy): domain Bacteria; phylum Bacteroidota; class Bacteroidia; order Flavobacteriales; family Flavobacteriaceae; genus Flavobacterium. The sequence continues at coordinate 54,884 of JAGXRF010000018.1, forward strand.
TAATAACTTAACGGATATTAGTGCCCTTGGCAACATTAATAATGCAGTGGTTGAGTATATAGTAATTTCAAATAATACAAATTTAAGTAGCTGTGCTATCAATACGGTTTGTAATAAATTAGCTGTAGACTCTAGTTGGGTTACAATTTCTGGAAATGCTACAGGTTGTGAATCAATTGCTGTTGTTCAAGCCGCATGTCCTAGTTTATGTCCTTCGGGTGATGTAACATTAATTAGTCAAGCAGAAGTTGATGCCTTTGTAGCACAATATCCGAATTGTACTCAAATAAATGGAAACTTAAACATTGGCCCAATCTCGGGAGGAAGTTCAAATATTACAAACCTATCTGGATTGTCAAGCTTGACGCAAGTAAGTGGTGAATTAGCAATTAGATATAATCAAAACTTAACTAATCTATCTGGTTTAAATAACATTACCTCTATTGGAACAATATTAAGATTAGAATTTAACCAAGCATTGTTAAACTTAGATGGTTTGTCAGGGCTTACAAATATTGGACAAAGTATTTACATAGGTCTCAATTTTGTGCTTCAAAACTTAAATGGTTTGGCAGGAATAACTCAATTACCTAATGGTTATTTGTACATAAATAATAATCCACAATTAACTTCATTACAAGGCTTACATAATATTACTACCATAGGTGAAAGTATGTGGATTTCCGCTAGTAATGGATTAACTAATCTTAATGGGTTGAGTGGTTTAACAACATTTAACAACAATTCTTCTGAATTTATTTACATCATGAATAATCAAAACTTGATTAGTTTGTCAGGACTTCAAAACGTAACAAGTTTTGGTAACAGAAGTATTTCCATTCAAAACAACGCTGCATTAACTGATATCTCTGCAATAAATTCTATTGTTTCTGGAACAATAGGAAGTTTGGGAATATCAAATCATCCTAATTTATCTGTGTGCAATGTTCCTTGGCTTTGTAATTACATTAGTAACCCATCAGTTACAGCTAATATTATTAATAATGCAACTGGATGTGAAACTCGTACTGTTGTTGAAACTGCATGTAACCCATGTCCTTCAGGTAATGTTACGTTAACTACTCAAGCTGAAGTAGATGCTTTTGTAGCTCAATATCCGAATTGTACTCAAATTGATGGTAATTTAACCATATCTGGAGGAACTGTTAACAATCTTAGTGGTTTAAATAATATAACAACTATCAACGGGGGATTAAGCATTAGTGGAACTAACATTACTGTTGCAAACATTTTTAATAATTTAACCAATATTACGGGTTTACTTAATGTTCAGAATAATCCGACTATGACCAATATTTCAGGTTTTAATGCACTGGTAAGTACCCCAAATACCATTCAAATTAATAACAACCTATCGTTGACTCAAGTTTCAGGTTTTAATGCATTAACTACGGTTGGACTTAACTTAAATATCATTGGTGCAGTTGCCAATCCATTGCCACTTGCTAATATTTCAGGTTTTTCAAATGTGCAAAGCGTAGGGTATTTATTGGTAAGAAATACTGCATTAACTAACTTATCTCAGTTATCTAGTTTACAGGCTATTAATTTTGGTTTGTCTATAGATAATAATCCATTATTAACCTCCATTGCAGCATTGGGTAATTGCACCAATGCCATGAATGGAAATGCCACCTATCCTTTCAGAATATTTAATAACCAATTATTGCAATCCTTAAATGGTATTAATTTTTCAAGTGTAACCAATACCATTGACGTGCAAATTGAAAATCTAAACTTGGTTGAAAACATCAACCAGCTAACTTGCTTGCAAGGCAGTTTTCCAACGGTACAGATAAGAATTATGCCTCAATTACAAAATCTTAATGGATTAGCAAATATCTCAGGAATAGGGTCGCTAATTTTGTTAAATCTTCCGCTTGTAACAACTTTGCCAAATTGGAATTTAACACAATTACAAAGCATGAGTATTTCTACCATGCCTGCTTTAACTTCTATTGCAACTTTGTCAGGAGTAACTAGTATGGGCAATAATGCAGTATCAAATTCAATTGTAATAACCGGAAATCAACAATTGACTAATTTGACTGGCTTACAAAATGTTACGAGTTTAAACAATAAATCTATTTTTCTTAACTCTAATGCCAACTTAACTGATATATCAGCATTAAACGGATTGGCAGCAAGTACATTATCTGGTTTAACTATTACAGGTAATTCAAATTTAGCCACTTGTGAAGTTGAATGGGTTTGTAATCGAATTACTCTTAACACCACAAACGTTTCTATTTCAAATAATGCTACAGGTTGTGAGTCAGTTACAGCAGTCTCTAATGCTTGTGATGCATTGGGATCTGATGATTTTACAACTGAGTACAATGTAAAAGTTTATCCTAATCCGTTTAATGATCAATTGCAATTGCAATTTCATCAATCTATCGAAGGTATATTAACCTTGTTAGATGTAACAGGAAAAGTATATTTAACTCAAAAGATAAATGGAAATCAACATACCATAAATAATTTAGGTCATTTGGCCAAAGGAATTTATGTGGTTCAGTTGCAAACCAAAAAAGGAGAAACTTTTATACAAAAGTTAGTTAAATAGTAGTAGTAGTTTTTCTTAAAATTTCCCTCTCCACGTTTGAGAGGGGAATTTTATAATCCTTCATCCTTATGAATAAAGGCATCTTTCTTGTCATTTTCTTTTTTGCTATTTCTTGTAAAAGAGAGGTGACTTATGTTACTGCAAATACACCTAATTACCAACAAGAATGGGAGCAGTTTAAGAATTCTGTTCTTGAAAATAAACCAATAGTTTGGGATACCATTATTCAAATTGAAGGAATGAACGCTTCCGATTATATACCCATGTTGGTGAATGACGATGCCAAAAATGCATGGAAAAACACCACCTACCAAAACATGATAGAAATTGACTTTTTTGGCAAGCCAGTAAAAGTATTTCAATACCAACAAAACTTAGAGGACGGTTCTGTGGAGAACCAACATTTTTATTTTTCCGAAACTCCACGTGGTTTAAAAATGGTGGGATATTTATTAAAAGAATAACCAATTTAAAAACAAATAACATGAAAAAAAATCTTGCAACTACTATTGTATTGGTGTTACTTTTAGCAGTAGCACCCCAGGCAAATGCCCAATTATTAAAAAAATTAAAAGAAGCTGCTACAGGAAACACAACATCTACTTCTAGTTCTTCAATTCCCGGTAAAGGATCCTCAAAAATGATAGGAGAATCTGAAATAAACAATGAATTTTCAGAGGATGAATTTGGCTTGAATGGCATTTATTATGCACAAACAGATAGAGGTATTAGCAAGAATAAATTTGAATTTATTTTATGTAAAGACAAAAGCAAAGCTAAAGGAGCTGAAAACATGCCAGGATGTATTTCATTTAAATACGAAATTCCTGAAACCAATACTACCATTTGGAGAAGTACAATACACAATGAAGATTATGCCTTTGCTGAAAGTTTATTAAGAATCAAAAAATTATATTTTGGAGGTTATAGTGGTATGTATGGAGATTTGTTAGAAATAGAGCCGGGAGTTATTTTTATGAGTCCTTCAAATTATAAAGGTGTAATTACGGGTAAAGAACCAAGCTTCAAAAAAGATGATTTTGGTTGGAAATATTATGTAGAATATGGAACTTTTTATGTAAAAAACAAAGAAGATTTAAAAAAATGGGTTTATTCTGATCAAGTAGTTGAAAAAGTGAAAGCTGCCATGACCGAACTAAGCGAAAGCATCAGTAGTATTTATTCTGAGGTTGAAGGAAAAAGAAATGCCAACAACGAAATGCCATCTATGGGGAAATTGAATTCAAAATTTATCCAAGATAGAGCATTAAAAACCTACAAAGAGAAATACGATCCAATCAACAAAGGATGGACAACTGATTATATGTATGTACATGGCAATGAGTGGGTAAATAAAAAGAAATATTTACCAAATGGTCAATTGGTTGAATCTCACAGAGAATTACATGTTGTCATTGTTAGAAAAAATCCACAAGGGCAATGCAAAGCGGATTTGATGTACTATGTAGAAATTTTTGAAAACGGAAAGTATAATCCAGAAGGAAAGGTAACCGGACCAGTTTCTTACATTGGAATGCCAGGTGGTTATTTACCTTGCGAAAAAGCAGCTGCATTTAAAAGCAAGTTGGCTAAGTAATTTACTTAGCCATAATACTATTTTACAAACGCAAACAGGTATTTCGTGTATTTTTTAGTTTTTTAAAACATACCTATAGTACATTTAAATAAAAAAATAACATATGAAATCGCCATAAACAGACTCGTTTGCTTGCAAACACCAATGAAAATAAAGCGATACCTCCCGATAGCTATCGGGAGACCTTAAAAAATCAATAAATATTTACATATGAAACAAATAATTGCATTTTTAAGTTTGTGGTTTCTACTGAATTCTTTTGGATTTGAGCATCACACAAAGGCAACCTCAATAACGGCTACAGAGCTTTTGGGAGGTAGTTTAACTCTAATAAACGATACCAAAGACAAAGTAACTATTCATACCGGTAGTGGTATTGTGAGTTTAAACAAAGGTGGAAAAACAAGTATTTCATGCAATGTAGGTAAAGAAGTTTGCTGGGCAGAAAATGGAAAAAAATTAGGTGTTATTTTTAAAATTCAAGATACTCATTGCGGTCAAACTGTGAAGTTATCTTCTGTTATGTAGTTTTTAGTTTATAGTTTATTCCCCAAAAACAAGTCCATCAGGGCTTGTTTTTTTATATAGAAAAAATAGTATATAACGGAAAATTTGTGAGCCAAGTTTCTTTTCTGTAAAAACTCATCGATAATCGTAATGCTTGATTTGTTTGGTATCTATCTTCAAAAACTTTTAAGCTTTTGGCTTTAAGGTTTTCTTCTGCTTTTACTTCAATAGGTATAATATCTGCATTTTTTTGAATGATAAAATCCAATTCAGCTGTTGCTTTTTCCGATGACCAATAATGTAATTCAAAATTTTGATTAAATTCTTGAGCTACAAACTGTTCTGTTAAAGCTCCTTTAAATTCCGTTAAAATTTGACTTTTGTTTAAAAGAATTTTTTCTGAAATATTTGCCATAGCATTTAGCAAACCAATATCTATTAAATATAATTTGAATATATCAAAATTCACATAAGCTTTTAAAGGAATGGTTGGCTTGGTAACTAGATAAGATTTTAAAATTAAACCAGCATTAACTAACCAATTGATGGCTTCTTCAAAATCTTTTGCCCTAGCACCTTGTTTAATTTGCCCATAAATAAATTTCTTGTTCTCTTTTGCTAATTGTCCTAAAATAGTTTGCCAAACCATTCTAATTTTTTGTAGGATTGTGATGGGTGCATACTTAGCAAAATCATTTTCATAACCCAATAATATTTTTTGTTGTATGTTTCTAACTTCAGTTAGGCTTTTATTGTCTAAATATGATTTTTGAGCTTCTGGCATTCCACCTACAAAGTAAAATAGACGAAGATAATTGGTTAGTTTTTCATGGAATGGTTCAATAATACTCCATTCGTTTTTTTTAATTGCATTAACCAATCCTTCCTCTTGATGGTTTATCAAAAATTCTTCAAAAGACATTGGATATAAGGTCAAAAAATCAACCTTTCCAACAGGAAAACTTTTATCTTTTTGAATTGAAACTCCAATTAATGAACCTGCAGCTATCACAAAATATTTGGGTGCGTTTTCTTGAAAATACTTTAAAGCAGTTAGCCCTTTGTACGCTTCTTGAATTTCATCTAATATAATTAGAGTGCTTTCAGAAATAATTTTTTTACCTGATTCTATCTCAAAAATTGAAATAATTCTTTCAATAGAAAAGTCATCTTTAAAAATATTTTGCAAACGAACACTACTTTCAAAATTGATATAAACAACTTCCTTGAAATGAGTTTCTCCAAAGCTTTTCATTAGCCAAGTTTTCCCAACTTGTCTAGCTCCTTGAATAATCAATGGTTTTCTATTGGGCTTTTCTTTCCAAAAAATTAAATCTTTTATTAGGTTTCGATACATTATTTTTTTACAAAAATAATAATTTCCTTTTAAAAAGTGTTACGACTTGCATTTTTTCCTACGAAAAAGTGTTAAACACAACATTTTTTCCTTTCAAAAAGTGTGAATTTTTAATCAGATTATCTCTAAAACTATAGTTTATTCCCCAAAAACAAGTCCATCAGGGCTTGTTTTTTTTCGTTTGATATAGAAAGCATGGCCCCATTTTTCATCACAACGGTACCACCATCTTGTTTCAGATATCGTTCCATTTGGTCTAAGTTAATCAAATGGCTGCGGTGAATTCGCATAAAATTTCCCATTTGCTCTAACTTTTCAAACTCAGCTAATTTTTTAGAGATGGTTATTTTTTTACCATCTATGGTGTAAAAATGGGTATAAGACCCATCGGCTTTGAGGTAAATAATTTGAGATAGTTCCAAAAACAAAACACCATCTCCTGTTTGTAATGCGATTTTTTGAGAGCTAGTAGTAGATAAATGTTGCTTTAAGTTTTCAATAGCAATTGTATTCGCTTTAATTTTTTGCAAAGCTCTTTCTACTGCTGCCACTCTGATGGGTTTCAGTAAATAATCAATGGCATTCATTTCAAAAGCATGAATGGCAAACTCTGCATGTGCTGTTACAAAAATAATTTTGCATTGCATGGTAGCGGTATCTAAAAAATCAACAATTTCTAAGCCCGAATATCCGGGCATGGAAATATCTAAAAAAACCACATCGGGCTGGAGTTTGTGAATGGCTTTAACGGCCTCTGGCACATCTTTGCATTGGTCAATTACTTCAACTTCTGGGAAGTTTTCCGTTAAAATTCCGTGTAGGGCTAATCGAGCATGGTTTTCGTCGTCTACTATGATGGCTTTTATTTTCATTAGGTGATTATTTTTTTTGGATGATAGGAATTTTAAGAGTCACTATAGTACCACATGATTCTTTTTCTGAAGCAATGATATCTTTAATTTCAAACAAAATAGGTTTGTCTAACAATTTATTCATTATTTCAATTCTGTTTTGTGTGGCTTTGGTTGCAAAAGATTGGTGCCTTTTAATGGCTTGGTTAATTCTTTGTGCTTTTTCTCTTCCTATACCATTGTCTTTAATGGTAAAGATTAAATATTCTCCTTCTTGGTCCACGGTTAATTGCAGTATTTTTTTTCCTTTTTTGTGCATTAATCCGTGTTTGATGGCATTTTCTACAAATGGTTGTACAATTAACGATGGAATGTAAAAACGGTCTAAGTCCAAACCTGATGCTATAGTGATGGTTTCCTCAAAATCATCTTCTTCAAATCTGGTTTTTTCTAAACTAACGTACAACTGAATAGCTTCTATTTCCTGTGCAACGGTTATTTCTCTTTGGTCTGATATTGCTAAGGTCTTCCGAATTAAATCCGAAAAAGTTCCTAAATACTCACTTGCTTTGGTTTTTTGGTTGGAGTAAATGTAACCCTGCACGGCATTTAAAATATTAAACAGAAAGTGCGGATTCATTTGGGACCTTAATGCAGTTAGTTGTGATAAAGCTAATTGCTCTTTTACCAATTGAATTTTTTTAATTCGATACGTTGCATACTGAAAGGTAGCATAGAGCAATCCACCTAAAAGCAAAATCATCAGTAGGATAAACCATAGTTTTTTCCAAAAGGGCTTTTCGATAGTAAATTGGTATTGTAAGGTTTTGGAGTTGCCTTCCTTTAAGTCAATTCTACTTTCAAAAGTATAATTCCCGGGTTGCAACGATAAGTACTTTACTTGGTTGTTAATTGCTTTTTGTTTTTGCCAATTGCTATCTAATGGCAGTAATCGATATTCGTAATTAAAGTCACCCAAGCTTTTAAAATGTATGCCTTGTAAGTAAAATGCAAGGTTGTTTTGATGGTAATCAAGGGTTAATTGGTTTTCAAAAACTTCTTGGTTATTCACCATTATTTTTTGGAATTTAAACAACGGTTGGATGTTTTTTTGCAATACCTCTACCGGAAAATAAAAAACTCCTTGGTTGGTAGTAAACCACAATTGGTTATTGTTCAATGCAACATCGGTAATATTAATTCCGGAAAAGCTAAGGTTTTGGTTCCGGTTTTTTATTTGGTAATCGGCAAAACTTAAAAAGTTAAGCCCATTATTGGTTAAAATCCATAAACCTTCTTTATCCAAAATTAATTTTTTGCATTGCGTGCCCGACATCCCATTTTTGGTAGTGTAATGCCGAATAATTTTTCCGTTTTTCCAATAAAACAAACCATTTTGCGAAGTGCCTATCCAAAGTTCTCCTTTTTCATTCCCAACCATTTTTGAGGCAACAATGGGTTGGTTTTGAAATTGAATTTCTTTGCCTTTACCCTTCAAATCAAATACGTACAAACCATCGCTAAAACCAATGTACGACTGTTGCGTTATATGGTCGTGATAAACACTTCTTCCTCTTTTGTTGCGATACCAAAACGATAGGATATGATTATGGTAGGCAGAAACTTCAAAATTATTTTTCAAATAGTTGAGGTGCTCTTTTTTTATTTTTAAAGTATCTACCAACAATCCACCGTAGTTAAAACTACAAACCAATTGAATGCCAGGTGCAATAGAATCGATACTCTTTCCTAGATACTTAAAGTCTTTTCCGTTTTTAATATCTAAAGGTAAAATTCCATACGAACAAAACAATTGCTGGTTTTGTATTTTAATAAATTCTACTTCTGATGTAACCTGAAATTGTATGGAGTGCACTATCTCATTTTTTTCATTTAACTGAAAAAGTTTTCCATCAGATGTGCCTACATAGGTTCGGTTTTGATGCTTAGCAATACTGGTATAAACAATATTTTCAGGCAAACCTGGAATGTGAAAATTAAAAATATTTTTTTCCGGAATCATAAACAATCCTTCGTTTAAGGTGCTTATCCAATAGTTGCCCTCTTTGTCTTGCACCAAATCGGTGGTAACTTTTCCAGCTAAATAACTTTTCTCCAATTTATTTTTAAGCGGGTTATAAAGTAAAAGGCCATCCGAGCTACAAACCCAAAGTTGAGCATCTGCAATGCTTAGTTTGTTATAGTAAATATTTTTCAGTTGGTTTTCTCTTGGTACCTCTTGGTTGTTTTGATCGTACAAAACATTTTCCTTTCCCTTGGTGTGGTAATACAATTTATTTTGAAAAAAAACAGATTCTTTTTGTCCTAAAATAGTATTCGATTTATTAACCAAAACATCACTATTATACACCAAAAGTTTTTGATCTGTAAAAACATACACTTGATTTTTTTGCGAATGAAACGTAATGGAAGTAAAAAAAGTACCGAATAAATTTTCTTTCAAACGAGTCAAAAGCTTAAAACTACCTTTACCTTTTCTGTAGTAAACACTATTTTCCGTTAGTATCCACATTTCTTCTTGGTGCACCAAAAAATCAATCAAATTGCTCTCGTCTTTTTTTAGTAAATGCTGAATAGCAGTGTCTTGCACCAATTTTTCTTTCTTCAAATAAAAAATTTCGTTAGCAAAGTTTTTACACCAAATAGTTCCCTTATGGTCTTGCTGGATCCTATTTACAGCAATTCCCAAGCTTCTTTCAAATTCATGCTCTACAAACCGAACCCCATCAAACGAAATCAAACCTCGATCGGTGCCCAAATACAACATTCCAAAACGGTCCGAAAGCAAACTGTAAATTACCTGCGTTGGCAAACCGTCACGGTACGATAACTGACGAATAAAAGATTGTTGGGCAAAACCAACAGCCAAGTAAAACAGCGAAATCAAGCCAAAAACCCAACGTAAATTTTTACCCATCCGTAATGCAATTGTATGTACGAATAAACAAAATTTTCACGACTTTTTCAAACATTTCTTTTTGGTATTATAAGGTCGCTATTCCCGCTTTCCGTTATAGTTTGTTTGCAAAAAACGGCATTGGATAGGGCATGCCAATAGCTTCCTTTGGTCGCTTTGGCATTTCCACCAATGCACCTTTTTTGCTACACAAAGCTGCCACTCCAATCGGGGCGAAGTCACCGAAAATAAAAATCGCAAAATCAAAAAATAGTTGCCAAGCCCACCAAGGTTTCCTCAGATACTTTGTATTTTTGAATTTTACATTAAAAACACCAATTCATGTCACAGCCCAAAAAATTATTTCTTTTAGATGCTTATGCCCTAATCTTCAGAGGATATTATGCGTTTATCAAAAATCCACGAATCAACTCAAAAGGACTCAATACTTCTGCCATCATGGGATTTATGAATTCCCTTTTAGAAGTCATCAGACGTGAAAAACCAGATCATTTAGCAGTGGCATTTGATAAAGGAGGTAGCACTTTTCGATTGGAAATGTTCGAAGCATACAAGGCAAACAGAGACGAAACTCCAGAAGCCATAAAAATTGCAGTGCCTTATATCCATCAATTATTGCAAAGTATGCATATCCCCATCATTGAAAAAGAAGGTTTTGAAGCGGATGATTTGATAGGAACGTTGGCCAAACAAGCCGAAAAAGAAGGTTACCAAGTGTATATGGTAACACCTGATAAAGATTTCGCACAATTGGTCTCCGAAAATATCTTTGTATATCGTCCGGCTCGAATGGGTAACGATATTGAAATTTGGGGAATTGAAGAAGTCAAACAAAAATTTGAAATCGAACGCCCTGAACAAGTCATCGACTTTTTAGGCATGATGGGAGATGCTGTAGATAACATACCCGGCTTGCCAGGAGTTGGTGAAAAAACAGCCAAAAAATTATTGGCAGAATTTGGTTCCATGGAAAACCTCTTGGAAAATACCCACCAACTTAAAGGAGCAATTAAAGACAAAATAGAAGCCAATAAAGAACAAGGACTACTTTCTAAAAAACTTGCTACGATTTTACTAGATTGTCCGGTAACTTTTGATGCCAAAGACTACGAACTTTCAGTACCCGACTTTGATAAAACCCACGCTTTGTTTGATGAATTAGAGTTCCGGCAAATGCGAACCCAATTCGACAAACTTTTTGGCAACGGAAATGCCAATGCAAACACAACTACCAACACTACTACCACACCAAAATCTACAGCTTCTGATCAATTAGATATGTTTGGCAGTGCTTCCGAAGAGTCAACGGTAGTTACTTCCAATTATCAAACTTTAGCCAATACACCACACCATTACCAAGTGGTACAAGGCAACTTGGCATTAGATTTATTGGTACAACAACTTTTACAACAAACCGAAGTGTGTTTTGATACCGAAACCACCTCGTTAGAAACCCACGAGGCTAATTTGGTTGGATTGGCATTTTCTTACGAAAAAGGCAAAGGATTTTATGTGCCTTGTCCGGAAGATAGGGAGACAACCATCTCCATTTTAGAAAAATTAAAACCGTTTTTTAACTCAACTTCCATCCTAAAAATCGGACAAAATTTAAAATACGATACCAAAGTGTTACAGCAATATGGTACCACGGTGCAAGCACCCATGTTCGATACCATGATTGCACATTATCTAATCAATCCGGATATGCGACACAACATGGATGTGTTGGCAGAAACCTATTTGAAATACCAACCTATTTCCATCACCGAATTAATTGGAAAAAAAGGGAAAAATCAAGGCAATATGCGAGAGGTTGCTTTAGAAGAAGTAAAAGAATATGCGGTAGAAGATGCAGACATCACTTTACAGTTAAAGCAACATTTTGCTCCGGTGTTAAAGCAAACCAATACCGAAGTGTTGTTTCAAGAAATTGAAATGCCACTAATGCAAGTATTGGCAGCCATGGAAAGTGAAGGAATAAAATTAGACATCGCTTTTTTACAAAGCTTATCGGCCGATTTAAGCAACGACATCCAACAGTTGGAAAAGGGAATTTACGAACAAGCTGGTAAAGCCTTTAATTTGGCATCACCAAAACAATTGGGAGAAATTTTGTTTGACCACTTGCAAATAGGAGGGAATAAAATTAAAAAAACCAAAACCGGGCAATATGCTACCGGAGAAGATATTTTAACCGAGTTGGCAAAAAACCACCCGTTTGTGCAACAAATTTTGGATTGGAGACAGTTGGTAAAATTGCAAAATACTTATGTAGATGCGTTGCCAAACCAAGTAAATAAAATCACCGGAAGGGTACATACCGACTACATGCAAACCGTTGCTGCAACCGGTAGATTAAGTTCTAACAACCCGAATTTACAGAATATTCCTATCCGAACCGAAAGAGGAAGAATGGTGCGAAAAGCTTTTGTTGCTAAAAATGAAGATTATGTGTTGTTGGCAGCCGACTACTCCCAAATTGAACTGCGAATAATTGCAAGTTTAAGTGAAGAAGACAACATGATTAAGGCATTTCAAAACCATGAAGACATCCACCAAAGTACTGCCTCAAAAGTATTCGGAGTGCCATTACATGAAGTAACCAAAGAACAACGAAGCCATGCAAAAACAGTAAATTTTGGAATCATTTATGGGGTTTCGGCTTTCGGATTAAGTCAGCAAACTACCTTAAACCGAACCGAAAGTGCCGCATTAATTGAGCAATACTACCAAACGTATCCAAAATTAAAGCAATACATTCAAAGCCAAATAGCTTTTGCCCGTGAGCATGGGTATGTACAAACCGTTTTAGGTAGAAGAAGATATTTGCCCGATATTCACTCTGCCAATGCTGTGGTAAGAGGTCAAGCGGAACGAAACGCTGTAAATGCACCAATCCAAGGAAGTGCTGCCGACATCATCAAAATTGCCATGATACAAATTCATCAAAAAATGAAAGAGCATGCATTGCAAAGCAAAATGTTATTGCAAGTGCATGACGAATTGGTGTTTGATGTGTACCAACCTGAATTAGAAATCATAAAGACTTTGATTAAAACCGAAATGGAAAATGCATACACGTTAAATGTGCCACTAGTGGTTGATATGGGTGTTGGGCAAAATTGGTTGGAAGCTCATTAATAATTTGAAAATGTGGCAATGTGAAAATGAATCAATGTGTTGTATTGTTTTAATGAAAGTTTGGTTAAAATTAAAGTGAGATCTACATAAGAACATAATTAAGCATATGGTATTATGTAATTAAATATAGAGTTTTCTCTATGTAACTTTGTACCCGAAGCCTCGGGATAGTACATTTTGCGTTATAGCTATTTATGTTGTAGCACAAAAGTCACAAAGAAGCCACAGAGAACCACAAAGTATTTCTCACAAACTAATTTATTTATATCGAATCTCACGTTAACTAGCTTTTATTTTTTTCATATTTATACTCTCTATAAAACAATCCAGTTTGATAACCTTCAAATCCTAAATATTTTATTTTTTTATTTTTCAATATTTTTTCTAATTCCGTCAAATTTGTAACAAATACACTAACTATTTCTGATTGTATTCCGTTATTAAAATAAATTACAATTGATTTTGATTTCCACATATTTCTTCCAAAATATACTTCAGATTTAGAGTAACCTTTAATATCGTTAAATGAAAAGTATGATTTTTTCATTTTAATTAATTCAAAAATGAATATCCCCGTCTCATTAATTTCAAGAAATTTAAAGTAAAAACTTAAAAAATAAGTTAAATGAAAAATTACCAACCCTATAAAAGATAATAAAAGAAAAGATCCCATTAAAATCCAAAAATCAAATTTTAAACTAATATTCTCAATTAAATTTTTCACAGAAAATAATAGCATAGAAAGAAAAAACAGTATGAAAAGTAATTTTATTACGGGGAACAGAAGTTTAGGATAAAATATTTTTTTCATTAGTTTTAATTGATACAAATTTTAAAATCACCTCATTTTCAAATTACCCCATGATGATACTTCCAACATCCAACCAAGTGGTCATTAACAATTCCGGTTGCTTGTAGGTGAGCATACACCACGGTGGATCCAACAAATTTAAAACCTCGCTTTTTTAAGTCTTTGCTAATGGTATCTGAAAGCTCGGTTTTGGCAGGAATTTCTGCCATGTTTTTCCAGTGGTTAACTAATGGTTTATGATGCACAAAACCCCAGATATAATTGCAAAATGTACCAAATTCTTCTTGTACCTTAAGGTAGGCTTGTGCGTTGCTTACACTTGCCGCAATTTTTAAACGGTTACGAATAATGCCTGGATTTTGGAGTAATTCCTCTAATTTTTCGGGAGTATATTTGGCTATTAAATGGTAATCAAATTGGTTAAAGGCAATTCTAAAATTTTCTCTTTTTGCTAAAATGGTGTACCAACTAAGTCCGGCTTGAAAAGTTTCCAACAATAAAAATTCAAACATTTTTTTGTCATCCGTTACCGGAACACCCCATTCATTATCGTGGTAGTTGCGATACAAATCGTCTTTTTCACACCAATTACAACGTATTTTTTCCATGACTAATCCATATAAAAACCATCCATCATTCCGAAGTTATTTTTAATTTTTCCGAAAGAAGTTCTTTTTTTGTTTTCATGAATCGATTTGTCCATGATCTCTTGCATCAACCAAGGCAAGTCGTCTTCATCAACCAATTGTTTTTGCAATCCACTGTAAAACGATTGATATTGCAATTCTCCTTTGCTGTTTTCTACAAAACCAATGCTGAATAATATCGGAAAGTTTTCGTAGTAAATATCTTCAGAATTGTCTTTGATGCCTTTAAAAAAGAAAAATCTAATTTTTTGGTTGCCCACTGTTTTTGATTTTTCTTCTAAAAATTGCATTTGTACTTTTTCTGCTTCTAACAAATCAAACAAATAAATTGCTGAAATAGCCATGTCCATTTCGGTGCCGGGAATTTCTGAAATATCCAATTTTTTGTTTTTGGCCATTAAGTAAGTAATGGCAAATTGGGTTTCAGGATTTTCTAGTAATTCTTTTTCCCAATTCTTAGAAACGTTTCCTTTTTTGCTTTCTAAAGCATACATTTCGATGGTGACTTCTCTGATAGAAAGATTTCTGATTTTTTCCCACAGTACAGCAACTTCTTTGTCTTTTTTAAAAGCTTCCAACAAATGCATAAATCCAAACAAATACGAACAAACTTCCGGAGCATCGGAGGCATCGTAATAATCGCTTCTTTGTTGGCCAAGTTTCCAGCTTCGTACTCTTTTGTACTCTAATTTGGCATTGGTCAACAGCATTTTTTGGTAACTTTTTAATTGCTTCGGAGTAAGCTTGTCGTTTTCTAATAACTTTTTAGTAAAGTTTAAAATAGGCTCATGGTATTCCGGAATGCTATAAAACTGAAAAATAGCAGGCATTAATAGGGCACTGTATTCGATGTTTTCTTCAAAAATTTCAAATAACTGATCAATCATCGAAGCATCGTCAGAAATTGGTAAGTCTTGCAACATCAGTTGACGGATCAATAAACATGCATCTTTGTTTTTTTGTTTTGCCAATCCTTTTAAAATAGCAAATTGAATGCTAGGAGGTAGGTCCTCTCTTAAGTAAATTTTTGAAGATAACTGCAAGGATGCTTTATCTGAAATTGCAGCAATTTTTTCCAAAATAATTTCCATGGCATCTAGTGCATCTTCCTCTTCCTCCCAGTTGTTGATCCATTCCTGCACCAATTGCCATTCGTTTTTATCGATGTTTAAATACCTTGCTGATTGTAAGGCTGAATAACGAATGCTATCGTGTTCGCTTTGGATATCTTCTAAAAATTGAGATAATTTGGGTTCAAACAAACTTTGTTTTTTAGTAAAAACTAACGGTTGAAACGATTGCATTACTTGTTGGGCAAAGCCTGCTTTTTCCGGTTGATTTTTTGGTACCAAACTTTTTAAGGTATAATGCATGCCATCGGTAATTACCCATTTGATTTGGATGGCATTTTCCGAATCAGGATGTTGTAGTTGGGCTTCGTAAATTAAGCCTTCAGGATTAGAAATTTCTGTTTTCTTTTCTTGAACTAATTGATACTTTTTACCAAACGTTTCTTTGTTTTCTAAATTCAAAGCTTTGTCCCAATTTGACATGATCGGTCCGGCTTTTTTACTTCCGTAATAGCCTCTTTGTCCTGTATTACTAGCAAATTCTGCTGCTTGTAAAAAATCTGGAATCATTTCAGGAGTTAAACCTTCTATTTCTGTTTCTTCAGATATTTCACTAGAAATGAAGCTTTTCCTGAATCTTTCTAAAATACTATCCTTGCTTTTTTCGTATTCATACGGATGGTATTCGTAACTCCAAACATGAACCTTTTCTCCGTTGGTTCCGGTAAAAACGGCATTGGTTTGGTTGGATTTAAAATGATTGGTTTTTTTGCTTTTCCCGTTGGCTTGACTTTTTTTCGATTCTTTTAAAAAGTAGACTTCATTTTGTTTTTTTGGAATTTGAATAGTGTATTGTCCTGCATCGTTTTTCCATAGGCTGTTTTGACTATCTAAAGCAGAACTATCTGTTAATTGAAAGGAACCCAAAAAATTCTTCGCATTACTTTCATTGCAACCAACACAGCCAAGTAAATAATAATTGGCACCATTTACTACCGTTTTTAAGTAAGTGGTTTGTCCGTATATTTCGGATTTGGTCCAAAGCATTTTTGAGTTTTCATCTACTATTTCTTTGTTGTTTTTTACATCGTATTGTAATAAAAACTCCTCTTGTATGCGATGCAACTCAAATGATGTGTTTTCCAATTGGTACACATCATCTGATATTTTTTCCAATAAAAAGTAAAACGATTGGTCTTGTGGCAAATGTGCTAGTAAAGTGATGGTTTCCGGGTGAGCAGAAGGAGCTCTGTTTCCGTAAACTACTTGATAATTTGGAGTTTGAATACTAAATTTTTGGTGGTAAGGGGTGAATTTCTTCCAGTCGTTGGTTGGTTTTGCCAATTGAATTTTTGGGAAGATTTGGTTTTCTAGTTTGGTAGCGTAAGTATTGGTACCTACCAAACTTACCGAAATAATCTCTAAAGGAGTTACGTAAAATCGATGACGTTGAAAGTTTCCGGTTTTGGTTTTGTTTTGAATTTCATATACCCAATTTCCGTTTTCTTGCGTCAATTTTTTCTCCAAAATATCTCCAGGAATATTTTCAAAAAATAAACTATCTAATGTTTTTTCAAAAGAAATGGCTTTGTTTTTTTGCAAAGCTTTCCACAACGGACTTCTTTTAATATTTAAATAACCACCATTGGTTAAATCCGGACTGTTATAGTCGCTTCCTTGAGGCAATACCATCGAAAATGCTGGGACTTGTATCATTTGATCTTCCGAAGCAAACTCCTTTAATTCTGGGGCTATAAACAATTCTTCAATGGTTTTTTTTGCTTTTTTCCCTTTATCTGTGTAATCATCAAAAACAGGGGTAACGGTATATCCTTTTTTTCGCAACATTTCAATCATTCCTCTATTTCCGGGTAAGTGTGCTGCACCAACTGCTGCAAACAAACTTCCTTTTTTCATGATAGAATCCATGCTTTTGGTCATGATTTCATTGCGTTTGAACAACATATTTTCAAGGTAAGAAGCTGGAGATGACATTATGCTTAACGAATCGAGCATGTCTAAATCTTTTTCTCTGTAAAAATCAACCATCGCTTCTCCGGGCATTTTTCCTTTCAGTAATTTGGCTAATTTTTGCATGTTTTCTTCATTCGGACGTTGGTCTTCATAATCGATATTTAAAATCAAAGCCATAGACTCTTTGGCATCTTCCAATCCAACGGTTTTTTTGCGATATTTTTTTCCTGTTTGGTAAATAAACATGTCCAAATAGGTTTCCTCTTGGTAGTCTTTTCTAAAGGCATTGGTTCGAAACAACAAATTATCCATAGAAAAGTTTTCATTTCTAAAATGTCGATACAAAGCTCTTTTATCCATGGGTTTTTGGTAAAAACTACGATACAGTTTGCTGGAGCCAAAATTAAAACCTTGGTTGCCAAACAAGTCGTTTAAGTCGCTCCAAGTGCTAGGTTCGCTTTCATTAGCAATAAAATCAGCTTGTAATAAATGGGTAAAAAAAGCATCGGATAAGTGGTACGAAACTCTTTCACTCACATGCATAGTTCCATACATGTATGATTTTTTAGATAGTCCGTTTCCGGAAATTTCCCAAAGTAAACTTTGGTATTTTTTGGTTTGTGCAAAAGTAAAAGCAATAAAAAATATGCAAAGGGGGGTTAAAAATTTTCGCATGTAAAAATGTTAATTAGATTTTCGAAGATACTCTGCTTGTTTGCCAGTATTAGAAGTTCGTAAAATAAAGTTTCGTAAATCTTCGTTAGAGGTTTGTAAATCTTCTTTTCGCAAGTACATCATGTGTCCGCTTCGGTAGCCTTTAAACTCCATTCGGTTTTTTAATTTTCCGCTTGGATCTATTTGCCACATGCTGTATTTGGCATTAAAATAGGTAGTTGCACCATCATAATATCCGGTTTGGTACAATACGTGCAAATAAGGATTTTGTGCCATAGCCTGACGAAGATTGTCTAAAGTATTGTTGTTTTCGTAGTTCCAGGGTTGCACATTTCCGAACATATTATATTTAACGTCAGTTTTTAATTTTAGTATTTCCTGAAAGTAGTAATTGATGGCAGGAGTAAAGGAATGCAACCACGAAGTTAATTCGGCACTGTAATCCGGGCTACTGCCACTTTCTTTTTTGTCAATACCCAAATATCTGGAGTCTAATCTACCGATGTTAAATCCTTCTTCTCGCAACAATTCTTTCCAAAAATAGCTTTCGGGCAACATCAAGTTGTGTTGCAAATATACTTTGGCATTTATTCCGGTATAGTTTGCCAATTGTTGGGCTAAATTTTCTTTGCTAACTTGGTCTAAAAATCCACCTTTTACCAAAGCAGGGATTAATTGATTCACCGTAAAATTTTCTACTTCCGGCAAAATGTCTAACAAATCTTTTTGTTGCAATGAAGGATTTAGTTTTTTATGGTGCCAAGCAGTAGCTGCATAGTAGGGTACTGATAAGGCATTGCTCACGGCATTGTCTTGGTTATAGCTTTTATAATCTGCAGGAGAAACCAAAATCACACCGTTCAAATACATCCACTGTTGGTTTTGAAGGGCAAGCGACAATCCGGCAACTCGAGTTCCTCCATAGCTTTCTCCAATGATGTATTTAGGTGACAGCCAACGATTGTTTCTACTCACAAACGTGGTGATCCAATCGGCTAAATATTTGATGTCGGCATTTACACCAAAATATTTGCTTTTATCAATGTCTTTTTCGTCTAATAAAAATCTGGAATAACCAGTATTGATAGGATTTACATACAAAATATCGGTTGCATCCAACACGGAATAAGGATTGTCTTTTACCCCGTAAGGCTGTACCGGATAGCCTTCGTCGTCAATTTTTAAGATTTTCGGACCGGTATATGCCAAGTGCATCCACACCGATGCAGAACCTGGGCCACCGTTAAATGAGATGAGTAGAGGTCGGTTTTCTAACTGAGTGATATCACTTCTTCGGTAGTACGTATAGTGCAAGTAGGCAGACATTTTTCCTTTATCGTCCCAAACTGGTTGGGTACCTGTGGTTACTTCATACGGAACTTTGGCACCACGAATGGTTACTTGTCCTTGGGAGGTAATTTTTTTATCGGGTTCTAAAAGCGTTTGGGAAGTTAATGTAAGGAAAAAACCAAAACAAAAGAAATAAGTTAATTTAAGAGACATTGTTGATAATAAATGACGTTAATTATTGGATGTATGATGATGGAAAGATATTAAAATATTTTGTAAACATGCTACGAACTTTTAAAGTAATCCTGACTTTTCAACTAAGTGCTGTTTGTTATAATATCTTAACTAGAAATGCTTTTTTGATTTAAATCAATTTATTTTTCGTTAAACTTAACCAACTTTGCATTATTAGTCATATTTTGTAAGAATGTAGTTTAAAAAATAGTTTATGAATAAAGTCAGTTTGTTATTATTCTTAATTTTGATGGGATGTTCTGTAAAATTTAATGAATTTAACCAAGAAAGACATCCAATTTCAAGATTTAAAATTAAGCCAATAGAAAATACAGCTATTTATGAGTTAATTGATACCTCAAGTATATATGTCCTAATTAACATCTATAATTTTAGTAATTTAAAAGTAAAGATACCGAATGCAATAAAATTTTATAAAAGCGGTAGAGTAGGTATGTTTAAAAATTCATTTGATGAATTATCTTCTTTAAATCCTAAAAAAGCAGAAATGGGATTATATAAATTACAAAAAAACAAATTGGAAATGGAATTTATATCTTACTCAGCTCAAGCAGGTTATTTTTCAATAAAATCTAACATAATCATTAAAGGTGATACAATATTTGAAAATTTTGGTGATTTTGAATACACTTATTTAAAACACCCATTACCATCAGAATTTTTAGTTTATAAACCCGATTGGTGATGATAAAACATTTCACAGTACTTTTTCTCATGCTATGCATTAGTTGTACGATAAGAAAAAATGAATTTAATCAAAAAAGATACCCAATTTCAAGATTTAAAATTAAGCCAATAGAAAATACAGCTTTTTATGAGTTAGTTGATACCTCAAGTATATATGTCCTGATTAACATTTATAATTTTAGTAATTTAGAAGTAAAGATACCGAATGCTATAAAATTTTATAAAAACGGTAGAGTAGGTATGTTTAAAAATTCATTTGATGACTTATCTTCTTTAAACCCTAAAAAAGCAGAAATGGGCTTATATAAATTGCAAAAAAACAAATTGGAGATGGAATTTATAACTTACTCTGCTCAAGCAGGTTATTTTTCAATAAAATCTAACATAATCATTAAAGGAGACACAATATTTCGAAATAATGGTGATTTTGAATACACTTATTTAAAACACCCACTACCATCAGAATTTTTAGTTTATAAACCCGATTGGTGATTGAAAATCTAAATAAAAAGCATTTTTCATTAATTCGTTAAATTACCAAAAAAGCACCCCAATTGGAGTGCTTTTTGTTTTATAAGTTTGATTTTAGGATTATCCTAAAGCAACTCTTTTAAATCCGGTTTAAAAGGATTTTCTTTCCAACTTAACACTTTTCCAGCAGTTCTGTTTTCGTTAAAAAGCCCGGTATGTATTAAGGTTTTGGATTGTATTATTTGAGGACTTAATTTTTCAAAATAGCTCAAACCTTTAAACATATCTGGCATTATGGTTTGGGTAGCTTTTATTTCAACCAAGTTTAATTTTTCATTGTTTTGCCAAATGAGGTCTACCTCGTGCCCAACAGCATCTCTCCAAAACCAAAAATCTATTAATAAATTTTGATGATAATTTTGTTTTAAAAATTCGTTTATAGCATAGTTTTCAAACAAACTTCCTTTGTGGGCACTTAATTTTACACCTAAGGCATCGTTTATTTTAAGTAAGAAGCACAATAAACCAGTATCGTAAAAATATAATTTCGAACTTTTGGTAACTCGCTTGTTAAAATTTGCATAGTATGGTTGCAATTGATATACAATATAACTGGTTTCTAAAACCGAAATCCATGATTTTGCTGTTGGTTGCGAAATTCCACATTCATTAGCTAATGAGTTTAAGTTAAGTAGTTGACCTACTCTGGAAGCACAAAGACTAATAAAATTTCTAAATTGTTTTAAATCTTTTACCTGAATTAGTTCTGATAAATCCCGCTCTACATAGGTTTGTATATAATTGCTATAAAATGATTTTGCAGGAACAGTACGATCATAAATTGCAGGATAAAATCCTTTTTGTAGGTTTACCGCGTAATCGTTGTCTAACCAATTGGCATTTTGCATTTCTTGGATATCAAATGGAAGTAGCTTAAACATGGCAACCCTACCAGCCAAACTTTGTGTGATGTTGTGCATCAAGTGAAAGTTTTGCGATCCCGAAATGATGTACTGTCCCATTACTTTATCTTCATCTACTTTGGTTTGTAAATAAGAAAATAGCTCGGGAACTCGCTGAACTTCATCAAATATTACTTTATTTTTATATTCTTCTAAAAATCCATTTGGATCGGTTAAAGCATATCTTCTTTTGTCTAAGTTTTCTAAGTTTACATAGGTATATCCCGGAAATTGTGTTCTTAAAAAAGTAGTTTTTCCTGATTGTCGTGGTCCGGTTAATGCTAGGATTGGATATTTAGTTGCAAGAAAATCCATTGCCCTTTTAATATTTCGTTTAGCATCCATAAGTTGAAAATAAAAGACAAATATAAAATTAACTTTGAAAATACGCTACTACTAACTTTGAAAATACACTACTAGTAACTTTGAAAATGCAGTATTAATGTATTTGAATATACACTGTAAATAATTTTGAACACGCATTACATGTATTTTTTAAAATAAATATTACATACTAATCGGATAATGTCTATTTACATCATATTGTAAGAAACACATCATAAAAAAAGCACCCCAATCGGAGTGCTTTTTTATTACAAGCTTAATTTTAGGATTATCCTAAAGCAACTCTTTTAAATCCGGTTACGGTTAAGTTAGCGTCTACGGTTTTAACGTAAGCAGCAACACTCATCGATCCGTCTTTGATATAGTCTTGGTTTACCAAAGTATTGTCTTTAAAAAAGCGGTTTAATTTTCCTTTAGCAATATTTTCTAACATCGCCTCAGGTTTGCCTTCTGCTCTTAATTGGTCTTTAGCAATTTCAATTTCTTTCGCAATAGTATCTGCATCTACACCATCTTCATTTAAAGCGATTGGATTCATTGCTGCTGCTTGCATAGAAACATTTTTAGCAGCTTCTTCAGCACCAGCCACATTTGCAGATAAAGCAGTTACTACCGCAATTTTGTTTCCAGCGTGGATGTATGATCCTACAAATGCACCTTCGATTCTTTCGAATGATCCAATTTCGATTTTTTCTCCAATTACACCGGTTTGTTCTACTAATTTTTCAGCAACGGTAATTCCACCAAAATCAGCAGCCAATAACGCTTCTTTGGTTTCGAAGTTCAAAGCCAAGCTAGCAAAATCGTGTGCTAATTTTACGAAACCTTCGTTTTTACCAACAAAGTCGGTTTCGCAGTTTAAAGTAATGGCAACACCCACTGTTTTAGCGTCGTTTACCAAAGCAATTGCAGCACCTTCGGTAGATTCTCTATCAGAACGGTTTGCAGCAACTTTTTGTCCTTTTTTTCTTAAAATTTCGATTGCCTTGTCAAAATCTCCTTCCGCTTCGGTCAAAGCTTTTTTGCAATCCATCATACCGGCACCGGTAGTTTGTCTTAATTTGTTTACATCTGCAGCAGTAATTGTTGCCATGATTGTGTTTGTTTTTATAAGTTAATAAATGAAATATTGAAAATTAAAATTCCAAATTCCATACTTCTTCAAACAGGTGTTTTTGGAGAACGGAATTTGGAATTAGGTATGGAAAATCCGAAAATTATGCTTCGGTGTTTTCTTCTGTTTCTTCTGTTTCCGCAGCTTCTGCTAGTAACGCTTCATTTGTTACTTCTTCCACTTCTTCTACTTCTTCAGCTTCTTCTACCTTATCGGTATTTCTGTTAGATAAACCTTCTACGATGCCAGCAGATACAATAGATAAGATTTTTTCAATAGATTTAGAAGCGTCATCATTTGCAGGAATTACATAATCGATGGTTCTTGGGTCGGAATTGGTATCGACCATTGCAAATATTGGAATGTTTAATTTGATTGCTTCTTTTACTGCAATGTGCTCTGCTTTTACATCTACTACAAATAAAGCAGCAGGTAAGCGAGACATGTCAGCAATAGAACCTAAGTTTTTTTCTAACTTAGCTCTTAAACGATCGATTTGTAATTTTTCTTTCTTAGATAAAGTGTCAAAAGTACCGTCTTTTTTCATTCTATCAATAGAAGCCATTTTCTTGATAGCTTTACGGATAGTTACAAAGTTGGTTAACATACCACCTGGCCATCTTTCGGTGATGTATGGCATGTTGCAAGCTTGTGCTTTTTCAGCTACGATGTCTTTTGCTTGTTTTTTGGTAGCAACGAATAATACTTTTCTACCAGAAGCTGCAATTTTTTTCAAAGCTTCAGTAGCTTCCTCTAGTTTAGCAGCGGTTTTGTACAAGTTAATAATGTGGATACCATTACGCTCCATATAGATATATGGTGCCATGTTTGGATCCCACTTACGAGTCATGTGTCCGAAGTGAACACCTGCTTCTAATAATTCTTTAACGTCTATTTTGTTTGCCATTTTTTTAATAGTTTACGTTCCGTTGTTAGCAATGTTCCTGTAGAGTATTAGCTCAAGGCTTCATTTAGATGCTAAACTAACTTTCCGGATGTTTCCGGATGAACGGCATTAATAATTTTTCAAAAAATAAAATACGATAATCTGAACTTGAGATTAACGTTTAGAGAATTGGAATCTCTTACGAGCTTTTTTCTGACCGAATTTTTTACGCTCTACCATTCTAGGATCTCTAGTTAACAATCCTTCAGGTTTTAAAATTCCTCTGTTTTCAGCTTCTACTTCGCACATTGCTCTTGATAAAGCCATACGTACTGCTTCGGCTTGTCCGGTAGCACCACCACCATATACATTCACTTTAACGTCGAAAGACTCTACGTTATTAGTCATGCTTAATGGTTGTAATACTTTGTACTGTAACGTAGCAGTAGGGAAGTAGTTAGCAAATTCTCTTTTGTTTACAGTGATGGTACCGTTACCTGGAGTAACATATACACGAGCAACTGCAGTTTTTCTTCTACCAATTTTGTGAATAACTCCCATTACTTAATGTCGTTTAAGTTGATTACTTTTGGTTGTTGTGCATCTTGCTTGTGCTCTGCTCCAACATACACGTTCAAATTACGGAATAGTTGAGCTCCTAATTTGTTTTTAGGCAACATTCCTTTTACCGCTTTTTCTACCAAAATTGCAGGATTTTTTTGCATCACTACTTTGGCAGACAAAGTTCTTTGTCCTCCCGGATAGCCAGTGTGACGAATGTACGTTTTGTCGTCTAGCTTGTTACCGGTTAAGTTGATTTTTTCTGCATTGATAACAATTACGTTATCACCACAGTCTACATGAGGGGTAAAATTTGGTTTGTATTTTCCTCTTAATAGCATGGCTACTTTAGAAGCAAATCGACCCAAATTGTGACCCGCAGCATCCACCACAATCCACTCTTTTTGAGCAGTCGCTTTGTTTGCTGAAACTGTTTTGTAGCTTAATGTGTTCACAATTATTCTTTTAAATTAAACATTCCATTCCCCAACCACATTCCAAACGGATATAGTTTAAGGGGTTGCAAAAGTACAATTATTTATGATAAAAGCAAATAGAGATAAAAAAGATTTTTGCTAATCAAAGCCACACCCTTCCTGCATGAAACATTTTTATTCGTTTGCACGGAAGGGTGTGGATTATTTAGGATGTTATTATAGTCCTATTTACTGTGTTATTTACATTTTTTCTAACAACACGATAGTTTCGTTAGAATGGATCTCTACTTTACCATTTTTTACTTCTCCAATTATCCCTGAATAAGCATCTCTAACTTTACTGCCCTCTGCAAAAGCATTACTTACTTGGATGGTTTTAGCACCTTTTGGAGCGTCTAAAGCAATTACTATGGTATCTTTAAAATCACCTTTTTGATAAGTTCTGGAAAAAGTATATGGTGCATCGCTAATTTTTTGGTGTTTACCTGCTCCAACTGCTGGGTGGTTTGCTCTAAATGTTCCTAATTTTTGGTAGTGGGTTAACAAAGCTTTGGTTTTAGCATTACTTTGCACGTCTTCCCAATTCATTAAACTTCGTAACGTAGCATCTCCTTGCGTGCCTTCAATTTCTAATGATCTGGCAGTTTCATCTCCATAATATACTTGTGCCACACCCGGTGTAAGCAGTAACTTGGTAGCTGCTTCAAAAGTGCGTTCTCTTTTTTTGTCAAAAGGCCATCCATCGTCATGAGAAGTTAAGTAATTCATTACACTGTAAGTGCTCATTTCGTTTTGCAATACTTTATTGTAGTAGCTAAACAATTCTTCATACCCTTTGTTGGCATCTCCTTTAAAATCAAAATTGATTAAAAAGTCGAATCCGTTTTCAAAATAATTCACTTTTTTATCTCCAAAATCATAGATTTGTTTGCCATGCAAACCATAACCATATACTTCTCCAACCAAAAAGAAGTCGTTATCGTCTAGCACTTTTTTAGGATTTGCACCTTTGTAAGCAACAAAAGCATCTTTACAAACTTTTGCAAAATCTGCCCAAACATCTTCGGTGGTATGTTTCACAGTATCTACTCTGTAGCCATCAATGCCAAAGTCGGTGATATAATCTGCCAACCATTTCATGATGTAGTATTTTGGGGCTCTTGGGTATCCGGTTTTGGCAAAAAAAGCATCTAATTCTCTAACTTCTTCCTCGTATCTGCCTTCTTTTTTCCATTTTTCTATCAACATTGGAGGCAATTCTACTGCTTCGTTACTTTCGGTTTTGATGTCTGGAAGATTTTCTACTAACGTACAATCGATATAATTTTTATACGTGTCGTAAGTACATTTAGGTTTGGTTCTAACCCAACTATCTGGGAACACCGGATCTAATTCGGTAACCGGACCAGTGTGGTTGATTACTGCATCTAATACAATTCGAATGCCTTTGGCATGGGCTTTTTCTACCAATTCTTTTAAATCGGCTTTGGTGCCATAATTAGGGTCAATAGCTGTCCAGTCTTTGGTCCAATAGCCATGAAAACCATAGGTGTTTCCGGTGCCTTCATCCACTGCACCGTGAATTTGTTCTACAATCGGAGTCATCCAAATGGCATTGATGCCTAAGTTGGTAAAATAGCCTTCTTCTATTTTTTGGGTGATGCCTTTTAAATCTCCTCCCATAAAACCACGTAAAACCCCTGTTGGCAAATCCCTTTTGATTAGGTTGTCATTGCTAGGGTCTCCGTTTGCAAAGCGATCGGTGAGTAAAAAATACACATTGGCTGCTTTCCAATCAAATGGTGCTTGTTCGGTTATATTTTTTTTGGATTGACAATTCCATAAAAGGATACAAATGGTAGTTAATAAGATGTTTTTTTTCATATGGTTTGTTTTACCTAATCTCTTTTAAAATTTATTCAAGTATTAAACTTATGGGTTGAGAGGGGTTGTTGTTGATTTTTTACCTCACCCCCTAACCCCCTCTCCTTTGGAGAGGGGAAAAAGGACTATTTAATTTTAATTTCGGTTTCTTCTGTTTGATGGTTGATTTTAAATATGATTTTCTGCTTAATCGGGTCCCAATTAAATTTTACTTTTTTTCCATTGGCACGCACTCTTTTGGGTTTTTTGTTTAAAAAATACAAATGAACTTCTATGGTTTTGTTTTGAAAATTTTGCTGACTTCCTAATTCGGTTTTGAATTCAATTTCCCAACCTTTTTTCTCCTTTTCATATTCGCAAACTAAGAATTCGTAAGTGCCATTTTCTATATTTCTTGGGTGCAGACCATCATCAAAAAATAATTTTTGTTCGGTTTCTGTTTGGGTTTTATCTATGTAGTAATGAATTTCTATATTGTTTTGGTTGAAATTACTCGTATTCCCTTTAGAGGCATTCATCGGAATAAAAGTGGCTGATTTTACAAAAGTTGGAAGTTGATAATTGCTTCCTGTTGGTTTTTGTAAAATTTTGTTTTTGTTGGTTTCTAGTTTATCCACAAAAAAAGTATGTGTTTTTCCGCCTTCCCAGATTTTATTCGAATAAAAATTTACCCAATTTCCTTTAGGGAGGTAGATTTCCATTTCTGATAGACCAGCTTCTTTGATAGGAAAAACCGCAAAGGCATCTCCCCATAAATACCCTAAATCATAAGTAAATAATTTTTCATTTTCTGGTTCAGCAAACAAAAAAGGTCGCATCAATGGCCAACCTTTGGTGTGGTTTTCATACAATAATTGGTAATTGTACGGCAGTAATTTATATCGCAATTCAATGGCTTCTTTGGCTAGTTGTTTGGCAAAGGTGCTTCTAAAAACAGGTTCACTTGCTACCTCTTCTTGTGCATGCGGACGAAATATTGGGTTAAACACCCCGTATTGCAACCATCTAACGTATAATTCATCGTCTAAGTTAGCACCGGCAAATCCTCCCAAATCGCTATGCATGTAGCCCATGCCTTGCATGCCCATTTGTAGGGAAATTTCTATTTGCTTTTGAAATCCACCCCAAGTGCGATTCACATCACCACTCCAAGGAATCATGCCATAACGTTGTGAGCCGGAATATCCTGATCGCATCAAAATAAATGGTCTAGTTTCAGGAAAATCGGATTTATATCCTTGAAAAACCGTTTTAGCCCATTCATGACCGTAAATGTTATGTACTTTCCCTCCATTTCCGTTGATATGTTGTATGTCGTGCGGATGCACTTCGGGTTCTCCTAAATCTCCCCAAACTCCACTAGCACCTTGTTGAGCTAAACTTTTATAGATGTCCCAAAACCATTGTTTGGCAGTTGGTTTAAAAATATCTATCAAACCGGTATTGCCAAAATAAAAATCGTAACGATAGGGTTGGTTTTGCTTATTGGTAGCCAAAATATTTTTAGCAACTGCTTCTTCCCATTTTTTGGAGGAAGTTAAAATAAATGGTTCGGTAATCGGGATGGTTTTGACGCCTTTTTGGTTAAAATCTTGCATCATTTTTTCCCAATTCGGAAAACTGTCTCTATCCACTTCTAAATTTCCCATGGTTCCCTGAATGGTTTTTCCGAACCAAAACAAATCTAAAATAACAGCATCTACCGGAATGTTGGCTTCTTCAAAGGCAGCGATGGTTTTTTTGGTTTCGATTTCAGAACGATAGCCAAATCTGGAAGAAAAATTTCCTAAAGCCCAAATAGGAGGCATGGGTTGTTTTCCGGTGATCTCAGTGTAATTTTCTAATAATTGTTGCCAGGTTTTGCCAACTATTACCTGATAGGTTTTCTTGCCTTGCGTGCCTTGCCAATGCAATTCGTTTTGTTTTTGGCTATCTAAATCCAAATAGCCCACAGAAGGATTGTCAAAATGCAACAAATATTTTTTAGAAGAAATGGCAATTGGCATGCAAAAGTTCATTAAAATGGCTTCGGTTTCGTATCCATAGTGGGCACGATTAAACAAGGGTAAGCGATGTCCTCTTCGGTTCATGCCTAATGCTCTGGCACCACCTCCATAAAATTTCTCTTTGTCTTCAATCTGAAAAGAAAACCCGAAAATAGAATCTGAAACGATGTTTCCTTTTACGGTTTCCATGGGTAAATGAACAGATTGATAAAACCCTTTTTTTTCTGCTACAACCAATTCATTTTGGTAGTAATATTTAATTTGAAGTGGATTTTTTTGAATGATCACTTTCAAGTCCTGACAAGTAATTTGAATTTGGGCTGCAGTTTCTGATTTTTGTGCGGTTGGATAGGTTGATGGGACAATTACTGCATGCGACTCTTTGATAAAACTTTCTTTTTTGGGCACAAAAGAAGTCTCTACTATGTGTGGCGACAAAAATTGAAAATAATAAGCACCATCGGTAGTTTGCATTTCGTAAATGCCCTGTGGAAAACTTGGAGATTTTTTAAAATCGATGGAAACAAATGAGCGTTGTTGTCCAATGGCCAAGATTCCAACAAAAAGTATCCAATAATAAAGAAGTCGTTGCATGCTTTTTATTTTTTCAATTTGATGATTTTGCTGCTTTTTGGTTCGATGGTAATGGTAGAAGATACTGCTTCGTTATTGATTATTTCAAATGATTGATTAGTTAAAATATCAGTTCCCTCAGAAAATTCTTTAAGGTTTTCCTCAAATCTATCAAGTGAAATTTCTTGTTTTTGATTGCTATTGTTGATCACTACCATCACACTTTCTTGTTCGGTATGACGGAAATAAACATACACATTGTTTTGAGGCAAATAATGGGTGGTTTTTCCGTGATGAATGGCTTTGGCATTTTTTCGCCATTGAAACACTTTTTTGGTAAAGCTATGGTAAGCTTCTTGTTCGGCAGTTCGGGTGTTTTGGTCAAACGCATTTTGTGTATGATCTGGCCAACCTCCCGGAAATTCTCTTCGTATGTCGCCATCACCTTTATCTTTACTTCCGGTCATCCCAATTTCGGAACCATAATATATTTGCGGAATGCCTCTCACTGTTGCCAAAATGGTCATGGCTAATTGGTAATCTTTTAAATTCGGATATACAAAATTGATTCTTTGGGTGTCGTGGTTTTCTGCAAAAACAAGTAGATTATTGGTGTCAGAAAACAGAAAGTCGTTGCTAAAATGATCGTATAATTGTATCATGCCTTCTGCCCAAGTTTGTTCTTCTTTTTTTAAAAAACCTTTTTCAAACAAACCGAACAACATAAAATCCATCACATTAGGGCAGTAGGAGTTGTAGTTTTGGATAGCTCCAATTTTGCTGTCTTTTTGCCAATACGCAATTTGGGCATGGGTGTACAGCCAAGCCTCTGCAGTGATATTAAAATTAGGGTATTCGTCTGTAATGGCTTTGGTCCAAGTTGCCATAGATTCTTTATCAGCATACGGATAAGTATCTACTCTATATCCATCTAAATCGGCATACTCTACCCACCAAATAGCATTTTGAATAAGGTAGTTCATTACCAACGGATTTTTTTGGTTGAGGTCGGGCATGCTTTTCACAAACCAGCCATCCATGGCTAATTTTTTGTCGGATGCAGCCACATTTGGGTCCATTTGGGTAGTGGTTTTGTAATTGGTTTGTTTATACCCCGGAAATTGGTGGAACCAATCGTAACTAGGCATATCGTGCATCATCCAATGGTTATAACTCCAGTGGTTGGTTACATAATCTTTGATGAGTTTCATGCCACGTTGGTGGAGTTGTTTGCTAAGTTCCAAATAGGTTTCATTGGTTCCAAAGCGAAGGTCTATTTTATATACATCGCTTTGTCCATAGTGGTGATAAGAGCCTCGTTCGTCATTGTCTTCACAAAGAGGTGTGCTCCATAAAGCAGTAACACCTAAATCTTTTATATAATCCAAATTTTGAATGATTCCCTTAATATCTCCACCGTATCTTCCATTGATGTTATTACGGTTGGGTTTTTCTATTACCGATTGATGACTATCGTTAGAAGTATCTCCGTTGGCAAATCGGTCGGGCATGATCAAATACACCAAATCAGAGCTGTCAAAACTTTTTCGGAAGCGTGAATTTTCTTTCCGATCTTTGATTTCATAAGTATGGGTAAACTTTTTTTTGTTTTGCGAAAAGGTAAAAGTCAGGTTACCCTTCTTTAGGTTTTTGGTAGGAATGGTAACAAAAAGATAATTTGGGTTTTCGGTTTTGGTACTATTTAAAATTGGAATTTGATCAGAAACAGTTACTTCATGCGAAGCGATGTTTTTGCCATAAAACAAAATTTGTAAACTTTCTCGATGCATGTTTTCCCACCAAAATGGTGGTTCTACTCGTTGAAGTTGAGCAAAGCTGAGGCTGGTGAGGAAAAGGAGGAGAAGTTTTTTCATTTTGTAGATGTTTTTTTGAATCATACAGGCATTAAAGTGTATTGTTTTTTTGCTGTCTGAAATATTGTTTTACCAATTGCTTGGTTGATTTGTTTGTTGTCTGTATAAAAATTAATCAACAAACCTTGTGGTTTTTGCAATATGCTCATGTAAGTTAATAATTTACTTTCATAAGCAAGGAGCAAATAAATACCTCACCCCCGACCCCTCTCCAAGGGAGAGGGGAGTAGATGTATTTTTAATATTTTTTTAAACCGTAACAAAACTATTTGGTTCTACCAGAACTTCTTTTCCAAACACCTGTACTTTAATTGCTTGGGTACCTTCTAAGCTAAATTGGGTTTCATTTTGGGAAACACTAACTTGTAAAATTTGGTGACGGAAATTGATTTTAAAGGAATAACCTTCCCATTGCTTAGGAATTCGAGGTTCAAAATGCAATTGGTCATTTACCACTCTCATGCCTCCAAAGCCTTCTACGATACTCATCCAAGTTCCTGCCATGGAGGTAATGTGTAAACCTTCGTGTACCTCTTTGTTATAGTCGTCTAAATCTAAACGAGAAGTTCGTAAGTAAAAGGTATAAGCTTGTTCCATTCGGTTTAATTGTGCTGCCAAAATAGAATGAACACAAGGGGATAAGGAACTTTCATGTACGGTAAAAGGTTCATAAAAATCGAAGTGCTTTTCTAGTTGCTCTTTGCTAAAATGATCTTGGAAGAAGTAAAATCCTTGTAAAGTGTCCGCTTGTTTGATATACGGAGAACGCAATATTCTATCCCAACTCCATTTTTGGTTAATAGGTCGTTGGCTCTTATCTAAATCGGCTACTGTAATTAATTCTTTGTCTAAAAAGCCATCTTGTTGTAAAAACACTTGGTATTCTTCAGAATACGGGAAGTACATGTTTTGAGCAACTTCTTTCATGGCTTCTATTTCAGATGTGTGCAATTGGGTTTTTTCAAAAATTCTGCTGTAATCGTTAGGATAGTGATTTTTTACCGTTTCCCATTGTTCCAATGCATATTCTATACACCATTTTGCAATGTAATTGGTGTACCAGTTATTGTTTACGTTATTTTCGTATTCATTCGGACCAGTAACTCCTAAAATTACAAATTGTTTTTTGTCGTTGGAATAGGTAGCCCTTTGGTGCCAAAAACGAGCAATTCCAATCAATACCTCCAAACCTTTTTCAGGGATGTAAGAATAATCTCCAGTGTATCGGTAGTAGTTAAAAATGGCAAATGCAATGGCACCGTTTCGGTGAATTTCCTCAAAAGTAATTTCCCATTCGTTGTGACATTCTTCTCCATTCATCGTAACCATAGGGTACAAAGCAGCACCATTGGTAAAGCCTAATTTTTGTGCATTTTCAATGGCTTTGTCTAATTGGTTGTAACGATAGGTTAACAAACTTCTGGCAACTTCTTGGTCTTTGGTTGCCATATAAAACGGAATGCAGTATGCTTCGGTGTCCCAGTAAGTAGAGCCACCGTATTTTTCTCCTGTAAATCCTTTCGGACCAATGTTTAAACGAGAGTCTTTTCCTAAATAAGTTTGGTTTAGTTGGAAGATATTGAAACGAATGCCTTGTTGAGCTTTTACATCTCCTTGAATGGTGATGTCGCTCATTTCCCAAATTTGTCCCCAAGCATCTTTTTGCTCTTGCAATAAAGCATCCCAACCTTTGGCTAAAGCAGTTTGGATGTTACGGTTGGCTGCATTGGCTAATTGGTTTACTTCGTGATTGGTAGAAACCGTGTAGCCACCAAATTTTTCAAGGGTAACCGGAATTCCTTTAGCAGCATGCACAGTGTATGCTAATTGGATAAAGTCTTTTTCTTTTTTAACCACTTCAGAATGAATGCTTTCCTCTAGGCCATTTACCAAGATTCGGTTGTGCATAAAAGTGCAAGCTGTAAAGTTGGTTTTATAGGTTCGAGCAATTAAGTTGGCACTATTTCCGGCATGATTAACTTCCAAAGGTTCCCAAAATTTTTCTTCCCAGTTGGCATCTTCGTTATGTACACCAGCATCTAAATATGGCATCCAACGGATGGAAGCATCTTGATTTAATGGTGTAATTTGGTATTGGATAGCTCCCAATTCATCTTGGTTTAAAGATAAAAATCGCAGTGCTTTTACCTCAATTTGTATGTCGTTAGAAAGGGTTGCTACAAAACTTCTTAAGAGCCAACCTTCTTTCATGTTTAATTCTCTTTTAAATTGCTCAACTTTTTTACAAGTAGCTAAATCTAAAACACACCCATTGATTTCGATGGTAATTCCTATCCAGTTTGGGGCATTTAGTACTTTGGCAAAATATTCCGGATAGCCGTTTTTCCACCATCCCACTTTTGTTTTATCCGGGTAGTATACTCCTGCAATATAACTTCCTTGAAAGGTAGCTCCGGTATAGGTTTCTTCAAAATTGGCACGTTGTCCCATGGCACCATTGCCAATACTGAACAAACTTTCAGACGATTTTACTCTGTCTGCTTCGAATCCCTCTTCAATAATAGACCAACTATTTGGTACAATATAATCCTGGTTCATTCCTGTTAAGTTTAAGGTTTTCAGTAGTTAAATCAACTTTTTAAAGTTGACAACTGAAATCAATTTTTGGTAATTAATTCGTCAATAAAATGTAATGGCATGTGTGTAAAATTTGGAAACACATGTTGGGCTTCGTTTAAAATAGAGGCATCACCAATGCCAATACTAGTCATTTTGGCTGCATTGGCAGCTTCAATTCCTGCTATGGCATCTTCAAACACGATGCAGTGTTGAGGTAGGCAATCTACTTTTTCGGCTCCTTTTAAAAACACTTCAGGGTCTGGTTTGGCTTTGCTCACTTCATTGCCATCAATAATAGCATCAAAATAGGGTAATAAGTTTACTTTTTCCAAAATTAAACGAGCGTTTTTACTGGCAGAGCCTAACACAATTTTTTGTTGTTTGGCTTGTAAATAATCTAATACTTTTACCACATCGGGCAAAATTTCAGAAGCATCCATTTGATAGATGTACTGCAAGTACTCATCGTTTTTTTGATGCATCCATTGGTTTTTTTGTTCATCCGTTGCTTGGATGTTACCTTTTTGCAAAATAATTTCTAACGAACGAACTCTGCTAACACCTTTTAGTTGCTCGTTGTCATCATGGGTAAAAGGGATATGTAGTTGCTCTGCTAAATTTTTCCAAGCTAAAAAATGGTATTTGGCAGTGTCTACTATCACACCGTCTAAGTCGAAGATAAATGCTTTATGGCTCATTTTTAAAACTTTCTTCTTTAACAAAATAAACTGACAATGCTGCCAACAGCATAGAGATCCCTGCAATTGCAATCATGTAAATAGGTTTTCCATTAACCCATGTCAATAATGTGCTTCCAAAAACACCAGCAATTATTTGAGGACCTGCAATGGTAAAGTTGAATATCCCCATATATATACCCATTTTTTCTGGTGGCAAAGATTTTGACAAAATTGCATAGGGCATTGCTAAAATAGCAGCCCAAGCAATTCCTACCCCAACCATTGGTAAAAGTAGCATGGCTGCACCTTGTGGAATTTCAAAAACCGCAAACCATAAATTAATTTTAACAACATCGGCATTTTGCATGAGTAAAAAACTAAGATAACTAATACCGCCAATAAGCAAAGCAAAAGAATAGGTAAGTTTTCTTCCAAATTTATTAGAAATGGATATCATTAAAACAGAAAAAACCGCTGCAAATAACGAATATCCTGCGAATAATATTCCAACCCAATCACCAGCAGCTCCTTTTTTTGCTTTAAATAAATCTTTTAAAGTTTCAGAAACTTCTGCCGGGATTTTGCTCTCGTCACCATAAAAATAATTTGGAATATCCCAAATATACTGCCCGATAGCGGGAGTGGTATATACCCACATTAAAAACAATGCAAACCAAGAAAAAAACTGAACAACAGCTAGTTGTTTCATGGTTTTAGGCATGTTTATAACCAGATCTACAAAATTTGTCAGTTTTTGAATCTTGGTTTTTTTAGCATCTATTTCTCTTTGCAACTTAATTTGGTCTGGGTCTATTCCTTCGTTTTTAAAATAAATTTCTGGAGGATATTCTTTGGTTTTATAAACGGTCCAAAGCACACTACCTAACAAAATGGTTGCACCAATATAAAAAGCCCATGTAACGGATTCTGAAACAGAACCTTTTTCTGCTATGTTGTTTAATCCAATAACATTAGTCAAAATAAATGGCAACGCAGATCCAATTACTGCTCCAATATTGATTAGTAACGATTGAATGGAATAACCTTTGTTTCGTTGGTTGTCTGGAAGCATATCTGCTACTAAAGCTCTAAATGGTTGCATAGTTACGTTAAAACTACCATCCATTAAAGCTAACATTAAACCACCAAAAAACATGGCTGGCATTAGTTTTACAAACATTGGTGAGTTTGGCATTAAATACATCCCAAGTGCTGCAAAAATTGCTCCTCCAAGCATAAAAGGACCTCTTCTTCCAAGTTTTTTATGCCAAGTTAAATCCGAAGCACCACCAACAATTGGTTGGACTATTAGACCCATAATTGGGGCTGCTAGCCAAAAGTAGGAAAGTGAATGTAAATCGGCCCCTAGATTTTCGAGCACATTACTTATGTTGGCATTTTGCAGAGCAAAACCAAACTGAACTCCCATGAAACCAAAACTAACGTTCCATATTTCCCAGAAGCTTAATTGTTTTTTTTTCATAGTTTATCGCAAATAGAAATTACGATAAGCCATACGACTTATCAAAACTTATTTTGGTTTGAAGTAAAATAACAAGCTTTGATAATTGGTGTAAATATACTTTTTTTTGAAAACGATAAAACAAAAAAGGTATATTTTTTTCACGCAAACGATGTAACAAGTGGTGATTACAAAAAAAAGAGAGTCTTAGGTAGACTCTCTTTCGATGATATAAGTTTCAATGATTTCGGTTCGGTAATGTTCGTCTTCCATTTCATCCTCCTCCATTTCTAAACGATCTATCAATAGTTTTGCGGCTTTTTGACCAATTTTCCATTCGTTTTGAGCTACGGTAGTTATAGATGGCGTAGAGCAAGTTGAAATAATTCCATCTGTAAATGCAACTACAGCTAACTTTTCAGGTACATTTATTTTTAAATGATTGGCAGTTTTAATGGTATGCAATGCAAATAACTCGTTTACAGCAAAAACTGCATCAAAATGATTTTTTTGGATAAAGTCTTGAATCAATTTTTGTGATTCTTCCATGTTTTCAATCTTCAACACATTGGCTTCAGAAATAGGTAAGTGGTGTTTTTGTAATGCCAAATGATAGCCATCGGTTCTGAGTTTACCAACACTAACGTAATCAATAGTAGTGATAAGGCCAATATTCTTTTTCCCTTTTTCAATCAAAAATTCCACTGCCTGAAATGCAGCATGGGTATCATCAATTATTACTTTGTCGCATGCAATGTCTTGCGTAATTCTGTCAAACATCACTACTGGCATTCCTTGATTAATGACCTCTGAGATATGGTGAAAATCTTTTTTTAGTTGCGTTTCTTTAGATAGTGATAAAATAAAGCCATCGATGCTCCCGTTGGCAAGCATCTCCATATTGATGACTTCTTTGTCAAACGATTCGTTTGACAAACATACTAAAACATTGTAGCCATATTCGTTGGCAACTTGTTCAATACCGCTAATTACTGTAGCAAAAAAGTGGTGTACAATTTCCGGTATTATTACAGCAATATTCTTGGTTTTTCTATTTTTTAAGCTAAGGGCAATGTTGTTTGGTTTGTAGTTGTATAATTTGGCAAAAGCTTGCACTTTTTGACGGGTCTCTTCACTTATTTCAGCACTGTCTTTCAGTGATTTACTTACTGTGGAAATGGATACATCTAATTCTTTTGCAATTTGTTTTAAAGTAACTTTTCTCTTCATAAGCTAAAATCTACATAATTAATTCTCCATAAAGATAGAGGATTAATTGAGGATATGAAATTTTAAACAAATTTTTTTTGAGCATTTAAAAAGTTTTTAACACGAAAACGTTTTCGAGTTGGTTTTAACAGAGTTAGGTTTTGGGAGTGCCATTATTTTACTCTAATTTTAAACTTTGAAGTAAAATACAAGCAACTTAATTTCAATTATTAACCTAAACAAACTGTATGAAAACACTTTCGAAAAAGTTGTTATTCACATTGATTCTGATGCCGTTTTTAGTGCTCTCACAAGGTACTGTTAATGGTGTGGTAAAGGATGCTTCTACAGGGCAGCCCCTTCCTGGAGTTAATGTGGTGGTGAAAGGTACCCAAAACGGTGCCTCCACTGATTTTGATGGGAAATATTCCCTGTCAAAACTGAAATCAGGAGATGTCATAGAATTCTCCTTTATTGGTTACAAAACACAAGATGTAACCTACACCAACCAAAAAACCTTAAACGTTTCGTTGGTAGAAGAGGCTTCTGCCTTAGATGAAATTACCATTGTTGCCGTTGGGTACGGTACCGTTAGAAAAAAAGATGCTACCGGATCGGTTTCTTTGGTAACTGCAAAAGATTTTAACAAAGGAGCGGTTGTTACTGCGGATAACTTGTTAAACGGAAAAGTTGCCGGGGTTACTATTAATGCTGGCGGTGGGGCACCAGGTGCAACTCCAACAATAAGAATCCGAGGAGGTTCTTCTCTGTTAGCAAGTAATGATCCTTTGGTAGTAGTAGATGGTTTGCCAATGGACTCAAGAGTTTTGGCAACATTAAACCCAAACGATGTAGAAAGTTTCTCTATTTTGAAAGATGCTTCTGCAACAGCTATTTATGGAACTCGAGCTTCTAACGGGGTTATCTTAATTACAACCAAAAAAGGTGGAAAAACTTTACAAGTGGAGTTTAATACCCAATATGGTTCTGGAACTAAATTCAACAAGGTAGATGTATTTTCTGCAGACCAATTCCGTCAATTTATTGGAGAAATAGATCAAAATCCAAACTTATTTCCAACACAAAATTTGTCTAGCAGATTAGGAAATGCTAACACCGATTGGCAAGAAAAAATTTATAGAAGAACCGATTTTATTGACAACAACTTATCTGTAAGAGGCAATTTGTTTGACAGAATCCCAACTCGTTTAACTGTAGGTAACACTTATCAAGAAGGTTTGCGTTTAACTGACCATATGACAAGAAATACTTTTGCTTTAAATATGAGTCCAACTTTTTTTGAAGACCATTTAAGAGTTAGGTTGTCTGCAAATTATACCAATACCAAAAGAAGAAATGCTCCTGGTGTAGAGGGAAATGCATTGACCTTTGACCCTACACAACCTGTGTATGATCCTACTTCTCCTTTTGATGGATTTTTCGAATTCAGAAATGGTCCTGGTAGAGATCAATTTGCACCAATAGCACCACGTAACCCTGTTGCACAATTGTTACAAACCAATAACCGAAGCATCAACAGAAAAGTATTTGGTAATTTAGAGTTAGATTATAAATTTCACTTTTTACCAGAATTAAGAGCAGTAGTGAATATGGGTTATGATAGAGACCAAGGATATAGTCACAATCAAACTTCCAGAAATGCTTTGTCAGGACCAATTCGTTTAGGTTTGCCAATAGGAAATAATGAATACACTGAGGGTGTTGGAATTAATAAGCTATTAGATGCTTACATGGTATATGCCAAAACTTTTGGAGATTTAAACTTTGACATTACCGGAGGTTATTCTTATCAAAGATTTGAAAACAATGGTTATTTTACAAGAAATCAAAATGATCCAGATTTAATTCCGCAATTTTTTAGAGGAGATGATGTGGTTTATGTAGGTTTTTTTGGAAGAACAAACTTAAATTGGAAAGACAAATACTTATTAACTTTAAGTTACAGAAGAGACGGAACCTCTCGTTTTGGAGAAAACAACCGTTGGGGGAACTTCCCTGCTGCTGCTTTTGCATGGAAAATGAAAGAAGAGTTTTTTAAAGATAGCACTTCCCTTTCTGACTTAAAATTAAGATTAGGATGGGGGATTACCGGACAACAAGATATTGGAGTTGGATTGTTCTATTTGCCACAATATTTTACTGGAGACCCAAATTCACAATACCAAATTGGAGGAAATTTCCTACCTGTAGGTGTACCTGGAGCATTTAATAATAATTTGAAGTGGGAAGAAACTGCAACCTATAATGCAGGTATTGATTTTGGATTCAACAACAACAGATTCAATGGTAGTGTTGATGTGTTTTATAAAAAATCATTCGACTTATTTCAAGTTGCACCTTTTGCTGATGGAAGTAACTTCACCAATCAAGGACCAGCTAACGTTGGAGACATGAACGTAAAGGGGATTGAGTTAAACTTGAACTACGATGTAGTAAAAAGCGATAACTTTAATTGGAATATTAATTTGAATGCATCTAAATTTGAAAGAAGAATTGACAGAGTTGCAGGAGGAGTGCCTTTATTTGTTGGATTTACAGGTGCAGGTACTGGAGGGACATCTCAAATCATGCAAGAAGGATTTACACCAAATTCTTTCTTTGTTTTCAAACAATTATACGACAACACCGGAATGCCAATTGAAGGTGCTTTTGCCGATTTGAATGGAGATGGTGTGATCAACTTGGATGACCGTTATATCTATAAAAATCCAGATCCAGATTTGGTATTAGGATTCACCACCAATTTAGATTATAAAAACTTTGACTTATCTTTTAACTTAAGAGCAAGCATCGGAAACAGAATTTTGAACACAACTCGCTCTACCAGAGCTTACTATAGCTTTGCTTTAAACGGAGTATTACAAAACGTTTCACCTTATGTGTATGAAACAGGTTTTATCAACCAAAGCAACGAAACAGTTCTTTCGGATATGTTTATTGAAAACGGTTCTTTCTTGAGAATGGATTTCGTAACCTTAGGGTATACCTTCCAAAATTGGTTAGATAAAAATGTTTCTTTAAGATTGTTTACAGGGATGCAAAATCCATTTATCATCACTAAGTATTCTGGTTTAGATCCTGAGATTAATGGTGGAATTGATGCTACTATTTATCCAAGACAAAGACAGTTCTTATTTGGAGCTAATTTGAAATTTTAAAAAAATTGTTTTATGAAAAAAATAATAATTAGTGTATTAACCTTGTTCGGAGTTGCAACCATGTTGCAATCATGTGTGGATGATTTAAATATCACCCCAGACGATCCGTTAAGATTAGAAGCCGATCAGTTTTACTCCAAGCCAGGAGCTTATAAGCAAGCTTTGGCAGGGATTTACGGAAACTTGGCTTTGACAGGTACCAATGGAGCAGGTTCTTCTAACATTGGAGGAATTGATGCAGGTACCAGTCAGTATGGAAGGGTATTGTGGTACATGCAAAACTTAACCACAGACGAAGTAATTTGGAGCTACGAAAACGACCCGGGAGTTCGTGAATTACAGAGAAACATTTGGAATGCAGCCAACCCAATTTTAAGAGGGATGTTTGGTAGAGCAATGTTCCAAGTTGCTTTAACCAATGAATTTTTACGTCAATCAACTCCAGAAAAATTAAGTGCAAGAGGTATTAGTTCTGCTGAACAAGCAGAAATTGCTACCTATCGCTTGGAAGCAAGAGCATTAAGAGCTTTAGCTTATTACCATTTAATGGATATGTTCGGAAAAGCACCATTTGTGGATGAAAATACTCCAATTAGTGCAGCTGGACCTGAGTATAACAGACAACAGTTATTTGACTTTGTTGAAAGTGAATTATTGGCAATCTTACCAGGTTTAAAAGCTCCTAAATCTAATGAAACAGGTAGATTAGACCAAGCTTTTGCTCGAATGATTTTGGCTAAAATTTATTTGAATGCTCAAGTTTATATCGGACAAGATAAGTATGCTGCTTGTGCAGAACAATGTACTGCAATTTTAGGAGCTGGTTATTCTTTAGCACCAAATTACCTGCACAACTTTACTGCAGATAACCATTTATCACCTGAAGCAATTTTCTATATTCAATCAGATGGTATCATGACGCAAAACTTTGGTCCAACTACGGTAATGATCAATGGTCAAGTTGGTTCAATTGAACAAAACGGAGAGTCCATGGGTGTTGGTGCCGGTGGATGGGGAGGAGCCTTAAGATTAAGAAAACAATTTGTAGATAAATTTGAAGGGTCTGAGTTTTCAGGCGATGCTAGAAAAACTATTATCTCAGGTTCAAGAAATGCAAATATCTCTGATATAGCAGATAGAGATCAAGGCTTTATTTTAGCTAAGTATTCTAACAGAACTTCCACAGGTGTAGCAGGTCAAAATACCACCTTTGTAGACACTGATTTTCCATTGTTCCGTTTGGCAGATGTACATTTAATGTATGTAGAATGTGCCATCAGAGGTGCCGCTGGTGCTAATATGTCAACTGCTTTATCTTATGTAAATGCATTAAGACAAAGAGCCAACAATGGTTCTACCATAGCAAATGTAAATCAGAGTGCTTTGACGTTGGACTTTATCTTAGACGAAAGATCTAGAGAATTACATTGGGAAGGTCACCGTAGACAAGATTTGATTCGCTTCGGAAAATTTGCTGGTGGAGTTTACAACTGGGCTTGGAAAGGAAACGGAAGTGCAGGTATCGCAATACCGCAGTTCATGAACTTGTTCCCAATCCCTGAAGCTTCTTTGGCATCCAATCCAAATCTAACCCAAAACCCTGGTTATTAATTTTCAACTTAAATATTTATTACAATGAAAAATACATTCAAATTTTTATTAGCAACCTTAGTTTTTGTAGGACTTTGGTCTTGCGAGGATGAGCAAGAATTGATGTTCTTGACTCCACCAGCGTCCTTTGATATTGTAACTCCAGATGCTGGAACTGCTGTAACTTTGTCACCAGACTTAGGCACAAACCCTGCTTTAACAGTTACATGGAAACCTGCAGATTATGGTACTCCAACCGCTGTAAATTATATTATTGAAATTGCACAAACAGGTACTAATTTCGAAAACTTAATTGAAGCAGGTTCTACAAACAATACCAATTTAACTTGGACAGTTTTAGAATTAAACGGTGCTTCTATTGCAGCTGGTTTAACTCCTTTTTCTCAGGGAGGATTGGATATTAGAATCAAAGCTACCGTTGGTACACAAGCTTCTCAGCCATTGTATTCTAACGTAGTTACTGTTTTAGTAACACCATTTTCAACAGATTTACCAGCATTAGCAGTTCCTGGAAACCACCAAGGATGGAATCCTCCAACAGCACCAAGAATTGCTTCTTCAGCATTTGGGGCTACTGATTACGAGGGATTTATGTGGTTAGATGGAGGTTTCAAATTTGTTGGTCCTGATGCAGCTGGAAACTTCAATTGGGGAAATACTGATTGGGGTGACGATGGATCATTCTCAGGAGTATTAGCTGAAACAAATGAAACAGACTGTATAGCACCAGCTAACTATTATTTGGTTAGAGCTAATACCACTACTTTGCAATACAGTACCACTGTTACCAATTGGGGAATAGTTGGAGCTGCAACACCAGGTGGATGGGACAATAGTACTGCATTGACTTACAACCAAACTACAAAAAAATGGCAAGGAACAGTTGCTTTAACTGCTGGAGAGTTTAAGTTTAGAGCCAACAATGCATGGACCATCAATTTAGGAGCACCTGCTGATAACATGGCTTATGATGGAGGAAACTTAAGTGTAGATGCTGCGGGAACTTATTTTGTAGAATTAGATTTATCAAATCCTAGAAAGTATACCTATACTTTATCAGCACCATAATTATAATTTATAA
Organism: Flavobacteriales bacterium; assembly: GCA_018335925.1. Classification (GTDB taxonomy): domain Bacteria; phylum Bacteroidota; class Bacteroidia; order Flavobacteriales; family Flavobacteriaceae; genus Flavobacterium. The sequence goes on from JAGXRF010000018.1 coordinate 98,189, forward strand.
CCCAAAAAAGGGCTGTTTTTCAGCCCTTTTTTTTAAACCAATATGCTATGAGAAAAAACTTTTACGCGATTTTATTTTTATTCATCAGTTTTTTTGTCCTGGGGCAAGTAACTATTTCTCCTTCTACATTTAACGTTGACCAACAAATTACGATTACAGTTAACTTAGCACAAACATCCTGTAACAATATCCCCACCAGCACCACCAAAGTTTATATGCATGCTGGTATTGGTGATGATAACAATGCATTCGGATTTAGTGTGGTTGGAAACTGGGGTCAAGATAATGGTATTGGTCTTATGACCAATAACGGAAACGGTACTTGGAGTATTACCATCACTCCAAGTGTTTATTTTGGGTTAAATGCTACCCAACAAGCAAATGCAACCAAATTAGGCTTAGTGTTTAGAAATGCTACCGGAACACAAGAGCACAAAAGACCTTTAACTCCATCAGGATGTGGAGACCATATTTATAATGTTGGTACTTTTCAATTAAATTTAACTGCTCCACTTAATAATAGTACAACTATTTTAAGCCCGGGTGGAAATTTAGCAGTTGCAGCAAACAATACCGGAGGTACTGCAAACTATGTGTTAAGAGCTAATGGATCGGTAATCAATACCCAAAATAATGTTTCTTCTTATAGTTTTACTGATACAAACATTCAGGCTAATAGAATTTATGAGTTGGAGGTTACCCAAGGAACTTCAACTATAAGAAGAAATTTTTCGGCTTTAATCAATCCAGGAACTCTTTCCCAAGCAAAGCCATCTGGCTTAGAGGATGGAATTAATTACCTTTCAGGAGATGCTACCAAAGCAATCTTACAATTAAATGCACCAAGCAAAGATTTTGTTTATGTTGCTGGAAGCTTTAACAATTGGCAACCAACAAGTGCACATGCCATGAGAAGAGACCCAAGTACCGGGTTATTTTGGTTAGAACTAACTGGTTTGGTACCCGGACAAATCTACACCTACCAATATTGGGTTGTACGTCAAAATCCAATAGCTGGATCACCAGCATTAGTAAAAACTGCTGACATGTATTCTTACATGGTATTATCACCATTTGACGACCCATGGATTCCGTCTGCAAGCTATCCAAACTTACCAGCTTATCCACAAGGACAAGAGCGTGAAGTATCCGTTTTACAAACCGGTCAAACTCCTTATCCTTGGAGTCAAGCCACTTTAAATTTCCAAAAGCCAGACAGAGATAAATTAGTAATTTATGAGGTATTGGTAAGAGATTTTGATGCCAACAGAAATTACCAGGATTTGATCAACAGAATGGATTATTTCAAAAATTTAGGAATCAATGCTATTCAATTAATGCCAGTAATGGAATATGAAGGGAATGAGTCATGGGGTTATAATACCTCCTTCCATTTGGCATTAGATAAATTTTATGGAACTGAAACCAAATTCAAAGAATTGATTGATTTATGTCACCAAAACGGCATTGCTGTTATTTTAGACGTAGCATTAAACCATGCATTTGGAAGAAACCCCGGAGTTAGAATGTGGATGAACGACCCCGATGGAGATGGTTGGGGATTACCAACTTCCGAAAATCCATATTTTAACACAACTGCACGTCATAGTTATAGTGTTGGAGAAGATTTTAATCACCAATCTGCCATGACACAATATTACACTAGAAGGGTGATTAAAAGATGGATTGAAGACTTTAAAATTGATGGTTTCCGTTGGGATTTAACCAAAGGGTTTACCCAAAATTGCTCTGGAGGAGATGATGCTTGTACCAATGCCTACCAACAAGATCGTGTGGATGTGTTAAGAGCTTATGCAGATTATTCTTGGTCATTAGACCCTAACCACTACGTAATTTTTGAGCATTTAGGTTCAGATGGAGAAGAGCAACAATGGGCAAATTATAGATTAAACGAAGGAAAAGGAATCATGTTGTGGGGTGAAATGTGGTCTCAATACAAGCAACTAGCACAAGGTTTTTCTACAGGTGCAGATATCGGTAGAATGCGTTCAGAAAGTAGAGGCTTCCAAACAAAAATGCTAATTGGATATCCTGAAAGTCATGACAAAGACAGAATGATGTATGAAGCAAAAACTTTTGGTAATGCAGGAGGATCAGCACCAGTTCAAAATAATTTAAATAATGCATTGTATAGAATGAGAGCATTAGGTGCCTTGAGTTTATTAGTACCAGGACCTAAAATGGTTTGGCATTTTGGTGCTTTAGGAATGGACGATAGTATTTTTACATGCTCTAATGGAACTGTTAATCCTGAAGGTGATGCGATTCCAGGTGACTGTAAATTAGACACTAAGCCTCAGCCTCAATGGGTTAATAATTGGTTGGCAAATCCAAACAGAGCTCCTATTTATAATGAATGGGCAAGAATGATTGACTTGAAAAAGTCTAATCCGGTATTCTCTAGAAACAGTGCCGTTAGTCCTGATGGAAATTTAATCAGACCTAGAATTTATATTTGGGACGATAATATACCTAGTTCACAATTAAAAAATGTAGTAATTATTGCCAATATGTCGGTTGCGGCTCAAAATGTTATCCCGAATTTTCCTTACACAGGTACTTGGGTGAATTTAATGGATAACTCGACCATTAATGTAACCAATACATCAGCAACTATTAATTTGCAACCTGGGGAATATCGAATTTATGGCAACCAGCCAGCAGTTTTATCGGATGAATTTACTCCAATAGAGAAACAATTGGTAGAATTGTATCCAAATCCTACAAAAGACATTTTTGCTTTGAATCGTGCTACGCAAGAATTGTATATCTATTCTATGACCGGACAATTAGTAAAAACTTTTAAAGGGAATTATGCCGAGAATCATGTATTTAACGTGCAAGACTTAAACAGCGGTATTTATTTAATCAAGAGTATTGATGCCAGCGGAGCACAATTCCAAACCAAACTATGGAAACAATGATAAGTAAAATTTGGAGTTAGTATTTACTTATTCTTTTTTAGGAGGCCTTAAGGCCTCCTTTTTTTATCGAATGATTTCAAAACCTTCGTCGTAAGTAGAAGCAAACGAAATTTGATAATTTGAACAAGTTTTTTGCCATCTTTTTATGGTTGCTTTGTAATTGGTGCCATCTGCAATTATTTTTTCAGGTTGGTAGCTATTAATCAAAACTTCCAAATTAACTTTGGCATTATTACTTAATATAACTATATCTGGTTTGATAGGTATAGTAGGGAGAATGCTTTCAGAAATCCACAATATTTTTTTGTGGTTAATTTCGTAAAAGTTTTGAATTGGTTTATAATGAATCTGTTTCGCATAACTTCCTCTCATATAATTTTGAATGGTTTTGTTGTTAAGAGTGTCTTGAATGTTGGTATAAGCGGTTAGTTTAGATTGCTTCCGATGCACCATTAAGTTTTCTTTTCTTTGATTGAAAACAATAAAATATTCTTGGCTGTTTTCATTCCAATTTTTTTCTTGATAGAAGTAATGAAACAACAACATACTTATAGATATTCCCCAGAGCTTCCAACTTTTGTAATGGTGTAACAGATGCACCAAAAAGAACAATGTCAAGTAACTTAAAAAGAGCAACTCCGTTTCCATTGGAATGTTTTTCCACAACAAAATTTCAACGGAACTTACTTGGTCTATGCCACGTAGCATCCCCAAAGATAACTTGTCAAAAACATCTACCAGCCAAGAGGTGGAGAGATGTAAGGTATCCAACAAAAGAATAGAAATACCTAAAAGCAACAACAAAGTTACGGTTGGAATGGCAAACAAATTGGTGACCAAAAACATGCCAGGAATTTGATGAAAGTAAAACAAACTCAAAGGTAAAACTCCTAATTGTGCTCCAATAGAAACGGTAACGATTCCGTAAAAATATTTAGCAATAGGGTTTTTGGGTTCCCACTTTTGAAATAAAGGCTGTGTCCAAACAATAAAAATTACAGCCAAGTAACTTAATTGAAACCCTACTTCGAACAGAAAACTAGGATATATCATTAGCAAAATAACCATCGAAGCTGCCAAATGATGGTAAATAGAAAGTTGGGTTTGTTGGTATAAACTGTATGTAATAAAAGAAAACATGGTAACAGCTCTCATTACGGATGGACTCATTCCTGTGAGAAAAGCAAAAATCCAAAGAATTAAAATAATCATCCACGGAACCCAAGGTCTCCACCGATCAATTCGTTGTAAAGGGAGAAATAATGCATGTAAGAATATTAAAATAATAGCAATATGTAAACCGGAAATTGCCAACAAATGAATGGCTCCTGAACTGCTAAATTTTTGATAGGTTTCTTTGTCAACTTCACTTTTATCTCCTAGGAGTAATGCTTTGTACAAAGAGCGTGAAAAATTACTGAGCTCAAATTGATTTATCTTTACCTCCAATCGTTGTTGTAACCAATAAGCAAAGGAAGCTAAATTTTGATGTTTTCCTATTTCTTGATAAACAGGTTCAATTAAGTTAATTTGGTGTTTAAAGCCACGTTGCTTAAGGTAGTATTGGTAATTAAATCCGTGTAAATTTCCTTTAAAAGGGATATCTTCAATAGTGCTATATATATGGAGCTTTGTAAAATTTTCAGGAGGTTTTTCGGATAAATTCTTTTTTGAAATTTGAAATAAAACTCTTCTGTGAAAGGCTTGATGATTGATTGATGTAATTTGAAAGTAATACGAATGGTTATATAAATTCGTTGGAAGCTTTTTGTAAACATATCCTGTAATGGCTACCGGCTTCTGTTTTGCTAATATTATTTCTGATGGTTCATCTTGCTGAAAATAATTACTTCCTACATATAAACCTATACATGCCGACCAAGCCAAACAGAATAGGATAAGATAATTTTTACAATGGGTGTAAAGCACAAAACCCAGGAATGCGATACCTGTAGGTATAGTCAAAAAAATGAGGCTCAACGGAATCATCTGTTGATAAAAGCTTACCAGAATTCCGATGATTAGACCAATTAAAATACTAAAAATGGGAAACTGCAAAAACTTCATTACTAAGTTTTTGCATAAATTTATAAAATTCTAGAAGCGTGTGAAAAAGTTCTTCGGTAATAATCTTCATTTAACGATGAAATGATGACTCCGGAACTGGTTGAAGAATGAATGAATTTAATATTACCACCTTGTACTTCGGTTACCAAACCTACATGGCTTATCACGCCTCTTCTGGTTTTAAAAAATACCAAATCCCCTTTTTTGATTTCGTGGTTAGGCAATCTTATGCCAAGCCTTGACATTTCTTGAGAAGTCCTTGGCAAGCTGATATCGTGCTCTTGGAATGTTTTTACCATCAAACCAGAACAATCAAAACCAGCTGCTGATGTGCCACCAGAGCGATATTTAGTGCCGTGGTAACGCATAGCAGTTGCAATAATGCGTGCAATAAAATCTTTGGAATTCTCGTGATCAAAGGAATTCTCAATATCAATGTCGTAAATTTTCACCACTTTATCCAATTCAGCCTCTGTTACAACAGCTTTGGATTCTCTGGAGCTTTTTATTACATTTTTTTTTGGTTCCGATTTGGTTTCCGGAACTACTTGTTGGTAGCTTACACCATCGGTTTTTTTGGTTTGTATTAAACCGGTTTGGGTGGAACTGCAAGAAGTAATTCCCCAAATAAGTAATGCTATGTAAACTAGATTTTTCAACAGTTACAAAGATACCTAAATTATTGCAAACTTTCAAAAATAAGCTTTGCAGTTCGCTCACTAGCACCATTTCCTCCTAATTTTTTTTGCAAAGAGCGATAAGTTTCTTTTAATTTTTCTTGATGTTCCGGCTCTAATATTATACGCATTTCCTTTAAGAGATTTTCCTTATTCAAATCGAATTGAATCAATTCTTTTACAACTTCTTTCTCCATGATTAAATTTACCAAAGAGATGAAAGGTAACGTAATAACTCTTTTTGCAATCCAATAAGAAATAGGATTTCCTTTGTAACAAACTACTTCGGGTACTTCAAACAAGGCAGTTTCTAACGTTGCTGTACCAGAAGTTACTGCTGCGGCTTCGGCATGTGAAAGCAAATGATACGTTTGGTTGTAAAGAATTTTCGCTTTACTATTTTTTAAAATTGGCAAATAAAAATTGGCATCTAAGCTTGGTGCTCCTGCAATTACCAACTGATGATTCGGGAACGATTTTTCCAATTCCAACATTATGGGTAGCTTTTTTAAAATTTCTTGCTTTCTGCTACCTGGCAACAAGGCAATGATTGGTTGATAATCTAAGTGGTTTTCTTCTAAAAATTCCTCCCTTGGCTTTTTTTCAAACTGTGTGATAGCATCCAACAACGGATGGCCAACAAAATGTACTTTTAGCTGGTGTTTTTCTTCAAAATATGGCTTTTCAAACGGCAAAATCACGTACAAATGATCTATATCTCGTTTTAAATCTTTTACTCTGTTTTCTTTCCAAGCCCAAACTTGTGGAGCAATGTAGTAATGGGTAGGAATTTTTTGTTGTTTGGCCCATTTGGCAATTCGCATATTAAACCCCGGATAGTCAATAAAAATAATGGCATCGGGTTGAAATTCAGCAATGTCTTTTTTACAAAAGTTCAGGTTTTTTATAATCGTTTTGAGGTTTTTTATCACTTCCCAAAACCCCATAAATGCCAAATCTTTAAAGTGTTTTACCAAAGTTCCTCCAACTTGTTGCATCAAATCGCCTCCCCAAAACCGAATGTTAGCTTGCGGGTCAATTTGATATATTGCCTTCATTAAATTAGACCCATGTAAATCTCCGGATGCTTCTCCAGCAATGATGTAATACTTCATAAACTTACACAAATAAGGTAATAATGGCTAAAAGAAGAATACAGAAGATTACACCTCGTGCTAAAAATTCTTTCTTGTAATGTAAGAATCCAAAAAATAACAATAGGTTCGGAACACCACTTAAAGCGATGAGTTTTCCTAAAACCTTTTGTTCTTTTAATCCTTGAATGAGTACTTCCATTTTGGCATCGGTACCATAAAAATGAAGAATGGTTAAAAAAGTGATCAAACTAACCATTAATCCTGTGGTTAATCCAAATACAAAATCTCTTGGTTCTTTTCGCATGATGTATTAATTGAAATTCCACGAATTTATTTCCGGAATTGCATGATAAGCAGTTAAATCAAATTGGGTAGGAACTACCGAAATGTAATTGTTTCGCAATGCCCATTCATCAGTATCTTCTCCCAAATCATGTAAAACAAATTCACCAGTTAACCAATAATAGTCTTTTCCGGATGGTGTTTTACGTTGGTCAAATTTTTCTTCCCAATTGGCTTTTGCTTGTCTACAAACTTTAATTCCTTGGATATCATTTTCTGATTTTTTCGGAAAATTCACGTTCAAAACAGTTCCTTTTGGGGGTGTCTTTTTTAATACTTCCGAAGCAATTTTTTTTACATAAGTTTCTAAATGACTAAAATCAGCATCCCACGAATAATCGCATAACGAAAACCCAATAGATGGAATGCCCTCAATTCCGGCTTCAACAGCTGCACTCATGGTTCCGGAATAAATCACATTAATGCTGGAGTTAGATCCGTGATTGATGCCTGAAACACACAAATCAGGTTTTCTGTCAAGAATTTGCCTGCTTGCTAATTTGACACAATCTACCGGTGTTCCTGAACAACTATAACACTCCACACCGTCCTCTCTTTTAATTTTGTGTACAAAAATGGCATTGTCAATCGTAATGGCATGTCCTTTTCCGCTTTGCGGACTATCTGGAGCAACTACAATTACTTCTCCCAAATCTTTCATCCAATGTATTAAATGTTGGATTCCAGGAGCATTTACACTATCGTCATTGGTAACCAAAATCAAAGGTTTATTTGCCATAAAAGAGAAATTTCTGTGTTGTTTTGCTTACTGCAAAGATGGTTTATTTTCGTGGTAAAGCACCATAAAATTAACGTATTTTGTGAAAAGTGATGTCATGAAATTGTTACATTTGTCCTAATTCGATGTCTAATGGATATCATGGCACGATTTTTATGAAATGCTTTAGAAGCTTGCCAAAATAAGTTTCTTGTAAAAGCGAACAGAATTGGATGCTCAATTATTTTACTATGAATCAACTCCTGTTGTTTATGAAAAAGAATTATAAAATTATTTTATTGGTTGGACTATTGTCCTTGTCATTTGTAGCATTTCGTGCTTTTGAAAAAGAAGAAAACGATCCCGAAAAAGACAAAATTTTGTTGGAGTTGTTAACCTATGTTTTGGAAAGAGGTCATTACAGTCCCAAACAAATTGACGATGCTTATTCTGAAAAAGTATATGAAGATTATTTAGAAGCGATGGATCCGTTTAAAAGATTCTTTTTACAAGAAGATGTGCAAAAAATGGATGCCTACAAGTTTCAGTTAGACGATATGTTTTTTAACAAGGATCTTACTTTTTTTCAAATGTCGTATGATATTTATTTGAAGAGAATGGAAGAAGGACAAAAGTTTTATCGTGAGGTTTTGGCAAAGCCATTTGATTTTAAAGTAGACGAAACTTTTTCCAACGATTACGAAAATATGCCATATGCCAAAAACAATAAAGAGTTAAAGCAACGTTGGGAAAATCAAATCAAATATTCGGTTTTATCCAATGTAGTGGATAAGGAAAAAGAAGAAAAAACCAAAAAAGAAAAAGATGCTTCTTACGAAGCAAAGTCTTTTGCATCTATTGAAAAAGAAGCTAGAGAAAGTGCTTTAAAAACCTTAGATGAATATTTTAATTTTATCAAAGAAATGAACCGAAATGATTGGTTTGGCATGTATTTAAATGCATTGTCTTCTCAATTTGATCCGCATACCAATTACATGGCTCCTGAGGATAAAGACCGATTTGATACCAGCATAAGCGGAAAATTTGAAGGAATAGGAGCAAGGTTACAAAAGAAAAATGAGTATACCGAAATATCCGAGTTAATTTCTGGGGGTCCGGCATGGAGAAGCAAACAGTTGGAAGCGGGAGATATTATTTTAAAAGTAGCACAAGGAGCCGAAGAACCTGTAGATGTTGTAGGAATGCGATTGGATAATATTGTGAAAAAAATTAAAGGGAAAAAAGGAACAGAGGTTCGTTTAACGGTGAAAAAAGTAGATGGAAACATCCAAGTAATTTCTATTATTAGGGATGAAGTTGAAACGGAGGAAACTTTTGCCAAATCAGGGGTGATTGACAGAAACGGAATGAAATATGGCGTAATTTATTTGCCTAAGTTTTACATTGATTTTGAAAACAAAGAAAATCGAGATGCAGCAAAAGACGTTGCCATTGAGGTAGAAAAATTGAAAAAAGAAAACATACAAGGACTCATTTTTGATGTTCGCGATAATGGAGGAGGATCGTTAAAAACTGTGGTAGATATTACCGGATTGTTTATCGACCAAGGACCTGTGGTTCAAATTCAACATGCTGGAGGTAGAAAAGAAGTATTGAAAGACTCGGATTCTCGAATTCAATGGGATGGGCCATTGGTGGTTTTGGTAAATGGCTTTTCTGCATCGGCTTCTGAAATTTTGGCTGCTGCCATTCAAGATTACAAACGAGGAATTGTTTTAGGGAGCAAACAAACTTATGGCAAAGGAACTGTGCAAAACGTGATTGATTTAAACCAGTTTGTTAGAAAAAGCTCCCTTGGAGATTTAGGAGCCATCAAATTGACTTCTCAAAAGTTTTACAGAATCAATGGTGGATCTACCCAATTAGAAGGTGTAAAAAGCGATGTGGTTTTACCTGACAGATTTAGTTATATCGATATTGGAGAGCGTGATATGAAAAATGCCATGGAATGGACCAAGATTGATGCTGCACCATTTAAAGTTTGGGATAAAATTCCGAACTACGATTTTGTAATCAAACAAAGTAAAGCAAGGGTAGATAACAATAGCTATTTTCAGTTAATTCAGGAACAAGCACAATGGATAAAAAGCAGAAGAGACCAAACGACTTTTAGTTTGCACATGGATGCTTATAAAAACGATTTGGCTCAAAATGAGGAGATGAATAAAAAGTTCAAACAGTTGTCTGAATATAAATCTAACTATTCGTTTTTACCAGTATCGGCAGACAAACCTCAAATGGATCAAGACGAGATTTTTAAAGAAAAGAGAAATCGTTGGTTAGAAGATTTAGCAAAAGATATTTACATTGAAGAAGCCATTTATGTGTTAGACGACTTGCAAACCAAACCAAACAAAGGGTTGGTAAAACAAGGTACGATCAAATCAAAATAATTCATGGGTTGGAAAATTAATCACAAGGCACTTCATTTTATTTATCAAAATAAATGGAGTGCTTTTAGTTTATTCTACATTTTGATATGGGCTTTTTTAGCCCTTTTTGCGTATGTAATAGCCCCAGACAATACCCAAAATGCCAACTGGGGTGATTTGAACATCGCTTCGCAACGTCCGGGGTTTCAGGTAAAAATGTTGGAAATTCCTTATCCACATCGTTCTTCGTTAAAGGAATATTTTTTTGGCACGGAACACATTCCTGAAAAATATCCCATCAGATCTTTTTCAATTCAACAAGATAGCTTGTTGGTAGAGTTATTTCACCTTAATCCTAAGATAGTAGTTGAAAAGAAATTCCCATTGAATTTATGGGAGAAATCTTCTAAAGAAACAGTTTCTACATCTATAAATAACCAAACATTTTGGCTAGGGACCGATAAGGCAGGAAGAGACTATTTAAGCAGAATTTTAGTAGGAGCCAGAATTTCGCTTTCCATTGGTTTGGTAGCAGTGTTTATTTCGCTGGTTTTAGGTATTTTTTTAGGTGCTTTGGCCGGCTATTATGGTGGTTGGGTAGATCAACTGATTTTGTGGCTTATTCAAGTGGTATGGTCTATTCCAACTTTATTAATGGTAATTGCCATTACACTGAGTTTAGGAAAAGGTTTTTGGCAAGTATTTATTGCAGTTGGTTTAACCATGTGGGTAGAAGTTGCTAGAGTGATACGTGGACAAATTTTATCTGTAAAAAAAATGCCATACATCACAGCAGCTAAAGCTTTAGGTTTTAAAGATACCAGAATTTTAATTTACCACATTTTACCAAATATTATTGGTCCAATCGTGGTAATTGCTGCTGCAAATTTTGCTTCAGCCATTTTGGTAGAAAGCGGATTGAGCTTTTTAGGTTTAGGTGCCCAACCACCCACTCCAAGTTGGGGAAGCATGATCAAAGATTATTACGGTGACATGATTTTAGGAAGACCTTATTTGGCATTGATACCGGGAATGGCAATCATGACTATAGTTTTGGCCTTTATGATGGTTGGAAATGGCATTCGCGATTATTTTGATGTGAAGTAATAATTGGTTCTATTTTTCTCGTAAATACACATGTTTGATGTTGTTTTGGCCACTATCTCTTTCATCTATTTCAAATCGTTGGATGTCTTTAATTAAAGGCAATAGTTTCGGGAAGCCATAATTTCGAGGGTCAAAATCTGGTTTTTTCTTCAAGATGTAATTTCCTAAACTTCCTAAAAATGTCCAGCCTGCTTCATCAGCTAAATCGCTAACACTTTCTGTAATAATTCGGATGGTTTCAAAGTCTACTTTGCTAATAGGTTCGCTTTTAGATTTAGTTGCTACGGATTTTTTAGACGATTTATTTTCAGAGTTTTTACTTTTTAATATCTCTAAATAAATGAATTTATTGCATGCTGAAATAAAAGGTTGTGGGGTCTTTTTTTCACCAAAGCCAATAACTGTCATTCCGGCTTCTCTTAGCCTAGTTGCTAATCGGGTAAAATCGCTATCGCTTGATACGATACAAAATCCGTTTACTTTTTCGGAGTATAAAATATCCATGGCATCAATGATAAGTGCACTATCGGACGAGTTTTTTCCTGTGGTATAACTATATTGCTGAATAGGGGTAATTGCATTTTCTAACAATACACTTTTCCAACCGGAAACTGTAGGCTTGGTCCAATCTGCATAAATTCTTTTAATGGTTGGTGTACCGTTTTTTGCAATCTCCTCTAACATCTCTTTTACATTCGCATACGGAACATTATCTGCATCAATTAATACCGCTAGTTTGTCTTCTGCCATGGGTTTGTTTTTTAGATGATTAAATGTAAACAAAAAACTCCAACTTTTCAGCTGGAGTTTTTTGTTAAAATATTTTGTAAAGATTAGTAACCAAATTTAGATACTCGGTAATCTTTAATATCTGCTTTGTCCTTTAAGGTTCCAAAAATTCTGTTGGCAGCCTGACCACTAGTGCTTTGTAAAGTGGTAATTTGTTGTGAGAAATCTTTGGTTTCTGGTGCTTTAGTAACTGCTTTGGTTTTTACTACATAAACCCCACTGTTTCCTTCTACCGGTGCAGAAACATTATTTGCTTTGGTATTTAAAGCTACTCCAACTACTTTTGGCTCAAAACCGGCATTGTTGATAATAGGACTTTGGATGGTTAAATCTGTAGCACTTTCAACAGTAACTTTGTTTTCTTTTGCAATAGCATCTAAATTATTTCCTTTGATTTTAGCAATAATCATTTTTGCTTTTTTCTCATTTCTAATCAAAGGCTCAATACCAGGTTTGGCATCTTCTAAAGGCATTAATCCGGTATCGTTGATGCTTTTTAGCCTTGCAATTACATATCCTTTGTTGGTAATTTCAAATTGCTTGATGTCGTTTACTTTGGTGTCTTTGTTGTAAGCCCAACGAATGATTTGTCTTTGTGCTCCTAACTCTCCAAAAAACTCATCCATAGGTTTTGCTTTTACCACAGGCTTCACTTCTAATTTTGCTTCGGTAGCAGCTTTTTCTAACGATTTATCGTTTGCATTCATTTCTACTTTCATAGCAGTACTGTAAGCGTTATCGCTTGTTTTTTGCGATGGATTGATTTTTCTAGCAACGGTAGCCAAACGAATAGCATCTTGTTTATCTGTTACTTTGATGATGTGATATCCAAAGTCGGTTTCTACCAAACCAACTTTTCCAATTGGGTTGTTAAAAACAAAATCGTTGAATGGTTTTACCATCATTCCAGGATTGAAGAAATCTAAATCACCACCTCTTTGAGCACTTCCTTGGTCATCAGAATCAGTGAATGCCAACATCGTAATTTGGTTAGAGTCCGCATTTACTTTTGCTAAAATTTCTTCTGCTTTTGCTTTAGCTTCTTCTTTGGTTCTAGGTGTTTTAGGAGCCGCTTGAGATCCGGTGTAAGAAATCAATACATGACTAGCTCTTGCTTTAACTCCTGATTTTTTACCTAACGATTTGCTTATGGCCAAATATCCATTTAATTCATAAGGACCATAAAATGCTCCATCAGCCAAGTTATACAAACCTTCTGCATGATCTGCTGGTAAGTCGGTTTTGGCTACATAAGTAGAATCGTATGGAAAGTCAGAGTTGCTGTTTACAAATTCAACCACATCTAATGCATTTTTAAAACCAGGTAAGGTATCGTTTGCATTGGTTGTTTTATTAAAAACAATTCTGTTCTCCATTAATTTTTCTAACTGAACTTTCACTTCGTTTTTGTCGTCAGCAGTTGGTTCTTCTGAAACAAAAACAAAGTCAATATCACGAATTTCTTCTGACTTGTATCTTTTTGGTCTTTTTTTCATGTATTCCAACACCTCTACATCGGTTACTTTAACATCGCTATCTTTGATAGAAGAGTAAGGAATATGCACATAATCAAAACTTACCTTTTCGTTTTCTAAACGATGTTGAAATTTTGCATCTGCTTGGGTAACAAACAAACCACCACGTAACATGGACATGTAAATTTGGTACTTGGCATTGATTACTGCATTTTGCTCTTGAGCTTTTAAGAACTCAATGTCTTGTGCATTGGCACTTGATTTGATGAATTCGTCAAATTTCTTTTTGTCAAAACCTCCTAATTCATTAGTAAAACGTTGTGCTATAGAAGGATTTTGTTTTAAAATTTCTACCACGTGGTCAGCACCAACGCGAATTCCTAATTTTTCAAATTCCTCTTCTAACAAAGCAATGTTCACTTCAGCATCCCAAACCTGGTTAGCAGCTTGGGTGTTTGACATGCCTTGACCGTTATTTCCGTTTTTCTCGGTATTAGCTACTTTTAAATTAAATTCTTCAAAAGGAATATCTTTTCCATTAATACTTCCTACATAACTGTTAGATCCGCCAAATCCTCCTGCTTGGATTAAATCCATTAGTACAAAAGAAAATAAAGCTAACGCGATTATTACAATTAAGAAGAAAGAACGTTGTCTAATTTTTCCTAAAATTGCCATGAGTTTCTTGATTTTTTTATTTCAGTTTGCGAAAATACCATTTTGGATTAAATTCTCCATACAAAATAGCACTTATTTCAAAAGGAAAATCAAATTTTTGTTTCGCTTAAATGATTTGTTAGCCAATTACTTCTAATTGCACCAACTCAATTTTGGTATTGCTGGCTTCTAAGATGGTAAATCGAAAATTTTCGGTTTCAATTATGTCGCCTTTTTCTGGTATTTCGGAGGTGGCATTTACAATAAATCCACCAAGCGTTGAATAATATTCACTTTCTAGTATGTTTAATTTGTACTGTTCGTTTAGGTATGAAACTTCCAACCTAGTGGAAAAGTGATACACGTTTTGTTCAATTATTTTTTCCGTTAGTGTTTCGTCACCATCGTGCTCATCTTCAATTTCACCAAACAATTCTTCCACAATATCTTCAATGGTAATTAAACCTGAAGTTCCACCATATTCATCCAAAATAATGGCAATACTTTTTCTTTTTTTGGTCAATAGATTTAAAATGTCTTTTACAAACATAGTCTCCGGCACAAATTCCACCGGTTTTAAGATGCTTTTGATGGTTTTGGGTTTTTTAAACAAATCAAAGCTATGTACATAACCCAAAATATCATCTAATGAGTTTTGGTAAACTAAAATTTTAGAGTATCCTGTTTTTACAAATAGTTCCCGCAATTCCTGTACTTGATCATGAATTTCAATGGCAGCCATTTCGGTTCGTGGCACCATGATTTCGCGAGCTTTGGTGTCGGTAAATTCCAAAGCATTTTGAAAAATTTCAATTTCAGAGTCTACTTCGGTTTTTTCATCTACCGAGTTCATTTGTTCGGTGATGTAATGTCCGAGTTCTACTTTACTGAAAAATTCCTGACTCTCATCTCCTTTGGTTTTAAAAAATAGCCTTAAAAAACCATCTGATAATAACATGGCAAATTTTGAAGGAAGGTACAACAGCACATAAAACAACAAAGCAGGAATACTAAACCATTTTAAGCATTGATTGGCATAAATTTGAAAAATTACTTTTGGAAAAAACTCTGCGGTTATTAAAATAATGATGGTAGAAAGTATGGTTTGGGTAATCAAAATTCCCCATTCGTTTAGTATGTAGGGCAAATTTGTCATCCAATGTATGAGGAATTCACCCATGTAAAAACCATAAATAACTAGTGCAATATTGTTTCCTACCAACATGGTAGCAATAAACTGCGAAGGCTTTTTGGTAATGAAAGTTAAGATTTTGGAAACCAAATTTTCTTGGAGTTTTTCAATACCTAAATACACTTTGTTTGAGGAAACAAAAGCAATTTCCATCCCTGAAAAAAAAGCGGATAAAACCAAGGATAATGTAATGACCCAGAGTTCCATATTACTTTTGTTTGTTCTTCATTTTTTCGTACATATTTCTTCTAAAGAAAAACATAAACAAAGCAAAAGAGGCAAATAAAAATAATGGCCAAGGGTTGCGGTCTTTACTAATTAAAGCATCGATACCTCCGTAAGTGAAAATAATAAAGGAAATGAGATATAGGTATAAACTAAATTTTGGATAAGACATGGCAAATGTTTTGGTAAAAATAGAAATTATTGTAGGAGTAACAGAAGTTATTCTAACTTTTCGATGATGCCATTGACATTTTTAAAGTCGATTCGCTGAAAATCTTTGCTAAAATCAATACCCATTCCTAAGGTTTCTCCTTCACCCGGTGCAGTAAACTTGAATTTTTGCTTGGTAAAAAACCATTCTTTTTTCTGGTCGTAAAAAAGTTGTTCGGTTTCTAAAAAATGACCTTGGTGTGAGGTTAATTTTACATTACCTCTAAAATCGATTACTTCAGTTTCTTTATAAATTTTAGCATAATCTGCCTCGATGTAATTCGATTGGCCATTTTCGTCAATTAAAGTAATGTGCACATACTTTGGGAATTCGGTAAACGGATGCAATACGCTGCTATATTCTTTCATTTTCGGACTCACCAAAATGGTTTTTACTCTTCCGGAATCGGTGTATTTTAGGTGAATACTATCTGCTTCACCAGTTGGCATGAATTCGGTAATGGTAAATTGTTGTACGTTTTTAAGGTTGTCTTTACACCCAAAAAACAATGTCGTTGCAAAAACAACGACACTGATTTTTAAAATATGTTTTTTATTGAAAATCATTTATAAAGTAGGAACAGTCACACATTTACCAATCCATCCTTTAAAGCAGATTTGTTGCCCTGATTTTCCTGCTGCAAATATCTCTTGTCTAGATGGAGCTAACTTATCATAAGTTGCAGCTGCTGCATTTCCGGCACTAGTACCTGCTTTTCTCGCAGTTTGTGCTGCCAACCAATACACGGCTCTTTTGTCAAACGCATCGTCTGCAGCTTCATTCACACTGTTTGCATACAATTGGGCAATGTATAAATAAGCTTTGTCATAGGATGGTTTTACTTGCAATGTTTTTTCGCAGAAAACTCTTGCTTGTGATTTGTTACTATTTCCATATACCTGTGTAGCAATGGTATAGTATACATCTGCTTTTTTGTTTACATCTTTATACAAATCAGCAGCTTGGTTAAAGAATTCCAATGCTTTGGTTTTGTTTCCTTTTTTCATTTGGTTTACCCCTTTGTTATATGCAGCTTGAGGGGTAGGGTTGATATTGTATAATTGGTCTGAGATTTTTTCAAATAATGGGCTGTCAGAACATCCTTTTTTATATAATCTCGCAGCAGCTCTGTTCAACCACTCTTCATTAGTTTTGTTTTCTTCATAGCTTTTTTCTAAGAAAGGAACCAAACGGTCGCAAGTAGCTAACTTTTCAATCTTTGAATCCATAGAAGTACGAATGATTTCGTAAGACTCAATATTTACCACACATCTGTTTTTGCTTCTTTCCTGGCGAGAATTTAATTCTTGGGTTTCCTCAATTTTTAATAACTCATCCAATTCTTCAGAAAGCTTGTTGGTTTCGATATCAATTTTATCAGAAATTACATCATATAAATTGAATACATCTTGTAATTGGTAGGTAGAATTTCCGCCTTCAAATTTGTCAACAAACATTTCAAAGTAAGTATACAATGCTTTTCCATTAGTGGTGTTTTCTAAGTCGGTTTTAACCGCTTTTTCTAACAAACCATAAACTTCATCCTTGGTTCCTACCCCATTTTCAAATAAGTACATCGCTTTTCTTGAATCTACACCAGAAACTTTATCAGGAAAATGTTTTTGGTATTCTTCAATTAGTACCATCAAGTCTCTTACGTGTTTTTCTTTGGTAGCAGCATCAGGAGCATTTTCTGCCAAATGGTTTAATATCCTTTCACCATATGTATAAATAGCTTGGTGAAAACCAGGACATGATTTTCGAGTATCTCTCCAAATTGGTTCGGCATCTTTAAAATTATTGGCTTTCACATATTCAGAAAATAAGGAAAGTTTGGTTGCACATTCTGCATCCTGAGCTAAAGACACTTGCACACTTGCAGCAATCATAACGGCATAAATAAGTAGCTTTTTCATGTTTTGTGTTTTGAATAGTTAATTAATCGTATTTGCGTTTTACAAACCAACGGTCGTTGAAAGAAATGCTTAATAACAGGTTGAAATAATTTTCTTCTACTAAATTGGCTTTGGTGGTTCCTCTTTTCCCGAATTCAAATCCAACATTGATATTGGAGATAGAGTAACCGATTGGTAATCCCAAACCAAAAGTTATGCCAGAATCGCGAATTGATTCGTTTTCAATTACCAAACCGGTGTTCTCAAATCTAAAACCAGCACGGTAAGTAACTCTGCTCCAGTAGCTTGAAAACGAATTGTATTTTGGAATATATTGTCCACCCAAACTAAATCTTTGTGCATTTTCGTAATTTACTTGTAGCGAAGAGGCATATCTGTTACCGAAATTACTCATTTGTTGAGAAGCATATTCTACACCAACAAACCATTTTTTGTCTTTTCCTATACCTCCACCAATTTGGAAAGAAGCAGGAAGGTTAAGTTTGTCGCTTCCTAAATTAGTAATTTGTGCTTCATCCACTGGAAATTCTCCAGAACTTGTAATCAAAACTAAATTAATCGAGCGTGTGTTGTTTAAATTAAATGTTCCATTCGGACTAAAAGTACTGTGTGCTTGTATAAAATAGTTTTTTGCTAATTTTTTGTGGTAGGTTAGCCCGAAATTGGTACCAAAACCAGTAACGTTTGTTGTATTCTCTTCACGTGTACCGTATTGTACCCCATTGGTTGCCGCAATGGTAGAACTATTAATGTTACCAAAGTAATATTGAATTTCTGCACCAAAATGAAAATTTTCAGCAATTTTGTAGGATGCTCCAAAAAATGCTTTGTTTACACCACCTGAACCTTCAAAACTGGTACTAGTTCCATTGGTTTCTTCAGTTAAATTTACTACCCGGTATCCAACACTGGAATAGGGCATTAACCCTAAACCAAAGCCCAACTTTTTTCCGGTTGGAATTGCAATGGCTAAATAATCTAAAGTGGTTCTACGAGCAGGTGCACTAGAAGTTGAAGTTTTAAGTTCATTAAAATTTTGGGTAGCACCTAAAGTATAGGTACTAAATTTAAGGGTGCTGTAAGTAGCTGGATTGGCTAAGTTCACGTGGATAGAGTCAAAGTGTGCATTAAGTCCTCCCATCATTCGATTTTCTACAGAGCCTTGAAATTTTTGGTGTCCTAATCCATAAAAAGAATATGGAGAAGAAGTGCCTTCTTGGGCTAATATGTTATAAGAAACAAGTAGCAAAAATGCTACTTTAAAAGCTTTGATCATTCGATATTTGGTATAAGTATAAATGGTACAAACTCTCTAATAAGAAATTTGAATTGGCAAATATGGCACTTTTTAATTTTTTAGCAAAAAAAACCGCATCTCCTCCCGTTAAAATTATGGTAAAATTACCGTAAACTTTCTGAATCCTATCTACATAACTGTCAATTTCGCTACATATTGCAGTAGTTACTCCAATATGCATGGATTGTTCGGTAGTTTTCCCGAAAACACTTTCTGAAAATTGAGGGGATAGTAAAGGAAGTTTGGCTGTTTTTTCGTGCATCGTTTGGTAACGCATTTGCATACCTGGTGCAATGGCTCCACCATGGTAATTACGTTCAGCATCTACAAAATCAAAGGTGATACACGTCCCCATGTCAATTACCAATACAGCTTGTTCAGGATAACTTAATACCGCACCTGATGCCAACACCATTCGGTCTAGTCCGAGGGTTTCGGGAGTTTGATACAAATTGGTAAACGGAAATTTTTGCTCTCTTTCAAACCAATGGGTAGGATAATGATTATTTAACCAAGCAATCTCTGGCTCGTTATTGGATACTTGACTTCCTACCCAAATAGATATGTTTGGATGTTTTTTAAAAATTTCTAAAACTTTTTTTGGAATATCAATAACGTGGCATTGCCATTGCTCTAAAAGGCTATTTTGATGAAAAACAGCAAGTTTCGCTCTAGTATTCCCTATGTCGATAACAGCAATCAAAATATTGTATTAAAGTTGCGACAAATATAACCAAGATTTTTTTGGTAAAACTTTTGGTAAGCTCAAAAAAGCTCTTATATTTGCACCCGCAATAGCAACGGTACCTTAGCTCAGTTGGTAGAGCAACGGACTGAAAATCCGTGTGTCCCTGGTTCGATTCCTGGAGGTACCACAAAAACCCTTGATAATCTTTTGATGTTCAAGGGTTTTTGATTTTAGAACGGTTTTAAGGGTTTGATTTAACTTGTGAAATTTTTTACCATTCGTTTACACGATAAGCATCTAATTTTAAAAAGATAAAGAGTAAAATGGTAAAAGCCCACATGCTCGAACCACCATAAGAAAAGTAGGGTAAAGGCACTCCAATGGTAGGAAATAACTTGATTAGCATCGAAATATTTACCATGAAATGAAACGAGAGTATGCATGCAACTCCATAGCCATATACTTTGCTAAATGGATTTTTTTGTCGGTTTGACAGTTGGATTAGTCGTAAAATTAACCCTAAAAACAAAAGTATTACAATGGTTGAACCAACAAACCCCCATTCTTCTCCAACTGTAGTAAAAATATAATCGGTTTGTTGCTCCGGTACAAATCCTCCTTTGGTTTGGGTACCTTCTAAATAACCTTTACCAAAAAGGCCACCAGAACCAATGGCAATCATTGATTGATTGAGGTTATAACCCTCTCGTTTCACGTTGATGTTTTTGTCAAATAACACTTTGATACGATCTTGTTGGTGGGGCTCTAGTACGTTGTCAAAAACATAATCAACGGAATAGGTATAAATGCTGATAACGCTAAAAATAATTGCATAAACAATAGGTTGTCTGTAGGCTCTTTTGGTATTGAAATAGGAATAAATCATCACCAATAAGATAGGTACAATAATATAAGTTGGTGGATAAAATAAGCCAAATAAAAACAAAAAGATGGCTCCAAAACCAGTTACAATATACCAATGGGGTAAGCCAAAACGATACATTAAAAATACCAATGACATAAATACCATGGCACTACCTGCATCGGGTTGCAACAAAATGAGTAAAGTTGGTACTCCGATAATCATCATGGCTTTTACTTGGTAGGAAAAATATTCTAATTTGGTTTGCGAATCACTTAAGAACTTAGCTAAAAGCAATAGGGTAGTGGTTTTAACAAATTCACTTGGTTGCAAACTTAAAGGGCCGAATTGGTACCAATTGGTTTGTCCTTTAATGGTTTTTCCAAACACAAATAAGCCAAGAAGCATGAAGATTCCAATTACGTAAAAAATAATGGCATAATTCTCGTAAATTTTAGCACTAAAAGATAGTATGGTAAGAATAATTACAAAGGATAAAAGAATAAAAATGAGCTGCTTACCATATTCTAAACTAAAATCAAAAACTGTAGTATCCGTTACTGTGGTGGAGTATAAATTGAGCCATCCAATACTTACCAATGCCATGTAAAGAAATATGGCAATCCAATCGATAGAGTTGGTTATTTTTTGATCTCTCATATTTAATTGGTTGGAATGCTATCTGGGATAGAGTTTTTAAATTTTTGAATTGAGTCTAACGGAACATTAAATTTACGTGCAATACTATCGTAAGCTTTTCTTGGGTACAATTTGGCATATTCTCCAAGCAAACTTTTTTGTAAAACTCGGTCTTCTAAATCTTTTCGAGTGATTCTGTTTAACAAATACTTTTCTACCATACAGGTTGCAATAGGACCTGCAACGGTTGCTCCAAACCCACCATTTTCGATAAATACAGCTATTGCTATTTTAGGATTTTCAATAGGAGCAAAGGCAACAAAAATGGAGTGGTCTTTTAGTTTTACTCTTTTACCACCTATTTTTTTATAGTTTTCGGCAGTACCTGTTTTACCAGCTATTAATACTTCTTTAGATTGAAGTCTGCCAGCAGTTCCATAGTTATATACATCCCATAAGCCTTTTTTTACAGGCTTAAAGTACTTTTTGTCAATTGTCGTAGCTCTTTTCTCTCTAAAGTTTTCTTCAATAGCTTTGCCTTCAATTTTTTTAACCATGTGAGGAACATAGTAAAAACCTTCGTTGGCAACAGCAGCCATCATGTTACATAACTGAATGGGTGTCATTAGTACCTCACCTTGCCCAATTGCATTAGAACGAATGGTAGCTCCTGTCCAAGATTTATTATACACCTTATCATATAAATTGGAAGCAGGAATGTTTCCTTTTTTTCCGATTGGCATATCGATGCCAATAAATTGTCCTAAACCAAAACTAAGCAAGTGTCGTCTCCAGTTGTCAACATTTTTGGCTTGTTGGTTGTTTTTATCAACAATGTTGCAATAGGTTCTTCCGAAGTAAGTATTGCATGATTTGTAAATGGCAGCATTTAAACTAAATGTTCCTACGTCATGACATTTTTGAAATTTTCTTCCAAAACTTGCTCCATTTCTACAACTAAAAGCTGTAGTGGTATCAATAATTTTTTCTTGTAAACCAACCAAACCGGTAAGTATTTTGAAAGGAGATCCTGGAGGATATTGTGCTAATAAACCTCTATCGAATAAGGGTTGTGCAATAGAATCGTTATATAATTTGGTGTAATTTCTAGACCGTTGCCTTCCTACCAATAAACCGGGGTCGTATGATGGGGCAGAAACCAAAGCAAGAATTTCTCCACTTGATGGTTCAATGGCTACAATACCTCCCCATTTATTTTGCATTAATTTTTCGCCATATTCCTGCAAATCCATATCAATGGACAAAGTAATGTCTCTACCTTGAACTGGAAGTGTGTCAAACATACCATCTTTATAGGGACCAATTTCCCGGTTAAACTTGTCTCTTTGGATGTATCTTACCCCTTTTCGACCTCTCAAAATTTCTTCGTATTGTTGTTCTACCCCTTGTTTTCCAATCAAGTCTCCAAGTTTGTAATATTTGTTCTCGTTAATTATTTTTTGGTTTACTTGGGTAATAAACCCAAAAATATTTCCACTAGTATTCACATGGTATCTTCTCAAAAATCTTTTTTGGACATAAAACCCGGGAAATTTTCGCAATTTTTCATTAAATCTCGAATAATCGTCACTACTTAATTGCGATAAAAACACCGAAGGAAGTCTGCGTTCATAGTTGATTGCTTTTTGCAATTGCTGGTCAAAAAAAGTTTTGGTTACCCCAACCAAAGCACAAAACTCTAAAGTATCTAATTCCTTAACTTCGTTTGGAACTACCATTAAATCATAAGAAGCTTGGTTGGACACCAATAGCCTACCATTTCTGTCGTATATATATCCTCTTTCCGGATATTCGTATTTGATTTTAATGGCATTGTTTTGGGCCATCAACTTGTAATCGTCATCTAAAATTTGCAGATAAAACAATCTGGCCAGAATAGCAAGGGTGACAAAAACAACCAAACCAGGCAAAAAGTATTTTCTCATCTTTTAGTGGGCTTCATCAACTGAATAAATCCTATGCAAATTACAAAAGTAAATAGAGTACTCCAAAGAGTTCTTGTTAATATGGACAAGATCAATGGCAATGAGAATATCTCTAATAAAAACATGCATAAATGATGCGTTGCAATTCCGAGCAACAAATAAGAAATTAGCTCGCTATTGATTTTTTCAAAAAATTTGACCGACTGGTACTGATAGTTTAATCCAAAAGAAAATTTAATGTAGTTTTCTCGCATCCAGGCTAATAACACGCTAGAACCGGCATGTACACCACCCGTATTTAAAAAAATATCTAAAGTTAAACCTAATAAAAATGAGGCTATTAAAAGAAAGTTTTTACTCGAACCAATCGGGAAAAGCAACACAAACAAAACATATGGATAAGGGTTTACATATCCAAATAAATTGATTTTGCTGAAGATTAAAATCTGCAACAGCAAAAAAAAGAGAAACCTAAAAATTTGAATTAAACTGTCTTGTGTCATTTTAGGATGGATTCTTTTTGCAAGTTTTCAATTTCTTGTTTGTGGTAATTTTTAATCACATATACGTAGCCTAAATTGGTCATGTCGTTAAACAATCGAACATCTACCGTGTAGTAATTGGTTTTATTGTCCGTATAAATTTTGTCAATGGCTCCAATGGGAATGCCTTCCGGGAAATACAAAGATTGAGAGGTAACAATGGTATCCCCTTTTTTTACGGTTGCCAATCTAGGTAAATCGGTTATTTGTACATAACCCGTATTTTTTCCGTTCCAAGAAATAATCCCGAAGTGATTGGAATGTTTTACCTTGGAATTGATTTGGTTTTTGGTGTTTAATATACTAACTACTGTTGCATAATTGTTGGAGGTTTTTTCAACAATTCCGATAATTCCTTGGTGATTGATGACCCCCATTTCAGGTTCTACTCCTAATTTTTTTCCGGCATTTAATGTGAGGATGTTGTTAAAGGTGTTGTAGTTGTTTTGTATGACTTTACAACGAGTAACCTCGTACATTAGTTCGTTCCATTTCTTTTTGGTGTCATGTACTAACGAGTCTGATTGGTTAAAAAGCAAGCTTTTTAACCTAGCGTTTTCTGCTGCCAATGCCTCGTTTTCTGATTTCAACAAAAAATATTCGTTTACTGCATTTACTTTTTCGTAAACCCCACCACTAACTCTGTTGGCAGAATTAATTACGGAACTTCGATGGTAAGAGTGGTTTTGTATGGTTAACACCAATGCAATGGTAAAAAGCAACAAAAACAGCACTTTAGTGCTGTTTTTAAAGATATAAATAATAATTTGTTGCATAGGATTAAGCCATTCTTAAGTGCGATTATTTGAACAAAACACTTTTGTATTTGTTCAAGTTTTTCAATGCCATACCAGTACCTCTTACTACTGCTCTTAAAGGATCATCTGCAATAAAAACAGGTAAATCGGTTTTTAAAGAAATTCTTTTGTCCAAGCCTCGCAACATGGAACCACCACCAGCAAGGTAAATTCCGGAGTTTAAAATATCTGCCGAAAGTTCTGGAGGAGTTTGCGATAAGGTTTCCATGATAGCATCTTCAATTCGTTGTACCGACTTGTCTAATGCTTTGGCAATTTCACGATAAGATATATCTACTTGTTTTGGTTTTCCGGTAAGTAAATCTCTTCCTTGAACCGACATATCTGCTGGAGGAGCATCTAAATTTTCAAAAGCAGCTCCAATTTCAATTTTAATTCTTTCAGCCGTAGTTTCTCCAACATATAAATTGTGTTGGGTTCGCATGTAATAGATGATGTCGTTAGTAAATACATCTCCAGCAATCTTTACTGATTTGTCACAAACAATTCCACCAAGAGCAATTACTGCAATTTCGGTAGTACCACCACCAATGTCAACAATCATATTTCCTTGTGGTTGCATGATATCAACACCAATTCCAATAGCAGCTGCCATTGGCTCGTGAATCAAGTAAACTTCTTTACCGTTTACTCTTTCACAAGATTCTTTTACTGCACGCATTTCTACTTCGGTAATTCCGGACGGAATACAAACCACCATACGTAGGGCAGGGGTGAACAATTTCTTTTTTAAAGCAGGAATGCTTTTGATAAATAAATTGATCATTTTTTCAGAAGCATCAAAATCGGCAATTACCCCATCTTTTAATGGTCGGATGGTTTTGATGTTTTCATGGGTTTTTCCTTGCATCATATTTGCCTCCTTACCAACAGCAATGATTTTTCCGGTAATTCTATCTCTTGCTACAATAGACGGGCTATCAATAACTACCTTATCGTTGTGGATGATTAAAGTGTTGGCAGTACCAAGATCGATGGCAATATCCTCGATCATAAAGTCAAAAAATCCCATAATTTTCTGAGGGTTTGTGTATTAAAATATGATTAACGTGCAAATTTATAAAAAATTAGTGTTTGAAGTGACGGTTTCCTGTAAATACCATCGAAATTTTATTTTCATTGCAATAATCAATACTCAGTTGGTCTTTGATAGAGCCACCAGGTTGAATTACCGAAGTAATTCCGGCTAAGTGAGCAATTTCTACGCAATCCGGAAATGGGAAAAAGGCATCACTTGCCATCACAGCTCCTTGCAAATCAAAACCAAAATTTTGTGCCTTTTCAATGGCTTGTTTTAAAGCATCTACTCTCGAAGTTTGTCCAGTTCCTGATGCAATTAATGTTTGGTTTTTGGCTAATACAATGGTGTTTGACTTGGTGTTTTTACAAATTTTTGACGCAAACAACAAATCTTCAATTTCTTGGGCAGAGGGAGCCAAAGTAGTTGCAACAGTTAAATCAGCTGAAGTATCGGTTTTTTGGTTACGGTCTTGAACCAAAACCCCATTCAAACAACTGCGAATTTGTTGGGTATATACTTCCCAACTCTTTAGTTGTAAAAGGATGCGGTTTTTTTTCTCTTGTAAAATTTCTAAAGCATCAACATCAAAGTTGGGAGCAATCACAACTTCACAAAACAATGGGTTAATTTCTATGGCTGTTGCTTTGTCTATTTTTTGATTGGCTATTAAAATACCACCAAAAGCCGAAACCGGATCTCCTGCCAAAGCTGCTTGGTATGCTTCAACCATGCTTGGTTTGGTTGCAATACCACAAGCATTGTTGTGTTTTAAAATGGCAAATGTTGGTTGATTGTTTTGAAATTCTAACATTAATTGAACAGCAGCATCTACATCTAAAAGATTGTTGTATGATAGTTCTTTGCCGTGAAGTTTGTGAAACATCGCCTCAAAATTCCCGAAGAAACATCCGTTTTGGTGCGGATTTTCACCATACCTCAAGCTCATTTTTTGGTCGGAGCTAACTTTTAAATAATCCTGATTGGTATCAAAATATTGGTTGATGGCACTATCATAATGTGAGGAAATGTGAAAAGCTTCTTTGGCAAATTGCTTACGTTGTTCTAAGGTGGTATTTCCGTTGTTTTTTGAAATCAATTGATAAAACAACTCGTATTGCCCGATATGCGAAACAATTACGGTATCCTGGAAGTTTTTGGCTGCTGCTCTGATCAAAGAAATACCTCCAATATCAATTTTTTCAATAATATCTTCTTCAGATGCTCCACTTGCTACGGTTTTTTCAAACGGATACAAATCTACCATTACCAAGTCGATGCTCGGAATTTGGTGCTCTTGCATTTCTTTTTGGTCGGATTCGTTATTTCTTCGGTGTAAAATTCCACCAAAAACTTTCGGATGCAGGGTTTTTACTCTTCCTCCTAAAATTGACGGATAACCCGTAACATCTTCTACCGCAATCACCGGAATGTTTAAATTTTTCAAAAAAGTTTCGGTGCCACCGGTTGAATAAATGGTTACCCCTTGTTCGTGTAATTTTTTTGCAATTGGCTCTAATCCAGTTTTTTCGAAAACAGAAATTAAAGCAGTTTGGATTTTTTTAGTTGTGTTCATGTGGTTGTTTTTTCAAAGGTGCAAAATTAGAAATACAATCTCGGATACTCAAAGTATTACACAAATAAAATCAAAAGTTTTTTGGATTTCATTTTACCTACAATTTCTGCCAATGATGTAACATTTACACTAATTATGGCACTAACCTACAAAGCTTAATTTATGGTACTTTACTTAAGACTTTTAAACGAAAGTTTTCGATTTGCTTTTACCTCTCTTTGGAACAACAAACTCCGAACCTTTTTGTCGTTGTTAGGTGTAACAGTTGGTATTTTTTCCATCATTGCAGTGCTCACAGCGGTAGATTCGTTAGACAGAAAAATTAAAGCTGATTTAGAAGGCTTAGATAAAAATACGATGTACATTTTACGTTTTAGTTTTGGTCCAACCGAAATCCCACAATGGAAAAGAGAGCAATTTCCGAATGTGAAGTACGAAGAATATGAAATGTTGGAAAAAAGCGTTTCCGGAATTGATAAAATTGCCTTTAACTTATTTACTAGACCTGAAAACATAAAATATGAATCTAACGAGGTTAGTGCTGTAAGAATTACACCAACCACTTCAGGATTTGAATTTATTGATGGTATTAAAATTGGAGATGGTCGATTTTTTAATGAGTCAGAGTCCAACTCAGGGGTAATGGTGGTTGTTTTAGGGTATGAAGTAGCCAAAACCTTATTTAATCAGCCAGAAAGAGCCATCGGACAAAAAGTTCGTTTATATGGTCAGAAATTTACGGTAATTGGAGTAACCGAGAAACAAGGATTTTCCACTTTTGGAGATAGTAGAGACAATGCTGCTTTTATTCCGATGAATTATATCAGGAGAAAATATGGGGAGAACAGCGATATGCTGACTCCTGCAATATTAGTAAAACCGCAGAAAGGGACAGATATAGAGGAGTTAAAAGCTGAAATTACCCAAAAGTTAAGAACTTATCGAGGTGTAAAATTTGGAGAAATTGATAACTTTTTTATCAATGTGTTATCGGGTTTTACTGATTTTATTGACAACATCATAGGACAGTTAAACATTGTAGGTTGGTCTATTGCCTTTTTTTCCTTATTAGTTGGAGGGTTTGGGATAGCAAATATCATGTTTGTTTCGGTAAAAGAACGAACTAATTTAATTGGAATTCAAAAATCATTAGGTGCTAAAAACCGATTTATCTTGTTTCAGTTTTTGTTTGAAGCTGTGATTTTGGCATTGTTTGGTGGAATTATTGGATTGGTTTTGGTAGCTTTATTGGCATGGATTCTTACCGCTGCCCTAGATTTTGAATTTATTTTAGGCCTCAAAAATATTTTGATTGGAACTTTGGTTTCTGCCTTTATCGGATTGCTTTCGGGGGTAATTCCTGCTTTTTTTGCTTCTCGTTTAGATCCTGTAGAAGCCATAAGAACTGGCATGTAATTTTTTGATTACAAATAATTTGGCTTGATTTTTGCGTTGTTATTTGTATGAAAAAGTCTTATTGCATATCTATTGTTTTATTGCTAATTACCTCAATTCAGGTGTTTGCTCAAAATGATTATTTGGTTACCAAAACCCAAGATACTATCTATGGGAAAGTTCGAGATAATTTTAGATGGTTTGGCAATAAAATCTGGGTAACCAACGAAATTGGCAAACAAGTATTTAAATATCGAGATATTTCTGCTTACAGCAGAGATGGAAAGCGATATGAAATAATATATTATCCAACAAGAAGAGGTAGAATGCTTACTTATCATTGCCAAGTTTTTTCAGACGGAAAATTGAAATTTTTGGTAGAAACGAATGCAGATTATGACGAACAGTTTTTAGTTTATCAAGGAAAAACGTATCGATTAGAAACCAAATATTTTCCGCAAGATTTATGGGATCAGTTAATTCAATGCGAAGCATTTAAACAAAAACATGGAGCATACCACAAAACCTCAGGAGGTAGGTGGATTTGGGTAACCAAGCAACTTAATATTTGGTACAACATGGTGAATGATTATAACCAGTTTTGTTCTAACTAAAAAATCCCGACTGATGAGGTCGGGATTTTTTGTGCTTGTAATCAACTTATCAAATATTGTATTTCA
Organism: Flavobacteriales bacterium; assembly: GCA_018335925.1. Taxonomy (GTDB): domain Bacteria; phylum Bacteroidota; class Bacteroidia; order Flavobacteriales; family Flavobacteriaceae; genus Flavobacterium. Next base: position 127,461 of record JAGXRF010000018.1, read on the forward strand.
ACACAAAAGTGATAAAGCGTGGTAAGATAATAGTTTCGTTGGCACTAAATCCGTTCACGTTAAAAGAGTTGTTTAAACGAGCTCCGGTATTTAATAAGTTATTTGCTTGGATTCGATATTCTAATTTTGCATCTTTTTTCAAGTAATTGATACTAGCTGTCATGATTTCAAAATTATTGGCAATACCAGTACTTGAATTTTTAAATCGATTAAAGGAATAATCCCAGTTGATGTTTAACCCATCTAAGAAATAATAGTTAACTCTGATGTTCGGACTTTGGGTGGTAAAAGTATTGTTTGCTTGTTCTGATAAATTAATTCTGTAGCCCAAATCTACATTTGGTAACTTTTTAAACTGGGTACCAAAAGAAATATTATAAGAATGGTTGATGTTTTCAATGCCTTGGATAAACTCCTCTACATTTCCACCAATTTGACGTCTGTTTAACACAAAGTTTCTATTCCATCCTGCATTAATTCCTCCGGATACTTTATAAAACTTAGCAAAGTTTCTGGAATAGAAGATGTTTCCGTTAAAGTTCTCATTTTCTGCATCTAAATTCAACCTATCAGAAGTAGAGTAAATTCCTTGAAATAATACGCCATTAACCACCGGATTTTTGGTAGTGTTATAGGACAAGCTTCCGAAAATGGTGGTATAGGTAAACAAATCGTATTTTGAATAACTCAAACGATGAGAAGTTTGTAAAGAGTTTTCCAAACCAGGGTTTCCTCTACTTATGCTGTTGAAACTATTAAAAATATAACCTTCTACCAACGAGTTTACATCGTTAAAAACGTTTCGCATGCTGTAGTTATAGGTTAGGTTTTCTGATTTTTTGATGTCCCACCTTGCAAATACATCAGGTAATAAACGAGTAAAATTCAATGGATAATTACCGGTAATCTGACGGGTATTGGTATTGTATTGATGTAACGAAAGTCCTGGATTAAAGGTGAATTTTCCTAACATAAACTTATAGTGCACCCCAACATAAGCATCGTTAAAACGAAAACGAACATCGTTGTTGTATGCTACTTCGTCAATCGGATTTACTGTATTATCTTCTAAAATTTGTAAAATGCTTGAGTTATAGGATTGGTAAGCATTGGTGTTCCCTAAAGTTATATTCAATACTTCTTTGTTGCTAATTTGATAAAAGTAATCCACTTTGGCATCCAATCTGTTGGTTTTTACAAATCGCGATTGTTCTAAATTCAAAGTGTTTTCATTTACAAAAATATTACTTGGATGATTTGGATCGGGAGAATTAAAATTTTGGTATGGATTGGTAGATAATTGCGGATTAAAGAATGGATCTTCATCCGCATATTGGTGTTGCATTTCTAATACCCAAGTAGTTTTTGGAGTTTGGGTGTAAAACAAGTTCAAACTTTGGTTAAACGAAATTGGATCTTGTCTTTCAAAAGAAATTACATTGTTGGAACTATTAAAAGAACCTCCGTTATTAAACACGGTAAAGTCGGTCAAGTTTCTGTTCACATCCTCTTGTCCGGTTCTTCGCATAAATACATCATAATCTAACTGAAAGTTAGCATTTGGTTTGTATTTGGTTCCTAACTTGGCAATTGCTGATTTATTTTTACTGTCGGTTTGGTTTTTTCGGTCTTCTAAAGTGGCAACTTCAGTGGTATTTGGTTGGAAAATTCCTCTTTGTGAATTGGTAATATTTTGGTTGAAGGTTGAAGAATAAGCTGCAAAACCACTAATGTTGAATTTTTTAGAGAAGGTATGAGCTACATTGGCTGCACCAAATCTGTCTAACATTTTGGCTACATTGTCTCCACCAGATAAACCTAAAAAGTTTCTGTTGAAATTAATAGAAGTTCCACTTCTGCCAATGGTATTTCTGGAACCACCGGTTAAACGGAAAAAGTCGCCAGAAGTTAATGAAACTTCACCGATGTTATTCCAGTTGGCAATGGTATTTACACTTGTTTTTGGGGAGTAATAAAATATTTTAGGGTTCACTAAAAATGATTTATCGTTACCCCCTCCTAAACTGATATCACCAAACCAGAACTTTTCTTTTCCTTTTTTTAGTTTGATGTTTAACGCAATATCATCATTGTTGTTTTCTAAACCTCGCATTTGCGATACTTCGTTAAAGTTTCGCAATACCTGTATTTTATCTACAGCATCTGAAGGGATGTTTTTGGAACCTAACTTGGTATCCCCTTCAAAAAACGGTTTGCCTTCTACCAATAATTTAGAAACGTTTTTCCCTTCAACCTGTATCTGTCCATCTGCAGTAATTTCAACCCCAGGAAGTTTTTTTAATACATCTTCTAATTTTCTTTCTTCCCCTGTTTTAAAGGAATCAGCATTGTATATAATGGTATCTCCTTTTACCGATACAGGCATTTCATGCACAATTTCTACTCCCGAAAGCGATTCGCCTTCTTTTAAAGTAATGACTTTTTGAATGGGTTCGGTTTTGGTTTCTATGGTTTCTTCGTAAGCTTGAAAACCAATGTAGCTTACTTTTATTTTATAGGTAGCATTAGGTTTTAAGTTTAAGCGAAATCTTCCTGCTCCATCTGTAACTGCGTAGCCATCCATGGCTTTGGTTTCTTGGTTGATGGCTACTACGTTGGCCATTTCTAATGTGATTCCTCCGGATTCTTTAACAATCCCATCAAATCGAACATTTTGGGCAAATGCACCAATAGTGCATAAAAAGTACAATAAAAATCTCATTTAGGCTTTTCTTTAGTTTGTGTTTTGTTTATTTAATTTCTTTGCTCAATAATAATAAACCCGTCTTCATTTTGTAAAGACTCGTATTTCTTTTTTTTCATTTCAGCAAACTCTTTCTGGGTTAAAGCTTTCTTTACTTTAGGAAACTCAATTGGTTTTAAATCTTTGCTTTGTAGCACAATTTTTGTTGCTAAAAAAACTTCTTTATCTACTTTTAACTCTAATATTAGTCCCGGTAACCCATGGTATCTGCTTGGTCCGTGACCAATCGGAATTTGTGGAGTAAACCAGGCTTCTATTCGCTTTTCTTTTGGTTGTAATGGCGTTAAGAAGTTTGTTTTTTTGGCATTGCTTTTTTCCATTTCTTTTTCATAAGCTTCTAAAGCTTCTTTAGAAACAGGAATAATTTGCATTGCTTTAATACACAAATAATCCCCAATTTGTTTGGTTTCTTGTGTAATTTCCCATTTTTGAATGGTTAAGGAGTCTTTGATATAAAATGTTCTTGAGTAAAAATCTGTAACCTCTATTGTTTCATTTTTTTTGATATCTTTAAACAATACATGGTCATCTCCATCTTTTGTTACCGTCATTGAAAAACCAGAGTTAGGTTTTACTGGCTCCAATGACTCTTGCTTTTGGTATTTGGACTGATGTTTATAAAAATACAACTCAAAAACGCTATTAAATCCTTTTTGAAATTGTTCTTGTATTTGCTTGAGTAATTCGGTATCAATATTGCTATCTTTCAAATTTTCTGATGCTCCTTCGGAATTTCCAAATTTCTCATGTTGCTGATATAATACATATCCTTTAATGTCTTGTGCCATTCCAAAATGGCTAAAAAAGGAAAATACAATTAAAATTACTTTATTTGTCATTTTCATCAAAATTAGCCACCCATTCTAAAAGATCTTTGTCCAGGTCTGCCTCCCATTTCACGCATTTCCTCCATTTTTTCTTTCATTATTTGATCAAACTCTGCTTGGGTAACTACTTTTCCGTTTTTAGGAGCTTTTATTTCTTTTTTCTCTTTTGGATTTAAAACAATTTTAGAACACAATATGGTGGTAGTACCATCGCTAACCTCTAAAATTAATCCTGGTAAACCTCCGTAATTTTCCGGTCCATGTGCAACCGGAATATCCATGGTATACCATGCAGTAACGATTACTTCTTTTGGCATTTCCCAACCATCCATAAAATTGGTGGTTTTCTCTTCTTTCTTTTCTTCTTTTTTTACCTCAGCAACTTCTTCTTTTTTCTTGTCCCCATCTTTTGGTTCTTCAGCTTTTCTTCTCATATTTCTAAAATCAGAAAAACTTGTCGGTCTTTTTGCCGTAGCTTTATAACACATATAAGCTCCAATTTGTTTGGTTTCACCTGTCATTTCCCATTGGTATTGCGGGATCGAATCTTTTACCAAAAATTCTCTGCCAAAAAATTCTTTATCCACCATAAAAATTTTTTCTTTCAAATTTTTATAATGGGTTCCTCCTCCTCCGGTAAATGAACTCATCATTCGGAAACCTCCTTGATTGTTAGAAACTGCATCTAACTTTTCTTCTTCTGCATATGTTGAGGCATTTCTATCAAAGTTTAAAATGAACTTTTTTTCAAACGCTGCTTTCATTCTCTCTTCTATTCTTGCTCTCATCTCTGGAGTAATTTCGCGGTTGTTCATCCAACCTTGGGTCATGTTAGCAGTACTAGTTTTAGATTCGTACACTGCCATTCCCTGAAAGCTTTGTTGAGAAAACAACAAACTTATCATGAAAAAAATCATGGCTTTCACCATCATCAATAAATAAATAAAAATGCGTTGCATAAAGAAAAAGTTTAATTATTAACTAAAAAGTTTAACAAATATGTAGCAAAAGCAAAGTGTATGTTACCAAAAAATTGTTAAATCTATCTTTGCATGAGTTTACAATTTTTAAACACCAGAAATGTAAGACTTATTGGTTGGTATAAAGTTTAATGATATCTTTGGTATTATGAAATATTTAACGCTAACGTTTTGGCTGTATTTTTCTGTAGGCTACTCTCAGAGCAACACTAGTTTAACTTTATTATTATTGAATGAGACAAAATTAGATGCTGACCAATGGTTTGGCAGGGATGCTTTTGGATATGCTTATTTTTCTAAAGGAAATGTATTCTATAAGCAAAAAGAGCTTGAAAAATGGGAGTACAAAAATTTAATTTTAGGGAAAATTACTAAAGTGGATATCACTAATCCGTTGCGAATTTTATTGTATTATGAACCATTTAATACTATTGTAACGTTAGACAACCAATTGAATGAAATTTTAAAAACCGACTTTAATTTACATACAAGTATCGTAACTAATGCTATTGGATTGGCATCTAGAGATCGTTATTGGTACTTTAATACCCAATCGCAAAAATTAGGTTTGTTGGAATATTTTCAACATAAATTTTCGGAATTTCCTAGATGGATAACCAATCCTATGGTATTATACGATTCTACTTTTAACGAATTTTACTGGATCAACGAAACTGGTGAGTGGTGGACCTGTGATATTTTTGGAAAAATGCAGATGAGGAAAAAAATAAAGGACATCATTCCGTATTGTTTCTTGGATGCTAAAACCTTATTAGCCAAAAAGGATGGAAAATTTGTGTTAGTTTTTACCACTAAGGAAGAAGTAAGATCTGTTCCTGAATTAGAAAATTTAGAGGGGAGTTTCCGGTTTCAAAATCAAATTTTATCTATATTTACCCAAACAAAATTAGTTGAATTTCAAATAAATTTACCTTAATGCATATTGCTGTAGCCGGAAACATTGGGGCTGGTAAAACCACCCTAACCAACTTGTTAGCCAAACATTTTAATTGGGAACCTCATTTTGAAGATGTTGTTGATAACCCCTATTTGGATGATTTTTATCACCAAATGGAGCGATGGAGTTTTAATTTACAGATATACTTTTTAAATAGTAGATTCAGACAAGTATTGGCTATTCGCGAGAGCGGTAAAAACATTATTCAAGACAGAACTATTTACGAAGACTCCCATATTTTTGCTCCTAACTTGCATGCCATGGGGTTGATGAGTAATCGTGATTTTGAAAATTATACCTCCTTATTTGAGTTGATGGAAAACTTGGTTGCTGCTCCTGATTTGTTGATTTATTTGAGAAGTAGCATTCCGAATTTGGTGAAAAACATCCACAAACGAGGTCGTGATTACGAAAACACTATTTCTATTGATTATTTAAGCCGATTAAATGAACGTTATGAAGCATGGATTTCGACCTATCAAAAAGGTAATTTGTTGATTATTGATGTGGATCACATCAACTTTCAGGAAAATCAGGAAGATTTAGGGATGATAGTAGAAAAAATCAATGCCCAAATTAACGGACTTTTTTAAGAATTAAACCTAAATTAAAAATCTGCTTTTACGCCAACCAATACCCCAAATTTTGGTGTTGTGTTGTGTGGGTTTTGAAATTCGTATTGGTTTCTCCAAGTAAAATCAATGCGCAATGGTCGTAGGTTGCCATAGCCAATATTTTCAATACCAAATCCATATTCTTGGTAAGGCCTTTTATCAGGAGCTACATACGGAATATTGGATAAATTAATTGCACTATTACTATTGTTTACAGTACCATAAACTGTTCTAAAAAAACCAACTTCTCGCCATTTTAATTTTTTAATTAATGGCAATCGGTTAAACAACAAACCATTTAAATGGTAATCAAACTGACCTAAAACGTATTGATCTGCCATTAAATCGTAATAATTTAGTAATGAAAATGTAGAATTTACTACTGAATACGTTTGGTTGGCATGAATAGGTGTCATCAAAACTATAGGAACAGTTCCTATAAGTTTACTTCCCTCAACATATGAGTTTAAAAAACCAAATTTTCCAATTTGAAATGTTTTTCGAACACTTGCCTGTAAACGGTGGTAATCAAAATCCTTTCCTGTTATTCCGGAAAATCCTTTGGTGTATCTAAAAAGATACGTTGCAAAGTTTTTTAAACTATATTTTCTCTCCACTCCAAATCCGTAAGGTAGTCTTCCAGGAGTAAAAGCTAATGTTAAACTAGTACTATATCCATGCACTTTATCTTGAATATTCCCATTTCTATCTACATATTGTGTTGAAAAGTTTTCAGGAGATGCTGAGGTCATGTCTTGGTAAATACCCGCTAAACTTAAATGTAAATTGTCGTTAAATTCATATTTAATCTCAGTAGAAAACCTTCTATTATGAGTTAATGAAAAATTGTTTCCTCTAACAAATAATGCACCTACCCCAAAATTTCGCATCAATAATTCATTATCCTGTAACACTTTGGCAGAAATTTGTTCAAAATCGTTCATGTATGATACTCCCAAAATTAATCGAGGATCTTGTGCTGCAAGATATTTTATTTCAGCACCATACTTCCATTCTTTATCTTCAAAACCATAAGCAGCATAAGTATTTATTCGAAATCTATCGTCTTTGGATGCATAGTTTCTGAGGCCTAACCTAACCCTAGTACCTTCAACATTGTTTCTGTTAAAAGCCAACCAAAGAGACCCAAGTTGAAAATTTTTAAATACTGGAATATTTCCTGTTGTAAGTAAATTAACAAATCCGTTTATCGACTTAATTTTTTTGTTGTTTTGTAACTCTACTATAATCTGGTGGTTTTTCTTTACATATTCAGACAATACGGCATTTTCATTCCAAAACTGTTCATCCTTTTCGTATTGTGATGCAGAAATTTGCTTGGTGGTTTTATCGTAAAACTCCTCCTCTTTTGGTTTATTTGGAACAAAATCTTGATAAACTAAACGGTTTTTTATGTACACCCCTTTTTCCTCATCACTTGACGTAACTAAGGTAAAATCAGCTTCAAAATCGGTGTCGGTTAATACATAATAATCTCCATTTATCAATTTGAATTTTTTATCAATATTCATCCCTCTAACCATGTTTAAATTGGTGTTTTTGCCTAGTTGCATATTAATTTCTGCAACAGAATTTAATGCTGCATCTACTTTCATGCTTCCGGTAAAAACCAAATCACCTTCTTGGCGGGGGAAAAAGTATATTTGATAAAATTTTCTTCCACTATCAACCAAAGAATCTTGTAAGACATATTCATACATACTATAAGCATCTGTTGAAAGTGGACTCACAAAGAATTTTTCTAAAACTTTAATATTGTTTTCATATATATCAAATTCTTTGTAGGCTACCGACACCTTGTCATATGCCAAGCCTTCTGCTGCAACTCCTGTGATTCTTTCTGCAAACTTTTCTTTTTTCTCTTTATTCAATTGGTTGTTGATGTACACCATTTCAAAAAACTCTCGCATATAAATAGGAACATCAAACCAATCATTGGCATTTTTCTTTTGAATTATTTTTGTGATAGAATCAAATCCTTTTCCTAATACTTTTTTCATAAAAGCACTGTCTAAATGATTCAAATCAACCTCTAACATAGAATACGTTTTGTATTCGTATGCATCCAAATGTTTTAATTGATTTCTTTTTTTATTGTCCCAAATCTTTTGCAAAATGGGATAGGCAGGATTATCTTTTTTCTTTAAATGCTTTTTAGGTTTGTTAACTACCACTACTTCTTGTAATTGTTCACCTTCCTTTAAAACAAATTTCAAGTTGTAAGCATTTTTGCCTACTATTTTGTGTTCTAACGTTTGGTATCCTATATAGGAAATTACAAGTGTATTATGTGTATTCGAAGAGTATAATTGAAATTTCCCTTGCTCGTTAGTTATGGTTCCTTCGGAGGAATTTTTGAAATAAACATTGACAAAAGGGATTGATTGCCCGGATTCGTCTAGCACGACACCAGAAACACTTGTTTGTGAAGTTGCCACAGTAATACAGCCTAGTAAAAGGTACCAAAAGAAGTGTTTCATAAGTAAAATCCGAAAAGCTAACCGTTTGCTTTCAAAAAATTGAACATCAAACAATTAGCTTTTAGGGCTATATTTAGTTATTGGTTGGTTATGCTCGGTATAACACCTTTTTAACTGCTTTAATTACATCTTGTGCATTGGGCAACCATTCTTTTAATAAAGCAGGAGAATATGGAGCCGGTGTATCGGCTGTGGTGATTCTCTGAATAGGAGCATCTAAATAATCAAATGCTCTTTCCTGAATCATGTAGGTAATTTCAGATGCCACACTAGCAAAAGGCCAAGCTTCTTCTAATACTACCAAACGATTGGTTTTTTGTACGGAACGGATGATGGCTTCATAATCCATCGGACGAACCGTACGTAAATCGATAATTTCACAAGAAATTCCTTCTTTAGCTAATTCGTCTGCTGCAATATAGGCTTCTTTGATAATTTTTCCAAAGGAAACAATCGTCACATCCGTACCTTCTCTTTTGATATCTGCAACTCCTAACGGTATGGTATATTCTCCGTCGGGCACTTCCATTTTATCGCCATACATTTGTTCGGATTCCATAAAAATAACGGGGTCATTATCTCTGATAGCTGATTTTAATAATCCTTTGGCATCATATGGATTAGATGGCACTACTACTTTCAAACCTGGGGTATTGGCATACCAGTTTTCAAATGCTTGTGAGTGGGTGGCAGCCAACTGACCTGCAGAAGCGGTAGGTCCACGAAATACCATAGGCATGGTAAATTGTCCGGCACTCATTTGACGCATTTTTGCTGCGTTATTAATGATTTGGTCAATACCAACCAAAGAAAAGTTAAAGGTCATGAATTCCACTATCGGACGTAAACCGTTCATGGCAGAACCAACTGCAATTCCGGCAAAACCCAACTCGGCTATAGGGGTGTCAATTACCCTATCCGGACCAAACTCGTCTAGCATTCCTTTAGAGGCTTTGTAAGCACCGTTGTATTCGGCAACTTCTTCACCCATCAAATAAATATTTGGGTCTCTTCTCATTTCTTCGCTCATGGCTTCGCAAATGGCTTCTCTAAATTGGATGGTTCTCATATCAAAATGGTTTTGTCTGTCAAAATTTCGATTTGCAAAATTAGAAAAATGCATAGGACAAAAAAAATTATACGCAAAAAACTCACTACATCGTTAGCACAAAAGTTACATTTTGACTTAATGTTTTGTTTATTAGTATTTTGTCGATAAAAAAAATCAATTCATCTAATTTATAAATTGATGATATTAACGTAAAAGCCTAGTTTATATATTTGTTAGTCTTGTAGAAAAAAAACTACAAAAATCAAAACCAAAACCTACTAATTGTATGATGAAAAAATTACTTTTTATCTCGTGTTTTTTATATAGCTTACTTGGGTGGGGGCAGACGAATTATGATTGGATAAATACAGCACCTGATGGTAATTGGAGACAAGGTGCTAGTGGAGAAAGATGGAATCCAGGAGGGCTTTGGGATGAGCCACCGTTTGGAATTCTCAGATTTGATAACAACCATCAATTGTCAATGACAAATAATGTTGCCGGAACCTACAATACATATATGTTATTATTTCAACCGAACAATAATCAAGTGAGAACTATTTCAGGGAATCCAATAAGATTTTTTGATTTTGGAGGGAATAACCCAAAAATCGAAAATTTTTCTTCAGCAACCCATATATTAAATTTTAATATATCTGGAGACGGTGATATAGACGACCCAATTGAAATTAATTTACAAGGCACTGGTGGATTGACTTTTGGAGGCACTATTAATAACCAAGGAGGTTGGCTTAATTTTTTTGGATCAAATAATGCAGTTGCCAGATTTAATGGGATTATCTCTGGATCGGGAGGATTAGGCATCAAAACAAACACTATAGTTGCTTTAAACGCAAATAATACCTATTCAGGTAATACAGAAATTGACCAAGGGGAATTATGGATTGGAGAAAATGGAAATATCGCAACCGGAACTACTGTTTTTATTGGCAATGGTGGGCAAACCACTTACGTTGCCAAATTCTTTTTAGCTGACCCTGATGGTGGCCAAAATTTTTCAAATACAATAACTATAAATAATGGCAATGGATTAACAAGATATATAGGTTCCCTAAATACTAGTGGTACCAATACCATATCAGGAGCAATATCTAAAAGTAATTTAGCCAATTTAAATTTTGAAGTAGTAAATGCTGGAGGTACACTTGCTGTTACGGGAGGGCTTAATGCTGGCACAAACGCTACTATATTAAGAAAATTTGGACCTGGAAGGTTGGTAATTTCTTCAAATGATTTTAACACTAATACATTAGGAGATATTTTTTTAAGAAATGGAATCTTAGAAGTTGATTTATTTCCAAGTCGTTTTGGTGGAAGTAGAGCAATAACTCTTGGTGATGATGGACTTTCCACCCTTAGAATAAATGAAACTAGTGAAAATCATTCTGGTGCCATTAATATTAATAGCAACAATGGAGTAATTGAATTTAACTCCACAACTCAAAGACAATACACAAGCATTATAAGTTTTGGCGCTAACACACTTACCATCAACAACCAAAGTTCTGTTATTTTAGATTTAAATGGCAACCAAACAGGTACAGGCACCCTAAACATAAACTCTACTGGTCCTGGACTTGTTTTGCTTACAAGAAGTTCTTATGACAGAACTGGTAATACGGTAATAAATAGCGGCACTTTAAGATATAACCCAACAGCAAATTCTACATTTAACTCCAAATTGGTTTTAAATGGTGGAACTTTCAGTACGCAAGTTATTAGTGCAGGTAGAACAATTACAAGTACTGCACCTTTGCAATTAACCAATAGCTCAAGCATTGTATTATCAACCTCTGCTCACACTTTAACTTTTGCAAATAGTAGTGGGGAAAGTTGGACTGGAACATTGACTATAACAGGATGGTCTGGTACACCTGGTTCTACTGGTTTTGGCACAGCTGGTAGAATTTTTATTGGTAATAATAATTCGACCTTAACTACAGTACAATTAAACAGCATTAATTTTGTTAACTATGCTCCAGGAGCAGAATTAACTGCAAGTGGTGAATTGGTACCAAGAGATTTTCCTACTTTTTATTCCAAAGGTTCGCTTCCACCAAATGTAACGAGCAGTTGGTCAAGTACTACCGATGGTATTGGAGCTGGACCTGTGGATTTTACAGCTGGGAATACCCGTTATATCATCCAAAATGGCCACCATATGACTACTTCTACGGCTTGGTCGATTTCAGGGGTCAATTCTATTTTAAGAATTTTAGATGGGGGTACGTTACAGTCTACTTTTGCTGTGACCATTCCATCCACAGGGACTTTTGAAATTCAAGATGGAGGTACTTATGTGCATGAAAATGCAGTAGCATTTGGCAGTTCAATATTTCAAGGAAGTGAAATTTTTGGGAATAATAGCACAATTGAATTTAGAGATTGGAATAGCACTGCACCCACAAACACTTCATATGGAAATCTCATTTTTAATGCAACTACAAATGTTTCTGGGGCTATTCAATTTTCAAATGCCATTGAAAATATTTATGGTAATTTAACTATTTTAAATACAGGATTCCCAACTATTCGTGAAGTTCGTTTAACCGCTAGCACTTCTAATAATACTGTGTTGCATGGTAATTTATCAATGTCTGGCGGTGCATTTACTTTAACTGGAGGAAATGGAGCTTCTACTTTAACTGTCATAGGAAACGTTAGTTTAACAGGAGGAGATTTAAGACTACACACAAATACAACAGGTGCGGCAAACTTTATTGTAAATGGTGAGAATTTTACCCTTGGAGAAAACGTTTCTTTAAGTCCATCGCCTTCTACTTTAACTATTCCCGGCAATTCCGGCTTCTACTTCAACCGCAATGGAGTGCAAAACGTAAGCATAGGACAAGCATTTGCTTCAGGTAATTACAGAGATAGATTCTTTTATAATGCTTCTCAAACTACTTTAAACGAAACGTATAACGGTACAGTAGCTCAAGAAACCGTAAACGGTAATGGGGCAACACCATTAACGGGATACAGTGCTTGGCCAACAAGCGGAAATCACTTACGTAATTTGACAATTAACAATACTGCAGGAGTTACCTTGCGAAATAATCGTTCCATCAACGAAAACTTGGTGCTGACCAACGGAACTTTAACTGCAGCTACCAACACTACTTTGGTGTTTCAAGGAGATCAAATTAACCGCACCAACGGTTTTTTAAATTTTTCAGCAACCGGAGCAACCTTAGAAATGAATAACAACACGCTAAAAACATTTCCTACAGGGTTGTTTTCGAGTAGTATTTCCAATTTACATATCAATGGGTCTGGAGGAGTCAAAGCAAACCAAGATTTGAACATCACCAATAATTTATCTTTGAACCAATCCAATCCGAACCTAACGGATGGATTATTGGACATGGTTATTGACTATGGAAGTTATGCAACAACTGCAAATCCGGATAGCACCAATCCAGACAACAATTTAAATTCTTATACTTTAAACATGGTTGGTAATGCAACCACTATTGGAAATGGAGATGTAACCGGAAAAATAAGAAGGTCTGGAATTGTGTCTGGAAACACCTATACTTTCGGAAATAAAAACATGCAACTAACTTTTAATGGAACCAATTTGCCTGCCTATATAGAAGTTGTAGCAACTAAGGGAAATAAAGGATTGCATGTGGATAAAGATGGTATTGGAGATTTACCCGGAACAGATGTTTCTCCAATTGGTGGAGCTGCAGTCAAAAGATTGTACCAAATCAAAAGATCAGGAGGAGACACTCCAACCACATTTACCATTCGATTGCCATATAACACAGATGAGTTAAACGGAAATTCAGAAAATGATTTGGTAATATGGGATCACCATTTACCATATAATGGAGTTACTCCGCATGAACACGGAAAAACCTCCTTAAATACCACCGAAAGATACATAGAATTAGCAGGTCATGGGATTAGATATTTGGCATTAGATGGAGCAGTACCATCCGTTGGAACATTTAGTACAACCAAATATTGGATGGTTGCTGAAAAAGAAACCACCGATGTTTTATGGTTGGGTGCAGCAACAGACGATTGGAATATACCATCCAATTGGACTAGCGGTAGAGTGCCTGACTTTGATACAAAAATTGTAATTCCTCAAGTACCTACTTACCAAAACGAATTACAACTAGAAGGTACAGTAGAAGTTGCATCAATAGATGTAAAAAACAATGGCTCATTTGTAGCAAAAAATAACGCAGTGGTTCAAGTTAAAGGAGGTGTTTTAAGCAATGGAGGCATTGGTTCATGGAATAACCAAGGAAATTTTGTGGCTGAACCAGGTAGTAAAATTATATTTGAAAACCCAAGTGCTACCATTGCAGGAAATTCAAAATTCCATGATTTAGAAGTGAAAAATGGAGGAAAATTAACTATTGCTGATAATACCGTGGTAGAGGTAGTTGGTAATTTAGTGAATTTTGGTGAGTTAGATGCCAATTCAACTGAAAACACTATTCGTTTTTTAGGAACAAATCAAACGATTCCAGCAACTAATGGATTAGGTCTAGCATACAGAAACATCGAAATCAATCAAATAGACGAGTCCAGTGAAGTAACCATGACGGGATCTATAGAAATCAATGGAAGCTTATCTATCCCATCTGGAAAATTAAAAGTAGAAAACAATACTTTAACTTTAAGAGGAGCATTTCCGGAAGAGGCACAAAAAATAATTACTACCAACCAGTCAAGATTGGAATTTAGAAATTCAGGCACCGGAACCAAGGTAATACCAGATTTTTCTTCTATTAACGACATCGTTGTTGATACGAATCTTCAATTAGAAGCAAGTGCCAATTTAGATGTGCATGGCAATATCAATGTAAACAAAGGAACATTAAATTTGGGTGCTTTTAGTTGGAATAGAAATTCGGATGGAGGTACTTTATCGATTGGTAACCAAGGGAAATTGCTAATTGGTGGAAATAACACTTTGCCTTCTTCCTTTAGTGTTCATGATTTTGATACAGATTCTGAAGTAGCTTATGTTGGTGGTAATCAAACAATCAAAAAACCAACTAATACCTACGGAAATTTACGTTTAGCTGGTACAGGGGATAAAATCTTTGAAGAATCAGAAAGTTTGATTGAAGTAAGTAAAGATTTGTTGATTGAAGGTGGAAACTTAAAAGTTGGAGAAGACAAAACCTTAAAGGTAAATAACCAATTTAACAACCAATCGGGTTTGGCCACTTTTGAAACTGGAGCTAGTTTGCTTCAGGTGAATAATGTGTTGAATAACGGAAATATAACTTACAAAAGAACAACAGGCGATTTAAAGAATTTTGACTTTGTTTATTGGGGAACTATGGTTCATAACCCATTAATTAAAGATATGTGGATGACCAATGCTTCGGAAACTTTTTACAGATTTAATCCAGTAACTAATAATTGGGTATTACTTTCAGGAAATACCCCAATGACACCTGGTATTGGATATATTGCCAGAGCAAGATTTAACCCTAATTGGGGTTCTGGCCCAACTCCTCCTTCTGCATTGCCTTGGACAGCTACTTATATTGCTCGACCAAATAATGGAAATGTTGAGGTGGATATATTTCAAGATAAATTTCATTTAATTGCCAATCCATACCCAAGTGCACTTGATGCCAAAGAATTTATTCAGCAAGGAGGTGATTTTATATCTTCTCCATTTTTACCAACTATTTTTATTTGGACGCAGGCAAGTGGAATTAACAACAACCAATACCAAAGCAGCGATTATGCCGCATTTAATTTGTTTACAGAAACACCAGACGCTTTAAATCCTTCTGGATATACTGTTTCTAGATACGTTGGAGCTGGCCAAGGATTTTTCGTTCGAACTAAAAACATTGCAATGCCAAATCCGGCAAAGGCAACTTTTACAAACAATCATCGGGTAGCAGGAAATAATGAAAACTTTACCAAACCAGCAAAAACAAAAAATCAAATAAATTCAGAAGTTTCCATGCAAAAATATTGGTTAAAACTAACCAATACCTTAGGAAATACCAAGCAAACCGCAATTGTACACCATCCTGAAGGCTCCATTAGTTATAATCCGATGCAAGACTCCCCAGCCTTTAACGGAAATGCTACTTTAAATTTATTTTCACTTTTTGCCAATCAAAGAATGGCTGTAAATGTTACTTCGCCTATTCAAATTACCGATGAAATTCCAATCGGTTTTACTACTACCCAGCCTGGAAGCCACAACATATCGTTAGCTCATTTAGAAAACATATCCGAATCACAAGATATTTATTTATTAGATCAAGTTTTATCGGTTACGCATAACATTAAACAAGGCCCCTATACGTTTACTTCAATATCAGGTACTTTTAACGAGCGATTTAAAATTGTGTTTCAAAATCAAACTTTAAGCACCCCCGAAATCTCCACAGCTAATTGGATTGTTTTTGCCAAAGAAAACAACATCCATGTACAAACTGGAAATGATTTGATAGATCAAATTTCTATATACGACTTAAATGGAAGGTTGTTGTATCAAAAACAAAACATACTTGATAACAATTTATTAATACCATGGAATTTCAAACAACAAGTGTTTTTGGTTCAGCTTATTGACACAAATGGAATTTCTTATAAAACCAAGGTTTTATTGCCATAACAGTATCCAATTATAAAATTTTCATAAAACAATCGATAGCTTACTGCATATTTCACAATAAAATATGCAGTTTATCGATTAGTTGTGCTTTGTGTCGAAAAATTACTGCACACTAACTTTGTAGTAATAATTTTACATCAGATTTTAAAGCCCCATAAAATCATGATTACTAAAATTACTTCATTAAATACGCTTTTTAGCGTTCGTTTGTTTGCAACCTTTTTTGCAATTTCACTATTTTACAATTTAAATGCGCAAGTTGTTGTTGGTTCTACAACTTCTAGAAATACCAATAACAATAATACCCAAACATTCTCCCATGAAATACAAGCGGGAGAAAATAGGTTATTGCTTGTTAATGTTTCTGTATTCAGTGGAAACCAAAACAGAGGTTTATCTTCTGTTTCATACAATGGCCAACCATTACAAGAATTAGTATCTAATGCACCTGCAGGAAATAATAGAAATAGAATTCATATTTATTATCTAATTAATCCTCCTGTTGGAAACCATAATATGGTAGTTAATTTCACTTCTGGGTCAAGTGGAGGATTTAGAGCAACTATTGGAGTTGTAAATTTTAGTGGTGTAAATCAATCAAATCCGTTTGGCAATATAGCATCTGATTCTGGCAATGGTGATGATGAAGTTGAGCTTCAAATTAATACAAATAACACACAATTAGTTTTTGGTGCAATTTCTTCAAGAGGAGATATCCAATCAGCCAATGGTCAAACTTCTCTATTTGGCAACAATGGTATAAATAACGGAGATGCTGATTTTAATGCAGCATGGAGAAATGCCGGCAACAACAATACTAGAATAAGATTTTTATTAGATGACGAAGATAGATGGGCAATGGCTGTGATAGCTATCAATAGAGCAGTTTGTGGAAACTCATTAGCAACGCATCATTTCCGTACAAAAACTTCTGGAGATTGGAGTAACGCTTCTACATGGGAGTCATCAGTTAACAAATCAACATGGTGTGATGCAACTCTAGCTCCAACATCCGCAGCAGCTTCTGTTGAAGTAAGAACAGCTCATATAATAAATGTTGATACTACAAGCAGTGCCAATAATTTAATAATCTCAGGCACTTTAAATTCTAATGCTAATTTGCAGTTAAATGGAGATGTTATTATTCTAAACGGTACATGGGATTTAAAAGATTTCAATGGAAGTAGAATTAATGCTGGTGGAAGTTTTGAAATGAGAGATCAAGCCAGGATAACTGTTACAGGCGAAAATAATTTTCCAAGCAACTTCTCAAATTACATTGCATATCCAACTTCAGAAGTAAATTATGCAGGTACAAACCAAACTGTTAAAGTACTACATAGCTTTATAGATAACTACAACGGTGATGCGAACTCAAGCGGAAATTCTCCTAGTAACACAGTTTCAAATAATACTACTCCAGCTTCATACGGTAATTTAATTTTATCAGGCAACGGAGTTAAAACATTATCTTCAAACTACTTAAGAATTTTAGGTAATTTTAGAATAGAAAATCAAGCAAAAATTACTGTCAATAGCAACCAAGCAATCACTATAGGTGGTATTTTTACTAATGAAACAGGTTTGGCTTCAAATGTTACTTTTGAAGATGAAGCAAGTTTAATTCAAATAGGTAATATTACAACTGCTCAAAATTCAGGTGCAATCACATACAAAAGATCTACCAATCCTTTAAAACATTTTGACTTTGTATACTGGGGATCTATGGTGGAAAATCAAAATTTAATGAGTATGTGGATGACCAATGCTGGAGGCACTTTTTACAGATATAACCCAAACATCAATAATTGGGCTGGAGTTTCAGGTAATACAACTATGGCACCTGGAGTTGGATATATTGCAAGAGCTAGACATAATTCAAATGGCTGGGCTGTTGGGGTAAACGGAGCTGCTACTGTTTTTAACACCCAATTAATTGGTACTCCAAGAACAGGAAGTATAGAAGTAGATGTTTTAGGAGACCGTTGGAATTTAGTTGCAAATCCATATCCAACTGCAATTCATTTTAGAGAATTTGCTAAAGTAAATAATGTTAATTTGGCTCAAAATTGGATACATGCAAATGCTTACATTTGGACTCAAACAACACCAATTACCAATAACAGTTACACAGCAAGCGATTATGCTGTATATAGTGGTCACTTAGCAACCGGGACTAGAGTTGGAAATTATACAGCAAAAAATCATATAGCAGCAGGTCAGGCTTTTTTTGTTAGAACCAAACAAAATGCGACTAAAATTGCATTTACCGATCAAATGAAAATAGTAAAATACAACTACAATTTTACAAAACCTGGAGGCGGTAAAGATAATAATGAACAAGAAGAAGCGGTTGGTTCAAGTAGAATTTGGTTAAATTTTAGTAATGCATCTGGTGATTTTAAACAAATTGCTATAGTTCATACGCCTTTGGCAACAAACAGCTATGAAGAAGGAATTGACGCACTTGCATTTAATGGAAATGGAAATTTAAACTTCTTTTCTGTAGTGGAAAACAACAGAATTTCAATTCAAGGTAGAGAAACTTTAAACATAAATGATGAGTATCCATTAGGATATCAAGCTACTACTTCTGGCAACTATACTATTAGTTTAGACAACTTTGATGGACAATTTTTAAATCAAGATGTATTTATTGTGGACATGCTTTTAAATGTAGTTCATAATTTAAAATCTGGTAACTACACATTCAACTCTGCATCTGGCACCCATTTAGATAGATTTAAAGTAAAATACTATGATGAAACTTTAAGTGTATCTAACAACGAATTAACCAATTTGGTTGCTTTTACACAAAACAATGCATTGCACATTAAAACCAGTGGAGAGATTTTAAATCAAATAGAAATTTTTGACATCCAAGGAAGAACCTTACAAACTTTTAAAAACGTACAACAAACACAAGTGGAATATCCGTTAAACATTTCTAACCAAATTATATTGGTAAAATGTATCGATAATGATGGAAAATCTACAACTAAAAAACTAATCTTTTAAGGAAATTTCAATCATATGTTGCAAATCCTTACCAGTAATTTGGTAAGGATTTTTTGTTTATTTCATGGTTCATTTAACATTTGATTATAAATCATTTAATACACGATGCATTTCGTCGATGTTTTATGATGAGTAGCGACAAAATGACCGCCTCATGTGCATCCTATCTAACTTTGGTATTGAATAAACCCTGAATACCAAAGCATAAACCATGAATACCTACTACTTTGATAATTGTTTGAATTTTATACAATTTCAAACTTTAAGCTTTAAACAACTATTTAAAACCTTTTTTTTACTATTAACCATTAATGTTGTTATTGGACAAACAACAGGAGATTATAGAACAAGAGCAAATGGTAATTGGAATAGCACTTCAGTTTGGCAACAATACAATGGTTTGACTTGGGTTAACATATCAAGTTATCCGCCAAATTCTGGCACTATTAACAATAATGTTAACATGTTTATTACTCATAGAATTACCTTAAATTTAAATTTAGATGTTGAAAATGTCTATATTGAAGTTAATGCAGGCGGAAGGTTAACAATAAATACTGGTATCACATTTAATTTAAACAACAATTCAAGCATTTTGTTAAATGGAACTGATGTTGACCCTATTCGAAAACAAAATAATGTTACATCAAGAATTAATTTTAACGAAGGATCTAAATACACCATATCCAACAATCTCACCAGTTTTACAATTACACCCGTAAATATTTGGCATATAAATTCGATTATTGAATTTAAAAACTCTAATTCAAATACTGTCACATTTACAAACCCAAATCAAAATTTTGGTATCATTTTATATGATAGGCCAAACCAAACATCAACTCAAAATTACAATTTTGGAAATATTCAAAATAGACTTGAAATAATTTCTACAGGCACAGGCAGTTTGGTTCCAGTTAATTCAAATTTAAATTTCAACGGAGATATAATAATTAATGGTGGTACATTAGTTACAAAAAATTCTTCTAATTCAGTATTTTCTAGATCAATAAACAATTTAACCATTAATTCTGGTACATTTCGTTTGCATAATGCAACCAATGGGAATACAACATTCACAGTTAGAGGAAACTTTATTTTTAATGGTGGAACATTTTCATTTTGTGGTCAAACCACCGATGCATCCTCATACTTTGATGTGGAGGGAAATATAGAATTAAATAGTAAAAACTTTGTAGATATTTGTGTTGGAACAGATTCTGGTATATATTTTACTGGAAGTACCACCTCTAATTTTATAAGTACAGTTTCTTTAAATAGTAATATTAATAATAGATTTTATTATCAAGCCAATGCATTACAAGGTCTTAATTTAATTTTTAATGGTTTAACCGAGTCTCAATCTACTTTTTCAGGAGAAGGAAATCAAAATCCATTAGGACCATATATTCCAGTTGAATTTAACAATTCATTGGTAAAGAATTTAACAATAAACAATCCTCTTGGTGTAAACATCAATGTTCCATTTCAAGTCAATGAAAATATTTATTTAAATATTGGAAATTTAAATAATATAACAAATAACATTACATTGGCTAATAATTCTACTATTCACAGAACGGGAGGTTCAATTAGTTCCGATGTAAATAGTTCCTCTAGTTACAATGTTAACTACCCAGCCCACACCGCTGCCTTAACAACCGGAAATGAAATTCCAACAGCTACCGATCGATTGGCTAATTTAACCATATCAAACACCAACGGAATTAAAGCCAACAAAAGTTTTACCGTAAATGGTGTTTTGGCTTTAAATGCATCCAATCCTAATACCACAGATGGTTTGTTGGATATGGTAAATACTTACGGAAACTATGCAACGGTTTATTCTACCAATAGTACCGATCAATACAATAATTTAGATTCGCATGTATTAACGCTTGGAGCTTCTGCATCAGTAACCGGAAATGCCGACATTACCGGAAAAATCAGACGAAGCCATACATTTAACACAGGCACACCTTACACTTTTGGAAACCAAAATACCCAACTTACCTTTACAAGTGTATCAGGAAGTGCAATGCCATCTTCTATTACTGTAGTAGCCACTAAAGGAGATAAAGGCTTACACGTAGATAAAGATGGCGATGATAGTTACCGTGGAAATAGCAACCAACCAAATGTTAAAGCTACTGTAAAACGTTTATACCAAGTATTAAGAACCGGGGGAGATGCTGCCACAAGAATGACTATTCGATTAGCTTATGACAGTAGCGAACTAAACGGTAACAATTCAACTAATTTAGTTTTGTGGGACCACCATTTACCATACGGTGGGGTAAGTCCACATGAGCACGGGCAAACCAATCGTACTTCAAACTATGTAGAATTAACCGGACATGGATTGTTTTATTTGGCACAAGAAAATGATGCTGCTTTTACCAAATATTGGATGATATCAGAAAAAGAAACTACGGATATCATTTGGATTGGAGCAGTACCAGGTGGCTCTTGGGATATTTTGTCTAATTGGTCCGATGGAAAAGCAAGAACAAATACAGACAAAATTGTAATTCCCAATAATACTACCTATTCACATGAATTAATTTTATCAAACGATAAACAAATTGGGACCATTGAAGTAAAAGAAAACGGGAAGTTTACACTAAAAGAAGGAAAAACTCTTACCATCAATGGTGGACCTGCTGTGAATGGTGGAGCAGGTTCGTGGAACAATCAAGGGACTTTTATAGCTGAAAACGACTCTAAAGTTGTTTTTACATACTCGGGTGCAACCTTGGCTGGCAAGGGTGATTTTCATCATATGGAAGTTGCTAACGGTGCAGATTTATTAGTCTCGGGAGAAGTTGACATCAAAATTAAAGGGAATTTGACTTTAAATGGAGCTATGGATGCTCAAACCAATACCAATACAATCACCTTTAATGGAGCTAGTCAAAACATTCCGGTACCAACTTCGGGAGTTAAAACCGGTTATTATAATTTAAAAATTGAGCAAACCTCAGGGAATGCCTCCTTATCAGGAAATACCAGAATTGGAGGAACTTTAACCTTAAATAATGGGAACTTAAATGTTGGTACTAACACTTTAAGCCTGCATGGAAATTATTTTGAAGGTAATTTAAGTTTACTTAATGTTAATTCTACCTCTTCTTTAGAATTAAAAAATACAGATGGTGGAAATAAAACCTTACCTAGTTTTACTGAGTTAAATAACTTAATATTAGATGCTCCTAATTCTACTTTTCAACTTGAACAAAATGCGAACCTATTTGGAAACCTATCTATTGCAAATTCAAAATTAGAGCTTGGAAGTTATTTGTTAAACAGAAATACCGCAGGTGGTAACTTAATATTAGGTGAAAATGCACATTTAAAAATTGGTGGTACAAACGGATTACCTCAAAACTATCTCACACATAACATACATAGCAGTAGTACTGTGGAATATGCTGGTACCAACCAAGAAATAAGCTTACCAGCTACCTCTCAAAAATACGGTAACTTAATTTTATCTGAATCCGGGACAAAAAAATTACCAGATGCAGTAAATCAAATTGAAATACAGGAAAATTTGACCATTCAGAACAATGCAAATTTTGAATTAGATACCGATAAAAATTTAATTATCAAGAAAAGGTTTATCAATAATTCCGGGACTGCTTTGTTTAAGGACAAGTCCTCTTTGGTGCAAATAGATAACTTAACCAATATTGGCAACATTACCTACCAACGAACCACTCGAAATTTAAAGCATTTAGATTTTGTGTATTGGGGAGCAATGGTAAACAACCAAGCAATTAAAAATATGTGGATGAGTAATGCAAGTGAGAATTTTTACTTGTTTAACCCAAACATCAATAATTGGCAACAAGTTAGCGGAAATACCATTATGCAACCTGGTGTTGGATACATTGCAAGAGGAAGGTATATTTCCGGTGGATGGCCTGCATATGGCTCCCCTACACCACCCTCAAATCCTACATATACCGCAAACTTTGCTAGTACTCCAAACAATGGAGACATTACGGTAAATGTTGTAGCCGAAAAATTTAACTTGTTAGGAAATCCCTACCCTAGCGTAATAGACATGGTAGAATTTGCAAAACAAGGAAATGCAAGTGTTGAATTAGGTCCGTTTGAACCAACTTTTTATATCTGGACACAAACCACACCAATTACAAATAACTCTTACACCGGTAATGATTATGCTTATTACAATGCTGCAAACAATACCTCAACAGCAGTATCTACTTTTACTCCTAACAGGTATTTAAATGCTGGCCAGGCATTTTTTATCAAAACCAAAGTAGGAGCTACAAATGCTACCTTTAAAAACGAATACCGTGTAATAAATAACAATAATAACTTTACCAAACCCGGAAATTCGAAAAACGATAATAACAATACTCCAATTGTTATGGATAGATATTGGTTAAACTTAAAAAACAGCATCCAAGATTTTAAGCAAATTGCAATAGTACATATGCCAAATGCAACCAACGAATACGATACTGTTTTAGAGTCACCAGCATTTAACGGAAATGCAAACATGAACTTTTTTAGTTTAATTGGTACTACTCGAGTAGGAATTCAATCCAGAGCTAGTATGGTACCACAAGATGAATTTCCGTTGGGCTTTCAGGCTACAACAGCTGGCAATTATCAAATTGAATTGGCAAACAAAGAGGGAGTATTTACTTCACATCCCATTTATTTGATAGATTTACTAACCAACCAATCCCATAATTTACAAACTGGTACTTATAGCTTTACTACAGCAAGTGGGGTGCATAACAATCGTTTTAAAATCAAATACAACAATTTGACCTTAAGTACCAATCCGTTCGAATTGCAAAACATTGTAGCATTTATTTCCAATGAAACCTTACATGTAAAAACTGGTGGAGAGTTCATTGAAAAAATGGAAATTTACGATATTCAAGGAAGATTGTTACAAACCATTCAAGGAGAAGCTTCTGCACAATTGGAAGTAGCCTTACAAATGGCCAACCAAGTAATTTTGTTAAAAATCAAAACCACCGATGGCAAAACCGGAACCAAAAAGTTAATTTATTAGTTGCGTTAAATAGTTAAGAATAAAATGGCTTTTGAACTTTTCAAAGGCCATTTTTTTTATCCCAACTACGAAAACGTTATAATTATGTAAAATTTATTATGCATGCATAGTATTTTCGGATTTTTATTTGTAAATTCGAAACCGAAATTTCACATCAACGTTAAGGAATTAAAAGAAAGTTTGGAGGATGTGAACCGCTTTCTTTGTTAACCCATAATTGATAAATACATGAAAATATTGGTTTGTATCAGTCATGTACCCGATACTACTTCCAAAATTAATTTCACCAATGGTGATACTGAGTTTGACACCAATGGAGTGCAGTTTGTAATTAACCCAAATGACGAATTTGGTTTAACCAGAGCTATTTGGTTTCAAGAACAACAAGGAGCCCATGTAACCGTTTTAAATGTTGGTGGTGCAGAAACCGAACCTACTTTACGCAAAGCTTTGGCTATTGGAGCAAACGATGCCATTCGTATCAACACCAATCCAACCGATGGATTTGCAGTTGCAGCACAAATTGCGGAAGTATGCAAGCAAAACAACTACGATTTAATTATTTGTGGAAAAGAATCGTTAGATTATAACGGTGGCATGGTTCCGGGAATGTTGGCTGCCATGTTAGGATACAATTTTGTGAATAGTTGTATCGACTTAAAAGTGGAAGGCACCCAAGCTACTACCGCTCGTGAAATTGACGGAGGGAAAGAAATTGCTTCTTGTTCTCTGCCATTAGTGGTGGGTGGACAAAAAGGCTTGGTAGAAGAAAAAGATTTGCGTATTCCGAATATGCGAGGCATCATGACTGCAAGAACCAAACCATTACAAGTAATGGAACCAAGCGGAGCAGACAACAAAACCAAAGCGGTAAAATTTGAAAAACCTGCCCCTAAATCGGCTGTAAAATTGGTGGATGCCAATAATTTAGACCAATTAATTGATTTGTTACACAACGAAGCTAAAGTATTATAATATGAGTGTTCTAGTATATGCCGAGTCTAACGATGGCAAATTAAAAAAAGTAGCTTTAGAAGCTGCTTCTTACGCAAAAAAAGTAGCAGATATGTTGCAAACTACCGTTACTGCTGTTACCGTAAATGCAAATGATACCGATGTATTAGGAAACTACGGAGTTTCTAAAGTTTTAAAAGTTAACGCTTCTTGGAACGATTTTAATGCCAATGCAGTGGCTAAAATTTTACACCAAGCTGCAGTTAAGGAAAACAGTAGTGTGGTAATTTTACCGGGAACTACCGATGCCATGTATTTGGCTCCAATCGCAACGGTTGCGTTGCAAGCTAGTTTTGCTTCTAACGTAGTTGCATTACCGGAAAGTACTACTCCGTTTGTAGTGAAAAGAACAGCTTTCTCCAACAAGGCTTTCAACTTTACCCAATTAGATGCAGCGGTTAAAGTATTGTGTATTGCCAAAAATGCTTTCGGATTACACGAAGATGCAGTTGCTATTTCTACCGAAGATTTTTCAGTTGAAGTATCTGCTTCAGATTTAGGAGTTAAAGTGCAAAATGTAGAAAAAACCACCGGAAAAGTTACCATTGCCGATGCAGAAGTAGTGGTGTCTGGAGGAAGAGGTTTAAAAGGTCCGGAAAATTGGGGAATGTTAGAAGAGTTAGCCCAAACTTTGGGTGCAGCTACTGCTTGTTCCAAACCGGTATCAGACTTAGGTTGGAGACCTCACAGCGAACACGTTGGACAAACCGGAAAACCGGTAGCTACCAATTTATATATTGCCATCGGAATTTCTGGTGCCATTCAGCATATTGCAGGAATCAACTCCTCTAAAGTAAAAGTTGTCATCAATAGCGATCCGGAAGCTCCTTTCTTTAAGGTAGCTGACTATGGGATTGTTGGAGATGCTTTTGATATCGTTCCACGACTCACCCAAAAAATTAAGGAATTTAAAATGCAGAATGCTTAAATTTTCCTAAATTGTGCCCACTTTGGGCTATCTAAATATACGATCCAAAGACGATGTTTAGATAGCCCATTTTTATTTTATTTTTGGAAGCAGAATAAGCGATTGATTCATGAGTTTAGTAAAATTAGCCATCAAGGGAATTTCATACAGCCAAACACAAAATGGGGCTTATGCTCTGATATTAAGTGAAGTAGACGGAGAATTAAAGTTGCCAATAATCATTGGAGCTTTTGAAGCACAATCTATCGCAATAGCTTTAGAAAAAGAGTTAAAACCACCACGACCTCTTACCCACGATTTGTTTAAAAACTTTGCAGACAGATTTGATATTGTAGTAAAACAAGTCATCATTCACAAATTGGTTGATGGAGTTTTTTACAGCAGTATTATATGCGAGCGCGATCGTATTGAAGAAATCATCGATGCACGAACTTCTGATGCTATAGCTTTGGCATTGCGTTTTAATGCTCCTATTTTTACTTATAAAAACATCTTAGATAAAGCTGGGGTATTTCTTAAAAATCCGAACGACCCCAATAGCATGCTGGACCAGCACTTAAGCAGTGGAACAGACGAACCGGAACCAACTCCTGAACAAACCGCTAAATCAATTTACAGCAGTTATAGCGTACAAGAGCTGTATCAAATGTTAGAAGAAGCAGTGTTGAACGAAGACTACGAAAAAGCTGCCAAAATTAGAGATGAAATCTCCAAAAAAGAATCCTAGCACCTAACCAACCATGAACCACAAACTATTTATTTGGTGTACCCTTTTATTACTTTCTACTGGACTTTTTAGTCAAGATTTAGAAAAGAAATGGGAATTATCTTCCTCTCCTAAAGATTATTTAGAACTCAAACAAGGTACCTACCAATTGCGAATAGCTGCGGATAGTTTGACCCAACAAGGAGATTATTTGGTGCAAGACAAGTTCTTGTTTTTGTTTGAAAATGGAGCAGATGCACCTACCAAACGATTTGTGATAGAAAAGAAAAACGATTCGGTTTTGGTGTTAAAGTCTAAAACCAAAGCATATTCATTTTTTGCCTCCAACAAAATGGAAGTCAAAAAAGAAACGGCTCAAATCAAAGCTAGTGAAGGGGTTTCTTTTCAAAGTATTTGGAGAGGAGCATTGGGGATGATATCTCTATTGGCCATTGCACTCCTATTTAGTAGCAACCGAAAAAAAATCAATTGGAAAACGGTAGGAATTGGCTTGATTTTGCAGTTGATTTTGGCAGTGGGAGTGCTAAAAGTAGATTTTGTAAAAAACGCTTTTGAAAAAGTAGGCCAAGGATTCGTTTTAATTTTAGATTTCACCAAAGCAGGAAGTGAATTTTTGTTAGGCGGCATGATGAATGTGGAGAGTTTTGGTTTTATCTTTTTATTTCAAGTATTGCCAACTATTGTGTTTTTCTCTGCTTTAACTTCATTGTTATTTTATTTAGGAATCATCCAGCTAGTTGTTAAAGGATTGGCCATATTGCTCACCAAAGCCTTAGGAATTTCGGGTGCAGAAAGTTTGTCGGTAGCTGGAAATATTTTCTTAGGTCAAACCGAAGCTCCTCTGATGATCAAAGCTTACTTAGAGAAAATGAATAAATCTGAAATTCTATTGGTAATGGTTGGTGGAATGGCTACCGTTGCAGGTGGTGTTTTGGCAGCATATATTGGATTTTTAGGAGGAAACGACCCGGTTTTACGTTTGGAGTTTGCCAAGCATTTACTGGCTGCATCTGTAATGGCTGCACCAGGAGCCATTGTAATTTCAAAAATACTGTACCCTCAAACTGAAAACATCGAAAAAGAAGTCCATGTTTCTAAAGATAAAATTGGTTCCAACATTTTAGATGCCATTGCAACAGGTACCACCGAAGGTTTGAAATTAGCAGCCAATGTAGCAGCCATGTTATTAGTTTTTATAGCATTTATTGCCATGATCAATTATATTTTAGGAGATGTGATTGGCACGTACACAGGATTAAATGATTTTATTGCAAGCAAAACCCCTTATACTAAATTCTCTCTAGAAACCATCTTAGGATTGGTATTTGCTCCTTTGATGTGGTTGATTGGAGTTGCCAATGAAGATATTATGTTAATGGGACAGTTGTTAGGAATCAAATTGGCCGCTTCTGAATTTGTTGGCTATATTCAATTAGCTGAATTGAAAAATGCTGCCAATGCCATTCATTTTACTCATAATAAATCGGTAATCATGGCTACGTATATGTTATGTGGGTTTGCAAATTTTGCTTCAATAGGCATTCAAATTGGTGGAATTGGTTCATTGGCTCCAAACCAACGCAAAACTTTATCAGAGTTTGGATTAAAAGCAGTCATTGGAGGAAGTTTGGCCTCGTTGTTATCTGCAACTATTGCAGGGATGATAATAGGATAGGTAATAGGTGAATGGTGAAAGGTAATGGTTTAATGTTGAAGGGTGAAAGGCCATAGGTAATAGGTAAATGTTTAGTAGAATAAAATGAGAAATTTCAGAGAGTTAGACATTTGGAAGGAATCAATTTTAATTGCAAAAGAGGTATATTTACTGATGGCCTCTATACTAACAGACGAAAAGTTAGGATTAATATCTCAAATTAAAAGAAATGTTGTGTACATTTCACCCAATATTGCTGAATGCTGTTCTAGAAAGTCAGACAAATATTTTGCTCGTTTTTTAGAAATTAGTTTAGGCTCATACTATGAATTAGAAACCCAATTAATTCTTTGTTTGGAGTTCCAATTCATCACTAATGAGAAATTTCATATTATAGATACACGAGTTAAATTAATTCAAAGAAAAATAGCATCTTTTATCCATCATTTAAACCAATAAGGCTTTTACCTTTTTCACTTTAACTTATTACCAATACCATGAAAGCTTACCACGATTTACTTCAACATATTTTAGACCATGGCCACCAGAAAGGTGACCGAACCGGAACCGGAACCATAAGCGTGTTTGGATACCAAATGCGTTTTGATTTGTCGAAAGGCTTTCCGTTAGTTACCACCAAAAAGGTACACATGAAGTCGATTATTTACGAATTGTTGTGGTTTTTAAAAGGAGAAACCAATATAGGTTATTTAAAAGAAAATGGCGTAAAAATTTGGGACGAATGGGCAGATGAAAATGGCGATTTGGGTCCGGTATATGGCCACCAATGGAGAAATTGGAACAGCGAAAATTTAGACCAAATTGCGGAGTTGATCCAAACCATTAAGAATAATCCGAATAGCAGAAGAATGTTAGTGAGTGCTTGGAACCCAAGTGTATTGCCTGATACCTCCAAATCTTTTGCAGAAAATGTGGCCAATGGAAAAGCAGCTTTGCCTCCGTGCCATGCCTTTTTTCAGTTTTATGTGGCTCCGGCTACTACTGCAAATGGCAAAGGAAAGTTATCTTGCCAATTGTACCAACGAAGTGCAGATGTGTTTTTAGGAGTGCCTTTTAATATTGCATCTTACGCTTTGTTAACCATGATGATTGCCCAAGTGTGCGATTTAGAAGTTGGAGATTTTGTGCACACCTTTGGGGATGTTCATATTTACAACAACCACCTAGAGCAAGTAAAATTGCAGTTGAGTAGAGAATGCAGAACTTTGCCAACTTTGCAAATCAATTCAAATGTGAAGGATATTTTTTCTTTCCAGTACGAAGATTTTACTTTGTTAAACTACGATCCGCACCCTGCAATTAAAGGAGAAGTGGCAGTGTAATAACATCAAGATGAAAAATTTAATCGCATTATTTTTATTTGGGGCTACCTTGGTTTTTGCCCAAGAAGTTCCCAAGGTAAAAGATGGTATATTGATTCCAAAGGTAGAGTTGTATCCCATCTTTCCAGGATGCGAAGATTTAGAAGCCAGTCAACAACCTGACTGTTTTCAAGAAAAATTAAAAGAACATCTTCAAAAAAACCAAACCTATCCAAAAGAAGCTATAAAGCAAAAAATCCAAGGGAGAGTGTATGTTACTTTTATTATTGATAAACAAGGAGATGTGGTGATTAACCATGTAAGAGCTCCGCATGAATCACTTGGTAATGAAGCCAAAAGAGTGATTTTACTTTTACCAAAAATGAAACCCGGAATGTACCAAGGAAATGCAATTGACACACCTTTTACGATTCCTTTGCTTTTTAGATTTAATTGAAAAAGTATTTTAAACAAAAAAGCCGACTCGCAAGAGTCGGCTATAATTTTTAAACTGCCAATACGGAGTTTTCAGCAGCAGCAAAATCGTTCCATTGGTACGCATCTGCAGCTTCATCGTTTACAAATTGTCCGTCTACAATATAACGGAATTCGTAGGTTGCAGAAGCAGGAAGTTCAAAGGTTCCTTTAAAAGTCCCGTTTTTTAATTTTCCTAAAGCACCAGCTTCCGGATCCCAATTGTTAAAATCACCCACTACCGATGCTGTAGTAGCATCTTTAGCTTCAATAGAAAAAGTTACTTTACAAACTGGTTTACTTTTTATGAATTGTTTTTTAATTGCCATGGTTACAACGTTTTATTGTTCGACTACAAAGAAAGCAATACTTGTTTGAATATCAAATAGTTAGTTGTATTTTTGTCATATTCACAGCAATACCGTTAAATGAGTTCATTATTAAAAATTTTTCCTACCTCCACTTTTATTTTTAAAATAGGAAAACGTTTTCTAATTTTATTATCCTAATTTTACTATTCGTCAAAAAAAGTGCAATAAAAAGGTTTTCTCTCTCAAAATCATCGATTTATGGAAAATGAGCAACACGAAAAATACGAATATGCCCGCAATCGAATTCGGCAAAAAAAGCGTTTGTACTATCATTTTGTGGTATTTTTGTTGGGTTCGTTGTTTATGTATTTGGCCAACAATTTGTTTCAAGTATTTCCGGATACCCAATGGTATTCGTGGGTAATTGCATTGTGGCTATTTTTGTTTATTTTACATTTTATTCGAGTGTATATTACCGATCGATTTATGAACAAACAATGGGAACGAGATCAAATTAACAAGCTCATTGCCAAACAAGAGCAACGAATTGCCCAATTAGAAAAAAAACACCTACCACCAACCGAAAACTAAACCATGCAAATTATTGCAATTGCTGCTGTAGCAGAAGACCGAGCTCTTGGTAAAAACAACGATTTGTTGTGGCACTTGCCAAACGACTTTAAGCGGTTTAAACAATTAACTACCGGACATTTTATTATTATGGGAAGAAAAACATTGGAGAGTTTTCCGAAATTACTTCCCAATCGAACCCACGTGGTGGTGTCTCGACAAAAAAATTACCAACCCGAAGGGGTTTTGGTGGTTGCTAATTTGCAAGAAGCTTTGGAGCAGTGTAAAGGGCAAGAAAAAGTTTATGTGATTGGTGGTGGACAAATATACCAGCAGAGTTTGCCTTTATGTACCCATTTAGAAATTACTTTGGTGCATGCTCATTTCCCCGATGCAGAAGTACATTTTCCGGAAATTGACGAAAACCAATGGAAATTGACTTTTAAAGAATTTCATCCGAAAGACGACAAACATGCGTATGACTTTACTTACCTAACTTATGAGAGGATTGTGTAAAATACACTATTTTTGCACCTTCCAAAACAAGCATTCATGAGCAAGCAAAAAGACCACAATTTAATTACTCCGTACCAAGACCAAAGCTCAAAAAAAGAGCAAGTAGCCAAAATGTTTGACACCATTTCGGAAAATTATGACGGAATGAATCGAGTAATTTCCTTTGGTACCGATATTGCTTGGAGAAAAAAAGTACTGAAAACCGTGCAAGATTTGCAACCGGAAACCATTTTAGACATTGCTACCGGAACGGGTGATTTGGCTATTTTAATGGCCAATAGTAGTGCTAAAAAAATTATCGGATTAGATATTTCTGCCGGAATGTTAGAGGTTGGCAAAAAGAAAATAGCTCAAAAACAACTGTCCAACAAAATTGAAATGGTTTTAGGAGATTCTGAAAATATTCCGTTTGCAGATAATTACTATGATGCGGTTACGGTTGCTTTTGGCATCCGAAACTTTGAACATTTAGAAAAAGGACTTTCTGAAATTCTTCGCGTATTAAAGCCAAATGGTAAATTGGTGATTTTAGAAACCTCTGTTCCCGAAAAATTTCCGTTCAAACAAGGCTATCATTTGTACACCAAATATATTTTGCCAAACTTAGGCAGGCTCTTTTCTAAAGACAAAACAGCTTATGCCTATTTATCAGAATCTGCCAAAGCATTTCCGTATGGAGAGGTGTTAAACAATAAATTGCGAAAAATTGGGTTTTTAGAGGTACAATCCTTCCCACAAACCATGGGAGTGGCCACCATTTATCACGCTAGTAAAGGCAGCAATGTATGAAGAAATTGATAGTTATTAGTTGTATTATTTACACCAGCCTTGGTTTTGCCCAGTTTGGTATTTTTAATAAAAATCCGTTAATCAACATGGAAAACTTCCAAAAGCAAAGAGTGCATTGGGGGTATTTTTTGGGGTTTAATACCTACGATTTTAAATTTGATTACTTACAAGATATTGGAGAAGTAAAAGTTGCTAGTAGCTTTGGTTTTAATGTAGGATTGGTAGGAAATTTACGCATCAACGATTATTTTGATTTGCGTTTTGAACCAGGACTGTATTACACCGAAAGAGATTTAGAATTCCCTAATTTTTCTAATTTAAGCCAAGCCAATCGAGAAGCAAAATCTACCTATTTGCATTTTCCTTTGTTGCTAAAATACTCCGCTTTACGAACCGGTAATGTGAAACCTTATTTGGTTGGAGGATTTTCTACAGCAACCAATTTGGCAAGTAATTCAAAAGCAATAGATGATAATTTAAACAACCGTTTTCGGGTAAGCCAATGGACCTACCACTACGAAATTGGTTTTGGGGTAGATATTTTTACCGAGCACTTTATTTTTTCTCCTTCTATTAGAGGGGTATTTGGTATTGGAAATGAATTAATCCCTGATAACGACCCTAACAGTCCGTGGACTAGCAACATTAGCAGTATGCGTTCCAGAGGTTTGCTGATTAATTTTACCTTTCATTAATTTCCTCTCAGCCATTCACTTAAGATAATGGCTGTGGCATTGGCTACATTCAAACTTTCTGCTTTTTGAAATGGTCCAAACCTCGGAATGGTAATTGCTTCTTGGATATGGGCTTTGATGGCATCTGAAATGCCGTGCGATTCGCTTCCCATCACGATAATTCCTTCCGTTTCCAGTTTGGTTTGGTAAATATTGGTACCATCCAACAAAGTGCCAT
This sequence comes from Flavobacteriales bacterium, assembly GCA_018335925.1. GTDB lineage: Bacteria > Bacteroidota > Bacteroidia > Flavobacteriales > Flavobacteriaceae > Flavobacterium. The sequence goes on from JAGXRF010000018.1 coordinate 161,090, forward strand.
AAATTTTTCCGGAGTAGCTTTTTAATACTTTTTCTAAGTCTACAACATGCACCTGCACTCTGGTTAAAGAACCCATCGTTGCTTGGATTACTTTTGGGTTGTAAACTTCTACGGTATCTTTGCTGCACAATAAAGTTTCAATGCCAAACCAATCGCACAAACGAATAATGGTACCCAAATTTCCCGGATCGCGAACTTGATCCAACGCAATGATTCTTCCGTTTAATTGCATTGGTTTTATGGCTGGAATTTTAAAAACTCCCAACATTTCAGAAGCTTGTTCAAAGCAACTCATTTTTTGCATTTCTTGGGTGGTAACCAATTTAAACGGGAATTTTTTATGCAAAAACTGCTCTTTGGTAGTAAACAAGTAAACAGCATCCCATCCAGCTTCTAAAAACTCATGGACCGATTTTACGCCTTCTACCAAAAACAATTGGTGTTGGTTTCGAAATTTTTTGGTGTGTAGTTGCGAAATTAGTTTTAACTGGTTTTTAATCACCATAAAAAATGTATTTTTGGACGGATAATCGCATTGCTTTGACTCGAATCGTTACAAAAATACTATTATTACTCCAATTAATTTGGTTGTTTTGGGCTTGTAATGCTGTGAAAAGGGTTCCGGAAGGCAAATATTTACTCGTCAAAAACGAAATCAGGGTAAATGACCGTTTGGTACAAACAGAAGAAGTCAACCAATTGCCAAGCCAGCAACCTAATGCCAAATTTTTACGAATCCCTTTTGGTTTGCACATTTTTAATTTGGCACGACCAAATAACGATTCGCTATTTAGAGCGAAATACATCGAAGATACCATCCGATTCAAACGAATGTCGAAGTTGCTTTCGGAAAAACAAGTATATCGTTTAGGAGAATCGTTTTGGTACAAAGGATTTCCAAATTTTTTAAGATCTACCGGAGAAGCTCCAGTTATTATAGATACCAATCAAGTAAACAGAAGTTTACAACGATTGCAAATGTATTATTTTAACAAAGGTTACTTTAGAGTTAGTGGCAACTATTTGGTGCAACCAACCAAAACCAAAAGAGCCAACGTAACCTACCAATTGCAATTAGGAACTGCTCACCAATTGGATTCTATTACCGAAAATATTTCTTCCCCAGCCATCGATTCGTTGTACCGATTGTACCAACGCAATCGAAAAATTACAAGCGGGCAAATTTATGATGTGAAGAATTTTGAAGAAGAACGTCAACGATTAAATGGTGTATTCAGAAATAATGGCGTGTATAACTTTCAATCAAACTACATCACTTTTAAGGTAGATACTGTTGATACCAATCAAAAAGCACACATACAAGTAAATATTTCCGATTTTCAACAACGCACCAACGATACCACTTACCAAAAGCCATTTCAGGTGCATCGATTTAACAGAATCAATGTATTTACCGATACCAATCGTGCTACCGACACCGGAATTCAAGTGGATAGTTCCAATACCCAAGGCATTCGATTGATTAGTTTAGGAAAACTTCGATATAAACCAAAGGCTATTACCAACAATATCTTTTTGTATAAAGACCAATGGTTTTCTGACGAAAAAGTATCGCAAACTTCACAAGCACTAAACAATTTAAGGGTGTTTAATTTTCCATCCATTCAAGTGATTGAAGATCCAAACGATGAAAATCGTGGTTTGATAGCCAATATTTATTTGCGTCCCCGTGAAAAATTTAGTTTCAATACCTCTATTGATTTTACCCACTCCAACATCCAAGATTTTGGTATTTTAGGCAATGCATCTCTAACGATTCGAAACATTTTTAGAGGTGCAGAAACACTACAATTCGGTATTCGAGGCAATTTAGGAGCATCTAAAGATTTATCAGGTTCTAACGATCAATTTTTTAATGTGATTGAGTATGGTTTAGATACCAAACTTACCTTTCCTAGATTGTTGTTTCCGGTAAATACCGATCGATGGATTCCTAAATATATGTTGCCAAGCACAGTAACCAATTTAGGTTTTTCAAAACAGCAAAACATCGGTTTAGATAAAGAAAATTTTACCGGATTTTTTACTTATAACTGGACACCAAAGCAAAACCGAAATGTGCGTTTTGACTTCATCAATTTGCAGTACGTAAACAATTTGAACATTGGTAATTATTTTAATATTTATCGTTCGTCATACAATCAGTTAAACCAAATTGCAAACAACTATACCATTAATCCAGATTTTTTAGATGACAACAACAATTTGATTATCGAAAGTGGTACCAACGGATTTATTCAAGAAGTAATCAACGGTGCTATTCCGTTAAGCAACGAAGACAATAAAATTGTACGAAGTGTAGAAGAAAGACGTAAGCGTTTGACCGAAAATAACTTGATTTTGGCCACAAGTTTTACCTACACCAAGTCAACCAAAGAAGGGATTACCGATAATTCGTTCAGCATTTTTAAAACTAAAATAGAAACTGCAGGTAACTTATTGAATTTATTTGCCAAGTGGAGCAATGCTCCTATCAACGAAGATGGCAACCGAACCTTTTTTAATGTGGCCTATTCGCAATACATCAAAACCGAGTTAGAATTGATCAAACATTGGGATTTGAAGCGATTGAATGTGATTGCAGTTCGATCGTTTATTGGGATTGCAGTGCCTTTTGGGAATTCGCAAAACATTCCGTTTACCAGATCTTATTTTGCAGGTGGATCTAACGACAACCGAGCATGGAGACCTTATAGTTTAGGTCCGGGAAGCAGTGGAGGAGTAAACGACTTTAACGAAGCCAACTTAAAAATAGCTTTGAATGCAGAGTATCGTTTTAAATTATTTGGAAATTTTAGAGGTGCTTTGTTTGTAGATGCAGGTAACATTTGGAATGCCTTAGATAACGAAACCATCGAAGCTGCTACCTTTACCGGGTTACAATCGCTACAAGATTTGGCGGTTGGTTCCGGATTTGGGTTGCGATATGACACCGGATTATTTGTGGTAAGAATCGACACCGGATTTAAAACCTATAATCCGGCATTGCCATTAGGAAACCGATGGTTTAAGGAATATAATTTCCAAAATGCGGTCATCAATCTTGGTATCAACTATCCATTCTAACCAAAATTTGTTACTTTTGTTTTTTCAATTTAATACCTCTTTTTATGTCTCATAGCATTCAACCGGGAGTTGCCACAGGCAAACAAGTTCAAGAGATTTTTCAATTAGCCAAAGCCAAGGGATTTGCTTTACCTGCTGTTAATGTAATTGGATCTAGTACCATTAATGGTGTATTAGAAACAGCTGCAAAATTAAATGCACCGGTAATTATTCAATTTTCTAATGGTGGTGCTGCTTACAATGCCGGAAAAGGCTTAAGCAACGAAAATCAAAAGGCAGCTATTGCAGGTGCTATTGCAGGTGCAAAACACGTTCATACTTTGGCAGAAGCTTACGGAGCTACTGTAATTTTACATACCGACCATTGTGCAAAAAACTTATTGCCTTGGATTGATGGTTTGTTAGATGCTTCTGAAAAGCATTTTTCAGAAACCGGAAAATCGTTGTTTTCTTCACACATGATTGATTTGTCTGAAGAGCCATTGCACGAAAACATGGAAATTTGCAAAGAATACTTGCGAAGAATGGCCAAAATGGACATGACATTAGAAATCGAATTAGGAATTACCGGTGGGGAAGAAGATGGGGTAGACAATACAGGTGTAGATAGTTCAAAGTTATATACCCAACCGGAAGAAGTAGCTTATGCTTACGAAGAATTAATGAAGGTAAGTCCGCAATTTACCATTGCTGCAGCTTTCGGAAACGTACACGGAGTTTACAAACCTGGAAACGTAAAATTAACCCCGGTTATTTTAAAAAATTCACAGGATTATGTGCAAAATAAATACAAAACCGGACACAATCCAATCGATTTTGTGTTTCACGGTGGTTCGGGTTCTACTTTAGAAGAAATTAGAGAAGCTATTTCCTACGGAGTAATCAAAATGAATATTGATACCGATTTACAGTTTGCCTTTACCGAAGGAATTCGTGATTACATGACTTCTAAAATAGAGTATTTAAAAACACAAATTGGAAGTCCGGATGGAGCCGATAGTCCTAACAAAAAACATTACGACCCAAGAAAATGGATTCGTGAAGGGGAAGTGACATTTAACAAAAGATTAGAGCAAGCATTTGCTGACTTAAACAATATTAATACGTTGTAAAATTGGTTTCAGGTTTCAAGTTTGTACAAATATAATTACAACTTGAAACCTGAAACTTTTTAACCTTAAACTAATATAGAATGGCTTGGTTTAAAAGAACAGAAAAAGGGATTCAAACCCCAACCGAAGAAAAAAAGGATGTGCCTAAAGGTTTGTGGTATAAAACTCCAACCGGTAAAATCATTGACCAAGATGAATTAGCAAGAAATTTATGGGTAAGTCCGGAAGATGATTTTCACGTTCGTATTGGCAGTAAAGAATATTTTCAAATTTTATTTGACAACAATGAGTTTAAGGAGTTAGACAAAAACATGACTTCTAAAGACCCGTTAAAATTTGTAGATACCAAGAAATATGGAGATCGATTAAAAGAAGCTACCGAAAAAACCGGATTAAAAGATGCCGTAAGAACTGCCGTAGGTAAATCAAAAGGAAGAGACATCGTAGTTTGTTGTATGGATTTTGCATTTATTGGAGGTTCGATGGGAGCAGTAGTTGGAGAAAAAATTGCTCGTGGGATTGATTATGCCATCAAAAATAAATTGCCCTTTATGATGATTTCCAAATCGGGTGGTGCTCGTATGATGGAAGCAGCATATTCGTTGATGCAGTTGGCAAAAACTTCTGCCAAACTTGCTCAATTAGCAGATGCCAAATTACCTTATATCTCTCTTTGTACCGATCCAACTACAGGCGGTACTACGGCATCTTATGCCATGTTAGGAGATATCAACATCGCAGAACCAGGAGCATTGATAGGATTTGCCGGACCACGTGTGGTAAAAGACACCACAGGTAAAGATTTACCAGAAGGCTTCCAAACATCAGAGTTTGTATTAGAGCACGGATTCTTGGATTTTATTACCCACAGAAAAGAATTAAAAGACAAAGTCAACTTATATTTGGATTTAATTTTAAACCAAGAAATTAGAAACTAACAAAAATCCCGACTGAGGTCGGGATTTTTTAGTTTATAGTCCAAAAGCTTTTTGAATATCTTCTACTCGGTTTAGTTTTTCCCAAGTAAATAATTCAACTTCTACAACTTTGTCTTTTCCATCCGGGGATTTAAAAGTTTTGGTCACCACTTGTGGCTTTCTACCCATGTGTCCGTACGCAGCAGTTTCGCTGTAAATAGGTTTACGTAATTGCAAGCTTTGTTCAATGGCATAAGGACGTAAGTCAAATAATTGGGCCACTTTTGTAGCGATTTCGCTATCCGACAAACCGTTTTTTGCAGTACCATAAGTATTCACAAAAATATTACAAGGTTTGGCAACCCCAATGGCATAACTAACTTGCACCAACACTTCGTCTGCAACTCCAGCAGCTACTAGGTTTTTGGCAATATGACGAGTAGCATAAGCTGCACTTCTGTCCACTTTACTTGGATCTTTTCCCGAAAAAGCTCCACCACCATGTGCTCCTTTTCCACCGTAGGTATCAACAATAATTTTTCTTCCGGTTAAACCGGTATCTCCATGCGGACCTCCAATAACAAACTTTCCGGTTGGATTGATGTGGTAAGTGATTTCATCGTGAAAATAAGGAGCATATTGTGGGTATTTAGCAATAATTCTCGGAATTAAAATCTGAGTAATATCCTGATAAATTTTTGCCAACATTTTTTCTTCCTCATCAAAATCGTCGTGTTGGGTTGAAATGACAATCGAGTCGATTTTTATCGGTTGGTTTTGCTCATTATATTCTAAAGTTACTTGCGATTTGGCATCAGGTCTTAAGTAAGTGATTTCCTTATTTTCTCTTCTTAATGCAGCCAATTCTTGCAATAATTTGTGCGATAAATCTAAAGCCAAAGGCATGTAATCTTCCGTTTCTTTGCTGGCATAACCAAACATAATGCCTTGGTCACCTGCACCTTGTGCATTGGCTTTGGTTTCAAAATCTGCCTCATTTTTAATTCTGTCAACACCGCGATTGATGTCGTCTGATTGCTCATGAATAGCAGATAAAATACCACACGAATTGGCTTCAAACATATACTCGCTTTTGGTATAACCAATTTTTTTGATTACTTCTCTTGCAATGCTTTGTACATCCAAATAGGTGTTGGATTTAACTTCTCCAGCCAAAATAACCTGACCGGTAGTTACTAAGGTTTCACAAGCTACTTTGCTGCTTGGGTCAAAAGCTAAAAAATGATCGATTAATGCATCGCTAATTTGGTCTGCAATTTTGTCCGGATGTCCTTCGCTCACCGACTCCGATGTAAATAAATATGCCATAACAAATATTTTTTAAATGTTTGGTCTGAAAAATCGGATAAAACTGACGTGCAAATGCTGTAGTGAAGAACACTGATTTAGCATTTTTTACAGAGGTTGCAAGCAGTCAAATTTTTCCTCTTACTTAGACTTTGCAAATTTACGGATAAAATTTTCTTTTTTCCTAAAGGCTTGTGAATTTTTAGATACTAAGTTATTTTGACTACAAAAAATCACTTTTATAGATTTTTGTTCTTATAAAGAATCAAAAAATAGAAAAAAAATATTAAAAAAAATCAAAATTAAATAAATTTCAGTGGATATTATCGGAATTTTAAAATTCGATTATCTTTGCACAGTTCTTACAAATCTTGTTGGTTATCACGAAAGCTGGAGGGAATAGACCCTATGAAAGCTTAGCAACCTCTTCTGTAAAAAAGAAAAAGGTGCTACGTTCTATCTCGTTTTATTCGCGAGAACAGATAACATATTTCCTCATTTCTGGATTACCAACTACTAAAAACCACAGAAATGAGTTTGCTTAAAGAAGCCTTACAACATAGAATTTTAGTTTTAGATGGTGCCATGGGTACCATGTTGCAACGATATCAATTTTCAGAAGAAGATTTTAGAGGAGAGATTTTCAAAGATTTTCCTCATCCATTAAAAGGCAACAACGATTTGCTTTCTATCACCCAACCCGAAGCCGTAAAATCGGTACATCGAGCTTATTTAGAAGCTGGAGCAGACATCATTGAAACCAATACATTTTCCTCCACTACCATCGGAATGGCTGATTATCATTTGGAAGATTGGGTGTATCAACTCAACTTTCAAGCAGCAAAAATAGCCAAAGAAGTTTGTGCGGAATTTACCGACAAACCTCGATTTGTAGCGGGTTCCATCGGGCCTACCAATCGAACCGCTTCCATGAGTCCCGATGTGAATGACCCTGGATTTAGAGCAGTTACTTTTGACGATTTAAGAATTGCCTACAAACAACAAGTAGAAGCTTTGATAGATGGTGGATGTGATGTGTTGTTGGTAGAAACCATCTTTGATACCTTAAATGCCAAAGCAGCATTATTTGCCATTGAAGAAGTAAAAGAAGAAAGAAAACTCGATATTCCTATCATGGTTTCCGGAACCATAACCGATGCATCAGGCAGAACTTTATCCGGACAAACCGTAGAAGCTTTTCTGATTTCTATCTCACATATCCCTTTGTTAAGTATCGGTTTTAATTGTGCTTTAGGAGCTGATCAGTTAAAACCTTATTTAAAGCGATTAGGAAGCATGTCTTCCTTGAGCATTTCTGCACATCCAAATGCTGGTTTGCCAAACGCTTTCGGGCAATACGATCAAACTCCAGAGGAAATGCAAGCTCTAATAAAAGAATATTTGAATGAAAATTTGGTTAATATCATTGGTGGGTGTTGTGGTACCACTCCGGAGCATATTAAGTTAATTGCAGAAGTGGCCTCTGATTATCAACCCCGAATCGCTGAAGCTCTATGGTTATGAATATACAAGAGAAGAGATATTTAAAATTGTCGGGTCTCGAACCTTTAGTGATTACTCCTGAAACCAATTTTGTCAATGTAGGAGAAAGAACCAACGTGACAGGTTCCCGAAAATTTCTTCGTTTAATTAAAGAAGAAAAGTACGAAGAGGCTGTCGAAATTGCTCGTGCTCAAGTAGAAGGTGGAGCCCAAATCATCGATGTGAACATGGATGAAGGGATGTTAGATGGGGTATATGCGATGACCAAATTCCTAAATTTAATTGCTGCGGAACCTGATATTGCTCGAGTTCCGGTGATGATTGACAGCTCTAAATGGGAAATTATCGAAGCCGGTTTAAAAGTTATTCAAGGAAAAGGAGTGGTAAACTCAATTTCGTTAAAAGAAGGAGAGGTAGCTTTTACTCGTCAAGCCAAACTCATAAAACGATATGGTGCTGCGGTGATTGTGATGGCTTTTGATGAGGTTGGTCAGGCAGATACTTATGAAAGACGTATCGAAATTTGCAAAAGAAGCTACGAAATTTTAGTAAATCAAGTTGGTTTTCCGGTAGAAGACATCATTTTCGATCCTAATATTTTTCCGGTTGCCACCGGAATGGAAGAGCACAAATTAAACGCTTTGGATTTTTTTAGAGCTACCAAATGGATCCGAGAAAACTTACCGTATGCACATGTTTCGGGTGGAGTGAGTAATGTGTCGTTTTCTTTTAGAGGAAATGACAAAGTGCGTGAAGCCATGCATTCTGCATTTTTATACCATGCCATCAAACACGGCATGACGATGGGAATTGTAAACCCGGAAATGCTTGAAATTTATGACGAAATAGACCCCGTTTTGTTGGAGCATGTAGAAGATGTGTTGTTAAACCGAAGAGAAGATGCTACAGAAAGATTGTTGGATTTTGCAGAATCATTTAAAAATCAAAACTCCCCTCTCCTTCGGAGAGGAGCAGGGGGTGATGTAGAATGGAGAAATGGCACCATTCAAGAACGATTGACCTATTCCTTAGTGAAAGGTATAGATGAATTCATTGAAAAAGATGTAGAGGAAGCTAGATTACATGCTGCAAAACCCATCGAAGTTATCGAAGTAAATTTAATGGCTGGGATGAATGTGGTAGGAGATTTATTTGGTTCAGGTAAAATGTTTTTACCGCAAGTAGTCAAGTCAGCTCGCGTAATGAAAAAAGCGGTGGCTTATCTTCAACCATTTATTTTGGCAGAAAAACAAGGTTTTTCTGCAAATGCTGGTCGCATTCTCATGGCAACCGTTAAAGGAGATGTACATGACATAGGCAAGAACATTGTTTCGGTGGTATTGGCTTGTAATAATTATGAAATCATTGATTTAGGCGTGATGGTGCCACCAGAAAAAATCATTGAAACTGCCATCAAAGAAAACGTCGATATCATTGGGTTGAGTGGGTTAATTACCCCATCGTTAGATGAAATGGTTTATTTGGCTAAGGAAATGGACAAATTAAACATCCAAATTCCGATAATGATAGGTGGTGCCACTACTTCTCGAGCACATACTGCAGTAAAAATTGCTCCACAATACCAAGGAACGGTGGTTCATGTAAACGATGCTTCTAGAGCAGTAACTGTGGCAACCAATTTGTTGCAACCCGACACCAAAACAACCTATGCTAAAACCATTAGAGAAGAATATGATGCTTTGCGAGAAGGTTATTTAAACCGAAGCAGAGAAAAGAATTTAATTTCTTTGGAAGAAGCCCGGAAAAATAAATTGCAAATAGATTGGAATAATTACCATCCGGTAAAGCCCAATTTTATCGGAATTAAAAAGATAGAAGTTGAAATATCTGAATTAGTAGATTTTATCGATTGGACTCCTTTTTTTCAGTCGTGGGAATTGTTTGGAAAATACCCTACTATACTTACCGATGAAGTAGTAGGGGAGCAAGCCACCAATTTGTTTGAAGATGCCCAAAAAATGTTGCATCAAATGATCAATGAAAATTGGTTAACAGCCAAGGGAATTTTAGGGATTTTTCCTGCAAATGCTGAAAATGATGACATCACACTTTTTCCAACAACCAACAACCAACCACCAACCACTTTTTTGTGTTTAAGGCAACAATTCCAAAAAACCAAAGATTATCCAAACTTAGCTCTTTCTGATTTCATTGCTCCAAAAGAAACCGGTATTCAAGATTATATAGGTTGTTTTTGTGTAACCACCGGTTTTGGAGTGGATGAAAAAGCATCAGAATTTGAAATACAATTAGACGATTATAATGCAATTTTGGTCAAAGCTATTGGGGATAGGTTGGCAGAGGCATTTGCGGAATATCTCCATTTAAAAGTTAGAAAAGAAATTTGGGGATATGCTTCTGAGGAAGCTTTGAGTAATGAAGCTTTAATCAAAGAAGAGTACAAAGGCATACGTCCAGCTCCAGGGTATCCTGCCTGTCCGGACCATTTGGAAAAAGTTACTATTTGGAATGTATTGCAAGTAGAACAAGAAATAGGCGTAAAGTTAACCGAAAGTATGGCCATGTGGCCAGCTTCATCGGTTTCGGGATACTATTTTGCCCATCCGGAAAGCAAATATTTTGGTTTAGGAAAAATTCAAAAAGACCAAGTAGAGGATTATGCCAAACGAAGAGGAATATCTGTGGAAGAAGCCAAGAAATGGTTGGGTAGTGTTTTGGTTGATAGTTGATAGTTGTTGGTTTTCAGACAAACCATACATTAACCAACAACCAACAACCATTAACCATTAACCATTAACCATCAACCATTAACTATCAACTCTAATGAAAATAACCGAACACATCCAAAAAGCCAACGGAAAATGCTTGTTTTCGTTTGAAATTTTACCTCCATTAAAAGGGCAAAACATCCAATGTATTTTTGATGCCATAGACCCATTAATGGAGTTTCAACCTCCTTTTATTGATGTGACTTATCACAGAGAAGAATACGAGTTTAAAGAACTTGAAAACGGACTTTTGCAAAAAAAGGTAGTAAAAAAACGACCCGGTACGGTTGGTATTTGTGCTGCCATTCAAAGCAAATACGAAGTAGATGCCGTGCCTCATGTATTGTGTGGAGGTTTCACGAAAGAGGACACGGAAAATTTACTAATTGATTTAGATTTTTTAGGAATAGACAATGTAGTTGCTTTGCGAGGAGATGCTTTGAAAAACGAAATTTATTTTAAGCCCGAAAAAGAAGGCAATGCGTATGCATCGGAATTGGTAAGCCAAATCAGTAATTTGAACCAAGGAATTTATTTAGACGAAGATTTAAAAAATACTTCCAAAACCGATTTTTGTATTGGAGTAGCTGCTTATCCGGAAAAACATTTAGAAGCCCCAAGTTTGGATAGCGATATCCACTTTTTAAAACAAAAAATTAAAAATGGAGCCGATTATATCATCACCCAAATGTTTTTTGACAACCAAAAGTATTTTGATTTTGTTGCCAAATGTCGTCAAGCCGGAATTACCGTACCAATTATTCCAGGATTAAAACCCATTACCACCAAAAAGCAACTCAACCTGATTCCGCATCGTTTTTTTGTACAACTACCAGATGAGTTGATCATGCAAGTAGTAAAAGCAACAAACAACGATGTCGTAAAAGAAGTGGGCATTGCTTGGTGCATCCAACAAAGTAAAGAGTTGGTTGCAGCTGGTGTTCCGGTGTTGCATTACTACTCTATGGGAAAATCAGAAACCATTCAGCGAATTGCTAAAGAGGTGTTTTAATTCAAAAACGGATGATACCATTTTGCATCTACATAAATAAAATTACCGGATAAAGTTTCTAAAAATGCAGTTACTGCTTGTATTTCTTGTGGAGTTAGTTGTAGTTGTTGCCCAACACCTCCCGGTTTTGCAAAATACCTTTTTAGAAGTTTAATGTTTTCAATACTTGTAGTGCTATTTATTTTGGTAAATATCAATGTTACCATATCGTGTAACTTACATTCCGACCATTTCCTTGCTTTTCAATTAGTTCTTTTTTAACTAACTCCGATAGAATTCTTTTTACAGTTGGTGCCGGTATTGCCAATTTGTCTGAAATTTCACCAGACTGGATGTTCGGACGGTTTTGAATAATGGTATAAATTGATTTTTCTTTAAATGAAAGTTGTGTTTCTAAACCACTTTTTTGCAGTTTTATCATTAATTGCGATTGGATATTTGATAAGCAATTCAAAAAAAATAGAATCCATTCTGTCACATCTTCGTTTGGTCGTTGTGCCTGACAACTTCTAAGCACCTGATAATATTCGTTTTTTCGATTTTCTATTTCGTGTTCAAAACTCACGTATTGTATCCAATTATATCCGTTTTTGAGTAGTAAAAGCGTTGAAAGCAAACGACTTATTCTACCGTTTCCGTCTTGAAAAGGGTGAACGCTCAAAAAGTCATATACAAAAGATGCTACTTTGATTAACGTGTGAACTTCCGATTCTGAATTATACCAATGGATTAACTGTCTCATAGCTTCTTCAGTTGCAAATCCCGCTTCGGTGGTTTGGAAAACAATTTGTTTTGTTCCGTCAGGAAATGTTGCTTCCACTGCGTTGCTATGCATTTTATAATTGCCTTTATGCCATTGGTCTTTGGCACTGTATTTCATCAAACTATTGTGTAAACTTTTGATATGGCTTTCTGAAACGATGATACTTTTATAAGATTCCGAAATCAAATCTAATACTTCAAAATATCCGACTACTTCCTGAGAATCTCTATCAGTAAGCTTAGTAATGTCAATTTCTTGAAGTAGTACGTCAACTTCTTCATCGCTCATTTTGTTGCCTTCAATACGATTTGAAGCCCCTACGCTTCGAACGGTTGCAATAGTTTTTAATTCTTTAAGGCTTTGTTTTTCTTTACGTTCAATAGCTGTCCAATTTGCATCAAAACGGTCTATTTTACTAATTAAGTTAATCAGTTTCCAGTCAATATTCAATTTAAAATTGTATACTATGTTGCTCATTTCGATACGATTTGATACGCAAAGATACGATTATGAATTGAAACCGCAAATGAAACTTGATACGATTTGATACACTTAGATTGAATTATGATACGAAAAGTATATGTAATTTAACATTTATCAAACTCTGCGATTCGGACTGCTTTTGGAAACTGACTATGCAGTTCCTAGTGTTTTAATTCAAAAACGGATTAGACCATTTTGCATCTACATAAATAAAATTACCGGATAAAGTTTCTAAAAATGCAGTTACTGCTTGTATTTCTTGTGGAGTTAGTTGTAGTTGTTGCCCAACACCTCCCGGTTTTAAACGTGGGTCTAAATTAGGGTTTTGTATGGCAGCAGTGGTTAAATTGTTGTAATGTGCAATGGCAGCTGCCAAAGTTGCTTTACTTCCATCGTGCATCATAGGGCCATTGGTGCTTTTATTCGGTTTTACCAAATCTCTTAACGAAGGAGATCGCGTATTGCTAAAATCGTTACCTCCCAAAATGGAGGTACTTACTCCATTTGACAAGGAGTTAGGGTTGATGTCAAAAGTAGGGGGAGCATGGCAACCGGCACATCCTAGCCCTCCACCGGTACGGATGCCTCCCGGAGCAAATTGTGGAGGAGCTAAAAACAAATTTTTTCCTTGGTTTTCTTGTGCCGTAAAATTCGGAAACGGAGCTGCATCATTCGGAACTTGGCTCCTTCCTTGGTCGTATTTAGAGTCGAACGATTGGATGCTTCGAATAAACTGTGCCAAAGCCAATTGCATTTTGGTTTCGGTAATTTCTTCGGTTCCAAAAGCTAGTTTAAACAATTCTTTGTAATATCCAATTTGACTTAGTTTGGCAATCAATGCCGAAAAAGGTTGGTCGCCATTGGTGCCACTAAAACCCATTTCTCCATGATCACGAATAGGCATGGTAGTCTGGGTTTCTAAGTTTGCAGCTCTTTCGTCCCAAAAGAACCGAACCTCATTGCCAAATCGTGCATTTACCAACCGCATGGAATGTCTTGCAGTAGTACCATTAACACCTAAACTAGCAATAGCTTGGTCGCTAAAAGCGTTGGCTTGTTGGTGGCAACTAGCACAAGAAATGGTATTGTTTGAAGATAAGTTTTTGTCATAAAACAATACTCTTCCTAAAGTAGCCCCTTCATTAGTAATGGGATTGTTTTGTCCGTTGAATCGATTAACGTATGCTGGAATCGGTTGGTTGGCATAGTTGGGCAAGTTATCTGGTTGAATATTATTGCCAAAAGCTGCTTTGGTATGTTGAAAGGGGTCTATAGGTTGCAATCCCTCATCTTCTTTATTGCTGCAAGAAAACTGTAAGCACATTGCCAACAGTAGGAGTCCAATTTTGTTCATTTGGTTAGGTTTAATGGTTAGGACACCACAATGCCAAAAAGGTTTAAATTAAGATAAAAAAAACTCCAACTTTTTGGGTTGGAGTTGTTTTTAAAGGATTTTAAAGAAATTATTTTTTCTTTTTTCCACCTTTTTCTGCTTTGGCAGCTTCTTGTGCAGCTTTCATTGCAGCTCTTGAAATCTTCACCTGACATACTACAGTGTTGTCTGGGTGCATCAATTTAAAGTTGTTGGTTTCCAACTTGGTGATGTATAATTTGTTACCCATTTCTAATTCAGAAATGTTTGCTTCTACAAAGTCAGGTAAGTTTTTAGGTAAAGCTTTCACTTTTAATCTACGTTGGTTTAAACGTAAAACCCCACCTGCTAATACCCCTGGAGATGTTCCTGTTATTTTTACCGGAACTTCCATCAAAATTTCTTTATCGTCTCTTAATTGGTAAAAGTCGATGTGTAAAATTTTGTCAGAAACTGGGTGAAATTGGATGTCTTGTAAAATAGCATCAATTTTTTTACCAGTGTTTAACTCAATTACCACAGTGTGTGCGTTGGGAGTGTACACCAAGTTTTTAAATGCTTTGTCTTCTGCTGTAAAATGTACTGGTTGATCGCCTCCGTAAACAACGCAAGGTACCATTCCAGCATCACGTAAGGCTTTAGTAGCTTTTTTGCCTACGCTTTCTCTTTCTTGTCCTTTGATCGTAATTGATTTCATTGTAAAATATATAAAATTAATAAATAAAATTCTTTTCTGTTTTCTTTTGTCAACTATTAGTTATCAGTTTGGATATGCTATTCACTAATCACTAATTAAACTACATTAAAAATTTTCCACTAATGGAATTGTTGTGTTGTACCATGTGCATTACTTCTGCAAATAGTGCTGCACAACTAATCACTCTTATTTTATCACTCGCACGTTGTAATGGAATCGAATCGGTTACAATCAATTCATTTAATTGCGAATTTTCAATTTTTTCGTAGGCATTGCCTGATAAAATAGCATGCGTACAAATTGCTCTTACACTAATAGCTCCTTTTTCCATCATCAAATCAGCAGCTTTGGCAATAGTTCCTCCAGTATCAATCATATCATCTACCAAAATCACGTTTCTACCTTGCACATCACCAATCAATTCCATGGTTTCGATGATGTTGGCCTGCTTGCGTTGTTTGTAACAAACTACCACATCTGAGTTTAAAAACTTAGAGTAGGCATACGCTCTTTTAGATCCACCCATGTCAGGAGATGCAATGGTAAGATTTTCTAAATTCAAGCTTTTTACATAAGGCAAAAATATGGTAGAAGCAAATAAGTGGTCTACCGGCTTTTCAAAAAAGCCCTGAATTTGATCTGCATGCAAGTCCATGGTCATGATGCGTGTTGCACCTGCTGTTTCTAGTAGCTTGGCAATTAATTTAGCACCTATCGGAACTCTTGGTTTGTCTTTTCTGTCCTGACGAGCATATCCAAAGTATGGGATTACCGGGGTAATGTGTCTGGCAGAAGCTCTTTTGGCAGCGTCAATCATCAGTAAAAGTTCCATTAAATTGTCTGCATTAGGAAATGTAGAACAAACAATAAAAACTCTTAACCCACGAATGGACTCTTCAAATGAGGGTTGAAACTCACCGTCACTAAATTTTGAGAACGTAACTTTTCCGAGTGGTACCCCATAGCTTTCGGCTATTTTTTCGGCAAGGTATACACTATTGGAACAGGCAAATATTTTTGCTTCTGGTTCTAAATGTGGCATTTTAGTAGTTGTTTAGTTTCTTTGATATTTAATACCTGTTTAAAAGCGATTTAAATGAGGTATAATTATCTCGGATATAGTTAGTTGTGTGTCGTTGTAAAAACGAGGTGCAAATTTAGAAATAAATTCGGAGTATTAAATATTTTTTTTGGGCTTTTTTTTTGGAAGATTGGCAAAATGGCTTACATTTGCACCCACATTACTACCAGCATTGCCCGGATGGCGGAATTGGTAGACGCGCACGACTCAAACTCGTGTCCGAAAGGGTGTGGGTTCGATTCCCACTCCGGGTACAAAACCTCTCAGAAATGGGAGGTTTTTTTATGCTTTTTTAATTGCTTGTTGATAGAGCCCAATAGTGGTTTAATTCTTTCTTTCTCAAGTAAATCAATGGAATGAACGGTATCTGCATGATTAGCAAAAGTGATTTTAAGAAAGTATTTTCTAAACCATGGCTTATGATAAAAGAATAACATTTTTTTTATTGTGGAGTCTTTGTAAAAGATGCTTATTTTATTAGGAGTTTCTTTTGCATTCACTAAATATTTTGAAATAGAGGATAAAGCGGAATTATTTAATGTCATCGATATAAAAATTAATCATATAAATTACCTATGTGTACGAAATTCATGATAGTTTGGTTTTTTTCGCAAAAAACATAAATTCTTTATTTATGAATTATTTAAATCATTTTTGGATAAAAAAAGAGGTCGCTATTGCGACCTCTCATACAAAAAACTCAAACAATTTTAATTAATTAAAATCAAATCGTACACCAAAAGAAATATTATTTTGTTGGATTGGATTATTTTTAAATAATGGATTCAAGTCGTATTTTACATACAAACCAACTTCTTTGTAGGATACATACGTGCTTAAACCATAAATAAATGTATTTGCGTTAAAGTCTCCTAGTTCTTTTACATAAACATCTTGGTCATTAAGAGTGTATTCTAATTTTTGTTTGGTTTTTAAACGTAACCCAGCATATCCTCCTAAACCTATACGAAAACTTTTGTGTGTTCTGAAATAATTAGTTCCATCTTCATTGGTTTTTTTTGGGGTAAAGTCAAGTTCTAAATGCAATGGAAAAACCAATTGTACATTTCGCAATCGAGATTCTTCTAACTTCTCATCAAAAGGAACTAAAATTGTTTGGTTGCCATCTTTTACAAAGTATCTGTTTTCTGTAGGACGAAGATTGTTGTACATTACCGAAAAGCCATATTTGGCATGCCAAAAGTTGTTATTTTTAAAAATACGGGTATTGTATGTGGCTCCCCACTCGTAAAATCTGGAACCCCAAGTACTAAAGTCACTTTGGTCTAGGCTTGATAAATCTTCATTCACCAATAAATTGTTCAGTCCCATCGCAAAAACAAATTGCGAAGTAGTTCGTTTTTCGCCTTTTTTCCATTTTTTGGTTTTGTCTTTTTTATTGTCATCTTTTTCGTAGCTAACAATTATTCTATTTTTTTTCCAACGAATGGTGTCGGTTTTTTCAAAAACTTGATCGTCTACTTTCATTTTTACCAATTCTAATAATTTGGCTTCTTGCTCTGCAACTTTTCTTTCAATTTGTTGCGAAGATTTGGTAGCAGCTAGAGATTTTAGACTATCCGCTGTTTTTTGGTTGATTTTTCCGGCATTCAATTCTTCATCTATACGAATGACTTCTGCCTTTAAAACTTTCTTTTCTTCCTCTGAAATTTGTTGGATGTTTTCTCCAATTTTTTTTGCTTTTTTTTCAAAAGATTCTTGTGCCAATAAATTTTGACATAATAATGGGAATAATAAAACTAAATAAATAATGCTCTTGTTCATGATATAATTGGTTTAATTTTCTTGATTTCTGTTTGCTAATTGTTCTTGCAAGGATTTTAAATTACGCTGAATTTTGTCCATTTTGCTTTCGCGATGTTCGTGGTTGAGTTCTTTTTCTACTTGCTGTAGTAAGTCGTTAGGGTCAATTTTTACTTGAGAAGTTTTGTTTGATTTTATCGGATTTTCTGTAATTGGATTCTCTGTAATGTAATTATTTACCAATATGTTTTCTGATGATTGTGTATTGTTTTGATTTACCAAAATAGTTTCCTTAGGAGGCAATGCTACTAGTGATTTTTGTTTAAGAAAAACACTCGTTTTATTAGAATTTAGAATAGTTTTCTTTTGAATTATTTCTTTTTCATCCTCTGTATTTTCATGAGATATTTCAATGATTTGCTTCGATTTATCCTCTGAAGAAATTTCTACAACTGGCTGATTGGGTGTATTAGGGATTATTTCTTCCATCTCATTTGGTTTCAACCATAAATAACCAACGGATAAAAGTCCGAAAAATATAAAACTGGCTGCTATAGTTAACCAATGATTGCTTTTTGTGCTTTTTGTTGAAGCATCTAAAAGTTGCTCCATTCGATGCCAAGCATTGGCAGAAGGTTGCTTTTGTTGGTCTTGCATTTGTTTTTTCAACTGCTCGAAAAATCTATCTTGTTTCATGATGCTTAATTTTGTTGGGTGAAAGCTTTTTGATTTGCGAAATCTAATAACATCGATTTTAATAATTTTTTCGCATGTGCCAGTTGTGATTTAGAAGTGCCTTCTGAAATGTTTAGGGAAGCTGCAATTTCTTGGTGTTTCCAATTTTCAAAAAGGTACAGATTTAATACAGTTTTACAACCTACAGGTAGTTGGTTCAAACAATTTTGGATAATTTCTGGAGTAAAAATATCGAGCCAACTCTCTTCCGTAAAATCAATTGTGTCTGGAATTTCTTCTGTAAACACCTCTTTAAATGAACTTTTTTTCTGGCCTCGCAAATGGTCTAAGCAGGTGTTTACGATAATTCGATGTACCCAGCCTTCCAAGGATCCTTGGTTTTGAAAGTGATTGATTTTTTGAAATACCTTTAAAAAACCTTTAAGCATCACATCTTCTGCCATATGTTCGTCAGAAATATATCTGCCACATATAGCTAGCATTTTTGGTGCCATTTGATCAAAAAGTTCTTGTTGTGCTTTTCGATCTTGCTTCGCCAAACGCTGCAAGAATTTTTGCTGGGTATTAAAAATAGAAATTACTTTCATCTTCAGGTTCGTAATGATTTGAAAATTAGAAGTATTTTGTAAAGCTTTGTTACAATAATAATTCCTTTTCTACCTTAAAGACGAAAGTAATTTAAAAAGGTTGTATGGTTTTATCGATTATTTAATCGAAGTTGGTATTTCTTAGGAGAAATGTTCATGTATTTTTTAAAACTTGTAGAGAAAAACGAGGTAGAACGGAACCCTGAATTATCAGCAACTTCTTTGATGCTATAGTTTCCTGTTTCCATCAAACGCAAGGCATAATCTAAACGGAATTCACGAATGTATTGGCTAAAGTTACAGCCCTTCATCTTTCTGATTTTTTTATCTAAAGATGATTTGCTTATATATAATTTTCCGGCAACAAAATCCATGGTCAAGTCTTCTACCAAATGTTTACTTAGTACTTCATCTAAAGCAGCTTTAAAATCTTTGATTTTATTGCGAACAGTAATTTTATGTTCTGGTTTCGACTCGTAGTGTTCACGAATTTTTTCAGTGTATAATAAGATGTTTTTAATTTTTAAAATCAGTTCACTAATCTTAAATGGCTTGGTAATAAAATCATTTACTCCACTTTCTAGTTGTCTAACTTTTACATCCGGACTTGTGTTGGCTGTAATAAAGATGAATGGTATGGTATCGAATTTTTTATCTTTTCTAATCAAAGTCAAAAATTCTTCTCCATCCATGATAGGCATCATTAAATCGCTTACGATAATGTCTACTCTTGTTTCGTTAATAAATGCATAAGCATCAATACCGTTGCGGAACCAAAAAACGGTAAATCCGTTTAATTTTAAAAGCTCGAAGATAGATTCTCCTAAAGCTTCATCGTCCTCTACAAAAAGGATTTTTTTATCAAATTTCATAGTAGTAATTTTAATATATAAATACAATGCAAAGCTATATTTCTAATGTTAAACATATCAGTAAAAGTGTTTCAACTATCAGTATTAAGTTTTTCCTAATCGTTCAATATCATACTTTTGAGTGTTTTTAAAAAAATAGTTATGGGTGCATATCCTAAAATAAAAAAATTACAAATTGGAGACTCTATTATGGTTATTACTAGTTTGGGGGAAGAAAAGTATTCTGATAAAGATGTTAGACAAATCATAGTACGAAAAAAAAAACATATTTATCACCATAAATTGGTGTACCTAACCATAATCTTATTTTTTTTGTTAACAAGTATATTGGTAGAAAATAGTTTAATTTTGGGAGGGATTTTAATTGCTATTTTGTTGTTTTGGATGCTACCAAAATATGTTTATTCTTTAAAAATAAATTTTGCTATAAGTTCAAAAAAATACCAAATTACCCAACAACAGTACCAAGCTTTTAAGCCCTTAGCCTATCAGTACAACCAAGCCCACAAATCTACCCATGCATAATATTTTAACAGGTATTTCAAATGCCAATAACTTCTTGCTAAAAGAACAAAACATTCAGCAAGCACTTGATTTTTGTGTGCAAACTTTAGGAGAAAACCTTGAAGTAGATAGATGTTACATATTTCAAAACAAAATTGATACCGATGGTATTTTAAAATTATATTATGAACATGAATGGTGTAACAAAGGAACTACACCATATTTAGGGAGCCCTGAATTGAGTGGTTATCCGTACGAGTCATTTCCTGGCTTATATGAATCATTGGTTTTAGACCATACTATGTATGGGTTGGTAGAAGAAGCAGAAAATGAGTTTTTTAAAGAAATCATGACCATGCAAGGAATTCTATCGTATTTGTTTGCGCCAATTTTTTCTAATGGGTTTTTTTGGGGTTGGATCGGTTTTGATGACTGTACTTTTCCCAGACGTTGGAAACCTGAAGAAGTAGATGCCATTCATACAGTAGCCAAAAATATAGGTTTGCGATTAAATCAAGACAACTTATTTTTTGATTTAAAAAACACTCTTTTTGAATTGGATTTTTACATGAAAAGTTCGGGGCAAGCCAAATGGGAATATAATGTAAAAAAAAACATCACTTCTTTTTCCTATAATTGGTACGGAATGTTAGGCCTAAAAGACAAAGAACTTCCTGAGACTTATGATACATGGCAAAATCTTTTACATCCCGAGGATAAACATGAAATTACACAAAAATTTCAAGATTATTTATCAGGAAGAATTAAAGATTATTCAGGAGTAACCCGATTGCTTCATAAGTCTGGTGAATACATTTGGGTAAAATATAGTGGCTTAGCTATTAAAGATAGTAAAAATGAAATTGAAAAAATTATAGGAACACATATTGATGTTACAGACATCTTAAATAAAGAAAAGCAAATAGAAATTCAACGAAACGAATACGACTTTTTAGTTAACAACTTAGCAGAGGTTATTTTTAAAATTGATGAATTAGGAAACATAAAATATTTAAACAGACAATGGGAAAAAATAACCGGATTTAAAATAGATGAATCTTTAGAGCAACCTATAGCTAATTTTTTAAAAGATGAGTTTCAACAATTTGACGTGACTAGAATTTTAAACGGCTCTTCAAATGTGGTATTAGAATCCAAACTTAGCCGTAAATCTACCTTTCCTATTTGGACTTTAGTTATTTTAAGCTTAAATATAGATAGTACTACTGGTAAAAAAGTTATTATGGGGTCTATAACCGATATTAATGATAAAATTGAATTTGAAAGCAAGCTTAAAATTTCAGAAAAAAAATATCGATTTATAGCAGAAAACACTACCGATTTGATTTGTCAGTATCAATTAGATGGTACTTATTTGTATGTTTCAAAATCTGCGGAATCCATTATTGGATATGATTCCAAAGAATTGGTTGGTAAAAATCCATTTACCTTTTTTCATCCGGAGGATGTAAACTTGTTAAAAGATTTGATGCTCGGAATTACAGACATTGATAAGGTGTATAGTGTAATTTATCGATACTTGATAAAAGACCAAACCTATGTATGGTTAGAGACTTTTGCTAAATTAATAGTTGACAGTAACAATCAAGTGGTAGGTATTCAGAGTTCAAGTAGGGATATTTCCGAGCGAATTAAAGCAGAAGAAGAAGTTAAGCAAGCCTTACAAAAAGAACGTGAATTAAATGAATTAAAATCGGGTTTTGTAACCATGGCATCTCATCAGTTCAGGACACCCTTATCCGTAATTTTTTCTAACACGGAATTGATTGATTTTAAAGCAGAATTATTGCCAGTAAATCAAAGAAATGAATTTAAATCGTTAAGTGAGAGGATCAAGTTAGAAGTAGATAGAATGACAGAGTTAATGAACAATATCTTGGTGTTTGGCAAATACGACTCTGGAGAAATTAAGGTAGTAAAAAAACCTCTAGATTTATATCATTACATTAACAATCTAAATGAAATTTATTACAGCAACCAAAAAGATGGACGAAAATTAAAAATTTCTTCCACCGGAAATCCCAAAACATTTGTTTCAGACGAGTCGTTATTAACTCATATTTTAACCAACTTAATCAGTAACGCATTTAAATACTCCGAAGGAAAGCCTTCTCCTGAATTAAAAATAAAGTTTCACGATCATCAAATAGCATTTGAAGTAAAAGATTATGGTGTAGGTGTGCCTAAAGATGAGTTGCCAAATTTGTTTCATTCCTTTTATAGGGCAAGTAATACTACCAATATTAAGGGTTCTGGTTTAGGATTGGTTATTGCCAAACAATTTACGGAATTATTAAATGGTAAGATTTTAGCGGAAAGTGAGGAATTTGTAGGGTCTATCTTTACAATTGAATTTCCGTACGAATAATTATTTTTTGCGTTCAATCACGTAGTTTACCATCAATTCTAAAGCCTCTCTGTAATCAGATACCGGGAACTCTTTTAAAATTTTAATGGCTTGTTGTTGGTAGGCAATCATTTGTTGTTGTGCATAGTCAAGCCCACCTAAACTAATGACTCTTTCAATTACTTCTTTAACTCTCTTTTTGTTTTTGTTGTGGTTTTTTACGGAATTTATTAACCAGCTTTTCTCCTCAGGAGAACAGTTATTTAAAGCATAGATCAATGGCAAGGTCATTTTTTGCTCTTTAATGTCAATACCGGTTGGTTTGCCAATAGGGCCATCGGTATAATCAAACAAATCATCTTTTATTTGAAAAGCCATTCCGATAATTTCTCCGAATTTTCGCATTTTTTCAATGGTTTCTGCTTCATTCGGAGCAACAGAGCATGCTCCTAAGCTGCAACATGCGGCTATTAAAGTAGCAGTTTTTTGTCGGATGATTTCGTAATAAACTTCCTCAGTAATATCTAATCTTCTAGCTTTTTCTATTTGAAGTAATTCGCCTTCACTCATTTCTCTCACTGCTACAGAAATAATTTTAAGCAAATCAAAATCGTTGTTGTCTATACTCAATAGCAAGCCTTTAGAAAGCAAATAGTCTCCAACCAAAACAGCAATTTTATTTTTCCACAAAGCATTGATGGAGAAAAAACCTCTTCGTTTGTTGCTATCGTCTACCACATCATCATGAACCAAAGTTGCGGTATGAATCAATTCAATTACAGAAGCACCTCGGTAAGTACGTTCGTTGATGTGTCCGTTGGAAATCATTTTGGCAGTTAAAAACACGAACATAGGTCGCATTTGTTTGCCTTTGCTGTTTACAATGTAGTAGGTAATTCGGTTGAGCAAAGCCACTTTTGAAACCATCGATTCGTGGAACTTTTTTTCAAATAGTTCCATTTCCTCTTGAATAGGTTGTTTGATTTGCTCTGTAATTTTCATTGAAACAAAGGTAGGAAATGCAAAAGGATTTTGGTAGTGTGTTTAGATTATTTTGACTTATTGGCTAACTGACCGCAAGCGGCATCAATGTCTTTTCCTCTGCTTCTTCGCACTTTGGCAACTACTTGAATTTGTTTCAAAGTTTCTACATATTGCTCTAAAATGGCATCGTCAGCTTGTTGAAAAATACCGTTGTCAATAGGGTTGTATTCTATAATGTTAACTTTACAAGGCACGTGTTTGCAAAATTTCACCAAAGCATTAATTGCTTCCGGAGTATCGTTGATGCCTTTCCAAACCACATACTCATAGGTAATTTTACTTTTCGTTTTTTGGTACCAATACTGTAAACTATCACGCAATTCGGTTAATGGAAAATTCTTGCTAAAAGGCATGATTTGGTTTCGGGTACTTTCCACAGCACTATGTAACGAAACAGCTAATTTGCATTTAACCCCATCATCTGCCATCTTTTTAATCATCTTCGGAATTCCCGAAGTAGAAATAGTGATTCTTTTGGCTGACATACCCAAACCATCAGCAGCAGTGATTCGGTCAATGGCTTTCATCACATTAGGGTAGTTCATCAAAGGCTCTCCCATACCCATAAACACGATGTTAGAAAGTGGTCGGTTAAAATACAATCTGCTCTCTTGGTCAATAGCTACCACTTGGTCAAATATTTCTCCCGGTTCTAAATTTCTCATTCTTTTCAATTGGGCAGTAGCACAAAAATTACAATCCAAACTACATCCAACTTGGCTAGATACACAGGCAGTCGTTCGGGTTTCTGTTGGAATTAATACGCTTTCAACCACCAAACCATCATGTAGTTTTACTGCATTTTTAATGGTGCCATCATTACTTCGTTGCATTTGATCTACACGAATAGGTTGGATTACAAAATGCTCTTTTAAAAAAGCACGCAAGTCTTTGGATAAGTTGGTAAAATCGTCAAACGAAGTACATTTTTTACTCCATAACCAATCATATACTTGGTTGCCTCTAAATGCAGCTTGTTGGTGTAGCGTAAAAAACTCTCTTAACTGTTCTTTGCTTAACGAGCGAATGTCTTTTCGTTGAATTTCCATGGCACAAATTTACATAATTTACAGCCTTTTTTGAGAGGCTTTATGCTAGGAGCTATTTATATTTGTTGGAAATTAGTATACCATGCATTTTATTTCGGAAGAATTAGAACATTATGTAGAACAACATTGCAGTTCCGAATCGGATTTGTTGCAACGTTTGAATAAAGAAACGTATCAAAAAGTTCTACAACCACGAATGTTGAGCGGGCATTTTCAAGGAAGAGTTTTGTCCATGCTATCTAAATTAATCCGGCCAGAAAAAGTTTTAGAATTGGGGACTTACACGGGTTATGCTTCGCTTTGTTTGGCAGAAGGTTTAAGTCCTTCAGGAGAATTACATACCATTGATATTAAAGAGGAATTGGTGAATTTTCAACGAAAGTATTTTGATGCTTCGGGTTATGGAAAACAAATATTTCAGCATGTTGGGCCAGCTTTGGAAATCATACCAACTTTAGATGGGCCATTTGATTTGGTTTTTATGGATGCAGATAAGGAAAATTATATTGCATATTTTCATTTAATATTACCTAAAATGAAACCTGGAGGGATTATTCTATCTGACAATGTGCTGTGGAGTGGTAAGGTAGTAGAACCTTTGCAACCTAATGACAAAAGTACCCAAGTATTGTTAGAATATAACCAATTATTGGCTACCCATCCAAAATTAGAAACCGTTTTATTACCAATTAGAGATGGACTAACGGTGAGTAGGGTGATTTATTAATCTTATAAAGAAGTTTCGTTTGTGTGAAATTTTATAAACATAAATGATTCTAACATTTTAGAAAACTAGTTTTTTGTGTCTCTATTTGTAAGTTTACCGCAAAGACACAAAGAACGCAAAGTGAAACATAAGTTTTATGTTTAACTAGATGCCTTTGTTGCATCTGATCCTTTACTTTAATTTAAATTCTTGTATCTCATCATAAATTGATATGACAGAAAACGAATTATCATCCAAAATAATTGGAGCAGCAATTGAAGTTCATAAGCAATTAGGTCCCGGATTGTTAGAAAGTTCTTATGAAGCTTGTTTGGTTTATGAGCTTAAGCTATTAGGCTTAAACATAAAACAACAATTAGCATTGCCAATAGTTTACAAGGATGTAAAGTTAGATGCCGGCTATAGAATAGATATATTAGTTGAAGATAAAGTAATAATTGAAATAAAAAGTGTTGATGCACTTGCAGATATTCATACCGCTCAATTATTAACTTATTTGAAGTTAAAAGATATTAAACTAGGCCTGTTAATTAATTTTAATGAAGTTTTGTTAAAAAACGGGATTAAAAGAATTGCAAATAATTTGTAATCTATGGGTTTTCTTCAGTTTTTTATCGCGAAGAAGAAAAGCTAACCATGAATAATAAAGTTGTCAGCAAATAAACTCTACGAACTTTATGTCTCTGAGGTAGGAATGAACTTCTTAAATTAGACTTAAGTGTCGTTAGATATTAAATTAGAGAAAATGAAATATTTAAAATTAAGTTGTTAAAAATAAACTCTGCGAACTTTGCGTCTTTGCGGTGAAATAAAATAAAGGAGTTGATTATAAGAGAAAAAACCCATCAAATTTAATTTTGACGGGTTTTTGGTATAAATTCATTAAATCTTTTAATTCCTATTGGCATTGATCAAATCCCTTTTGGCACGTTCAATTTTAGCTTCTAAGTTTTTTAAGTTGGCTTGATCTTTTAAAATTCGCTCATTTTCTTTAGAAATATCTTCTGGTTTCATTTTGCCTTTGCCCATTTTTTTATCTAAATCTCTCTGACGTTTCTCTAATTTTTTAGCAGCTTTGTCGTAATTTGATTCTGCTTTTTTCAGATTTTTATCGGCTTTGGCAATGGCTTGCTGTTTTTTCTCTAAAGCACGTTGTTGTTTTTCTATTTTTTTGGTTTGCTTTTCCATTTCTTTAGCACGTTTTTCCACTTCTTTGGCTTGGGCTTCTGCTGACTTTTGTGCTTCCTCTGCTTGCTTTTTGGCTTCAATGGCTTCTTGCTCTCTTAATTTTACTTCTTCCGTTTGTTTTAACAACATAGAATCCATCGATTTTATTTGCGTAGAGTCGATAGGTTGTATTTGTAAAGTAGGCTCTTGGGCTTGAAGATTAAAAAAACTTACCATTAAAATTGCTAGGGATAAAATTCTCATATAATATATTTTTATTAGTACAAAAGTACGAAAATTCATTCAAGGCAACAAAAAAGCCAACCTAATAGGCTGGCTTTTAATGAATATTTATGATTTTAAATTACTCTACAGTTACAGTGTCTTTAGCTTCAGTATTGATTTCTTGTAAAGTTTCTTCTAACAATTCCACTTGCATTTCCTCTACTGCAGGTTCTTCTGTAGCAATGGTTTCAGCTGCATGACCTCCCAATAAAGGTGCAATCACCAAACCAACCAAGCAAGTTAATTTGATTAAAATGTTCATAGATGGACCTGAAGTATCTTTAAAAGGATCTCCAACGGTATCACCAGTTACTGCAGCTTTGTGAGCATCAGAACCTTTAAACGTCATTTCTCCATTGATCATCACACCAGCTTCAAATGATTTCTTGGCATTGTCCCAAGCACCACCAGCATTATTTTGGAAAATAGCCCACAATACACCAGAAACAGCAACTCCTGCCATGTAAGCACCTAAAGCTTCTGCACCCATCACAAAACCGATAATTACCGGAGTAATAATGGTAATTGCACCTGGCAACATCATTTCTCTTAAAGCAGCTTTGGTAGAAATTTCAACACATTTAGCGTATTCTGGCTTTCCGGTACCTTCTAAAATACCCGGAATTTCTCTAAACTGTCTTCTTACTTCTTGCACCATGTCCATAGCAGCTTTTCCAACCGATTGCATTGCCAAGGCTGAAAATACAACTGGAATCATCCCACCAATAAACAAGGCAGCTAATACATCGGCTTTGAAAATATTGATACCATCAATTCCGGTAAAAGTTACATATGCAGCAAACAAAGCTAAAGCAGTTAAAGCAGCAGAAGCTATAGCAAAACCTTTACCTACTGCAGCAGTGGTATTACCAACAGAATCTAAAATATCTGTTCTTTGACGAACTTCTTTTGGTAATTCGCTCATTTCAGCTACACCACCAGCATTGTCAGCAATAGGGCCGAAAGCATCAATTGCTAACTGCATAGCAGTGGTTGCCATCATGGCAGAAGCAGCAATTGCTACCCCATAAAAACCAGCCAATTCATACGATCCCCAAATGGCAATTGCAAATAATAATACAGAAGAAAAAGTAGATTTCATACCAGTAGCCAAACCAGCAATAATGTTGGTTGCAGCTCCGGTGGAGGAATTTTGAACAATATTTAATACTGGTTTTTTACCCAAAGCGGTGTAAAATTCTGTAAATGCAGAAATCAAATAACCAACCGATAAACCT
Source organism: Flavobacteriales bacterium (assembly GCA_018335925.1). Taxonomy (GTDB): domain Bacteria; phylum Bacteroidota; class Bacteroidia; order Flavobacteriales; family Flavobacteriaceae; genus Flavobacterium. The sequence goes on from JAGXRF010000018.1 coordinate 189,476, forward strand.
ACCAAAGTAGCGTAAAATACATGACGACTTGGTATGTCTTTAATGCCTTCTCCAAAAAAGTTCATTTGGATGGTGTCTGGCAACATCATTTTAATCAAAAACCAACCTGCTACAGCTGAGATTAACATTGAAACGATGTTTCCTAAATTTAATGCACTTTGTACCTGAGCCTCTTTGGCTTCATTATTTTTAATACTTACCAACCAAGTTCCGATGATGGAAGCAATAATACCTACACCTGCAATCACAATAGGCAACAAAATTGGTCCCATCCCATTAAAAGCATCTGAAAACTGCTCTCCACTTGCCATTGTCATGTCTTTAATAATGTAGTTTCCTAATACCATCGAAGCCAAAACAGTTGCCACATAAGAACCGAATAAATCTGCCCCCATACCAGCAACGTCACCTACATTGTCCCCTACGTTATCTGCAATGGTAGCAGGGTTACGAGGATCATCTTCTGGAATTCCAGCTTCTACTTTTCCAACCAAGTCAGCACCTACGTCAGCAGCTTTGGTATAAATACCACCACCTACACGGGCAAACAAAGCGATAGATTCAGCACCTAAGGAGAAACCAGCCAATGCCTCTAATGCGATGGTCATTTCTGTATAAAAATCTCCTCCTTTACCAACAAACATGTTTAAGAAAATAATAAAGAACAAGCTCAAACCTAACACAGCCAGTCCGGCAACTCCTAAGCCCATTACAGTTCCTCCACCAAAAGACACTTTTAAAGCTTTTGGCAAACTAGTTTTGGCTGCTTGGGTGGTTCGAACGTTAGAATTGGTTGCAATTCGCATCCCAATATTACCTGCCAAAGCAGAGAAAAAAGCTCCAACAACAAACGCTACCACAATAATCCAATGCGTAGTTGGAACAAATCTAGATATAGTAAATAATGCAATAGATGCAATTACTACGAAAATTGCTAAAATTCGGTATTCTGCATTTAAAAATGCCAATGCACCTTCTTTGATGCTTTTTGAAATACCTTGCATTTTTTCGTCACCTGCATCTTGTTTGTTAACCCACATAGCCATGTAGCCCATGTAAGCCAACCCTACAATTGCCAATATAACTGGCAAATAAATCATCATTGATTCCATAAATGGTTTGTTTTATAATTTTACAACGATTGCAAAAGTATAAAAACGAAAAGGATTTAGAAGATTTTTTGTTAAAAAAACGTTACTAATTTTGCCTATTTGCTATAGTTTTTGAGAAAAATATCATAAAGGCGATACATGCCATATCCGGTAGAAGCACCAAATAAATACCCACATAAAATGTCGGTAGGGTAGTGCAAACCTAGATAAATTCTGCTATAGGCAAAAATGAAAGGGAATACGAATAAAAATACCGCAAAGCGATAGTGCTTTTTAAGCAAAAAGAACAATAGTGTGGTAGTTGCCATAGAGTTGGAAGCATGTCCGGAAAAGAAACTATACTTGCCACCATCTTTTACAATTCGGATGATGTTTTGTAAATGTGCTTCATGGCATGGTCTTAAACGTTGGGTAAGATTTTTCACCAAATTGGTTCCTTGATCGGTGATGGTGATTAAAATAGCTAATGCAATGACCAAAAAGCCAAAATTTTTCCAACCATATTTTTTGATAAAAAAATAAAACACCACCACAAACAACAATGCCCAATTGGCTTGCTTGGTTAAAAACAACCACATTGGATCCCAACTTTCCGAACCCAGGGAGTTGAGGTATATAAAAACTTGTTCGTCGAGTTGTTTGATTTTTTCCAACATAAGGATAGCAATTAAAAAGAACCTCTTTTGATGGGGCCTGTAATTTGATCGATGTCTTCTTCTAGCTTTTGGATGTTATCAGGCACTGGGTTTAAATTTTGCAAAGGCTTTTGTAGTGCCTCTTTGGCTTGATCTATTTCTTGTTGAATTGGGTTTTGTAGGATATCATCTAAACCAGCACTTTTATTGATTTCCGTTTTGAGTTCGTTGGTAGCGTTTTTTACTTGGTGGATGATTCTACCTAAAGTTCTTGCCAATTGCGGAATTTCTTTTGACCCAAAAAGCATCAAAATAATGACTATAACAAAAATAAATTCAAAACCGCTGATACCAAACATGGAAATATTTTTTGCAAAGATAAAAAACCCCAAAAGATGAAAAGGACTTTTGGGGTTTTTGATGGGTTAAATTTTGTTATTTGTTGTCAAATTTCGACTTTACTTCCTCTTTTGGCCAAACATTGTTACTTACATCAATATCGGCAGTTTCCAACTTTGGATCTAATTGAATTTTTTTCACTTTTTTATCCGTTGCAAATACTCTCGTTGCGGTTTGGTTGTTTTTTCTCCAAATTTGTTCGCGGAATTTGTGCAATTCTTTCGTGCCATCTTCAAATTCTAATTCCACAATAATTGGCATAATCAATCCTCCGGGTTTGTCAAAAGTTACTTCGTAAAAGAATTGTGGATTTTTAAATTCAGCTCTTTCTTCTGCGGTAAAATTCTTTTCTATGAATTTTTCCAAGGTTTCGAAATCTTTAACTTGAAATCCTTTTTTGTACTTGTCTTTCAATTCTGCATGCCCATCCGGAATCATATATAAATATGGTCCAGGTTGTATTCCAAATCTACCTCTGCGTTGTGCAAATTGCTCTTGTTCTTTGGTTGGGTCTAACGAAACGTAGTATTGTTTTACTTCTTTAATTCCCATGTCTACATAATCGGTAGAGTAAAACCAACCTCTCCAAAACCAATCCAAATCTATAGCAGAAGCATCTTCCATAGTTCGGAAAAAGTCCTCCGGAGTTGGGTGTTTGAATTTCCAACGGTTGGCATAAATTTTAAAAGCATAGTCAAACAATTCTTTCCCCATTACGGTTTCACGCAAAATATTAAGTGCAGTTGCAGGCTTTCCGTAAGCATTTGGTCCGAATTGATGGATGACTTCAGAGTTTGACATGATAGGCTCTAAAAAGTCTTGGTTGCCACTCATGTATGGAACAATTTTAGCAGCAGGTCCTCGTTGTGAAGGATAGTTTTCTTCAAACTCCTGTTCTGTCAAGTATTCTAAAAAGGTATTCAACCCTTCATCCATCCATGTCCATTGTCTTTCGTCTGAATTTACAATCATCGGAAAGTAATTGTGTCCTACTTCGTGGATAATCACACTGATCATCCCGTATTTAATTCGGTCAGATACATAACCGTTTTTGTCAGGTCTGCCATAGTTCCAGCAAATCATTGGGTATTCCATTCCTTGGTCTTCTGCCGAAACAGATACTGCTTTTGGGTACGGATAATCAAAAGTATGTTTGGAATAGGTTTTTAATGTTTGAGCCACAGCTTTGGTAGAATACTCTCCCCACAACGGATTGGCTTCGTTAGGATATAACGAAATTGCCATTGGAGTGGTAGTTTCTAATTTAACAGCCATAGCATCTAAAATGAATTTTCGTGAGGTAGAAAACGCAAAATCACGCACATTTTGGGCTTTAAAATGCCATGTTTTGGTAGTGGTTGCAAAGCCTTTTTCCGCTTTTTTAGCCTCTTCTGGAGTCACCACCAACACAGGTTTATCAAATGTTTTTTGTGCTAATTCGTATCTTTTTACTTGTTCGGCAGTAAATACATCTTTACGATTTTGTAAATCTCCGGTAGCTTCCATCACGTGGTCAGACGGAACGGTAATTTTTACATCGTAGTTTCCAAAGGTTAAAGCAAATTCTCCGCTTCCCCAAAACTGCATATTTTGCCAGCCTTCTACATCGTTGTACACAGCCATTCTAGGAAAAAACTGAGCAATCACATATATGCGGTTGCCATCTTCTAATTCTTCATACCCGGAACGACCTCTATCTACTTGGTAATTATTGATGTTATACCACCATTTGATAGAAAACGTAAATTTTTCTTTTGGTTTTAAAGGTGTTGCCAAATTGATTCGCATCATGGTATTGTTGATGGTATGCGATTGGTTGTTTCCTTTACTATCTTTTACATATTCAATGTTATATCCACCATCAAAACTAGGTTGTAAAAACGACTTGGTTAAAGTGGTTGGAGTATATCCTGGTGAAACTCTTTCGCTATTGATCAATTTGTTGTCAGAGGTTCTCTTTTTTTCATTTTGGTCTAATTGCACCCATAAATACTCTAATGTTTCTGGGGAGTTATTGTAATAAGTTACCGTTTGAACTCCGTATAGTTTTTTGTTTTTGTCGTCTAAAGTAATTTCCATCACATAGTCAGCTTGTTGTTGGTAATAAGCCGGACCCGGTGCTCCTGATGCTGTTCGAAACATGTTTGGAGTGGCATACAACTGATAGTTTTGGCTAAACTTGTTGTTGTCGTATTTGCCTGGCTGACGTTCCTTTTTGTCTGCCTCTTGAGCAAAAACTAGCAATGGCAACAAACACCATAATAGGATTTTATTCATTTTTGAGTTCTTTTAGTTAAATAAAACGTGCTAAAATATCTAATTTATGGGATTCGGTTGCTAAATAATCCTTAAAAAATGACAATAGCAATTGCAATGGCAATAACAATAGAAATGAAAATGATAAATGAATGAGATTGACTACTGATAAGGATGAACATTTAGTTTTTCAAAACAAATTCTTTCTCTTTTTTTGAGTTTACCAATAGCTCGGTGAATTTTTGGTTGCCAAATTTTACATGTAAAATATTTTGTTGGTCGGGTTCTAATTCCATTAAAGTGGCATTTTTAATAGTAATTTTTTTTGGTTTGTTTACATTTTTAACCAACAAATAGCAAATTAACACATCGTCTTCCACTTCTTTTAAATGAAATTGTAAAGGCATTTTTTTTTGGTTGACAATGATTTGGTTGTTTTCTAACAAATAATCTATAAGTAATTTAACATCTTCTGCGGATTCTTTTTTATCGCCTAAATAAAACACTCGTTGGTGTTTTTTTTCTAATGCTCTATTCATATCGTCTAAAAAATATCGAGAAGTAATTTCCATCTGACTCTTTTTTTCGTTCCATTCCACTTGGTTTACCGACACATAAAATTTATGGGTGAAGGAAAAAAAAGAAAGAATGATTCCTACGAATACTAACGACTTCCAACTTATAAAGATTTTCATTTTATTATGGGATGGAAATTCTTACTTAAAATCTTTCCTTTTATTGATTAAAAATTCTGTGATATAAAATTCTTGTTTGCCAGCCATTAGTTTTTTAAACTCCGGGTCTTTTTCGCAAAATTGTAAAAAGTCTTCAATTTGTTCAGGTTTTAGTTCTAGAGTCTCGGTAAAAAAAGTATAAGTAAATTTTTCTTTTAACAAGTCTGCACTTGCTTTTTCGTAATCTATTTTTTCTTGTTTCTTTTTGCTTTTTCCAAAAACTGCGTCTTTTACTAACTTTCCTATGGCTACAAAATTCATTCCATATGGGATTGAGCCATCACTTGGCATAGTACTATTTTTTGGAGAAGTAATCACATCGTCTGTAAATTGTTGATCTGTTACCGCTTTGCTGTCAAAACTTTCATACATATCATAAATCTTTATGTTTTTTGCATCTTTTGCCAAGTCACCTGTTAGTGATTTTGGGGTAATCACAACTTCATTTAGTTCGTTGATAAACATGTTGAGTTCTACTTTGTACACGCGAAGTTTAAAATCGCTTTCTTCTAAAACAATAGATACTGGTTTAATTTGTACACTTTGAAAAACCAAAGTGTCTTTAGGTTTGGCATATAAAGTATAAAACCCTTGGGCATCGGTAATAGCCCCTTTGTTAGAGTTTTTGTTGAATACTTCAACGTTTTCAATTTGTACTTCGGTAGAAACAATTTGACCACGCAAAATGCTTCTAGGAATCAATTGTGCAAGAGAGAATTGAAAAAAGATCAAACAAAGGAGTAAAATTTTGTACATGGAAATGTTTTTGTTAAAGGTATAAAATGGTCGCGACTTTTTTGTTAATCTTCTTTTAAGCTTTCTAAGAAATCGAACGAAAGTTCCGAAAGTTTTAACAAAGCTCGGTCTTTTTGGTATTTATCTACCAAATCAAACAAATCAGGATCTTCAATAGCATAATACAAAAATCCTTCTACATAAATCTCTGGTATTTTTAAATCATCTATACAATAACTTGCGGGGGCATATAGGCTTAATCGAGTTCTGAGGATGTTTTTCTTTTCATTGGCCAATTCTTTTTTCAACATTTTTGTCCTTCCCGAAATCCAATTGATGATAGGATCTAATGGTAAAAACCCTCCACCGGAAGTAGCTGTGTATAATCTTCTTTCTGCCACAGTATATCTTTTTGGGGTGTAGTTAATGCCCAAATCTTTTAAGGTAATAGCTCGGTCTCTAACAACTACTTCTTCTAATTCGGTAGTTTTTTCGGTCATTTTTACACTCATGGTACCATTGGCAAAGTCTTTCGCAGAAACCGATTGTCTCCAAAACTCTAAGTGCACTGCATTAAATACCAACAAATCGTCTTCAGAAGCATCTATGGTAAAAACACCTTTGGCATCTGTTATGGTAGTTTTTTCATTAGACAAATTAATTACATGAATTCCCTCTACCATAGCGTTTCCTGCGGTTATGGTGCCTGTAATTTTTTTTGTTTGCCCAATTAAAATGGAAGAGCAAAACAATAACAACCAAAATTTACTCATTTGTTGGAAATTATGAGGTAAAAATATTTGATTTTAGCATTCCATTCGTTTTTGTTGCCCCCAAATATTTGTTAATAATGTTGGTGAAAAGGGTGGTGTTATCTGTTGGAATATGTATTTTTGTTTGCCAATCATTTGAGTATTTTAACTATGCGTAAAGCCATTATTGCCAGCACTTCAACCTTACATGGAGGAGGATATTTAGAATATTTACAGCCCACCTTACAAGAGTTTTTTAAAGAAATCAAACAATTGCTTTTTATTCCGTTTGCACGTCCTGGAGGGATTTCGCATGATGTTTACACCGAAAAAGCAGCGGTTTTTTTTCAGAAAATGAACATACAAGTACAAGGCTTGCATACGTTTGAAAACCCCAAAGAAGCTATTTTACAAGCAGAAGCCATTTTTACAGGCGGAGGCAATACTTTTGTTTTGGTAGATCAATTGCATCGGTTGCAATTAATGCCAGTGATTAAACAAGCGGTAAATCAAGGAACTTTGTATTTAGGTTCTTCTGCCGGAAGTAATATAACCGGATTAACCATGCAAACTACCAACGATATGCCCATAGTATATCCGAGTAGTTTTCAAACCATAGGTTTGGTGCCTTTTAATTTGAATCCACATTATTTAGATCCAGACCCAAACTCTACCCACATGGGTGAAACTCGTGAAACCCGAATTAAAGAGTTTCATGCGTTTAATACCCAACCTGTGGTTGGCTTGCGTGAGGGAAGTTGGTTAGAGGTAGTTGGAGAAACCATTACTTTAAGAGGTAACTTATCTGCTAGAATTTTTACCGCACAACAAGCACCTTATGAATTGGAGTCGAATAGTATCTTAGCTTTTTAATAACTTATGATTTCACGAAACACCATCGACCAAGTATTTGAAACTGCCCGAGTAGAGGAGGTGATTGGTGATTTTGTACAACTCAAAAGGGCCGGAAGTAACTTAAAAGGTCTGAGTCCGTTTTCTAGTGAAAAATCACCTTCATTTATGGTGAGTCCGGTAAAGCAAATTTGGAAAGATTTTAGTTCCGGAAAGGGAGGAAATGCGGTGACTTTCATTATGGAGCATGAGCATTTTACTTTTCCGGAAGCCATCAGATATTTGGCTAAGAAATACGGAATTCCGATTGAAGAAACCGAAGAGTCTTCGGAAGAAAAAATCCAAGCCCAAGAAAAAGAAAGCTTGTATTTGGTATCTGAATTTGCAGCAAAGTATTTTCAAGACCAATTATTTCAATCAGAAGAAGGCAAAGCAATTGGCTTGAGTTATTTTAAAGAAAGAGGCTTTACCGAGCATACTATTGAAAAATTTGGATTGGGTTACTCTCCCAACCAATGGGATGCTTTTACACAGCATGCTTTGCAAAAAGGTTTCCAAATGACATATTTGGAGAAAACAGGGTTGACCATTGTAGGAGAAAACCGAAACATCGACCGATTTAAAGGTAGGGTCTTGTTTCCTATCCATAGTATGTCAGGAAGAGTACTAGGTTTTGGAGGTCGTATTTTAACAAACGATAAAAAAGCAGCAAAATATCTCAATTCTCCCGAAAGTGAAATTTATTACAAGAGCAAAATACTATACGGAATTTTTCATGCCAAACAAGCCATAGCCAAGTTAGATCGATGTTATTTGGTAGAAGGATATACCGATGTAATTCAAATGCATCAAGCAGGAATTGAAAATGTGGTAGCAAGCTCCGGAACAGCTTTAACAACCGAGCAAATTCGATTGATAGGCAGATTAACCAAGAATATAACCGTTCTTTTTGATGGTGATGCTGCTGGTTTACGTGCTTCTATCCGTGGAATTGATTTGATTTTGGAAGAAGACATGAACGTTAAGGTTTGTACTTTTCCGGATGGAGATGACCCCGATAGTTTTGCCAAGAAAACCCCTTTTGGTGAGTTGCAATTGTACTTGAATGAACAAGCCCAGGATTTTATTCAATTCAAAGCTTCGTTGTTGATGCAAGAAAGCAAAAACGATCCTATCAAAAAAGCGGAAGTCATTCGAGATATGGTGCAAAGTATTGCCAAAATCCCGAATCGAATTAAAAAGGAAGTCTACATACGCGAATGTGCTCGATTGATGGATATTTCGGAAGAAGTATTGTTCAATACCTTGGCTCAGATTAACCAAAAAGAACTTTTGCAAAGCAAAAAGTCGGAATCCAGTGAGGTAGTGAAACCAATGGAAGTGGTAAAAACTCCAACAGCAACTTTACTGAATACCCAAGAAATGTTGCACGAAATGGAACGAAAACTGTTGGAAATTTTGCTTTTATATGGCGAAATGGAAGGAGAGTTTGTGGACTATTATATTGAATTGAATGAGTTTGGGAAAGAAATGGAAAAACACGAAACCATTAAGTGTCCGGTTTACCAACGCATTTACTTGAGTTTACAGCAAGATGAAATTGCTTTTTCCAACCCAATGTTTAAAAATATTTATGACGATTGTATTTTGGCTTTTACCCAAGGTAACTTTGATCGAAACCAATGGATGCAACAGTTAGAACCAGATGCTATGGCATTGGTTACACAAATTTTGATGCAAGAAGACAAGTACGAACTACATGCTTGGTTTGAAAAGAAAAATATTTTGGTAAAAGAACGCAAAGATGTGTTGGTAATTAGTGGTTTGACCCAAGACACCATTGTGAGCTACCGGGAGTTTTTAATCAAAAAAATGGTAGATGATTGGCAAAAACAATTAGTTGAAATGACAGAAAATGAAATCATGGAAGTGTTGGGAATGATCAACGACTACAATAAATTAAAGGCATACATCTCCCATAAAATCGGTAGATTGAGGACTTATTAGAACATCTATAAGAGATGGTAAAATGAAACTACATTTTTTATGCAGCATCATGTTCAACAGGTTTGATGTTTTTTAATTCGTTTTGTTTCAATATTTTTTCTTCCTCTAAATCATAATCATCCTGTAAACCCAACCAAAATTTTGCACTAGTACTAAAGTAAATGGAAAGTCTTAATGCAGTATCTGCAGTAATTCTTCTTTTACCTTTAATTATTTCACTAATTCTGGTTTGAGGAATAAAAGTTTCTTTACACAACCGATATGCGGATATTCCAAGTGGCTCTAAAAATTCTTCTTTTAAAACTTCTCCAGGATGAATATTTTTTAATCTTTCCATAGTTGTTTGTTAATGATAATCTAAAATGGTTACATCATAAGCATTGTCGTTTTCCCATTTAAAAACTATTCGCCATTGATTATTGATTCGAATGCTATATAAACCAGAAAAATTCCCACTTAATTTTTCCAAATGGTTAGCAGGAGGAACTCTTAAGTCGTTAATATTTTGAGAACTGTTAAGCATTCTCAGTTTCCTTCTGGCTACATTTTGAATTTCAAAAGGTAGTTTTTTTGACTATGTTCCATTCCAAATTTATTCGGTTTCCTTATCGTCAAAGCTTTTAATCACTACTAACGAATTACAATACTAATGCCAAAGATAAGTAATTTTGATTTTGTCTTTAATAAAAAAAAGGTAAAAAATGTAAATGGTAAATTTTGAGGTGTAAATTTTGCAATTCAAAAAACTTCAAAAATTTAAACAATCTCCAATTTCTTCGCTTTTTCAATCAAATCCACCACATTGGTTACTTGGAATTTATTTAATAAACGAAGTTTATAAGTGCTGATGGTTTTCTCGTTGAGGTCGAGAATTTTTGAAATTTCAATATTCTTTTTGCCATAACTGATGTATCTAAGCACTTCCATTTCGCGGTTAGATAATTTGCGATACAATCGATCGTTTTTGTTTTGCTTTAAAATCAACGATATATTACTTCTTACTTGCTCATTATAAATAATAGCACCTTTGTAAACGCGAATAATCACTTTGCTGAGGTTTTCTAACTTATCTAATTTAGAAACAAAACTTGAAGCTCCTGCCTTAATGGCATTTGGAGCATAAATTCCTTCGGATAAAGCAGTAAAAATTATCACTTTGGTAGAAGGGTTTTCTTTCATCAATTTTTTCAATTGGTTGATGCTGTCAAAACCTTCTAACTCCAAATCTATCACCAAGATATCGATAGGTTTGATTTTTAATATGTCTTCCACCATGTCAAAAGCTCCCACCTGTGCATCAATTTTAATTTCAGAATGGTCCTTAAAAAAAGAACGAATTCCGTAATGAACTACTGGTTGGTTATCTGCAAAACAGACTTTGATCATAAAGGGTTGATTTTTAAGAACTTCAAATTTAGTTAATTAAGTAACAGAAAACTATCAATTGTGTGAAAAGTTATAAATATCACAAATTTTTGATTTCGTTAGAAATATAACACACCGGAATCGGTTGCATTTTGTGCTGGTTGGCTCGATTTAATCGGGTATAAATTTCCATCACTTCTTTTTCTCTTCCATTAAATTCTATTGATTCTTTCCCAATTTCTTTTTGATGCATGGCCCACTCTAACTCGTCATAACTGGCACCCAATTGGTCTTCATCGGTACGGTTATCTCCAAACAAGCCATCTGTAGGGGCAGCTTGTAAAATACTTTCCGGAACTTGTAAATAAGCTCCTAACGCATATACTTCCGACTTCATTAAATCAGCAATCGGACTCACATCCACGCCACCATCTCCGTATTTGGTATAAAAACCAACGCCAAAATCTTCTACTTTGTTTCCTGTACCTGCAACTAGCAAGCCGTGAATTCCTGCTAAATAATACAAAGATGTCATTCGTAATCTAGAACGGGTATTTGCCAAAGACAAGTCAACTTTTTGGGTGTTTTCCACCACAGGAAAAATTGATTTCATTTGTTCAAAAGTTGCGGTTAAGTCTAACGAAACATCGGTAACATTTGGGTAAATAGTTTTCAAATTAGCAATATGTTCCGACGCTCTGTTCACTTGGTTGTGTGCTTGATGGATAGATAACTGCACACAAAGTGTTTTCAATCCGGTTTTGGCACATAAAGTAGAAGTTACCGCACTGTCTATTCCACCCGAAACTCCAACTACAAAACCGGAAACATTCGCTTTTTTAGCATAATCTGCCAACCATTGCACAATGTGCTCGCTTACTTTAGCACCATTAATTTTAGCATTTTTTTGATACATAGCACCTAAGATATTACGTGGTTAAGTTTATCTTTGTTCCCACAAATGTACCATTTTTATGTTGGAGGTTTTTAAGAAAAAAAGCAAATTTCGCATTATTTTAATATCGTTTTTGGTGTTGTTTATCATATCCTGCAACCAAAAATCAAAAGAGCAAAAAGAGGCAGCAAAACTTCCCATTGAAATGGAGTTGGTTCGTTTGGATCAAATTTTATACGAATCGGATGTGCAGGATTTTCCAAAAATAAGAAGGGAGTTCTCCTCGTTTTTTCCATCGCAATTTCCCGATAGTATTTTTATCAATAAAATAACCAATCCGTTATATCAACAATTGTATAAAGAGGTGAAAAAGACCTTTTCGGATGATAAAGAATTGGTGGAAAGCTTTGTACCTACTTTACAGTTGATCAAGTATCATTTTCCACAAATCAAGTTACCTAATAAAATGATTGGGTTGATTTCTGACATGGATTACGAAAACAAGGTTATTTTTACGGATAGCGTTTTGATTGTTTCTTTGGATTTGTACTTAGGGGCAGAACATAAATTTTACGATGATTTTTACGACTACCAACGTCAAAATTTTAAAAAAGAAATGATGGTTTCTGATTTGGTTTCTGATTTTGCAACTTACGTAGTAGAACCAAATAAAGATCGTTCCTTAATGGCACAAATGATTTTTCATGGAAAAGAATTGTATTTAAAAGACATATTATTGCCAAACACTTTAGAGGAACACAAAATAGGGTATACCAAAGCACATTTAGATTGGTGTAAAGAAAATGAGGGCAATATTTGGCGATATTTTATAGAGAATAATTTGCTGTTTGATACCTCATTTCATGCCTACCAAAGATTTTTGGAGCCAGGGCCTTTTTCAAAATTTTATATGGAGTTTGACAACGAAACTCCAGGTAGAATAGGTGCTTGGGTAGGATGGCAAATAGTAAGAAATTTAATGAATAATAATAAAGTGCCTTTACAGCAAATGCTGCAGATGGATGCCAAAGAGATTTTGGAATTAAGCAAATACAAACCAAAAAATTAATCTGATGTCAAGCAAAGTATCTCACATTACCTTACAAGTAGAGGTTGATGAAAATAATATTCCTGAAAAATTAGCATGGACAGCACCAGATGGTGGCATTCAAAACGAAGCAACCAAAGCCTTGTTTTTAGCTGTTTGGGACCATAAACATTTAGAATCGTTACGAGTAGATTTATGGACTAAAGACATGCCCGTAGATCAAATGAAAGAGTTTTTTCACCAAACTTTGGTGAGCATGGCCAATACCTACGAACGTGCCACTAACGACCATTTATTGGCCGAAACCATGCGTGATTTTTGTGCTTATTTTGGAGAAAAAATCAAAGGAGAAGAGTAATTAAAAACTTTGATTTTTGGCTTTAAAAAACGATTCGTTGATTTCTGCAATGTATTGTAACAATTCTTCTTTTCCGGTTTGATTTTCCGAAGAAGTAACAAAGTGAAGTGGGGTTTCTTCCCATCCTACTTCGTGCAGTTTTTTCTCGTAATCTTGTACCAAAGTTTTGGCTTTGTTAATGCCAACCTTATCGGCTTTGGTAAAAATAATAGCAAACGGAATTTCCTGATCTGCCAGATATTCCAAAAATTCTAAGTCTATTTTTTGGGCTTCTAATCGAATGTCAATCAGTACAAAAGCAGCTACCAATTGGGCTCTTTTTTCAAAGTAATCTGTAATAAATTGCTGAAAAACTTTTTTGGTCAATTTAGATACTTTTGCATATCCATAACCAGGTAAATCAACCAAAAACCAATTTTTGTTGATCAAAAAATGGTTGATTAATTGGGTTTTCCCGGGTCTGGAAGAAGTTTTAGCCAAACTTTTTTGGTTGGTAAGCATGTTGATTAACGACGATTTTCCAACATTACTTCTCCCAATAAAGGCATACTCCGGTAAAATGTCTTTCGGACATTTACTTACTTCGGAGTTACTGATGACAAATTCGGCTGTATTTATTTTCATGTGATGATTGGATTAAATCCCTCTTTTTTGCAGCCAGGCATACAACAATTCGTTAAAAGTATCCGGATGCTCCATCATGGCTGCATGTCCGCATTTTTCAATCCAAAACAATTCTGAATCTGGGAGTAATTTGTTAAAATCATCTGCTACATTAGGTGGAGTTACTTTATCGTTTGCTCCCCAAATGATACAAGTTGGAGTTTGCATTTTTGGCAAATCTTTCGCCATATTATGTCGAATGGCACTTTTGGCAATGGTCAAAGTTTTTAGCAATTTAATGCGGTCATTTACTGTAGCATAAACATCATCAATAATTTCTTTGGTAGCAATATTTGGGTCGTAAAACACGTCTTGTGCTTTCTTTTTAATAAATTCATAGTCCCCACGTTTTGGGTAACTATCTCCCATAGCACTTTCGTAAAGACCTGAACTGCCAGTAATTACTAATGCTTCTACTTTTTCCGGATACATTTTGGTGTAATACAAAGCGATATGTCCTCCTAAGGAATTTCCAAGCAATATTACTTTTTCATATCCTTTAAAAATCAAAAAGTCTTTTAAATATTTTGAAAAAGCTTTTACATTGGTTTTTAATATACTTTGGGTATAAATTGGCAACTCAGGCACCACCACTTTGTATCCTTTATTTGGAAAAAAATTAGCCACTCCATCAAAGTTACTCAATCCTCCCATCAATCCGTGTAATACCACAATTGGTTTGCCCTCTCCAATTTCTAGATAATTGTACTTTCCTTCTTTTTTAAACAATCCACTCATGTGTTTCCTATTGTTTTGGTCACACAAATATAGTGTTTTATCCATCACTTCCATCAATCCAAACAATCCCGTATTAACATTTCTTTTCAGCTTCAGTAATACTTTTTTTGGAGATTTTGTATCTGCCTGAATCCTAGTTTTTTGGGGAGATTCTTCTCTTTTTTCGTTAAAAAATGGTTCCAAGTGGAAAAACTTATCAACAAAGTGGTAGAAAGTGGTAAATTGTGGTAAAAACTTTTTATTTTTGTTTGAAATCTTGGCCAAAGTTGATGAACTCATTTATAGGGACATACGAATGTAAAATAGATGCCAAAGGAAGGCTATTGGTGCCTGCTCCTCTAAAAAAGCAGCTATCTTCCTCTTTGGAAGCAGGATTTGTGTTGAAAAGATCGGTGTTTCAGCCTTGTTTGGAATTGTATCCAATGGCTGAGTGGAACCAAATGATGGAAAAGGTGAATGGCTTAAATCGGTTTGTAAAACAAAACAACGATTTCATCCGAAGATTTACAGCAGGTGTTAAAGTGGTAGAAATTGACAATCTAGGCAGATTGTTGGTTCCAAAAGATTTATTGCTATTTGCTCAAATGCAAAAAGATTTGGTGTTATCCTCAGCGGTAAACATCATTGAAATATGGGACAAAGATTTGTATGAAAAAGCCATTGACGATTCGGTGGTAGATTTTGCTGATTTGGCTGAAAAAGTAATGGGAAATCAAAATGACAACAGAAATGAGTTACCATAGTCCGGTTTTATTACATCCTTCTATTGATGGGTTGAATATTCAGCCTAATGGTATTTACGTGGATGTAACTTTTGGTGGTGGAGGTCACTCACGAGAAATTTTGAACCGCTTAGGGCCAAACGGAAAACTCTTTGCCTTTGATCAAGATGAAGATGCATTGGCTAATGTAATTAATGACAAACGATTTCAATTGATTCCGGAGAATTTTCGCTTTATCAAAAGATTTTTAAAATTTTATGGTGTTGCCAAAGTAGATGGAATTTTGGCTGATTTAGGAGTTTCTTCACATCAATTTGATGATGCAAGCAGAGGGTTTTCTACTCGTTTTGAAGAAGTGTTGGACATGCGAATGTCAAAAAAAAATAAATTAAGTGCAGTAACTATTTTAAACGAATACGAAGAAAATCAAATTCGCTTTTTGTTACAGACCTACGGAGAGTTGAAATCAGCAGCTGGTATGGCTTATGCGATTGTGCATTATCGAAAAACACAACCAATTCAGCATACCGGACATTTAAAAGAAGCGTTGGCTCGGTTTTTACCAAACAACAAGACCCACAAAATTATGGCACAAGTTTACCAAGCCATCAGAATTGAGGTAAACCAAGAATTACAAGTGTTGCAAGAATTTTTACAGCAAACCTTAGACCTTTTACCCAAAGGAGGTCGATTGAGCATCATTTCTTACCACTCGTTGGAAGACAGATTGGTGAAAAGATTTATGCGAAACGGGATGTTTGAAGGAGAACCCGAAAGAGATATGTTCGGAAATTTTGAAGTTCCGTTTAAAAGTATCGAAAAACTGATCATACCTACAGATCAAGAAATTGCAGAAAACAATAGAGCACGAAGTGCCAAATTGAGAGTAGCAGAACGAATATGAGTACCTCCAACAAAATATATGATTTTTTAAAGGCAAAGTACCTGATTGACGACAATGCTTTTGAAAATTGGAAGTTCATTTTGTTTGTTTTGGTTTTGGCGATGATAATGATTACCAACATTCATAGCTACGAAGCCAAGATTTTTAAAATAGCCGATTTAAGTACAGAAGTCAAAGAATTGCGTTCGGAGTTTGTAGACAGAAAATCGGAATTGATGAAGTTGAAAATGGAATCAACCATCACCCAAAAAATGAAAGAGAGAGGCATTGTTCCTTCAGAAGTGCCACCTGTAAAAGTAAAAGTAATTATTGAAAAAGAACCCAATTGGTGGGAACGTATATGGAAATGAACCAATCATATCATGCCAAAAGATTTTATTTCATCGTATCGTTGATGCTACTGATGGGGCTTGGTATTGTGGTAAAGTTGGTAAATATTCAATTGGTTGAAGGAGATCATTACAGAGAAATTGCCAAACAACGCACCGTAAAAACCCATACCATCCCTGCCAATCGAGGAAATATTTATTCTTCAGACGGGAGCTTATTGGCAACTTCTATTCCAAGTTATACCATTCGTTTTGATGCTTTAGCACCAAAGCAAGAAGATTTTGATGCCAATGTAGATGCCTTGTCAGATTCGCTCAGTACTCTTTTGCAGAAGTCAAAATACGAAGTAAAAAATGAGCTAATCAAAGCTCGTAACCAAAAAAATCGATTCCTTTTATTGGCAAGAAAGAGAAGTTATACCGATTACATGCGAATGAAAAAGTTCCCATTGTTTAACAAAGGGCCATACAAAGGAGGATTTATAGCAGAACAAAAAGTAGTAAGAGAGCATCCTATCGGATTGGTAGCTGAAAGAACCATTGGTTATGAAAGAATAGATGAAAACGGAAACTTGAACGGGAAAGGAATTGAGTGGTCATTCAAAGATTTTTTAAACGGGAAAGATGGTACCCAATTGATGCAAAAAATGGCCAAAGGACAATGGAAACCACTCCGTGATGAAAACGAATTAGAACCACAAGACGGGTTAGATGTCATTTCTACCATTGATGTATACATGCAAGATATTGCCCATCATGCATTGTTAGACCAATTAGTTAAGCACGATGCGGACCATGGTTGTGTGGTAGTAATGGAAACCAAAACCGGGTATGTTAAAGCAATTTCTAATTTAGGTAGAGACAAAGACGGGAACTATTTTGAAACGGTAAACTATGCCATCAACGAAGCACATGAACCAGGTTCAACTTTTAAGTTGGTAAGCATGATGGCATTGTTAGAAGATAATTTGGCAGATACGAGTACTGTTTTTAATTCAAATGGTGGAGAAATAATCTTATATAACAGAAAAATCAAGGATTCCAGAAAAGGAGGCTATGGCAAAATATCCCTAGGAAAAGCCTTTGAAGTTTCTTCAAATACTGTGATTGTTCAAGCAATTCAGAACAATTATAAAAACAACCCCAAAGGATTTTTAAAACATGTGTACCAATCAAAGTTACACGAACCTTTGGATTTGCAAATTCAAGGTGCAGGAGTTCCATTCGTGCCAACACCAGACAATAAAAACAGATGGTATGGTACTAGTTTGCCATGGATGGCTTGGGGTTATGGAGTTTCCATTACGCCATTACATACTTTAACCATGTACAATGCCATAGCCAACAACGGAGTAATGGTAAAACCATTGTTTGTAAAAGAGGTTAAAGAATGGAACCAAACCATTAAAAAATTTCCCCCAACCGTTATTCAATCCAGAGTTTGTTCCCCAGAAACTGCACAAAAATTAAAAGGGGTGATGGAAAATGTGGTAAAAAAAGGAACTGCAAGCAAATTGTATTCAAAAGATTTTCCGATGGCAGGAAAAACAGGAACCGCAAAAAATAATTACAACCAAGACGATTTACACTATGTTTCTTCATTTGTAGGTTACTTTCCAGCCAATGCTCCTAAGTACTCTTGTATAGTGGTTATTCATAAACCAAGTATCCAAACCGGATTTTATGGGGCAGATGTTTCCGGGCCTGTTTTCAAAAGAATTGCACAAAAAGTATATACCAATACGCCATCACAAAATGTAATTAAAAAGATTGACCAAGTTCCTGTAGAGGTTAAAAATAATTACCAAAAGTACTACGCTAAGCTTCATTCTAAATATCTACCAAACTTAATAGGAATGGATGTAATGGATGCCATTGCAATAATTGAGAATTTAGGAATGAAAGCAAAAATTAATGGAGTAGGAAAAGTTAAAAAACAATCGTTAGAACCAGGTTCTAATATCCAAAAAAACCAAGTGATTTATTTAGAAGTATCGTGAAGATTTTACAAGACATATTATACAAAGTTCGTTTAGATGCAGTACAAGGATCTACTCAAGTAGCTGTTCGAAACCTACATTTCGATTCCAGAAAGGTAGGTTTGGATGATGTTTTTATTGCGATAAGAGGAGTTGGAGCGGATGGACATTTGTTTATTGAAAAAGCGGTTAATGCTGGTGCAATTGCTATTATTTGTGAAGAGTTCCCAACTATTTTAGTCAACGGAGTAACTTATGTAAAAGTGTCAGATAGTGCGGAAGCATTGGCATGGATGGCATCTAATTATTATGACCAACCATCTACCAAATTAAAATTAGTTGGTATAACAGGTACCAACGGAAAAACAACCGTTGCCAGTTTGTGCTACCAGTTGTTTCAAAAAGCGGGTTATGTATGCGGACTGTTATCTACAGTAAAAGTAATGGTTGGCAACGAAACTTTTCCAGCCACCCATACCACCCCTGATCCGATTGCCATTAACCATTATTTAAATGAAATGGTACAGGCTGGTGTAACTTATTGCTTTATGGAAGTTAGCTCGCATGGTATTCAACAAAACAGAATTACCGGATTAGATTTTGACGGAGCGGTATTTACCAATTTAACCCACGATCATTTAGATTATCACAAAACTTTTGCAGCTTATCGCGATGTTAAAAAATCATTCTTTGATGGTTTGCCAAAAAACGCATTTGCATTAACCAATATTGATGATAAAAATGGGGGAGTAATGGTGCAAAATAGCAGAGCAAAAATTAAAAGCTATGCACTAAAGTCTTTTGCTGATTATAGAGGGCAAATTTTAGAAAGTCAACTTTCCGGATTGCTTCTTAAAATTAACGAGCAAGAAGTTTGGGTAAAATTAATCGGTCAATTCAATGCCTATAACTTACTCGCAATTTATGGGATAGCCATCGAGTTAGGTATGACAGATTTGGAAGCTCTTCGATATTTGTCAGAAATAGAGAGTGTATCCGGAAGATTTCAATATGTAATATCTCCAAACAAAATCACCGCAATTGTTGATTATGCCCATACCCCAGATGCCTTACAAAATGTGATTGATACTATTAATGATTTACGAACAAAGAACGAAAGTTTTATCACCATTGTAGGATGTGGAGGAGATAGAGATAAAGTCAAAAGACCAGAAATGGCTGCTATTGCAGCAAATGGAAGCACCCAAGTGATTTTAACTTCTGACAATCCAAGAACAGAAGACCCGATGCAAATTCTAAAAGAAATGGAAGCAGGAGTACCTCCGCAACATTTTAAAAAAGTGGTGAGTAATGTGGATAGAGAGCAAGCTATCAAGATGGCTTGTCAAATGGCAAAGCCATACGATATCATTTTAATTGCAGGAAAAGGACATGAAAACTATCAAGAAATCAATGGGGTTAAATACCCTTTTGACGACATGGAAATTGTAAAAAAATACCTGAACCAATAAAACCAAACTATGCTCTACTATTTATTTGAATATCTCGATAAAAACTTTGATATACCCGGAGCAGGTGTATTTCAGTTTATTACTTTCCGTTCCGGAATGGCAATTTTAATGTCGTTGATTTTGTCTACCATTTTCGGAAAAAGAATCATCGATTTTTTAAGAAACCAACAAGTAGGAGAATCTATACGTGAATTAGGCTTAGAAGGACAAGCCCAAAAAGCTGGGACCCCAACCATGGGTGGAATCATCATCATTTTTGCCACTTTGGTTCCGGTTTTGTTGTTTGCTAAAGTGGATAATATTTATGTGTTGCTGTTAATCATCACTACGCTCTGGATGGGAACCATTGGTTTTATTGATGATTACATCAAGATTTTTAAAAAAGATAAGAAGGGATTAAAGGGAATTTTTAAAGTAATAGGTCAAGTTGGTTTAGGGCTATTTGTAGGAAGCGTACTTTACTTTCACCCAGAAGTAACTGTACGTAAAGATACCATGAGAACCGATATTTTTTCAGAAAAAAGCAAAACCGAAGTAGTGGTTCAAAAAAATGAAAAATCCACTGCAACCACCATCCCTTTTACCAAAAACAACGAGTTAGATTATGCTTTGATATTAAAGCCATTTACGGATAATTACCAATCTTGGGCATGGTTAATTTTTATTCCCGTGGTAATTTTTATTGTAACTGCGGTTTCCAATGCAGCCAATTTAACCGATGGGATTGATGGACTTGCAGCTGGTACATCTGCCATATCGGTCGTCACTCTCGGGATATTCACTTTTGTTTCCGGTAACATCATTTTTTCTAATTATCTCAACA
Source organism: Flavobacteriales bacterium (assembly GCA_018335925.1). GTDB lineage: Bacteria > Bacteroidota > Bacteroidia > Flavobacteriales > Flavobacteriaceae > Flavobacterium. The sequence continues at coordinate 210,254 of JAGXRF010000018.1, forward strand.
TTATGTACATCCCAAATTCCGGAGAAATGACAGTGTTTATCTCAGCATTTACCGGAGCATTGGTTGGATTTTTATGGTACAATAGTTACCCGGCTGCTGTTTTTATGGGAGATACCGGAAGTTTAACCATAGGTGGAATCATCGCAGTAATTGCAATTGCTATACGCAAAGAGTTATTGTTACCTGTGTTGTGCGGAATTTTTGTTGCCGAAAATTTATCTGTCATGATTCAGGTAGCTTATTTCAAATACACCAAAAAGAAATATGGCGAAGGGAGACGTGTGTTTTTGATGTCTCCTTTGCATCATCATTACCAAAAAAAGGGATACCATGAAAGCAAAATTGTCACCCGATTTTGGATTGTATCCATCCTATTAGCCATCCTATCTATTGTGACATTAAAATTGAGATAAATCGTGCAAAATACTTTTCAACATAGCAAAAAAAATCCATCGTGGTATTCCGATGCAAAAGGACTATTAGTAGTCTTGGGTGCAGGAGAAAGCGGAGTGGGTACTGCTATATTGGGTAAAAAATTAGGCTATGAGGTTTGGGTTTCAGATGCTGGAAAGATTGCTGAAAAATACCAAAAAGTATTAAACGATTACCAAATTGATTGGGAGCATCAACAGCATAGCGTAGAAAAAATTATGCAAGCCCAAGTGGTAATGAAAAGTCCGGGCATACCAGAAAAAGTTGCCATTATTCAGCAATTGATGCAAGCGGGAATTCCGGTAATATCCGAAATTGAATTTGCAGGATATTTTACCAATGCTATTTGTATCGGTATTACAGGAAGCAACGGGAAAACCACCACCACTTCCTTAACCTACCATTTGTTAAAAAGTGCAGGACTTAACGTTGGTTTGGGAGGAAACATCGGAAAAAGTTTTGCATGGCAAGTGGCAGAGCAAAATTATGAGATATATGTGTTAGAATTAAGCAGCTTTCAGTTAGATGGCATCGAAACATTTTGTCCACATATTGCAGTATTGCTCAATATTTCTCCAGATCATTTAGACAGATACCAATACCAAATGGATTTGTATATCCAAAGCAAGTTTAAAATTACACAAAACCAATCAGAGGAAGATTTTTTTATTTATGATGCGGATGATCCTATACTATCCGAATGGATTGCTAAATCAACAAGTAAAGCACAAAAAATACCTTTTTCACTGACCAAAAAATTACAACAAGGAACTTATATAAACCAACAAAACATGGAAATCAACATCAATTCAGAAGAGCTTCAAATCGATACACAGTATGTAACATTGGAGGGTAAGCACAATTTAAAAAATGCGATGGCAGCTGCTTCGGTAGCACAACTGATGAAAATTAGAAAGCAAACAATTAGAGAGAGTTTGTCCAATTTTCAAGGGGTAGAGCATCGTTTGGAAAAAGTGTTGAAAATTCAACATGTACAATACATCAACGACTCAAAAGCAACCAATGTAAACGCTACTTTTTTTGCCCTAGAAAGCATGACAACTCCAACAGTTTGGATAGTTGGTGGTGTAGACAAAGGGAATGACTATTCTGAGTTGGTGCCTTTAGTGATGGAAAAAGTAAAAGCCATTGTTTGTTTGGGGGTTGACAATAAAAAGATAATTGATGCTTTTGGGCATATTGTAGATATGATGGTAGAAGTGCAAAGCATGCAAGATGCGGTAAAAACTGCACAACATTTAAGCGAAAAAGGTGATACAGTATTATTGTCTCCTGCTTGTGCAAGCTTTGATTTATTTGAAAATTACGAAGACAGAGGAAATCAGTTCAAACGTGCAGTAAGAATGTTATAATCCGAAATCGATGCTATTAATGAGCTATTTACGAAGATTAAGGGGAGACAAAACCATTTGGGTTTTGTTCGGCATTTTGTCGTTTTTCTCTTTAATTGCAGTGTATAGTTCCAGTACCAATTTGGCTTACACAGCATCAGGAGGTAGTCCGGCAAGTTATTTGGTAAAACACTTTGTCCATATCTGTTTAGGATTACTTTCTATGTATTGGATCCATCGAGTTCCTTATCATTATTGGAGAAAATTATCTTACTTACTTCTGCCTTTTTTCGGAGTGTTGTTGGTTTACACTTTGTTTAAAGGCACCCAAATTTCTGGAGCAAATGCGAGTAGATGGATACAAATTCCATTGGTTGGAATTTCATTCCAAACTTCTACGTTTGCCTTTGTATGTTTGATGATATATGTAGCAGGATATTTAACCAAAACCAGAGAAGAGCCAATTACTTTAAAACATTCTTTATTGTATTTATGGCTTCCGGTATTTGCTACAATGGCATTGATTTTACCTGCCAATTTTTCTACAACAGCCATCATGTTTTCCATGGTGTTAATGTTGGTTTATATCGGAAATTATCCTTTAAAACAATTATTTACAGTTTTAGGATTTGGCTTGATATTGCTTCTTTTGTTTGTGTTAATTGCAAAAGCATTTCCAAATAAATTAACTAGCAGGGTAGATACCTGGCAATCGAGAATAGAAAAGTTTGTAAAAAACGATGTACAAGAGGAGGAACAATACCAAGTTGAGCGAGCCAAAACTGCCATAGCAACGGGAGGAATTACTGGCTTGGGACCAGGAAAATCGGTACAACGAAATTTTTTACCGCAATCTTCATCCGACTTTATTTATGCCATAGTGGTGGAGGAATACGGATTGGTTGGGGCTATCACACTTATAGCTGTTTATTTATTACTATTTGTTCGATTTTTATTGGCAGCACATAAGGCTAGAACTGCCTTTGGAAAACTCTTAGTAATCGGTTTAGGTTTTCCAATTATTTTTCAAGCATTAATAAATATGGGTGTGGCTGTAAATTTACTACCGGTTACAGGCCAGCCTTTGCCTTTGATTAGTGCGGGAGGAAGTTCTATTTGGGCAGCTTGCATTGCTTTGGGAATTATTTTGAATGTCACCAAAAAAGATGAAGAATTAGCAGAAGAGGAAAAAGAAAGCAAACTTCGTGAAGAAGCATTACAACGCTTAATTGACAAACAATTAGAAGAAGAGAAATTGGAAAGTGAAGTCAATCCGATGCAACCAATTTTAAACCAATCCAAATGAGACCATATAAATTCATATTAAGTGGAGGAGGAACAGGTGGACATATTTATCCAGCCGTTGCCATTGCCAACGAATTAAAATTCCGTTACCCGGATGCAGAAATTTTATTTGTTGGGGCAAAAGATAAAATGGAAATGCAAAAAGTTCCGAAAGCAGGATACGAAATCAAAGGATTGTGGATTTCTGGATTGCAACGTAAATTAACTTTTGATAATTTGATATTCCCGCTCAAACTGCTTAAAAGCATGTGGGATTCGTATTTTATATTAAAGAAATTTCAACCAAATGTAGTTATTGGTACTGGTGGTTTTGCAAGTGGCCCTTTGCTAAAAGTTGCCAGCTTGATGCATCTTCCTACCATTATACAAGAACAAAATTCATTTCCGGGTATTACGAATAAGTGGTTAAGTAAATCTGCAAAATCTATTTGTGTTGCTTATGACGGAATGGAGCAATTTTTTCCGAAAGAAAAAGTAGTGTTAAGCGGCAATCCGGTTCGTCAGGATTTGTTGGATGTTTACCAAAAACAAGCCGATGCTACAGAATATTTTGCATTAGACTCTACCAAAAAAACTTTGTTGGTTTTGGGTGGAAGTTTAGGTGCCAGAAGAATAAACCAATTGATCGCATCGCATGCAGAATGGTTAAGAAGTAAAAATCTAGAAATAATATGGCAGTGTGGATCTTTATATTTTGAAACCTATGTTGAATTTAACCAAAAGCCTTGTACCAAAGTTTTTGCTTTTATCGATCGTATGGATTTGGCTTATGCAGCAGCAGATATCATTATTTCCAGAGCAGGAGCTTCTTCCGTTTCCGAATTGGCTTTGGTTGGAAAGCCTGTTATTTTTATTCCATCACCTAATGTAGCAGAAGACCACCAAACCAAAAATGCCAATGCCTTAGTAAACAAAAAGGCAGCATTGATGATTGCTGAAAAAAATTTAGAAGCAGAATTTAAAAATGTATTAGAGGGTTTACTTAATAATGAAGATAAACAACTGAAATTAGGTAAAAAAATATACAATTTGGCAAAGCCTAACGCTACCAAAACCATAGTAGAAGAAATTGAAAAATGGTTGCCACAAGAGATAATTAAGTAAAATGGAATTAAGAGACATTCAACAGGTTTATTTTTTAGGAATCGGAGGAATCGGAATGAGTGCCTTGGCTCGTTATTTTCAATTTTTAGGGAAAGAAGTAGCAGGATACGACAAAACCGCTACCAAATTAACCAAAGAGTTGGAAGTGTTACAAATGTCGATTACTTATGAAGAAGATGTGCAACAAATTCCAGCTACTTTTTTAAACAAAAACAATACTTTAGTGGTTTACACTCCGGCAATCCCAAAGCAACACCCACAATTGGTTTATTTTCAAGAAAATCAATTTGAACTGCAAAAACGTTCAGAAGTTTTAGGAACTATTACCAAAGGGACCTATAGCTTTGCCGTTGCCGGAACCCATGGCAAAACTACTACGACTGCAATTTTAGGTCATTTGTTGTATCAAGCCAAAACAGATGTAACCTGTTTTGTTGGAGGAATATTAGAACAATACCAAACCAATTTATTAGGAAATGGCAAAACTATTTCGGTAGTAGAAGCAGATGAATTTGACCGTTCTTTCTTAAGGTTACAACCAAACATGGCTTGCATTACATCGATGGATGCAGATCATTTGGATATTTACGAAACCAAAGAAAATTTTGAAAAAGCGTTTCAACAATTTGCTGCAAAAGTTTCTGAAAAAAACCATTTATTGGTTGCGGAACATGTGCCTTTACAAGGGTTAAAAGTAGGTTTTGAATCTACTTCAGATTTTTACATTCATCATATCGAAGTCAAAGATGGTTATCAATGGTTTGATTTTCAAACCCCAAAAGGTTTATTAAAACAATTGACTTTTCCATTACCTGGTAAGCATAATTTGATGAATGCTGCCATGGCTGTTGGAATGTGCTTACAGTATGGAATAGAGGAAGATATAATTAAAAAAGCTTTGGCAAATTTTGCCGGAGTACAAAGAAGGTTTTCATTTCCAATCCGAACCCAAAATTTGGTGATGATTGATGATTATGCACATCATCCAACAGAAATTAATGCGGTAACTCAAGCATTACAAATGTGGTTTCCTGATAAAACCAAAACAGTTGTTTTTCAGCCACATTTATTTTCCAGGACTAGAGATTTTATGGAGGATTTTGCAAAAGCATTATCTGTATTTGATCAGATTATTTTACTGGATATTTATCCTGCAAGAGAGTTACCGATTGAGGGAATTACTTCCCAAGCGTTATTGCAGATGGTTTCCAACCCAAATAAACATTTAATTACTAAAAATGATTTGATCTCATTTTTACAAAAACAAAAATTAGAAGTTTTGGCAATTTTAGGAGCTGGTGACATAGGAGAAATGGTTACAGATATTGCAAATGCATTAAAGGATCACAAAAATGAATAGGTTAAAAAAATTACCGTGGTTAAGTATTCGGCTTTTTGGGATTTTGGTTCTCGGAATGTTTTTGTTTTCGTTCACCAAAAAACGTCATGAACTAAGAAATTTTGAAAAAGTTTTAATAGAAATTGACCATGATGAAACATTGTTAATAACCGAAAACATGGTTAATAAATTGTTAATAGAAAATAATTTGCATGTTTCTAAGATGCTAAAAGAAAAAGTAGATTTGAATAGACTAGAAGTATTGTGTACAAAACACCCAATGCTTTTAGAATCAAACATATATAAAACCATCGATGGGAAGCTTGTAGTAAAAGTTCGACAAAAAAAACCTATTGCCCGCTTTCAAGTTCCTGGAGAGGTTCGTTATGTGTCTAATGATGCTTCTGAAATTCCGTTATCGGAAGTAGCAACGGCAAGAGTGCCAATGGTGGTGGGAGAAAAAAAATTGGTTTGGGACAAGGAAATGGTAGAGATGTTGGATTATATAGCCAATGATTCCTTTTTAAAACAGCATATAACCGCTGTAAAATTGGAATCAGAACAACAAATTTATCTTCAAAACAGACATTATGATTTTGTAGTTGAATTTGGTTCATGGCACCAATATCAAAAAAAGTTTTTAAAATACAAAGCGTTTATTTTAAAAGCGAAAGAGGATAAAAGCATAGATAAGTTTGAAAAAATAAATTTGAAATTTCAGCAACAAGTTGTTTGCACAAATAAAATAGAGTATGGGACATAGTCATTTTACTACCACTTTTAATGCAATCGGATCCAATCAGGAACAATTGGCTGTGGGATTAGATATCGGAACCACCAAGATAGTTGCCATTATTGGTAAGAAAAATGAATTTGGTAAAATTGAAATTCTTGGAGTTGGTAATGCCAAAAGTTTAGGAGTGCAAAGAGGTGTTGTTAACAACATTACCAAAACCATTGAGTCCATCCAGCAAGCAGTTGAACAAGCAGAGAATAGTTCAGGCTTAAAAATTAAAGAGGTAATGGTCGGAATTGCTGGTCAACACATCCGTAGCATCCAACATTCCGATTACATCAGTCGTAACAATGCAGAAGAGGTAATTGATGAAAGAGATATTGAGTTATTAGTTTCGCAAGTTCAAAAATTGGCCATGCTTCCCGGAGAGGAAATCATACATGTATTGCCACAAGAATTTAAAATTGATGGCCATCAAGAAACCCATGAACCTATCGGAATGTACGGTTCTCGTTTAGAGAGTCACTTTCATGTGGTAGTTGGGCAATCGGCTTCTATTAAAAATTTAGGAAGATGTGTAAAAAGTGCTGGTATTGATTTATCCGGTATTACTTTAGAGCCAATTGCTTCTTCAGATGCGGTTTTGAGTAACGAAGAAAAAGAGGCAGGAGTTGCATTGATTGATATAGGAGGTGGAACTACCGATTTGGCAATTTTTAAAGATGGGATTATCCGACATACTGCAGTTATTCCGTTCGGTGGAAACATCATAACAGACGACATCAAAGAAGGATGTTCAATTATTGAAAAACATGCGGAATTGCTTAAAGTAAAATTTGGTTCTGCTTGGCCGGGTGAAAATAAAGAAAATGAAATTGTATCCATTCCAGGATTAAGAGGTGGAGAGCCAAAAGAAATTTCTTTAAAAAATCTTTCAAAAATAATTCACGCTAGAGTGGTAGAAATTATTGAGCAGGTTTTTGCAGAAATCAAAGCGTATGGTTACGACAATCCAAAAAAGAAATTAATTGCAGGAATTGTTTTAACAGGTGGTGGTGCTCAATTAAAACACATCAAGCAATTGGTGGAGTATATTACAGGAATTGACACCAGAATTGGATTTCCAAATGAGCATTTGGCAGGAAACTCTGATGAAGAATTTTCAAGTCCTATTTATGCAACCGCAGTAGGATTGGTAATCCAGAGTTTGAAAAACAATAAAATCAATGGAGCAGAATTGTTTCAGGAAGCTCCTAAAGAAGAAGTAAAACAAGAAACAGTGCAGGAAACCGAAATCGGAATTCCATCTGTAGAAGAAGAAAAAGAAATATTGCGTCAGAAAAATGAAGCATCTAACGAAAAAATCAAATCAAGATATTTTGATACCTTTTTCAATAAGTTGAAAGCATTTTTAGATAACGCAGAATAATTAAGCAATTAAATACCCAAAAATATGGAAAGCAACACAGAATTTGGAGGAATTTCATTTGACTTGCCAAAAAACCAATCTAACGTAATTAAAGTGATTGGTGTTGGAGGTGGAGGAAGCAATGCCATCAACCACATGTTCCGTCAGGGAATTGTTGGAGTAGATTTTGTTATTTGTAACACCGATGCACAAGCATTGCAAAACAGTCCGGTACCTAACAAAATCCAATTAGGAGTCAATTTAACCGAAGGTTTAGGAGCAGGTGCCAACCCTGATGTGGGGTACCAATCGGCAATTGAATCGGTAAGCGACATTGAAAAAATGTTAAATACCAATACCAAAATGGTATTCATTACTGCTGGTATGGGTGGTGGAACCGGAACAGGAGCTGCACCGGTTATTGCTCAAATGGCCAAAGAGAGAGATATTTTGACCGTTGGAATTGTGACCATTCCTTTTCAGTTTGAAGGAAAGAACAGAACCGAACAAGCGTTGATTGGATTAGAGAGATTACGTAAACACGTAGACTCATTGATTGTAATCAACAACAATAAATTAAGAGAAGTATACGGAAACCTTGGTTTTAAAGCAGGCTTCTCCAAAGCAGATGAAGTGTTGGCTACTGCTGCTAAGGGTATTGCAGAAGTAATTACACATCATTATACGCAAAATATCGATTTAAAAGATGCCAAAACAGTATTGTCAAACAGTGGAACTGCCATCATGGGGTCAGCCAAAGCTTCTGGGGAAACTAGAGCTAAAGATGCCATTGTATCTGCATTAGATTCTCCATTGTTAAACGATAATAAAATAAGTGGTGCTAAAAACGTTTTGTTGCTTATCGTTTTTGGTTCAAGTGAAATTACTATTGATGAAATTGGAGAGATTAACGATTACATTCAAACAGAAGCTGGATTTAGTGCCAACATTATCATGGGGGTAGGGGAAGATGAAACTTTGGAAGATGCAATTGCAGTTACTGTAATCGCTACAGGTTTTAATGTAGAACAACAAAAAGAGATTGTTAACACCCAACCACGTAAAATTGTACACCCTTTACATGATGAACAAATCAATACCATCGATTTAACACCTAAAGCTCCGGAAGTTATTTCTTCGCCTGAAGTGCCTTTAGAAGTGGTTTCTTCCAATAAAATTGTTTTTGATTTGATGGAAGACATCGAGGTAGTAGATGCTAAAGTAATTACCAATGAATTGGTGCCAACTACTGAAGCAATTAAAAATATGGAGGTAAGTTATGAAATTGTTTCTCCTGAGTTTAAAGAGCAGTTAATTGCTACCACAGCAGAGATTAGAGACATCTTTGTACACGAACCTGAGTTTGTGATTGTAGAGGCTCCAAAAGCGGAAACTACTTTTCATTTATTTGATGTTACTGAGGAGGTAAAAGAAATAAAAGTAAAAGAGGTAGTAGAGTTTGTAAACATTACTGAGGTGGATAACGGAGTAATCAAGCATTCTTTAGAAGAGTACATGGAAGTGGAAAAATCCTTGTTAGATTCTAAACCAATTGTGCAAAAAGTAGAGGAGCCTGAGATAAGTTTTACAGTGAAACAAGTTGCGGAAACTACAGCTGCTCCAGTTGCTCAAGAAGCTAAAAAGTGGGATTTAGATTCGATAAATCCAACAGAAATGACCATCGAAGAATCGATGAAACTGAGAGCAGAAGAACGTAGAAGAAAATTAAAAGATTTTAATTATAAATTTCAAAACCAACAAATGGGTAGGTTAGAAGATTTAGAAAAAGAACCTGCATTCAAACGTTCTGGTGTAGAATTAAATGAGCCAACCAAATCAGACAGTGCTACCATGAGCAGAATAACTCAAGATGGCAACGGGCAAAATTTGTTTTTGCGTTCAAATAATTCATTTTTACACGATAATGTAGATTAACCAAACAAATCCTAAAGTACACTAACCCAAAAGCCATTGGTTTTTGGGTTATTTTTTTAAATTTGCATACTGAAAAAAATATAGGAAATGAGTTTACAAGCAACCATCAACGAAGAAATAAAAAATGCCATGCGTGCAAAAGATGCCATTGCATTAGAAGCATTGAGAGCAGTTAAAAGTGCTATATTATTGGCATTAACAGATGGAGGTGCCAAAGAGGAATTGTCATCAGACGAAGAAATTAAACTTTTGCAACGATTGGTAAAACAGCGTAAGGATAGTGCAGATATTTATACCAAACAAGGCAGAGCCGATTTGGCAGAGCCAGAATTGGCACAAGTTGCTGTAATTGAAAAGTTTTTACCAGAACAAATGTCGGAAGAACAGGTAGAACAAGTAGTACAATCCTTAATTGCTGCAAACGGATTTTCAGGAATGGCAAATATGGGTGCTTTGATGGGTTTAGCTACCAAAGAATTGGCAGGAAAAGCAGATGGAAAATTAATCTCAGGAGTAGTAAAAAGATTACTTAGTTAATAAGAATCTAATAACTTTTTACTTCTCACCACATACTAATATAAAGGCTACGTAGTTCAACTGGATAGAATATCAGATTTCGGCTCTGAGGGTTGGGGGTTCGAATCCCTCCGTGGTCACGAATAAGTTTTAAAGGAGCCTAAAAACACAAGCTTGCTTGATGTTTTTAGGCTCCTTTAAAATTTTCAAAGCGGAGCTTTGTAGGGATCTTTAATCCCTCCTGAATTTGCTTGATGTTTTT
>JAGXRF010000019.1 GCA_018335925.1 Flavobacteriales bacterium
CGCTACGGAAAACTGTTGAAACAAATCAGCCCAGGTAGCAACGGATGGGACGGAAACTTCCTCGGAAACCCTCTGCCATCCACCGATTATTGGTTCAAAGTAGAATACCTCGAAAACAACCAAAACAAAGAATTTAAAGCACATTTTACATTAAAAAGATAAAAAAAAGACTCCTGAGAAATCGGGAGTTTTTTTATAACTTATAGCTATTCCATCAGATGTAAAAAACACTCAAACAAAATTGCATTTTTATTGATTAAAATTAACTAAACATCAGATATTAATTAATAGTTTTTAAATTTAAAGTAAATTTTAATCCTATATTTTAACAATATAATAAATAATTAAACTTTAAATTTGTAGTTGAATACTAATACTATTATGTTTTATCGTTTGCCCCATTGGATAGTAGGGTTTTTTACAACCCTAACTATTTGTGCTCAAATTCCTGCAGGATACTATAGTACTGCAAATAATCTAAGTGGTGATGATTTAAGAAATGCTCTTAAAACAATTGTTTCTACAAATCATGTTAGAATTAGCTACTCAGCTGTATGGACAGCCTATCAAGCAACAGATACCAGGCCAGTTCCAAATAACCAAATTATTTGGGATATGTATAGCGATGTTCCAAATGGAACTCCAGCATATACATTTACTGTTGGTGTTAATCAATGTGGCACTGCATCGGTAGAAGGTGATTGCTATTCAAGAGAACATTCCTTTCCTTCTTCATGGTGGGGAGGTTCTAGTTCTAGTACTGCTTTTCAGTATACCGATTTACACCATTTATTTCCGGCAGATCAATACGTTAATTTAAAGAAAAGTAATTTTCCAATTGGAAATGTATCTTTAACATCGAGTCCATGGGTTTCAACCAATGGTAGTATGGTGGGAAATTGTGCTGAAATTGAATATTCGGGTAAAGTATTTGAACCTATTGACGAATACAAAGGTGATTTTGCACGTGCTTATTTTTACATGATCACTCGATACAAAGACTTGATTCCAACTTGGACACAAAGTTTTCCTACACAAGCATTGGCACAAATTACAGAAGGAGATAATTTCAAATCTTGGTATGTTAATATGTTGCTTCAATGGCATTTAAGTGATCCAGTAAGCCTCAAAGAAATTAATAGAAACAATGCAATATATTATAACACCAATCAAGCAAATAGAAATCCTTATGTAGATCACCCTGAATTTGTACTTGCTGTATGGGGAAGCATGAATTTTATTGTGCCAGTTCCAACTGCTTTGGATGCTCATAATGTGTTATGGAATGATTTTACAGCTAATTGGGAATTAGATGATACCGAAAATATAGATGGTTTTTATTTAGATGTAAGCACCAAATCGTCATTTAATCAAGTAATTCCAAATACCCCAACAGACTTGTTTTTTTCAGAATATGTTGAAGGATCTTCAAATAACAAATATTTAGAAATTTACAATGGTACAGAAAACATCATTAATTTAAGTAATTATCAAATTCAATTATACTCAAATGGTGCTACAAGTCCGACAACGACCAATATTTTAAATGGATTTTTAGCACCACAAGAAAACATTGTTTTAAAAAATTCAGCTGCATCAATTTTTATAGGGGAAAGTATTAATGCATCTACAATAAATTTTAATGGCAACGATGCCATTGCATTATTTAAAATATCTACTAATAGTTTTGTAGATATTTTTGGCAATATTGGAGAAAATCCCGGAATCGCTTGGACAGCTGGAAATCATACAACTTCGGGCAGAACTTTAATTAGAACCGCATCTGTAAAACAAGGCATTACACAAAATCCGAGTAGTGGCTTCCCAACATTGGCTACAGAATGGGAAGTATATCCTATAGATTATGTAGATAATTTAGGTGAACACGCGTTTGCAACCGAAATTGTAATTCCTGACTTTTTACCAAACTATGATAATGTATTGGTCAATAGTGTAAATACCACCCAATGGAATGTTACAGGTTTAAACATGGATACTGATTATTACTACAGAGTAAGAGCAAAATCAGGAAATTTAAAATCCGCTAACTCCAATGTAAAATCATTAAAAACCAGAAAAGGAGCATTTTGGACTTCAAATGGCTGGTTAAATAATATTACACCAGATATAAATACTGATGCCATTATAGATTTTAATTACCAAACATCACAACAAGGAACATTTTTATCAAAATCTATTTGGGTAAGAAACGGTGTTTTTAAAATATCTGAAAACACTTCAATAACTGTGGAAGAGAATATCAATAATTTTGGAATTGCCAATCAAATTATTATTAAAAATAATGCGAGTATTCTTCAAACTCAAAATATAACAAATAATGGAGAAGTTACAATTAAAAGAAATTCTTCAGAATTAAAAAGATTTGACTACACCCTATGGTCGGCTCCTGTTAACAGCCAAAACTTGAAAGATTTTTCACCTCTAACTTTAAATAATCGTTTTTATACATACAATCCACAAACCAACCTTTATTCATCTATAGATCCTCTAGTAAATGATTTTCAAAGTGCGAAAGGATATTTGATTAGAATGCCAGATAACCACCCTACTACCCCATTAAAATGGGATGGTATTTTTACTGGAACAATCAATAATGGAGATTATCAAATTGTTTTACCTTCTGTTTCTAGTACTTTTGGCTATCATTTGGTAGGAAATCCGTATCCCTCACCTATTCATGCAAAATCTTTTGTTATGAATAATCCAAATATCAATGGTGTATTGTATTTTTATAGAAAATCAGATAATCCAAACCAAGCTACAAATCCAACACCAAGTTATTGCACGTGGTCGGCTGCTGGAGGAAACAACGGAACCTTTGTAAGTAATGGTGAAGCCCAAGTTTTTGATCCGTTAGGAATTATTCAAATAGGACAAGGCTTTTTTGTGCAAACATTAAGTGCTGGAGGTGTATTAAATTTCACAAACAATATAAGAATCTCAAATTTTAATAACCAATTTTTTAAATTAAATCCTTTAAACACAACAACAAATTACTCTAGAATTTGGTTGAACTTAATTGGTTCAGATGGCAGATTTTCTCAAATGGCTGTTGGGTATTTTGATAACGGTACAAATAACTTTGACCCAGAAGTTGATGCTTTGTATTTTAACGATGGAGATACGGGAATTTCTTCCATATTAGAAGATAAGTTTTTAACCATTCAAGCTAGAGATTTGAATTTTTCTACCAATGATACTTTTCCTTTACACATAAAAATTGGTCAAGAAGGAACTTATCAAATTACAATCGATCAGCTAGATGGTATTTTTAATAATGGAAATACTCCGGTTTATCTAGAGGACTTATTTACACAAACCATTCATTTATTGAATAGCGGTGCTTATACATTTTACTCTTCTTCGGGAAACTTTTCTAATCGATTTGTCTTGAAGTTTAATAATACCCCACTAAATAATTCTTCCGAATCAATTAATTCATTAATAGCTTTTTACAAGAATAATAAAATTCATTTACAATTACCTGAAATAAGTAATTATCAATTAAGTCTATTTGATTTATCTGGTAGAATGATGAATCAATGGAGTGTTTATAATGAACGAATTTTCAGCATAGATATTCCAAACTTAACCCCTCAAATTTACTTATTACATGTAATGGATGGTAACGGAAAATTGTTCCAACAGAAATTACAAGTCCAGCCATAACATCAACTTAAGTTCATCTTCAAAAGTTGTCAAGAAGTTTTTTAAATCTTTTGGCAACTTTTTTTTTACTCCTGTTTAAATGGAGTAATTTTGCATTTCTAAACAATAACAATACATGAATCCTAACTACACACAACTACAAGATTTTGTTACACAAGTCCGAAGAGATATTCTTCGAATGGTACATGCAGTAAATTCAGGTCACCCAGGAGGTTCTTTGGGATGTACAGAGTTTTTTGTGGCAATGTACCAACACATTTTAAAGCACAATACTAATTTTAGTATGGATGGTAATGGAGAAGATTTGTTCTTTTTATCAAACGGACATATTTCTCCTGTTTTTTATAGTGTTTTGTCAAGAAGTGGGTATTTTTCCATAGAAGAATTATCTACTTTCAGAAAATTAAACACTCGTTTACAAGGGCATCCAACTACGCATGAAGGCTTACCTGGAATAAGAATTGCATCTGGCTCTTTAGGACAAGGAATGTCGGTTGCTATTGGTGCAGCTTTAGCAAAAAAATTGAATAACGATACCCAACTAGTGTATTCTTTGCACGGAGATGGAGAATTACAAGAAGGACAAATTTGGGAAGCAGCCATGTATGCAGCTGCAAAAAAAGTAGATAACTACATTGCAACGATTGATTACAACGGGCAACAAATTGATGGTCCTACCGAAGAAGTACTTTCCCTTGGAGATTTAAAAGCTAAGTTTTTGGCTTTTGGTTGGGAAGTATTAGAAATCAAAGAAGGGAACCAATTACAAGCCATTATAGAGGGAATGGCACTAGCAAAATCAAAAACAGGAAACGGAAAACCAGTTGTGGTATTAATGCATACCGTAATGGGTAATGGTGTTGACTTTATGATGCATACCCACGCTTGGCACGGTAAAGCTCCAAACGATGAGCAATTAGCCAAAGCTTTAGAACAAAATCCGGAAACTTTAGGAGATTATGGAATTGCAACTCCAAACGCAAAACATGCACACACCAATTGGGAAATTAAAAGTAACCAGGAATTTACTTTGCAAATTCCGGCAGACGGAATAGTAAGTTTAAATACCGGAAGCAAAGATACTCGTTCAGGATTTGGTGCCGGTTTAACAGAATTAGGGCAAAAAAACGAGAAAGTAGTAGCATTATGTGCTGATTTGATAGGCTCTTTAAAAATGGAAGACTTCCAAAAAAATCATCCGGAAAGATTTTACCAAGTTGGAATTGCAGAAGCCAATATGATGGGAATTGCAGCTGGATTAACTATTGGAGGAAAAATTCCATTTACCGGGACATTTGCTAATTTTTCTACCGGAAGAGTATATGATCAAATCAGACAATCTATTGCATATTCAGGTAAAAATGTAAAGATTTGTGCATCTCATGCTGGTTTAACCTTAGGAGAAGATGGGGCAACACACCAAATTTTAGAGGATATCGGTTTGATGAAAATGTTGCCAGGAATGGTAGTAATCAATCCATGTGACTACAACCAAACCAAAGCAGCTACCATTGCAATTGCTGATTATGAAGGACCTGTTTATTTGAGATTTGGAAGGCCATCTGTAGCCAACTTTACTCCAGCAAACCAAACTTTTGAAATTGGCAAAGCTTTGCATTTAATAGAAGGAACCGATGTGACCATTTTAGCAACCGGTCATTTGGTATGGGAGGCATTATTGGCTGCAGAAAGTTTGAAAAAACAAGGCATTCATGCAGAAGTAATCAACATCCACACCATTAAACCTTTGGATGAACAAGCTATTTTAACTTCAGTAGCAAAAACCAAATGTGTGGTTACTGCTGAAGAGCATAATGTGTTTGGTGGCTTGGGAGAAAGTGTTGCCAGATTATTATCGCAAAACACCCCAACTCCTCAAGAATTTGTTGGTGTAAAAGACAGTTTCGGAGAGTCAGGAACTCCTGCTCAACTAATGGAAAAATACGGATTGAATGCACAAGCAGTGGAAGCCGCTGCTAAAAAGGTAATCTCTAGAAAGTAATAAAATTAACAAGCATAAAAAAAGGAACCTAATTGGTTCCTTTTTTTATGCTTAAAATGCAAATTTTTGGAGAGTATCTTTTCGCATAATTTTTCCTGTTGCTGTTTCCTCAAAATGTTTCACGAAATGAATTTCTTTTGGCTTTTCATATTTATCCAGACATTCAAAAATTTCATTTTCAATAGTAAAGGGCTCTCCTTCTACCATCATCACGAGTTTTTCTCCCAATATTGGGTCAGGTTGTCCGGCCACAAAATATCTTCTCGGGATTTTAGTTGCTAATTTTTCTTCTATTTGTTCAGGTATTAATTTAATCCCTCCACTATTTATAATATTATCTACCCTACCCAACCATTTAAAGTGATTTTCGTCTACCAACTCAATCAAGTCGTTGGTGATAAGTTTCTCTTCAATCAAATGTGGAGCTTCTACTTCCAAACATTGTAAATCGTTTTGTGCAATTTTGATATTTGGAAATACAGTAAAGGATTCTTCACCAATTTTTCTAGCTGCAATATGCGATACGGTTTCCGTCATCCCATAAGTTTCAAAAACTTCTATTGGCAAAGCTTTTAAAGCATCTAACAATGGCTTGGTAATTTTTGCACCTCCCACAATTAATTTTTTCACTCTGTTTAATTCCTCCAAACTATATTGGGCTTGCATGGGTACCATTGCTGCAAAATCATACACTCCTTCGGTTCCTTTTAGTGGATGAGAACTTGGTGCCACAAAATCCATGTCTAAACCCAAAATAAATGCTCTAATAAACATCATTTTACCAGCCACATATTTAACAGGCAAACAAGCCAAAGCTCTATCTCCAGGCTTGATTTCAAAAAAATCACCTGTAGCTAAAGCGGAATTAACCATCGATTGTTTAGATATTTTAATCACCTTCGGATCACCGGTAGTACCCGATGTGGTCATCTCTAAATAAGGTTTATCGTCGAACCAATCAATTAAAAACTCTCCAACAGGTTTTTCAAAAGCTTCACCTTCTTTGATAAAACTATAAGCTACTCTACATAAATCTTCTCTATCTAAATGAAAACCATTTAATTTGAATTTGTTATGAACGTTTTTGTGGTGGACTGTGCTTTGGGTTTCCATAAATAATTTTATTTCTATACTTAATGGTAAATATACATAAACCTAATGATATTAAAAATAGGTTTTTTGTTGAAATACGATATCGATATCGTTAAAAAGTCTCCTGCAAGTGAGTTACAGGATTTTTCCATCGAAATTTCTTGTGAAAAATAAAAAGTATCGGAATAAAAATTAAAATCGGAAAAACGATTTCAAAGCCAACACTAGGCTCTGAAACATCTCTTAATAACGAATTGGTCTGCAAGGCTGTCCAATCGGCAGTAATTAACAATGCAGCCCAAATATTATTTGCTGCATGTACTCCCAAAGCCAATTCCGTACCTTCGTCCATTACAGTCATGTATCCTAAAAACAAACCCATTCCGATATAATAAACCATCACAATACTTCCCATTTTTGCAACTTCTGGGTTAAAGTAATGCAATCCTCCAAATAGAACTGAAGTCAATACCAATGGCAGTGCACGATTTCTGAATAATACCCCAAAACCTTGCATCAAATATCCTCTAAAAATTAATTCTTCTGCAGAAGTTTGAAATGGCAATAACAAAAAACTCACCAAAACTAAAATCAAAAAAGGTTGCCATTGAAATTGCACCACATAATCTTCTGGTGCTGTAAAATAACCTATCACAATACTGGTTACAGATACCAATGTCCAAATACCAAAAGCAAAGAAAACCCTCTTCCAATCTAAAGTATCTCTCGAAGTAATTATGGATAAAAAAGACTGACGATGGATCCATTTTACCATGAAATACAAAGCAATGATGCCAAAAATAAAAGTTAATATGACTAATGATAAGGTAAGGTTCAAATCCAAGTAAGTCATCATGTCAAATTGGTTGGTAGGAAAATCATCTCCATTCAAATAACTTGCATAAAACACCGATAATAACAGCGGAATACTACCTAATTGCGATACAATGAACACTACCAAAGTACCCACCATATACATCCAAAATGGTTTTGGATCTTGCAAAGCTTTTTGAAAAAACATAACCTAAAATTTAATGCAATTAGTCAAAAAAAAACGATTTTTGTTACAAAATTATCTATTATGTTAAAAGTACTTCATAACAACCGATGTGGTAAATCAAGAGAAACCATTAAAATTTTAGAAGACTTAAAAATTCCTTTTGAAATAGTAAATTACTTAACCAATCCTCTATCAAAAGAAGAGATAAACCATATTAATCAACTCACATTGAAGTCTTTAATTGAAATGGTTAGAACGAATGAATCCATATGGAAAACAATATACAAGAGTAAAGAATTAACTAATGATGAGGTTTTAATAGCTTTAGAAACACACCCCATATTAATTGAAAGACCTTTGGTATACTCTGAAAAATTTGCATTGGTAGCTCGTCCACCTCAAAAGATTATAGATTTCTTAGACTCTTTTTAACATTGCTTTGGCAGTCAAGGCCATAGGATACCAATAGCTTTGTGGCTTAAATTTTCAAAACACAATGCTTAAAAAATTCTTTTTTCTGTTTTTTGTAGGTGTCTTAATATCTAATGCACAGGCACCTAAGTTTACGGTTACCGGTAAAGTGGTTGATAAAGACTTGAATCAACCATTAGAGTATGCAACCATAGTATTTAAAAAACCAGGTCAATCACAACCTTTAGCTGGGGGAATTACGGATAATAAAGGAGAGTTTTCTATAGAAGTAACGGTTGGTACTTACGATGTGTTTGTAGAATTCATTTCTTATAAAACTACCCAATTAAAACAACAAAAGATTACTTCTAATACCAATTTTGGAACCATTGGTTTGGTGGAAGACACCCAACAATTGGCAGAAGTAGAAATTAGAGCAGAAAGGACTTCTGTGGAAATGAAGTTAGACAAAAAAGTATACAATGTAGGACAAGATTTGATGGTAAAAGGCGGAACTGTGAGTGATGTTTTGGATAACGTTCCATCCATTTCGGTAGATGCAGAAGGAACCATTAGTTTGAGAGGCAATGAAAATGTGAGAGTTTTAATTGATGGCAAGCCTTCAGGATTAGCCGGAATTAATGTTGCTGATGCTTTGCGATTGCTTCCAGCAGATGCTATTGAAAAGGTAGAAGTGATTACCAATCCATCTGCTCGTTACGATGCCGAAGGTGGTGCTGGTTTGATCAATATCATTTTAAAGAAAGGTAAAATTCAAGGTTGGAATGGGGTATTGACCTTAAATACTGGAGAGCCTGATAATCACGGGATTTCTGCCAATGTAAATTACAAAACCAAACATGCCAATTTTTTTACTACACAAGGTTTGAATTATCGTGATAATCCGGGAAACTTTTTATTTGATACGGAATATCTAAACCCCGATGGTTCTACCCAAAGATTTATCAACGAAAGAAGAACCACCCAAAGAATTAGAAAAAGTTACAATGGAAATTTTGGTGTGGAATTGTTTTTAGGAAAAAACACTACATGGACCAATACATTTACCTACAGTAGAAACAAAGGATTTGATTATAGTGATGTCAATTTTTTTAATTTAAATGCACAAGGTGAACAAACAGGAGTAAGAAGTAGAAGAAACTCTGGTACATCTCCATCTGAGAACAGAGAAATTGCTACCAACTTAATCCATAAGTTCAAAAAAGATGGCCATCAGTTGGTTATTGATGCCTTAATTTCAGACAATGTAGATGATGATTTTACCAGAATTTGGGATTCCAATCCAATTATTAATAACCAAAGAGTTTTTAACGATAGAACACAAAAGAGAAGTTTTGTAGCCTTAGATTACGTATTACCAATTGGCAAAAACAGTAGGTTTGAAGCAGGTTACCGAGGAGACTTTTTAGAAAACACCAACGATTTTTTAGCAGAAGAATTGATCAATAATGTATGGGCCAACAACACCAACTTTTCTAATGTATTTGAATATAAAGAAAAAGTAAATGCATTATACACACAGTTTGGTTCAAAAATCACCGAAAAAATGAACTTTTTAGCTGGTCTGCGTTGGGAAGATTCTAATATTGACGTAAATCAACTCACTACAAACGATTTGAATAACAAAAGATATAACAATTTTTTTCCTAGTTTCTTCTTGAACTATGAGTTTAGCGAAACAGAAAGTGCTACCATTAGTTATAGCAGAAGAATCCAACGTCCGAGAGGAAGATTTTTAAACCCGTTTTCTGACATTTCCAGTAACGTAAATATATTTAGAGGAGATCCGGATTTAGATCCTTCGTTAACACATGCCATTGATTTTGGATATTTAAAACGTTACGGAAAATTAACCCTAAATGCTTCTGCTTACTTTAATCATACCGATCAACCTTTTCAGTTTATCAGAAGAGAGTCGGGTATTTTAAACGAAGATGGTGTACCTATTTTGTTTACTGGTCCTGCCAACGTTGGAACCAACCAACGTATGGGATTTGAAGTTACTTTTAATTATTCTCCTTTTAAATGGTGGAGAATTAATAACAACTATAACTTTTTCAGAAATGAAACTAGAGGAGAATTTTCATATTTAGGTGTTAATGACGAATTAAAGTCAATTAATTTAGATGTGGTAGCATTTACATGGTTTGCTCGTTTAAACTCTAAAATTACCCTACCAGGTAAAATTGATTGGCAAACCAATATTACGTACAATGCACCCGAAAAAACTGCTCAAGGTAAAACCTTTGGCATTGCAGCAATGAATTTGGCATTTAGTAAAGATGTGCTAAAAGACAAAGCAACGGTTGCTTTTAACATTAGCGATGTGTTTAATTCTAGAAGAAGAATTTTTAGTGCCGAAGTTCCAGATGTGTTGAGATCCTATTCAGATGTACAATGGAGAGTGAGACAATTTACTCTAAGTTTAACGTACCGCTTTAACCAAAAGAAAAACGAAAAAGAGCGTCAGCCCCGCAGACAAGAAATGGATGGTGGTGAATACATGGGATAATTAACCTTTTCAAATACATGGAAAAAGGATGGTGTCAAAGCCATCCTTTTTTTGTTTAAATTAAGTTAATTTTTACGCTCATGTTTCAACCAATCCAAAAAAACAATAGATTTGAAATTACTAATTAAAACACTTTATGAAGAAAATAAGCTTCCTACTAACCGCCTTTTTATTATGGAATTGCTCCAGCAATAAAACCAACTCAGAAAACTCAAGTACAACTGAACTATCCGGAAAAGCTAAAAAATATATAGATTACATCCAAGAATCTCGTTTAAAAAGAGATTTGTATATTGTTGCTTCCGACTCGATGCAAGGAAGAAATACCGGAGAAGAAGGACAAAAAAAAGCAGGTAAATACTTGATTGCTCAATACCAACAAATGGGAGTTTCCTTCCCTCCTATTGCCAAAGATTTTTACCAACCAATTCCAGCAAGTTTTTTTAAAAAAGCATTCGGGCCATTACCTTTAAATGACTCTGAAAACATTTGGGCTTTTATTGAAGGAACCGATAAAAAAGAGGAAATTCTTGTCATTAGTGCTCATTACGATCATGTAGGAATGAAAAATGGTGAAGTGTATAATGGTGCAGACGATGATGGCTCTGGAACCGTAGCCTTGGTTGAAATTGCAAGGGCATTTCAAAAAGCAAAATCCGAAGGCAAAGGTCCAAGAAGATCAATTATGTTTTTACATGTTACAGGAGAAGAACATGGTTTACATGGTTCCAGATTTTATGCCCAAAACCCATTGTATCCCTTAGCCAATACTATCGCAAATATCAATATCGATATGATTGGAAGAAGAGCAAAAGGAATGGAAAACAACAACAATTATGTATATGTAATTGGTTCAGATAGATTGAGTACCGATTTACATAACATCTCAGAAAAAGCAAATAAAGATTATATCAACTTGGAACTAGATTACCGTTACAACGACATCAACGAACCAAATCGTTTTTATTATC
The DNA here is from genome assembly GCA_018335925.1 of Flavobacteriales bacterium. GTDB lineage: Bacteria > Bacteroidota > Bacteroidia > Flavobacteriales > Flavobacteriaceae > Flavobacterium. The sequence goes on from JAGXRF010000019.1 coordinate 11,700, forward strand.
GTTCTGACCATTACAACTTTGCAAAAAATGGAATTCCGGCAATATTTTATTTCAATGGTGTACATGACGATTACCACCAACCAACTGATACCCCTGATAAAATTGACTATCCACTGTTGACCAAAAGAACCAAATTAGCTTTCGCTGTTGCTTGGGAATTGGCCAATGCTGCTGAAAGACCTAAAGTGGATAAGGATGGTAAATAATTTTTTTTAATTCAAACCAATTTTAAATGCCATGATTATCATGGCATTTTTACTTTTATTGATAACTTTACTTCAATGAATGAAGCAAATCAAATTTTATTTTTTCTATTAACTTTAGTTGCAGAAATTATTGGAACTATAGGTGGATTTGGTTCTTCGGTATTTTTTGTTCCCTTTGCCAATATTTTTTTTGATTTCCATACCGTTTTAGGGATTACCGCTATTTTCCATTTATCAAGTAATTTGAGTAAGATTTACTTGTTTAAAAATGCATTAAATAAAAAGTTACTTCTTACCATGGGAATTCCTTCTATAATTTTTGTGATAATTGGAGGATTGCTTACCAAAATAATAGCAAGTAATGTATTAGAAATACTATTAGGCATTTTTTTAATTGCACTTAGTGGACTTTTTTTATGGAAAGATAAATTGATATTACCAACCAACAATTACTCTGTTATTCAAGGAGGAATTTACTCTGGTTTGATGGCTGGATTGCTTGGTACAGGAGGTGCCATTAGAGGAATTACCATGGCTGCATTTAATTTAGAGAAAAGTGTATTTGTTGCTACTTCGGCATCTATTGATATGGGTATTGACCTAACCAGATCTGTTGTTTATTATCAAAACGGATATATACAAGCTGACATTTGGAAGTATGTTCCATTACTTTTTGCTATTGGATTTTTAGGCAGTTGGATTGGTAAGAAAATATTACACAGAATACCACAAGTCATATTCAGAAAAATCTCTTTATACTTAATTTTACTGATTGGTTTATTTACTTGCTTTCAATGGGTATGGAAATAAAAAAAGCCTTGATTTCTCAAGGCTTTTTGGGTGGATGATGGGTCTCGAACCCACGACCTTCGGAACCACAATCCGACGCTCTAACCAACTGAGCTACAACCACCATGTCAATTGCGAGTGCAAATATACAAGGATTATTGATTTTTGCAAACTATTTAATGTAAAAAATCTAAACTTTTTACCAATGGAACCCTTTCTACCGTAAAGCCTTCCGCATAAGCTACTCCTGTTAACCTTCCTAAATCCTTGGCTCTGTATTCAATGCTTTCTAAAAAGTTTTTGGTAGCAATTGGGGTGATTGGTTCTTCCGAATCTTCTTGAAAAAACTGGGAACTATAAGCCAAAACTGCATTCATTTTGGTTTTCATAAAATCGGAAATATCCACTACAAAGTCAGGAGTAATGTTTTCCCATTGAATGTAATGATACACAACTTTTGGCCTCCATGCTTCTTGTAAAATTCCGTTTTCAAAAGTTTCAATTTTAATTAATCCGGATAAAAAACAAGCATCAGAAACCAATTTACTTCCTTTTCCATGGTCAATATGACGGTCTCTCACTGCATTACATAACACGATTTCCGGTTGGTACTTTCTAATCATTCGGATTATTTGCAGCTGAGCTTCGGGGGTATTTTGAAAAAATCCATCTGCCAATTGCAAGTTTTCTCTTACGGCAACCCCTAAGATGTTTTGAGCATTTGTAGCTTCCAATGCCCTTAATTCCTTGGAACCTCTTGTTCCTAATTCTCCTTGGGTTAAATCGATAATTCCAACTTTTTTACCTCTGGAGACTTCTAAAGCAATGGTTCCGGCACATCCTAATTCCACATCATCAGGATGGGCACCAAAGGCTAGAATATCTAATTTAATCATGATGGTAATTGTTTTAAGCTTTTAAAGATATAAAAATCAATTGCAATCTTTTATTATTTGATACATGGCCTTCGCCTTTTCATGGGTTTCCAAAAATTCTTTGGTTGGATTGCTATCTTTTGTAATTCCACAACCTACATAAAGCGTTTGTGCTTTTTCTTTCCATTGCATGCACCTAAGTTGCACATAAAAACTCGATTGGTTTGCTGAAAACTCTCCCAAAAACCCTGTGTAATATTCTCTTTGATAAAATTCATTTTTAGAAATCCATTGCAAAGAAGTTTCTTTTGGGGTACCTCCAACTGCAGGTGTTGGGTGAATTTTTTTCAATACATCGATGGCAGAAACCGATGGTTTTACTTTAAATGATACCTCCGATTTTAGGTGTTGTACATTGGCAGCCGAAACTATTTTGGCAGGAGAAACTTTGAGTTGAACTAATTCATCTGAAAGAATTTCATGGTAGTAATCCGCTACTATCTTTTGTTCTACAACTTCTTTATACGTAAATTCAACAAATTCATTTTCAGATTTATAAACTGTTCCAGCTAAAGCAACTGTTTGGTATTTTTGGTTTTCATTTAGCAATAATACTTCCGGAGTAGCACCCATCCAACATCCAATATTTGAATGAAAATACACATAAGTAAATGCCTCTGGAAATCTTTCAAACAATCGATTTACTATAAAAGTAAAATTGGTGATTTCTTGTAGTTCTATCTTTCTGGATAATACTACTTTTTGGAAGTCACCAATACGAATATCTTCTATTGCTTGTTGAACCAATTGTTCAAAAGCTTTTTGATCTAATTCCTTCTCTTGAAAATCTGGATACACATCATCAAACGAAGTAAAATCTGATTCGAATGTAACATGTTGGCAAATCTCCTTTGGAAAATAAAAAGGTTTTTCCCATAAAAAGTCTACTACTACAAATCCTTCTTGATTATTCCATTCATGCCATTTGGAATCGTTTTGAAGCAATACATGAATTTCGGAGGTATTTGGATACCTGTATGCGACAAATGGGAGACCTTTTTCGTAATGGTCTTTCAATAATTCTATAAATTGTTTCATTTAGTAAGAATCATATTGGTTAACTTACACAAACTCACCAACTCCCCTTTTTCGTTTTCGATTCTTATTTCCCACAAATGCAAACTCTTGCCTTGATGAATGATTTTTGCTGTTGCTGTCACTAACCCTTCACGCACACTTTTTAAGTGGTTTGCAGCAATCTCAATACCTCTTACCTCTTGCTCTTTCGGATTAATTCTACTAACAGATGCTGCACTTCCTACACTTTCTGCCAAAGCAACCATTGCTCCACCGTGTAATAATCCCATGGGTTGATGTACCCTACTGTTAACAGGCATCGTTGCTTGCAACCATCCCTCACCTGCAGCAGTATAGGTAATTTGCAAAGTTTCCATCAAAGTGTTTTTGCTCATTTGGTTGCATAAATCCACCAACTTTTGGTATTCCATCTTGCCAATTTTTATGGCACAAATTTACCAAATCCAAATGAATTAGTTGAACTTTAGCTTTGCATAACATTTTGTCAAATGAGGCTAAAAGTTTACATTTACCAAAATAATTTGATTCTTATACGTTTGATACTCTAAATAAAGCTTATGCGATTTTTGTTTGCCTTGTTTCTTGGATGTATGGTTTTTACTTCGTGTAGAAACGATTTTGAATTTACCCCAAGTGAAAACGGTAGCTTGCGTTTTTCCAGAGATACCATTTATTTAGACACAGTTTTTACCGGAATTAGCTCCAGTACTTACACCTTAAAAGTGTACAACAATACCAATAACGACATTAAGATTCCTAGTATTAGAATGGGAAAAGGACTAACCTCCAACTACCGAATGACGGTAGATGGAATGGTAGGAAATCAAAACAGAATTTTTCAGGAAGTAGAATTATTGGCAAAAGACAGCATGTTTATTTTTATTGAACAAACTTCAAACATAGCTGATGCCAATCCAAATGACTTTTTGTACACCGATATTATTGAATTTACACATGCAGATGGACAAAAACAAAAAGTAGATTTGGTAACTCTAATTCAGGATGCCATTTTTATCAAACCAGATAGAGATATCGACACCAAAATCAAAGAAACTTTACAATTAAGTGGTGTTGCTACCAATATTGTGGGACATCAACTAACAGACAACGAATTGGTTTGGACCAACCAAAAGCCATATGTTATTTATGGTTATGCGTTAGTTGCCAATAACAAAACCTTACAAATACAAGCAGGAACCAAAGTACATTTTCATGCAAATTCAGGCATTATTGTAGACAAACAAGGTACTATCCAAATTCAAGGAGCTCTTTCGGACTATGATGCAGAAGGAAATATTTTGGTTGACCGATGGGTACGTTTTGAAGGAGATCGATTAGAGCCTGCTTTTGAAAATGTACCCGGACAATGGGGTACCGTGTTGATTCTTTCGGAAAACCAAAACCAAATCAATTATCTCGACCTTAAAAATGCAGCTGTTGGAATTTTGATTCAACCATTGGATATCAACCAAAACTACCAAACAAAACTACAAATTGACAACTCCCGAATTTACCAATGTACCAATATTGGTTTGTTAAGTAGAGGTGCCAAAATTGAAGGTAAAAACTTGGTCATTAACCAATGTGGTGTGGCAAGTTTTGCCGGAACTTTTGGTGGTGATTATGAATTTACCCATGCTACTTTTTGTAATTTTTGGAATAGCTCCCGGCAAGTTTCTGTGTTGTTAACCAATAATTTCGAAACACCGGAAACACTTTATTTACAAGACCTTGTAAAAGCTCAATTTAACAATTGCATGATATACGGAAGCAATAATATTCAAATGCTGTTTGACAACAAACAACCTTCAGGAAATACCACACAATTTAATTATTTTTTCAACCATTGTTTGATTCGATTCAACAACCAAAACAACCAGTTTACCAACAATCCGTTGTATGATTTTTCAAATAGTAACCTTTTTTTAAACTGTACCATAGCAAGAAATTCTGTAGAGTTTGCTCCAAAATTCATCAATCGACTTCGAACTGATTTACGATTAGAAGAAGCTTACGATCGACCGGTGAATACTAGTTTTGCTAATTTCAATGATATTTTAGGCAATTCCAGAACCAATCAACCCAACTTAGGAGCCTATCAATTTGTGCCATAAAATGGTTAAAAACTAGTGGATAAATCTTACAGTTAAGTGTGTAAATTGTTTCCTATATCTTTTGGAAAGCATTATTTTTGCAGCAACAAACCACACAACACATGATACATTTTTTTGGAAACCTCCAAAATACCGTTTTTGCTGTACAATCTAACCAGGCATTAACGGAAGAAACTATTGAAAAATTAACTTGGCTTTTCGGAAATGCCCCTTATTTAAATCAATCGAAAATTTCTGCTGCATTTGTTGGTCCTCGTGCAACAATGACTTCTCCATGGAGCACCAATGCTGTTGAAATTATGCAAAACATGGGGATAGAAGGAATTATTCGTATGGAAGAAATGCATGCATGGCATCCGGATTTTGCTTTCGACCCAATGTTGATGCAAAAATTCGAAAGCTTACACCAAGCAATTTTTGACATTCCGATTACACCCGAGCCTATCTTATATATTGAAGATATAGCTGCTTACAACCAACAAGAAGGCTTGGCTTTGAGTGAGCAAGAGGTAACTTATTTAAACCAACTTTCGGAAAAATTAGGAAGAAAACTCACAGATTCTGAAGTATTTGGATTTTCGCAAGTCAATTCTGAACATTGCCGTCACAAAATTTTTAATGGAACTTTTGTGATTGATGGAGAAGAACAACCCACATCTTTATTTCAGTGGATTAAAAAAACCAGCAAAGAGCATCCCAACGAAATAGTTTCTGCCTACAAAGACAATGTGGCTTTTGTAAAGGGGCCAAAAGTAACCCAATTTGCTCCAAAGAGTTTTACTTCTTCAGATATTTATGAAAAAAGTGCCTTTGATTCGGTGCTTTCTTTAAAAGCAGAAACCCATAATTTCCCAACTACGGTAGAACCATTTAATGGTGCAGCCACAGGTTCGGGAGGGGAAATTAGAGACCGTTTGGCAGGTGGACAAGGTTCATTGCCTTTAGCTGGTACTGCGGTGTACATGACTTCGTATTCCCGTTTACAAGAAAACAAACCTTGGGAACAAAAATTCCCAGAACGCAAATGGTTATACCAAACACCTTTAGATATTTTAATCAAAGCATCTAATGGTGCCTCTGACTTTGGAAATAAATTCGGTCAGCCTTTAATTTCCGGATCTCTACTTACTTTTGAGCACAACGAACAAGAAGACCGTTTAGACGATATGTATCGTTATTTAGGTTTTGACAAAGTGATTATGTTGGCTGGTGGAGTTGGTTATGGAAAATTAGAACAAGCCCAAAAACAAACCCCAAAACCTGGAGATAAAATTGTAGTATTAGGTGGTGAAAACTATCGAATTGGAATGGGTGGTGCAGCTGTTTCGAGTGCAGACACCGGTGCATTTGGCAGTGGTATTGAGTTAAATGCCATCCAACGTTCCAACCCAGAAATGCAAAAAAGAGTAGCCAATACCATTCGTAGTTTGGTAGAAATGGAACACAATCCAATTGTTTCTATCCACGATCATGGTGCTGGTGGACACTTAAATTGTTTATCAGAATTGGTAGAGCACAGTGGTGGAACCATTGATTTAGACAAACTTCCGGTGGGAGACCCTACCCTATCTGCCAAAGAAATTATTGGCAACGAATCGCAAGAAAGAATGGGATTGGTGATAGATGCCAAAGATGTGCCTTTATTAACCCAAATTGCAGAGAGAGAACGTGCACCTTGGTATGTGGTTGGTGAAGTTACGGATGACCATCGTTTTACGATTGCATCTTCTTCTAGCCAACAAAAACCAATGGATTTTGCATTGGAAGATATGTTTGGAAACTCTCCCAAAACCATTTTAGAAGATAAAAAAATAGCAGCCAAATACCAACCCTTACAATACCAAACAAATCTTTGGCAAGATTATTTGCTACAAGTATTAAGTTTAGAAGCAGTAGCTTGTAAAGATTGGCTTACCAATAAAGTAGATCGTTGCGTTGGTGGAAAAGTAGCCAAGCAACAAACCGTTGGAGCTTTGCAATTGCCATTAAACAATTGTGGTGTGATGGCTTTAGACTACGACAGCAACCATGGAGTGGTTACTTCTATTGGGCATGCTCCGGTAGCAGCCATCATTCAACCGGAAGCAGGAAGTAGATTGGCCATTGCAGAAGCTTTAACCAACTTGGTTTTTGCTCCTTTAGAAAAAGGATTGCATGGGGTTTCTTTATCTGCTAACTGGATGTGGCCTTGCAACAATCCAGGAGAGAATGCCAGATTGTATCAAGCAGTGCAAGCATGTGCGGAATTTGCCTTAGGATTAGGCATCAACATCCCGACAGGAAAAGACTCTTTATCCATGAAACAAAAATATACAGATAAGGAAGTACTGTCACCCGGAACTGTGATTATTTCTGCTATTGCTCACACCCAAAATATTAGAAAAGTAGTGGAACCTGTATTGCAATCAGGAGATGGCACCATCGTTTATCTTCCTTTTCATCAAAATGAATTGGCATTGGGTGGAAGCTCCTTTGCTCAAGTGTTGCATCAATTAGGTAACCAAGCACCGGATGTGAGCGATGCAACTTATTTTGCCAATTGTTTTCAAGCCGTGCAATCGCAAATCAACCAAAATAATATTTTAGCAGGACATGATATTGGCAGTGGTGGTTGGATTACCACGTTGTTAGAAATGTGTTTTGCAGAAAACCAATTAGGTGCCACTATTGATGCTACTGCTATTCCGGCAAAAGATTGGATGACTTTATTGTTTCATGAAAATCCGGGAGTATTATTGCAAGTAACAGATATGCAATTATTTGCAGAAGAATTTTCTGCAAAACAAATAAATTTCTATCCTTTAGGAAAAACCAATAATTCTGGAAATGTGCAATTGCAATTTCATGAAAATCAAGCTGTATTAAATGTAGCAACCTACCGTGATGCCTGGTTTTATACTTCGTATTTGTTAGATAATCATCAAACCAAAAACGGATTGGCTAAAGTACGATTTGATAACTATAAAAACCAAGGGTTGCAGTTTGTGTTTCCGAATGCATTTGATGGAGAAAAACCAGAAATGCCTTCCAAAAAACCAAAAGCAGCAGTGATTAGAGAAAAAGGAAGCAATTCGGAAAGAGAATTGGCTAATGCTTTATTTTTAGCTGGTTTTGAAGTAAAAGACGTTCACATGACCGATTTGGTAAGTGGCAGAGAAACCTTAGAAGATGTCCAATTTATTGGAGCTGTTGGAGGATTTTCTAATTCAGATGTGTTAGGAAGTGCCAAAGGATGGGCAGGAGCTTTTAAGTACAACGATAAAGCAAGAGAAGCTTTACAAAAATTCTTTGCCAGAGAAGATACGTTGTCTATAGGAATTTGTAATGGCTGTCAGTTATTTATGGAATTGGAAGTCATCCACCCGGAATTACCAGAACACGGAAAAATGAAACACAACCATTCCGGTAAACACGAATGTGGATTTACTTCGGTTACCATTCAGCCAAACCATTCAGTGATGCTGTCAGAATTAGCAGGTACAACCCTTGGAGTATGGATTTCTCATGGTGAAGGTCGTTTTCATTTGCCTTTAGCAAAAGAAAATTACCCTATTGTGGGCACTTATGCTTATGAGGGATATCCGGCAAATCCAAACGGTTCGGATTACAACACTGCTATGTTATGCGACAAAACCGGACGACATTTGGTTACTATGCCACATTTAGAACGATCTATTTTCCCATGGAACTGGGCTAATTATCCAAAAAACAGAACGGATGAAGTTTCTCCTTGGATACAAGCATTTGTGAATGCAAGAAAGTGGTTAGAGAATAAATAAGTATAAAAAAACCTCGGAAATTTCCCGAGGTTTTTTATTGTAAAACATTTTAAAATAAACTGAAATTTGTCAAGCTGAATTTATTTCAGCTTCTATAATTAATGGTAATTAAAGTTTTGATAGATTCTGAAGCATGTTCAGAATGACAAATGTTTATTTTAGACACCTTTTTTAAATTGCAAATCACGTCTGATATAAACTGAAATTTGTCAAGCTGAATTTATTTCAGCATCTAAAATTAATGATCATAAAAGTATTGATAGATTCTGAAGCAAGTTCAGAATGACAAATGGTTATTTTGACAACTTTTTTAATAAACATGAATAATTATTTCTTGCTCCACTCAGCAATACTGTCTTTGTTCATTTTTACATAATCGGCATTACCAGCTTTTTCAGCTCCTTGTAACGATAGATTTGCAGTTTCAATCGCACCTTTTTTATCCCCTGCTTTTGCCTGAATTTGCGACTTTAAACGCAAATACCAAAAAGGAGTTCCTTTTGCTTCCGTCATGCTACAAGCTTTATTAACATATTCTAATGCTTTTGCATTGTCTGCATTGGCAGCAAAATAATATTGAGCAGCAGCAAAATAATCACTGGCAGCTGGTCCACCCAAAACTTTATCAATGCTTGCCATGGCTGCTTTTTGGGTAGGAACTTCAAACTTAATAGCTACTTTGGTCTTCTCCCACATGATTTCTAAGTGAGCAAAATCGTTGTCGATATTGTTAATTGCAATGGTAAAAGTTTCTACATGATTTCCTAAGGCTTCCACTTTAGCAGAGGTTCTTAAGGCTACTTTTGCTTCGTCAAAATTTTGAGGAGTTCCCCAGTTTTCGGTGTCTTTGTAAAAAACAACCTCCCAAACATCTGCTTTTGGTGTAGCAAAAATGGCATATTTTCCTTTTGGCAATGCTTTTCCGTCAATTTTTACTTCTTCAGAAAAAGTAATCATCGAGTTTAAGTTGGCACCAGTCCTCCATAATTTTCCAAAAGGAACTAGATTTCCAAATACTGCTCTTCCTTTTGCACTCGGACGATTGTATTCAATTTCAACTTCAGTTAAACCAACCGTTTGTTGTACTACAGATCTCGGACTAGGAGCTGGAGTTTTAATTTGAGCAGAAACGGCCATAAAAGCCATCATTAAGATTCCTGAAACAATTTTTTTCATGGTATTTTTTTTTAATTTTAGTGTTGTTCAAAATTACTTTTTATACCTAATGGCATTGTTAAATTTATGCTAAATGAAAATTTTTGTTTAACTTTTAAATGTTTTTGTTAAACAAAAAAATTTATCTTTGTGAAAAATTGTATTATGAAAGTTTACACCCTACATACCAAACAAAACTTACCAATTAGCTTGTCTGAGGCTTGGAACTTTTTGTCAGATCCTAAAAACTTAAAAACCATCACTCCTGAATATATGGGATTTGATATTTTAAGTGGTGCTGATAGAAAAATGTATCCTGGACAAATTATACAATACATTGTAACCCCAGTTTTAGGCATTCCGACAAAATGGGTAACAGAAATTACCCATGTAGTGGACCAACAATATTTTGTAGATGAACAACGATTTGGCCCATATAGTTTGTGGCATCACAAACATTTTTTAAAGGAAATTCCGGGTGGTGTAGAGATGGAAGATATTGTGGATTACAAAGTCCCTTTTGGAATTTTGGGTCAATTGGTGCATCCAATCATTGTTGCTCCAAAACTGAAAGAAATTTTTGACTACCGTCAAAAAAAATTAATTGAATTATTTGGTCCTTATACCGGTAAATAACAAACAACATGAAAAACATTTTATTGATAGGTGGTTCGCACGGAATTGGGCAAGCTTTGGTAGAAAAACTAGCCAATCAACTCCAGATTTGGGTGGCTTGCAGAAGCGAAGATTTTGCAAACAAGAATCAAGTGAATCACATTCCATTTGATATTTTACAAGGAGATTTTCCGATAGAACAATTACCAGAAAAGTTAGATGGTTTTGTGTACTTACCCGGTACCATTCAATTGAAACCTTTTAAAAATTTAAAACCTGAACAATTTAAGCAAGACTTTGAGTATAACTTTTTAAAAATGGTTGGCATTGTACAAGCTATTTTACCAAAGTTATTACAAAGTAACCAAGCTTCTATCGTTTTATATAGTAGTGTGGCAGCAACTACCGGCATGCCTTTTCACACCAGTGTGGCAGCTTCAAAAGCTGCAATTGAAGGTTTTGCAAAATCTTTTGCTGCAGAATTTGCTCCCAAAATCAGAATCAATGTAGTGGCTCCATCGTTAACCGATACCCCTTTGGCAGAAAAATTCTTGAATAATGACATCAAGAAAGAAAAATCAGCAGAACGTCATCCTTTAAAAAGAGTGGGAACACCAAATGATATTGCCAATATTTCTGCATTTTTGTTGTCAGAAGATTCTTCCTGGATTACTGGGCAAGTTTTTGGTGTAGATGGTGGCATGTCGACTTTAAACACACAAATGTAATATGGTTGTTTTTTGGTTTAGAAGAGATTTGCGATGGGTAGATAATGCTGCTTTGTATGCTGCTTTAACTTCCGGAGAAAAAGTAATGCCAATCTTTATCTTTGATCAAGAAATTTTACAACATTTACCCAAAGAGGATGCAAGAGTAAGTTTTATTCATCTTCACTTACAGAAAATCAATCAACATTTTCAAGAATTTCAATCCGGTTTACAAATTTTTTACGGAAAGCCTTGCGATGTTTTTAAAGAGTTGATTGACAAATTTTCTATTTCATGCGTGTACACCAATCACGACTATGAGCCTTATGCAAGAAAAAGAGACTTGGAAATTTTTAAACTATTACAAAAACACGACATTGGTTTTAAAACTTGCAAAGACCAAGTAGTTTTTGAAAAAAGCGAGGTGGTTAAAGAAGATGGCACTCCTTATGTAGTGTTTACTCCCTACTCCAGAAAATGGAAAGAAGTTTTCAAACAAACTGGCTTAGTTCATTTTGCTTCAGAGAAACATTTGGATGCATTGGAAAAGATGGAATCTAAATTTTTAAGTTTAGAAGCTATTGGATTTGAAGCTACCAAAATAGATTTACCCAATTACAATGTCACCCCAAATATCATTGACCAATACGAACAAACCAGAAATTTCCCGGCTATCGATGGTACTTCTCGATTAGGGGTTCATTTGCGATTTGGTACTGTAAGTGTTCGGAAAATGGTAGAGAAAGCCTTGCAAAGCAAAAACGAAACTTTTTTGAACGAATTGATTTGGAGAGAATTCTTTATGCAAATTTTATGGCATTTTCCGCATACTTTTCAAAAGAGTTTTAAATCAAAATACGATTTCATTATTTGGGAAAACAACGAAGAACATTTTAAAAAATGGTGCGAAGGCAAAACCGGATATCCGTTAGTAGATGCCGGAATGCGAGAATTAAATGCTACCGGACACATGCACAATCGGGTGCGTATGATCGTGGCTAGCTTTTTATGTAAGCATTTATTAATCGATTGGAGATGGGGTGAAGCTTATTTTGCAGAAAAACTGTTGGATTACGAAATGGCAAGCAACGTTGGAAACTGGCAGTGGGCCGCAGGAAGCGGTGTAGATGCCGCACCTTATTTCCGAATTTTTAATCCATCTGAACAAGTTAAAAAATTTGACAAAGATTATCGTTATATCAAAAAGTGGATACCGGAATTGGAAACCTCATATTATCCCAAGCCTATCGTAGAACATTCTTTTGCCAGAGAACGATGTTTAAGCAGATACAAAGAAGCGGTTGGATAACAAAAAAGCACCTTTTATGGTGCTTTTTTGTTGTGAACTTGTAAAATATGTTACTTGATATACTCTATCGAGATTTCTTCATTAGTATTCTCTGAATCAAAAAACCCTTGTTCTCCCATCCATTCGTCGCTAAACACTTTGCTCATATATCTGGATCCATGGTCTGGAAAAATGGCAACTACTATGGAGTTTTCGTCAAACATCCCTTGATCTGCATATTGTTTCACGGCTTGCATCACTGCACCAGAAGTATAACCAACAAACAAGCCTTCTGCTTTGGCAATTTGACGGGTCATATGTGCACTTTCTTCGTCTGTAACTTTTTCAAATTGGTCAATCACATCAAAATCAGTAGCAGTTGGAATCAAATTTTTACCCAAGCCTTCGATTCGGTAAGGATAAATTTCATTCTTGTCAAACTCTTTGGTTTCATGGTATTTTTTTAATACCGAACCAAAAGCATCTACTCCTAAAATTTTGATATTTGGATTTTTCTCTTTCAAATATTTTGCGATACCTGAAATGGTACCACCAGTTCCACTACAAGCCACCAAGTGGGTAATTTGTCCACCTGTTTGGTCCCAAATTTCTGGTCCTGTACTCAAATAATGGGCATCTACATTCAATTGATTAAAATACTGATTGATGTACACAGAACCTTTTGTTTCTTCATGCAATCTTTTGGCTACATTGTAGTACGATCTTTCGTCATCTGCACTTACATGGGCAGGGCAAACATATACTTTTGCTCCCATGCTTCGCAACATATCTATTTTATCTTTAGAAGATTTGCTGCTCACAGCCAAAATACATTGATATCCTTTGATGATACTTACCATAGCCAAACTAAAGCCTGTATTTCCGGAAGTAGTTTCGATAATGGTATCTCCTGGAGATAAAATTCCCTGACGCTCTGCTTCCTCAATTATATGCAATGCGATACGATCTTTGGTAGAATGTCCGGGATTGAATGCTTCTACTTTTGCATAAAAATTACCAGGTAAGTCTTTGGTGATGTGGTTCAACTGAATTAATGGGGTATTGCCAATTAATTCAAGTACGTTGGTATATGCTTTGATATTTTTCTTCATAGTAGCCAATTGTAAGATGCAGTTACCCCACATCAAAACCTTGCAAATTTATAAAAAAATATTTTACTTTTTAATTCCTGCCAAATCTAATAGAAAGGCATATTCTTTTGCGGTTTCTTTCAAACTCTCAAATCTTCCACTTGCACCACCATGCCCCGCATCCATATTGGTATCAAGGAAAATTAAATTTTTATTTTCTTTTACCGTTCTCAATTTAGCAACCCATTTGGCAGGCTCCCAATATTGCACTTGCGAATCGTGTAAACCTGTAGTTACCAACAAATTTGGATATGTTTTGGCTTGGATATTATCGTATGGCGAATAAGACTTCATATAATCATAATACACTTTGTCGTTTGGATTGCCCCACTCATCATATTCGCTAGTAGTTAACGGAATGGAATCGTCTAACATGGTAGTTACCACATCTACAAATGGTACTGCAGCAATTACACCATGGTATAACTCCGGATTTATGTTAATCACTGCACCCATTAATAAGCCTCCTGCAGAACCTCCCATGGCATATAAATGCTCAGGACTGGTATATTTTTGAGTAATTAAAAACTTGCTACAATCAATAAAATCGGTAAATGTATTTTTCTTTTTCAATAATTTACCGTCTTCATACCATTGTCGGCCCATTTCCTCTCCCCCTCTAATATGAGCAATGGCATAAACAAAACCTCTATCTATTAAACTCAATCGATCTGAATCAAAACGAGCATCCATAGAATATCCGTAAGAACCGTAAGCATATTGCAATAATGGATTTTTTCCGTTCAATTTAATTCCCTTTTTGTAAACTATCGAGATTGGCACTTTGGTACCATCCGTAACAGTAGCCCACAAACGTTTTTCTTCATAATTTTCTTTGTTAAACTTACCTCCCAATACTTCTACTTCTTTCAAAACCTTTTTTTCTTTGGTTTGCATGTGGTATTCCATTACTGATGGGGGTGTGGATAAAGATTGGTAACTATATCTTAAAGAAGTTGCATTAAAATCTGGGTTGGTACCTAAACTAGCCGTGTAGGTTTCGCTTTCAAATGGCAAGTAAGAATCGGATGTTCCATCCCATTTTTTGATTCTAATTTTATTTAATCCTTCACTTCTTTCTTCTACTACCAAATAATCCTTAAAAATTTCAATTCCTTCTACCAAAACATCTTCTCTATGGTCAATTACATTGGTCCAATTAGTTACTTCTGTTTTGTTTTCCGGAGTTTTCATCACTTTAAAATTGGTTGCTTTTTGGTGGTTGGTTAATATGTAAAAATTACCATCAAAATGATCAATATCGTATTCCAAACCTCTAATTCTGCTTTGAAATACTTGAAATTTACCGTTGGGTTGGTTGGCATCTAAAAATTGGTATTCTGTAGTCATGGTACTATTGCTACCAATCAATACATATTTTTTTGATTTGGTTTTGCTTACAAAAACATCAAAGGTTTCGTCTTTTTCAAAATACACTATTTCATCTGCCTTGGCTTCTTGACCAATGGTATGTTTGTATACTTTTTCTGAACGCAATGTTTTGCTGTTTTTTGTGGTATAAAAAATAGTCTTGGAATCTTCTGCCCAAACCAAATTTGGATTGGCATTTTCTATTTTATCTGCTAAAATTTCACCGGTTTCTAAATTTTTAATTTGAATGGTGTACAATCTTCTGCTTACTACATCGGTTGCAAAAGCAGCCAATTTGTTATCCGGACTCACCGACATGGTACCCAATTGAAAATAGGCTTTCCCTTTAGCCATGTCGTTACAATTGAATAAAACTTCTTCTTTGGCAGTTAAAGTTCCTTTTCTTCGGATGTAAATTGGGTACTCCTGCCCTTTTTCGTATTTGGTTTGGTAATAATATCCGTTATAAAAGTAAGGAACGGAAGAATCATCTTCTTTGATTCTGGATTTCATTTCCTCAAACAACGTTTGTTGCAACTCTTTGGTATGAGCTGTCATTTGCTGATAATAGGAATTTTCTTGCTCCAAATAAGCAATTACCTCTGGATTCTCTCTATCGTTTAACCAATAATAAGGATCTACTCTTTTGTCACCATGCATTTCTAAAATGGTGTCTTTTACTTTGGCTATTGGAGGTTGGATTTCGTTCATGGGATTGGAATCTTTACAAGATAAGAAAATAAAAACGCTTGCAAAAATACTTCCTTTACAGATATAATTTTTCATATTTGATTGCTATTTACTAACAACGAAAATAGTTAAATAAATGCTGTGTTAACAAGTGATATTTATATTTTTGTAAAAAAATTAAGAGATATGTTTGGAGACATGATGCAAATGATGGGTAAACTAAAAGAAACCCAGAGAAAAGTTGAAGAAACCAAGGAAAGATTGAACCATGTAATGGTGAGTGAACAATCGTCTGATGGATTGTTACAGTTAACCATGACTGCAAATCGAACGCTAAAAAGTATCGAGATTGCTCCTGAACTTTTGAATGATAAAGAACAATTGGAAGATTACTTAATTTTGCATATCAATCACTTGATTGAAAAAGCATCCAAAGTTCAAGAAACTGAATTGGCAGCAGTTGCAAAAGAAGGCATGCCAAACATTCCTGGCATGGATTTTTTTAAATAAAGCCTAAAACTTTAGGTAATTGAAGTATCAATTTCTAAATTAGTACCAAAGTTTTTAAAATGAAAAACTATCTAGGTTTTACTATTTTGGGAGTCATCTTTTTAGGGTTTGCTTTGCAATGCCAGTCTACCCCTACTAGTGCATCTAAAACATTAGAAGATCCTTCTGTAAAAGGAGACACCATCCGTATTGCCAATGAAGAACTAGAATACGAAGTGATTATTTTAGATGCTAATTTTCAAAGCTGGTATGTTACCAATGCTCGACCGAGAGGTTATTACAACCAAGAATATTTTGAAGCAAGAAATCGAATTTGGATTGCAGAATACAATCGTAGAGCCATGAACCCGTTTCAATATTCTAACTTACAATATCCACAAGCAATTGATTACCAACCCAACATCAATTACGGTTACGAAGTAAATTATATGCTTTTTAACTATTTGGTGTATTTTCAAATGACCAACCGCACCAATTTAGGTGGTTTTACTGCAAGACCTTAAGACGATGAAGAATTTATTTAAAAGCGACACGAAATTTGTCCAAAAATGGAGAGAAGACCGAAAAATTGGTTTTAAGAAATACGCGTTTTCCCATGGTTTGGCATTTGGTATCTTGATGTATGTTTGGCTATTGGTGTATTTTTTATTTTTTGCTGAAGAAAACATTTCATTTTTAAGTAAACAAAACTTGTATCTTTTTGCCATCAACATATTAGGTGGTATTTTTTTATTTGGTCCGTTAAATTGGTATTCCAACCAATATTTTTATAAAAAATTAACCAAAAACATTCCATCTAATGAAGCCATATAAAACTCCAATCCTATTATTTTTGATCGGTATACTTATCACATTGGTTGGTGTAGCATTAAAAATAATGCACGTAGATGGAGCAAACTTGGTGTTGATTTTAGGCATGTTAACAGAGGCACTTGCAATTATTAGCTTGATTTGGGTTATTTTAAAAAAGAAGTAATCACCTAACTAACGTGAGTTTGATATAAATAAATCATTTTGTTGTGAAACACTTTGTGGTTCTCTGTGTCTTCTTAGTGACTTTTGTGCTAAAACTTAATAAATTATTACACAAAATGCACAAAGTACACACAAAGTTGCGCGGAGAAAATCACATATTTTATTTTATAATACACTAAATATCAAAAATTTAATAATATTTATTAAGTCGAACTCACGTTAACTAACATCTTTATTTCTTTGATTTCGAAAGATTGAAATTGGTCGTCTTCCAACTCCATCCATAATTTTCCGTTAGGTAAAACATCTCGTATGATACCCATGAATCGGTGCCCTGAAGGATTTTCAAAAACAGTGGGGACATTCCTTTTATATAAATGCTCTAAATATGTCTTAGATAGTTCATTTTTCAACAATGGATATTTTTCATAAGTTTCTTTAACTTTTTGCACAATTAATTCTAAAAGAAATTGCAAATCATATTCTTTATTTGTCAGTAAATGTAAAGAAGTGGCATGTGGTAACTGTTCAAATTTTCTTTGGTTTACATTCAATCCAATTCCAACTACTGTATGTATTTCTCCAGAAATTTTCCATTGATTTTCAATTAAAATGCCTCCTAACTTTTGGTTACCTGACAAGATGTCGTTTGGCCACTTAACACTAATATCTTGAATTTTAAAATCTTGTAAAACCTCTAAAACAGCCAAAGAAACTATTTTGTTTAAATCAAACAATTTTTCTTTTGCAATATTCACTTCTTTTATTAAAATACTAAATGTCAGGTTTTTAAATGGTTCCGTTTCCCAATTTGCTCCCATTTGCCCCTTCCCTTTGGTTTGGTTAGCAGCCCATACCACCGTGTAATTTGGTAAAGTTTGCTGGGTATGTAAATGCTTTAAAAAATCGTTGGTAGATTCTATGGCATCTAGTTTGATTAAGTACATAAGACTGAACTCGAAAAAAACGAGGATTAAAGAAGTGTTAAGCCACAAATTTAAAGTAAAAAAGTAATAAATTTGCCAAAATAAATATTATACATGATCAAAAGCGAATCGAGCAAAGACGAATTATTATCTCTCATCATCAAAGGTATTGAAGAAGTAAAAGGAAACGATATTGACATTCTGGACTTAAGAGAAATTGAAAACACCGTGTGCGATTATTTTATCATCTGCAATGGTACTTCTAATACCCAAGTAAATGCTATTGTAAATTCTATCCAAAAAATTGTTTCAAAACAAACCAAGGACAAACCTTGGCATGTAGAAGGTGCCGACCAAGGTGATTGGGTTTTGATGGATTACGTAGATATTGTGGTACATGTTTTTCAAAAACATGTAAGAGAGTTTTATAATATCGAAGGTCTTTGGGGAGATGCCAAGATTACTTCTATTCCAACCAACTATTAATTAATTTGCTATGAACGAGACTCCTAATAAAGACAACAAAAAACCAAATGCTCCTAAAAATTTCAAGATCAATCCTTGGGCATTGTATTTAGTGGTAATTGGAGTATTTTTTGTTTTATCTATTCAAGGTAATTCCTTATTTCAAGATGGAGGAGGAAAAATTACCAAATCTAAATTCAACGATATTTTATCAAAAAATCAAGTAGAAAAAGTAGTGGTGCAAAACCAAACTACAGCTTTGGTTTTTTTGAAGAAAGAAGCTTTAGAATCAGATGAGCATAAAAAAGCCAACAAAACTGGTTTTGCAAAATCAGCTAATAGCCCTCATTATGTGTTGGATGATGTGGGAGAATTCAAAAATTTTCAGGAATTATTGGAAAAATCCAAATCAGAAAACTTGATCAACGATTACGAGTTTACCAAAACAAGTGATTGGGGTGGTATTTTGTTGAGTGTGTTGCCAATTTTGCTATTTATTGTCATTTGGATCATCATCATGCGAAGAATGTCGGGTGGTGCTGGTGGCCCGGGTGGTCAAATTTTTAGTATCGGAAAGTCAAAGGCAAAATTATTTGACGAAAAAAACGATGTAAAAGTCACTTTTAAAGATGTTGCTGGCTTAGAAGGTGCTAAGGAAGAAATTCAAGAAATTGTAGAATTCTTAAAAAATCCGGATAAATACACCAATTTAGGAGGAAAAATTCCGAAAGGAGCTTTGTTAGTAGGTCCTCCAGGAACAGGAAAAACATTGTTAGCAAAAGCAGTTGCAGGTGAAGCCAAAGTTCCTTTCTTTTCCCTTACTGGTTCCGATTTTGTAGAAATGTTTGTAGGAGTTGGTGCTTCTCGTGTAAGAGATTTGTTCAAACAAGCCAAAGAAAAATCTCCTGCTATTATTTTTATTGACGAAATTGATGCAGTGGGAAAAGCGAGAGGAAAGAATAATTTTTCTGGTTCCAACGATGAAAGAGAAAATACCCTAAACCAATTATTAACAGAAATGGATGGTTTTGGTAGCAAAACCAACGTGATTGTAATGGCTGCTACCAACCGTGCAGATGTGTTGGACAAAGCTTTATTAAGAGCAGGTAGATTTGACCGTCAAATTTATGTAGACTTACCGGATGTAAGAGAGAGAGAAGAAATCTTCCAAGTGCATTTGCGTCCTTTAAAAGTAAGTGAAACTTTAGATATTTCTTTCCTATCCAAACAAACACCTGGTTTTTCTGGTGCTGATATTGCAAACGTTTGTAACGAAGCTGCCTTGATAGCTGCAAGAAAAGGAAAAAGTGCAGTGGATAAGCAAGACTTTTTAGATGCAGTAGATCGTATTGTAGGTGGATTAGAAAAGAAAAATAAGATCATTACACCAGAAGAAAAACGTGCCATTGCCATTCACGAAGCTGGTCACGCAACCGTAAGTTGGATGTTGAAACATGCTGCCCCATTGGTTAAAGTAACTATAGTACCTAGAGGTCAAAGCTTAGGTGCTGCATGGTATTTGCCAGAAGAAAGATTGATTGTTCGTCCGGAACAAATGTTGGATGAAATGTGTGCTACCATGGGTGGAAGGGCAGCTGAAAAAGTAATTTTTGACACCATTTCTACCGGAGCTTTGAGCGATTTAGAAAAAGTGACCAAACAAGCCAGAGCCATGGTAACCATTTATGGGTTAAATGATGCTTTAGGCAACGTAACATATTATGATTCTTCAGGGCAAACGGAATATGGCTTTACCAAGCCTTATTCAGAAGAAACTGCGGTGAAAATTGACAAAGAAATTTCTGATTTGATAGAAAGTCAATACCAAAGAGCAATTGAAATATTACAAGAAAACAAAGACAAGCTCAATCAATTGGCTGATATCTTAATAGAGAAAGAAGTAATTTTTAAAGACGATTTGGAAGATATTTTCGGAAAAAGACCTTTTGAAGTTGAACCAGTTGTAGTTCCTGAAGTTGTGATTGCATCGGAAAGCACCGATAAAGAGTAAGAATAAAAAAATTGCGATAATTTATCTTTTGTTAATATTTTTATATCTTTGGACTTTAACGCAATTTTTGAACTTCTAATCGATGAGTTTTTTCAAAAATTTTTTTAAGTCACCTAAGTCTTCTGAAGAGGAACAAGACTCCTCAGAAAAAAGTACTTATAGTCCGGATGTTAACCTACCATTAGATGAGCTGTTTGTTCACAACTTTAGAGCCAATGGTGGTAAATTTTTATATTGTGATTCTTTAAGTGAAGTTAAAGAACAATTTATCAATATTTTAGAAGAAAACGACTGGTTTGAATGCGAAGCTACTTGCTTTGAACCAGTTTTATTTTCTCTGTTAGAAGAAAATAAACTAAATTTTCAAGAAGCAAAAAATCCTAAGTTTCATTTGTGTACTTGTGAAAGCCTTACAGCCGATGAAGGCAGTGTGGTGTTGTCAGAAAAACAAATCAAGCATCTTAAACCAAACGAAATATCCTCCAATATCATTATTTTCGGAACAACCAGTCAGTTGGTTCGCACCAAAACAGATGGTTTAAGAGAAATTAAAAAGAAATACGTTACCAACTACCCTAGTAACATTACCAGCATCAAGAATTTTTCGAACAACATAGCAAGCCAAGAAAATTTTCTTTCTTACGGCAGTTGTTCTAAAAATTTATACCTCTTGTTGCTAGAAGACTTATAAAATGCAAGAACTACTCCGAAGAGGATTTTCCGGATTTTTGTACGTTTTTATTTTACTTTTTTGTGAGTTGTATTCTCACGAAACTTTTTTGGCATTATTCGCTTTCTTTTTAATCGTATCAGTGTATGAATACACCAAATTGGTAAAAATCCCATACATACCAAGTATTATTACAGGAACCTTGTTCTATGTTTTCTTTAATAAATATGCCATTCAAAACATGTATTGGGAGGTGATTACTTGGTTTTCTGTTGCAATTTGTTTGTATGGTATTTATTTTTTGTTTTCAGAAAAAACCCATATTTCCAAATTTGAAAAGTTTTTGTATTTAATAGGATATGTCATTATCCCTTTTGTGTTATTGTCTAAAATCCCAATGGGAATCAAAGGATATAACCCAAAAATATTGATAGGAATATTTGTTCTCATTTGGACCCAAGATACTTTTGCATTTATTGTTGGAAAATCTATCGGAAAGCATAAACTTTTAGAACGAATATCACCAAAAAAAACCATTGAAGGATTCATCGGAGGTTGCTTATTTACTTTTGGAGCAGGCTTGTTAATAGCCAAGTATTTTACCGAAGCCTCATTGTTTATTTGGGGAGGTATTGCCATCATCATTTGTATTTTTGGCACTTTAGGAGATTTGTTTGAAAGCAAACTCAAGAGAATTGCCAATGTAAAAGACAGTGGCAACATCATGCCCGGGCATGGTGGTATTTTAGACCGATTAGACAGCATCATATTTGCTGCACCTTTCTTATATTTGTTTTTTATAATTCTACGCTATGTTTCTTAGATTTCATCCGGAAGGAGCCAAAATAATTTTAGGAGCCACTACCCTAACTGCAATCATCATTTTTGCATCTGATGCCTTTTTATCAGATTTCTTTTGGCTACAAAAAAGCATTCAAGTATTGGCTTTAATTTTTTTGATCTTAATCTTGCAATTTTTTAGAAACCCAAGAAGATATACCCAAATCAATGAAAATCATATTATTGCACCTGTGGATGGGAAGGTCGTAGTAATTGAAGAAGTTTATGAAGAAGAATACTTTAAAGACCAACGACTGCAAGTATCGATATTTATGTCGCCTATCAATGTACACGTGACCAGATATGCCATGGGTGGGAAAATTGCTTTTAGCAAATACCATCCTGGGAAATATTTGGTAGCATGGCACCCCAAAGCAAGTACCGAAAACGAAAGAACAACCGTTGTAATTGAAAATGAAACTTTTGGTAAAGTCTTGTATCGTCAAATTGCTGGAGCATTGGCACGTAGAATTGTTAATTATGCCAAAGAGGGACAGCAAGTGGTGCAAGGTACCGATGCTGGTTTTATCAAATTTGGTTCGAGAGTGGATTTATTCTTGCCAATTGGCTCAAAGGTTAATGTTCAGTTAAACCAAACCGTAAAAGGTGGAATTACCATAATTTCGGAAAAAAAATGAATGTAGAGGAATTAGATCGATTATTTGAAGAAGCTTATCAAAAAGCTTCCAATATCGATTTTAAATTGCCTCCTGACACCATGTTAAAATTTTATGCATATTATAAAATTGCCACCAATAACCGTCAAGATTTTTTTAGACCAATTGAAGAGAACGACCTGCGAAACGCTTTTAAAATGAATGCATTGCTTCAGTTAAGCGATTTAAATGCAGAGGATGCCAAAAAATTATACATCGATTTAGTAAACGAAACTTTAAAAAACTATTCTAATAACTAACATTCCTAAAAGATGAAAAAGATTACCATTTCAATGATTGCACTTACTTTTGCCTTGTTGCAAAGCTGTGGAGAAAGTAAAAAATTAGAAGAAGTAGTAGATGTACCTCTTCCTGAAAAAGAATCAGTTAGTACTGAATTAGGCAACCCGAATGATGTAAAGGTGGATGAAGGTGGTACCTTTGATATGATTGCATTGCCATACGCATATGATGCTTTAGAGCCATTTATGGATGCTCGTACCATGGAAATTCACTTTTCAAAGCACCATTTAGGTTATGCCAATAAATTAAACGAGGCTATTAAAGATACTCCTATGGCTAACATGAGTATTGAACAAATTTTAGAATCGGTAGATGCCAGCAATGGAGCAGTTAGAAATAATGCAGGAGGTTATTATAACCACAATTTGTTTTGGCAATTGCTAAAAGTAAACAACGGACAAAATCCGGAAGGAGCTTTATTAGATGCTATCAATAGAGATTTTGGTTCTATAGATGAGTTTAAAATGCAATTTTCTGATGCAGCCATGAAACAATTTGGTTCAGGATGGGCTTGGTTAATGAGTGATGCTTCTGGTAAATTAACCATTGTTTCTACACCTAACCAAGACAATCCATTAATGAAAAAATTAGGTGGTAAAGGTGGTTCTCCAATTTTATGTGTAGATGTTTGGGAACATGCATACTATTTGAAATACCAAAACAAGAGAAAAGATTATTTAGAAAACTTCTTCCAAGTTGTTAATTGGAGTAAGGTTGCAGAATTATACACCAATGCAACTAAAAAATAACCAAAATATAAATAACAAAGACCGTTTCAATTGAGGCGGTTTTTTTTTGCTATTGGTTAATTTTCAAGACCGGCAATTGCCAATGAAATTTTACAACCAATAACCGTAAAACAATAATAACAACTGCTCCTACTAAGGAAGTTTCAAAACTTGAAAACTGCAAATATTTTCCAAGAAAATATACACTTCCTCCAGCAACAGAGGTCAATGCATAAATATCTTTTCTAAAAAGCAATGGCACTTCATTTATCAATACATCTCTTAGCACCCCTCCTACAGAGCCGGTAATAGTACCCATAGCAATACAAACCCAAATTGGAAAACCCAAATCTTCGGTTTTCATTACACCAACCATGGTGAACAATCCCAAACCAATGGTATCAAACAAAAACAAAGTTTGCCCTAATTTAAAAATTTTTTGTTGCAATACCACTGTTAAAAACAATGCAACACCGGTTACAATTACGTACGACTCTTGCATCATCCAAAAAGGAGTGACCCCTAACAACAAATCTCTAACGGTTCCGCCACCTATGGCAGTTACCAAACCTATTATGTAGGCTCCAAACCAATCCATTTGCTTTTGCGAAGCCAAGCGAATACCACTAATGGCAAAAGCTAAGGTTCCCAACAAATCGATGATGTTTCGGAATTCTGCAATGTAATCGAGCCAATTCATCAATTAAATCCTGGGATTTCTAATTTTTGCATTACTTCTAACACATATTCATGCATCACTTGTTTGTAATCTAAGTGTGTCACAATACGTAATTTGGATTTTCCTAAAGAACTAATCAAAATATTTTTTTGCTTGAGCAATTGCATAAAATTGGCATCTTCAATGCCTTGTTGCAATGAAAAAATCACAATATTGGTCTCCACCGGTTCTACTTTAGCTACCCAAGGCAAGGTTTTTAAAACCGTTTCTAATTCTTTGGCCCTGCGATGGTCTTCCGACAAACGTTCGATATGATGTTCCAAAGCATAAATTCCTGCTGCTGCCAAATACCCGGCTTGACGCATGCCTCCTCCAAATATTTTACGAACTCGAATGGCCTTTTGGATATTTTCTTTACTAGAAATCAAAACAGAACCCACCGGAGCTCCTAATCCTTTGGATAAGCACACCGAAATGGTATCAAAAACTGCTCCGTATTGTTTAGGATGTTGGTTTTTGGCAATCAATGCATTCCATAATCTTGCACCATCTAAGTGATATTTTAAACCATGTTGGTCACAAACATTTTTTATCGCTAAAATTTCATCCATGTCATAGCACGCTCCTCCTCCTTTGTTGGTAGTGTTTTCCAAACTTACCAGAGTGGTTAGCGGACTATGGTAAAAATCTGGTGGATTGATATTGGCTTCTACTTGCGAAGCGGTAATTTTTCCTCTATCTCCGGTAATCAATCTACAACTTACTCCCGAATTAAAAGAAACCCCTCCACCTTCATAATTGTAAATATGTGCATAGTGATCTGCAATCAACTCATCACCAGGTTGGGTTAATAATTTAATCGCTGTTTGGTTGGCCATAGTACCTGACGGAAAAAACAATGCAGCTTCCATCCCAAAAACTTCGGCTACCAACTCTTCTAATTCATTCACCGTGGGGTCTTGCTTAAACACATCATCTCCTACTTTGGCCTGCATCATGGCTTTCATCATACCTTCAGTAGGTCGGGTAACGGTATCGCTAATCAAATTGATTTCCATAACAAAAAAGTAACACGTATATTTGCGACTCAAAAATACAAAATAATTATGGTCCACACCGAACAGATGAAAGACCTCATGGATCGCCTTGGTGCGTTAAGGAGGTATCTTTGACATCGATCAGAAACTGATTGAAATAGCAAACGAAGAAGAAAAGACTTTCTCTCCCGACTTTTGGAATAATCCGAAAGAAGCAGAAGTGATTGTAAAAATTCTGAAATCCAAGAAAAAATGGGTAGATGACTACCAAAAACTGTTGAATTTATATGAAGAATTACAGCTTCTGATTGAATTTTACAAAGAGGGAGAAGTTACCGAGAATGAAGTGGACACCCACCACCAAGAATTAATTACCCTACTCGAAAACATCGAATTTAAAAACATGTTATCGGAAGAAGGCGATAATTTAAGTGCAGTTTTACAAATCACGGCTGGTGCCGGAGGTACCGAAAGTTGTGATTGGGCTTCGATGTTAATGCGTATGTACATGATGTGGGCTGAAAAAGAAGGCTATCAAATACGTGAATTAAACTTTCAGGAAGGCGATGTAGCTGGGGTTAAAACCGTAACCTTAGAAATTGAAGGCGATTTTGCTTTTGGTTATTTAAAAGGCGAAAATGGCGTGCATCGATTGGTACGAATATCTCCTTTTGATAGTAATGCCAAACGACACACTTCCTTTGTTTCGGTTTACGTATATCCTTTGGTAGATGATACCATAGAAATTGAAATCAACCCGGCTGATATTGAAATTACTACTGCTCGTTCAAGTGGTGCTGGTGGGCAAAATGTAAACAAGGTAGAAACCAAAGTACAATTAACCCACAAACCTTCGGGAATACAAATTTCGTGTTCCGAAACCCGTTCACAACACGACAACCGCGAAAGAGCCATGCAAATGTTGAAGTCGCAATTGTATGAAATTGAGTTGAAAAAGAAATTGGCCCAAAGAGAAGAAATCGAAGCCGGAAAAATGAAAATTGAATGGGGTTCGCAAATTCGAAACTACGTAATGCATCCATACAAATTGGTAAAAGATGTGAGAACCAGCGAGGAAACTAGTGATGTTGATGCTGTAATGAATGGAGAAATTGACCGATTTTTAAAAGCCTATTTGATGATGATGGGGCAAAATGAAAACAATTAATAGTTAATTTACCCATTTCTTAATTATCTCTGCTTCCGATAATTTTTGGATTTCAGTACATGGATCTTAAATTGATTTTTTTACTGCAGAGTTGCAGAGTTTAATATGTACTCAGAACATTCTTAGTATTGGTAAATTATATTTTAAAGGTTTAAAAATTAATAGAGAGCTGAAAACTAAATTTCTTTGTCCAGAATATTGTTGTAATAGGCTTGGATAAACGCTTTACATTTTTTTTCAGTTGCTAAATAACTAGTGCCTGCTTTTTTAAGCAGGTTTTTTTTCATCTCCTTGTCCTCTATTTTGTACCAACCTATGGTTTTTTCTCCATCAAAAACCAAAATATTTTTTTCGGTTTGAAAAATGTACAAATCGTTGATAAACACCAACGAAAATGGGGCATTTTTATCTGAAATCAAACTTCTGCCCCAACTTCTAAATGGTTTTGGGTGCCCCATCATATCTAAAATGGTTGGGTAAATGTCTATTTGCTGAGCCAAATCGTCGTTTTTCCCTTTCCATTTTCCGTTAGGATCAAAAATTAAAATTGGAATGGCAGCACGATTGATGGCTTCATTGTATCGCTTGTAATAAACTTCATTGGCATGATCCGCAACCATGACAAACAAAGTATTTTGGTACCAATCTGTTTTTTTGGCAGCTTCAAAAAATTGTTTCAAACTGTAATCTGTATAAGCTATACAGGGGTGTATTTGCAAATGTCCTTTTGGAAATTTTCCTTCATACTTTTCCGGAAATTGAAAAGGTTCATGAGAACTTGCTGTAAACATGGTTGCAAAAAATGGTTGCCTTTTTTCGTCTAACTTTTGCTTCATAAACTGAAAAAAGGGCTCGTCCCAAATAGCCCAAGTACCATCAAACTCGTCATTATTATTAAACTCATCCTTGCCATAGTAATGGTCAAACCCTAAAATATTGGCATAACCTAAAAACCCCATGGAGCCATTGGGTGCTCCATGAAAAAATGAAGTTTCATACCCTTTATCTTTTAAAATACTTACCAACGATTGATGTGGTTGGTTTACATAAGACGAAGATGTAAATGCTGTTTTAAAAGAAGGTATGCCTGCCAAAACAGACGACATGGCATGAATGGATTTGTATCCGTTGGCATATGCATTTCGAAAAATCAAACTGTGTTGTGCCAAGGAATCGATAAATGGAGTGTACGACTCATACTTCTTAGAAACCCTATCGTGTTGAAAACTTCTTAAATACTCCCTTCCAAAGCTTTCTAAAATAATCACTACAACATTGGGCTGAGTTTCCGGATAATTCTTGTAATATTTAATAGGCTCAATCAAATCGTGAAGCTCCTCTCTGGTAAACCAATCCTTTTTTTGAAAGGTATTTTTATCCAACGTTCTCATAATGGCAAATGGGGTATTTAAAACCGCATCTGCATGGTTTAAATGGTTTACATACCGATTGGCATCAATCAATGTAAGCGGACGGGTACTTTTACGTAAATCACCTCTAATCCCTGCCACTACTATCGGAGCAATCAAACAAAGTAAAATAATGGAATAAATTTTCTCTTTTTTGGTGTACAGATATTCTGCTTTTTTTAACGGCACCAAGCGATATAAAAATACCCAGAGCAGAGCACATAGCACAAATAACAAAAATACATACCAATAAGAAGTTACAAAGTTGAACAAAAGTTGCAGCTTATTGCTTTCATGCTCCACACTTTCCAAAATATTGCTACTACTTCGGGTATACACAAATCCGTAATAAATAAAGTCGATAAAATTAGTTGCATACCAAGCTAGGTTACTTATAAAGTAAAATACCAATAAAAATCGTTGAAATTTTTCGGTTCTAAATGTCGTAATAGGTAAAATAGATACGGTGATAAAGGCCAAATTCACATATAAAATGGCTACCATATCAAAACGAACTCCCAACCACATGATTTTTTGCAAATCTTCTGTTGATTGGATAAACAAATGCGATTGGTTAAAGTAAATAAATAAACCTCTGGCTATGGAGTATAATATAAATGCGATGAATAATCGATATAATAAAACTACATATTCAGACCTACGAGTCCACATGCTTCTTGAAAAATTTGAAGCAAAAATACAATTTTAAGCGAAAGTTAAAATAAGGTTAGGTAAATGTATTGAGTCGTTGAGTCGATTATCGATTGTCGACCATCGATTAACAAATTATTGTTTATGTGTTTATTTGTTTATACGTTGAAAAGCCTGATAGTAATGAATTTTTATTTATTAAAACCTCATTGAAAAAATCTACTATAAAAATAAATAATTAATACCATACCAACTACATTCATAATAATAGAACAAAATGAAATTATTGTAAAAATTACTTTTTTTAAAGTACTTGTTTTAGAATATTCTTCATCTAAATTTTGGAAATCTACAAATTTTTCTAGCTTCATTTCAATTTTATTTTGTAAAAATAAAAAGTAAAAAACACCATAAATTATATATATAAACATTGTAAGTTCCCTGAAAGAAAATAGAGCTATAGCTGCTGTAAAACCAGAACTGTAAAAAAAAATTTTTGTTACCACAAATGTTCTTAATCCTTGGATAGGAAATTCCTTCCAACCAAAAAATTTTTGTGCAAAATAATTAATCTTTATAAAATATTGAAAATATTTATTTATTAAAGATTTGAACACCACCATGATTATTATCTATATTACTGCTAATATTAAAAATTAAATCTGCAACTCCATAACCCACAACAAAAATTGCAGTAGGGGGAAATAATATGCTTGCTCCTAATAGAACCCCGTTTACTATTGATGATGTTCTAAGATGACCATCGTCAAGAATATCATAAACTATAGTACCACCAGCAACCAGATTACCAACACCTCCAATTTGTTTTAAACTATTTGCTGCATTAAACTTCCATTTAGCATTACTTGAGAGTTTGTTATATGGTCTATCAAGAAAATTACCAACATTCCCATTTGTTTGTTTATAAGCACCACTTTCTAACCATCTTTAACCATATTCCCCAACACTAGATGTTAATAAACCAAAAGTTTGTAAAAATTTATTAAACTTAGCATCAGTAGTGTTATCCACATAAACATACACTTTTTTTAGTTTCACTCCTGCACCACCAAAGTCATATTGCTGTGTTTCATCATTCCATTTGTATTTATGTTTATCTACTACACTATATTGTTCGTAATAATAAAATCCATCACCTGGCTTATAGGGAAATGATTCGTGCACCAGCGGGGGGGAGCCTAGGTATCAGTTAAAATTTGAGGCTGAAGTAAAAGCAGCAAAATAAACACCTACTTCCAAACAACCACCAACGGATAAACCAACCGATATAGCAAGGATTGCTTTTAAATTATAAGTTTAAAAACAACACGTTTTTGATATTTTGTAAACTCCATTATTATTAATTACAGTTGCTTCAAACGAAATCTTCTTATATTCTGATTCATTTTCATTTTTTGGATACTCTGCAATAAAAGAAACTATGTAAACATCATTTTCATTGATTTTTTTAAATACTTCTAAGCTATTAAGTGACTGTGTGCATAAAAATTCGTTATTAGTAATGTAGTCAAAATCACTCACAATTTCATTTTCCTTTTGTTTTAAATAAAAGCTTTCGGTACAATGTTTTTTTTTTATTGAATCTAATTGTTTAAAAAAAAGTGGAAGTTTAGCTTTATTAAGTCTATTGGGTGAATTTATATAGAAACTAATATAATTTTTATAAAAATTTACTAACCATTCTTTTTCAGTGTCTTCTTTTTCATCTATTTTGTTTTCTAAATTGATTATCATATCATTAACAACCCTTGTAGTGTCTTTTTTAATAATTTTACTTTCTGATTTATTATCACATGATAAATTGATAATAAAAATGAAAAACCAAAAAATGAATAAATTTTTAATCATAATACCTAATTTAAATTAAATAAACCTGTAAATAAAGTGTGTAGGATTAAAATTAAGATAGGATGAGTTTGCATGAATACTAATTTGATACCAATAAGAAACCCATTGGTTTTCACTAAACATTGCAATATGACCATATGGAACTCCGTTATTGTCTGAACGACCTCCCGGGTATCCCTGCATCATAACAATATCACCTTTTTGATAATTAGTATTAGTTAACTCTTTAAATCCTAAACTTATTAAAAAAACTTTTTAATACTATACGATATAATTATTTAACTCTAGAAAAAACACTAGTACTACTCAAATCAAAAATTGTATCCTTATTATTGATCCTTGTTTTGTAGTAGAATTTATAAAATTTGTTATTCTTTAAAACAAGCTTATTTATGTTTTCTGTAATTATTTCTTTTTTTAATTCTATATCGTATTCAAATGTTCTGTCAGAATAAATTAATGTATCATTCTTAAAAGTATATGTCATTTCTGATAATTTCTCAGAGCTAATATATTTCATTGTTACATTACTTAAAAAATGAATTGTGTCAGGATTTTCTCCATTAATTCCTTCACCTCCAATTATCCACTTTGTACCAACTAAATTAAAATCACTTTTATGAATATTTTTGTCCTTATAATTGCTAACATCATGTTCAATATCATCAACTACCTTATTTGAGTTACTTTTATTGCAACTAATAATTATAAAAATAACAATTAAAAATTTAAAAAGTTTCTTTGCTTTCATTTTTTAAATTTAAATTAATTAACTCTTCCTACACCAACAAATGGTTGCCCAAAACCTCTTATCTGACCACTGGGCATTAATAAATGTATTTTTATTGAACCAGGATTATAGCCATTAACTTGAGCTTGTATTTCAGACACTCCTCCTGCATCACTAATATCTACTACAATCCCTGTATGATAAGCATTTTTACCTCTAAGCCAGAAAATATGATCTCCAAGTTTAGTATCTGAAAGTTGTGAAGACCAATATCCATTTTTTTTAAACCATTGTGCCTGTTCAAAAGCTGTGCGTGGTATTGAATAACCTGCCTTAGATGCAATTTCTCTTGTTAATCTTGAACAATCAATAGTTCCTGGTATATCTGATAGAGAATATTTTCTTAAATCACCTTTATAACTTAATGCTATTTCAGCAACCTTATTTCCATTTCCACTCCCACCGGCATCAATACTAATAAAAATTTTTCTCATTCCAGATATTACACCTCCCAATTCACTACCTGAATCTGTTAATTCCTCAGCACTTGAAAAGGGTTCCCACAAAATCCAACCATTTCCACTTGGTCTTAATATCAAACCTGTATCCGAGTGCCAAATCCCATTTTTGTTTGTCCAAGTTACATCTGTTCCAGCTACAGATAGCTATCTGAATCATAATGCTATAATATTTCCATCGAAGTTAGGTATAGATAGTTGTCTGAATAGGAGTGCCTTAGGTGGTTAATTTTTAAATAAATTGAAAACTTAAAATAAACATAAGAATAGAAAATAAAATAATTAAAAATGAAAAAATAGCATAACCTCTTTTGATTTCTTTAGTTTTTTTATCAAACTTCCTAAAATACAAAATATATTTTTGGTTTTTATCAATAGCAAAATGATAAATTAAATATGCTGGGATTACAGAAATAATAGCTACAATTTCCCAAGTAAAAAATGATTCCAATCTAAAAAAATCATAAATAAACAAAAATATGCAACTTATGATTAAATATAAAATAAAGGTAACTGCTGCAGTAGAATACATAATATTAAATCCAGTATTTTCGTCTAACCAAGTTTTATTAACAATTTCCGTTAATGAAGTATTATGTTTTTCAAAATTTCTTTTTATCCTTGGTATTCTATCAAAATACATAATTGGGTTTAATTTGTCAATAGTTTTTGATAGTCTATTCAAAAATTTAAAGACACAATAATTTATTACATTCACATAAAACTCTACTAATTGAAACATTTTTAAAATTTTTATTTGTTATGAATTCTGTCAACCATAAATCCACCCAGCTAACTGCCCACGCTTCCACATGAAATGAAGTTCAGCGAAGTCAATCCTTTTGTATGATTTCACAATTTAAAAAATTTATAAACACTAATTCCATGTAGTAAACCTTTCTTAATTGCATAATCATTTACTATATTAGTTGGATTAGCTCAAGAAGAACGTTAGTGGTGCTTTTGCTCAAATTTAGTAAAATCTTTATTATATACTATATCCAATAGAATGGATAATTAGTTTGTTGACATGCTTATACAAGCGTCTAATGAATGAGAAAAGTTGATGTTGTTCCGAGTTCAGGATGACAAGGCTTAATGGCATGTCAGAGCTGCTTAAAAAAACGAAAACTACACACCTATCCCATTGTCATTCCGAACTTGTTTCGGAATCTATTTAGTTGTATTTAGAATATCGAGAGATGCTGACCCGTGAATAGAAAATGGACGAAGTAAATAAGTATAGCATGACAGATATTCACTACGCACTAAACAACCGCAAATTAATTTACGGAGCCAATCTTTCTAATTTCCAACTAAAATCGTTTTGTACAGAGTATCGCAAACGGTCGTGCAAACGATTGGGTCTGCCTTGCCAAAATTCTACCGAAATAGGTCGAACCAAATACCCACCCCAATGTGCAGGTCGTTGTACGGTAGTACTCTGGGCAGATGCTTCTAGTTCTTTTAATTGATTTTCTAAGAATTCTCTATTCGGAATTATTTGACTTTGTGGAGACACAATAGCTCCGAGTTGACTGCCAAGTGGTCTGCTTTCAAAATACCCATCTGAAAGATTGGGTGCAATTTTTTCAGCCATTCCTTTGATGATTACCTGACGTTCTAAAGTTGGCCAAAAAAAGGACAATGCTACTCTTGGGTTGGCTTCGATTGCTTTTCCTTTTTCAGACAAATAATTGGTGTAAAACACAAAACCTTCGTAAGTAAATTGTTTGAGTAATACAATTCTTGATTTCGGAAAACCATCCAAGCCATTGGTTACCACTGTCATGGCATTTACTTCTTCTAATCCTCCAAAATCTTCCACTTCATGAAACCATTGTTTAAATAATTGCATCGGATCTTCCGGCACATCGGTTTCTAACAAAGCCTTTTTTTCGTAAGATTTTCTGTAATCGCTTAGGTCTTTCATTGGTATGTTTTAAAAAAAGCTGCTCTTTAAGGAACAGCTTGTTATTTTTATTGCAATGCTTTTAAAATCTTCTCGTCCATTGGTTTGGTTCGTGGACTAAAAACTTCCACCAAATAGCCTTCTTCATTAATCAAATATTTTTGAAAATTCCACTCTACTTTGGAATCTGAATGTCCGTTCAAATCCTTTTGGGTTAAAAATGCATACAAAGGGTGCATGTCTTTTCCTTGCACCGAAATTTTTTCCATCATCGGGAAGGTCACCCCATAATTAGCTTGGCAAAATTCTGCAATTTCTTCATTACTTCCTGGTTCTTGTCCCATGAAATTATTAGCAGGAAAGCCAACGATAACCAATCCATTTTCTGCATACTTTTCATACAAAGCTTGCAATTCTTTGTATTGTGGGGTCAATCCACATTTGGAGGCAGTATTTACCACTAAAATTTTCTTTCCTTTTAAAGAAGAAAAATCAAACTCTTTTCCGTTGATGTCGTTTACTACAAACTGATAAATGCTTTGCTTTTCCATATTTTGTTGTTGAATCGTGATGTTTGGAGAATCAGAGTTAGATTGTGCTTTGTTCTGACAACTAAACAATCCTACCAATGCCAATGTAAAAATTAATTTTCTCATATGTTTCATCATTTTTTATCAAATGTAAACAAATTCTTTTCAAAGTATTCTTGTAATGCTAACTTTAATAAGCTGCTAACATTTGTCTATTTTAACCTATTTAGTTTTTTGTACTTCCAATAAGTTACCACCGAAAGTAATGTTACGGATGCAACCGTAATGTACACAAAATTTGGAGTAATCACTTTATCACCACTTGCATACGAATGCAAACCTACCAAATAAAAGTTAACTCCAAAGTAGGTCATTAATATAGATGCAAAAGCAAATACACTCATTACATTATAAGCATACAACCCTCTAAAGAATGGCACAAAACGAGCGTGAATTACAAACGCATACACCATGATACTTATCAAAGCCCAGGTTTCTTTTGGGTCCCAACCCCAATATCTACCCCAACTTTCGTTGGCCCATTGTCCGCCTAAAAAGTTTCCAATGGTAAGCATGATCAAACCTATGGTAAGAGCCATTTCGTTTACATAAGTAATTTCTTGGATGTTTAATTTCATCTTGGCTTTGTTTTTTTCGGTTGTTAGTAAAATCAATACCAACGACACCAAACCTAAAATAAACCCAAGTGCAAATGGACCATAACTTGCCACAATTACTGCCACGTGAATCATTAACCAATAAGAATCTAATACCGGTTGCAAGTTGGCAATGGCAGGATCGGTCCAATTCCAATGAGCAATCATCAAAATCATCGAAGCTACAAACGTACCGGAGGCTACGGTTAATTTAGATTTTCTTCCAAAAGCAAGGGTAAAGAAAATGGTTGCCCATGCCACATAAATCATGGATTCGTAGGCATCACTCCACGGAGCATGCCCGGAAATATACCATCTGGCTATCAATCCAAAAGTGTGTAACACAAAGAAAAGAATGATCAAACCATGGAAGAATTGAATGCCGTAATGGATTGCTTTTTTTGGAGTAAGCAAATGTGCTATGGCCAATAAAAGCATCAAAACACCTGCTATCATATACCATGAGAACAGTTTTTTGAAGATATCGTATTTGTTGTATAAAATTTCGGATTTTATCTTTTGGTCGGTTGGTCGGACATCTGCACCAAACTTTTTCTGGTAATTGTTTAAACCTTCTATTATCTCATCTGCTTTTTGGTAATTGGCTTTTTTTACTGCAGTTTCCAATTCCATGAAATACAAAGGCATGATTTTGCGAATAATGGTCACATCTTCTTGGGTAATTTCTGCTGATTCAGCAAAGGAAACCCAAGTGTTATTCTCATCATTTGGGATAGGAAATACACGTAAAATAGTCCCTGAAAAAGCTGTATTTAACAGCACTACCCTTTTATTGACTTCAATAAAATCTTTTTGAAATTGGTTGGGTACAGTAGCACGAGTAGCCTCTTCCACATAATTTGCCAATTTGTAGTTCCCTTCTTCATCAAAAAATTTGATAAACGGGATGTACTTTTCTTTGCTATCAATTTTTAGAATTTTTCGCAAACTATCGTTTTGCTTTTTCACATATACCAAAGGTACTTCCATCCAATACCTTGGATATTGCACCATTGATAAAAACACCTGATCGGAATTGAAATTTTTGTAATGATCACTTTTGCTTACTTTACGTAACAATTCAGAGGAGAATGTATTTACAGGCTTCATCCTACCCCCTTGGTCTTGGATCACCAATGCCCCAAATTTGGCTGCATGTGCTTCAGAAGCCATACGATCAAATAAAAACTTTTCAATTTCTGCCAACGGAGGTGCTTGTTGCGAAGCATGGTTGTGTTGAGCAGCAACGGATAATCCTAAAAATAAAAACAAACCTAAAGTTGCTTTTTTGGCTTTTACTTGCTCTAACTTTTCTCTTAAACTCTGGAATCGTGTGTTTTTATCAAACAATATCATCATCAAACCAAAATACAATAAAAAATAACCTAAATAAGTGAGCCATGTACCAATTTGATCATGGTTTACTGACAATACCGTACCAGTTTCATCAGGAAAAAATGAGGCTTGAAAAAATCTATATCCTCTGTAATCTAAAATGTTATTCATAAAGATTCTGGCATCAAACTCTTTGCTTTTTTCTTGGTCTTGAATGGTGACTTTACTTTCAAAAGATTTGTAGTTGTTGATGGTTCCGGGGTATCTCTCTGCAATAAAATCGTTTAATTTTACTTTAAATGGAAGTTCGTAAACCTTACTACCAAATAGGATGGTAAAATCCAAATTACCTAAAGTTACCGATTGCGGTATGCCCATTTTTCCACCAGCACCTTGCAAGGTTAGTGTTTTTTGTTCGTTGCCATAAATCACATCAACCAACAAAATATCATCTGTTTCTTTGTCTTTCCAATCGTTGTTTGAAACCCATTGCTTGGTGCCTTTGGTAACTGGTTCTGGAAAAACAAATTGCAATCCTGCTACTTGGTACAACGATCGAAGTTGCAAAGGTTGTAATTCGTCTTTAACTACCAAACCAGTTGCTTGGGTAGCCATGGTCATATACTCCCCACCAAAAACCGACTGCAATTGCAATTGTCCGTTGGCATCTTCGGTAATATTAATGGCACCTTCAGTAGGTTGGTTAAAAGCAATCAACACATTTTGGATATTTTGAATCGTACCTTCTTCTAACCAAATTTCTCTTCTGCTACCGGTAGAGGATTCTACTAATTTCAAATATTTTTTTCCGTTTGGATCGGCTTTAAGTTCCTCTACCCCATTCATAATGAAATCTTTGTAACGGATTTCAAATTTTTGTCGGTTGAATTGGTTGTTAAAAGAAAAATGGTTGTTTGCAACGGCAGATAACAACAATGGTTTGTAAAACGACTTACGTTTCATTTCTCCATCCACTTGCCCGTCTACATAAACAGTTAGATAGGTTTTATCTGAATAAAAAGTACTTTCCGCAGTTCCTTCTTTGATTGGCATGATGCCTTCAAAGCTAATGTATCTGGTAATAAAAGCTCCTACCAAAATCAGGATAAAAGAAAGATGCAACAACAAAGTAGCCCATTTTTCCTTTTTGTATAATTGGTATCTTTTGATGTTTCCAAAAAAGTTGATGACAAAAAACAACATAATGAGTTCAAACCACCATGCATTGTACACATAAATTCGGGCAGTATCGGTATTGTAAGCACTCTCAATAAAAGTTCCTGCTGCCATAGCAATGGCAAAGAAAATAAACAAAAATGCCATCAAACGAGTGGAATACAAAAAGGAAGTAATTTTGAATTTCATGGAAATAATAGTTAGTAGATGCTATTATTTGGATGATTTTATTAAGGTAATCAGATTAACTAATTCTTCTTAAAATCAAAAATAAAAAAGCAGCACAAAAATAAGGCAACCTACAAGGATGCCCTAATATTTTGGGTAAAATTTTGGAAAGATTTGCTAAGGTAGTTTATAAGCTTATTAATGCTTAATCTTCGATAAATTCAATGGGCTTTTTGGAGTTAATTTTTACCAAACAAAATGGATATGTCAAAGCCATGGTAATGTTTTCACCTCCTTTTGGTTGTTTCTTGTCAATGTAAACCAACACTTTGTCTTTAGTAAGTTTCACATTTTTTACTGAAATTTCATATCCTCCTGTATTTTTTTCCCCCATATTCAACAACACAAAATTGCTTTTTTTAATATCGTCCGGATGTAGTTTCTTTTTAAATCGTTTGTCCTTTAATAACATTTGAAATTCATTGGGCTCTGTTATGAATTCATAAAATTCGAAATTTCCCCCGGCATAAGCATCTTGAAAAATAATTTCAAAAGCACCGGTGCTTTTTGGGGTTGACTTACAGCCAAACACGAAAGACATCAGTAAAATGGTACAAAAGAATTTTCTCATTTTTTATTGGATAATGCTTTTTCGTATAACGCTTCGTACATGGGTAATATTTTATAAATATCAAATTCTTTGGCCCTTTCCAAAGCTTGTTTTTTGAATTGCTGGTGCAATTTTTCTTCTTTTAAAATTTCTACTCCAAAGCTAGCCATTCGCGAAACATCTCCAACATTGGATAAAAACCCACTAAAACCATGTAAATTTACTTCCGGCAAACCTCCTGTATTACTGGAAATTACAGGTACTCCACATGCCATAGCTTCTAATGCAGCCAACCCAAAACTTTCGGTTTCGGAAGGCAACAAAAACAAATCGGTAAAACACAATATTTTGTCAATTTCTTGGGTATTTCCAAAAAAGATTACTTGGTTAGAAATTCCTAATTCCTCACATAAATATTCCGCTTTTTCTTTTTCAGGACCATCCCCTACCATCATTAATTTTGCAGGAATTTGTTGTTGAATTTGATGAAAAATTTTAATCACATCGGGGATGCGTTTTACTTTGCGAAAATTACTGATATGGGTGATGATTTTTTCTGATGGTTTTGCCATCAAATCTCGTTGACAATTGGTAAATTGATGTGATTGGGCAACTTCAATTTCAATAAAATTCGGAATTACTTCTATTTCTTTATTGATTTTGAAAAAGGCATTGGTATCTTTTTTCAAACTTTCCGAAACAGAAGTCACATAATCCGATTGGTTGATGCTAAAATTAACCGCTGGTTTGTAGTAAGGATGACTTCCTACCAAAGTAATGTCAGTACCATGCAGGGTAGTAATCATTGGAATCTCAATGCCTTGTTCTTTTAACATTTGCTTTGCCATGTAGCCTGCATAAGCATGCGGAATGGCATAGTGCACATGTAAAATTTCAATACCATGTAACTTAACCATATCTACCAACTTGCTGGACAATGCCAACTCATAAGGCTGGTAATGAAACAAGGCATATTCAGGTACATTTACCTCGTGGTAATGCACATTTTGACTAAGTAATGCCAATCGAACCGGTTGTTTATAGGTGATAAAGTGAATTTCGTGACCTTTTTTTGCCAATTCCAATCCTAATTCGGTGGCAACTACTCCACTACCTCCATAAGTTGGATAACATACAATGGCTATTTTCATTTTTGTTTTTTTGTATTGTTTGAATAGGTAAAATTAGAGCAATACCCACTACGAAGTCTGAAAAGAATGTTAAATAGAAGCATTGTCCAAATCAAAAACTCTGCTGTATTTAACTTCGTTTATTACGAATGAACTATGCGTACTGCCAATCCCATCGATATTGGTAAGTTTGGAAACCATAAAATTCCGGTATTCTTGCATGTCTTTTACGTGGATTTTTAAAATATAGTCGTAATCACCACTCACGTGAAAACACTCCAAAACTTCCGGTAATTTAGAAGCTTGACGTTCAAAATTCAACACGTATTCTTTGGTGTGTTGTAATAATTTGACAAAACAATACACTGCAAAGTTTCTTTCGATTAAATTCGTATCCAAAATTGCAGTGTAACCAGTAATCACTTTGGTTCGTTCTAATTTTTTTACACGTTCAAATACCGCAGTAGCAGAAAGTCCGGTTTTTAGAGCAATTTCTTTGGTAGTAAGCTTGGCATCGGTTTGCAATAGCTTTAGAATTTTCTTATCGGTAGCGTCTAATTTCATCTTAAATTAAGTTTATTTATCTAAATATCTTCAAATATATTGTTTTATTTTCTACAAAATAAATTATTTATTGACTTTTTACCTACTAATGCAGAATTTTGATGAATAAATTATTTTACATGAAAACTTTCAAACCAGCAGATCATATCCAAGACTTACAATACTTTGGTGAATTTGGAGGAGTAAATCCATCTATTTCCGATTCCTCTACCTATACGTTTTTAAGTGCCAAAACTATGTTTGACACTTTTGAAGGCAATACCGATGGCTGTTATTTGTATTCACGACATTCTTCTCCAAGCAATTTGTATTTAGGGCAAGCATTGGCTGCTATGGAAGGAACCGAAGCTGCACATGTAACTGCATCGGGAATGGGAGCCATTACTGCGGTTTTATTGCAATTGTGCCATGCTGGAGAGCATATCGTTTCGAGTAGAACCATTTATGGAGGAACTTATGCTTTTATGAAAAACTTCTTGCCAAATTTAAATATCCAAACTAGCTTTGTAGATATCACCAAACTGGAAACCGTTGAAAACGCTATCCAACCCAATACCAAAGTACTGTATTGCGAATCTATCAGCAATCCTTTATTGGAAGTAGCAGATTTAGAAGGTTTGGCTAAAATAGCCCACAAATATCAAATTACTTTGGTGGTTGACAATACCTTTTCTCCACTCATTTTAGCACCAGCCAAATTGGGAGCTCAAGTAGTGATTCATAGTTTAACCAAGTTTATCAACGGAAGTTCCGATACCGTAGCTGGTGTAATTTGTGGCACCCAAGCTTTTATTGACGATTTAAAGAATGTGAACCACGGAGCAGCCATGCTGTTAGGCTCTACTATGGATAGTTTGCGTTCCTCGAGTGTATTGAAAAACTTAAGAACTCTGCATATCCGCATGAAGCAACACAGCCATAATGCCCAATAT
The DNA here is from genome assembly GCA_018335925.1 of Flavobacteriales bacterium. Lineage (GTDB taxonomy): Bacteria > Bacteroidota > Bacteroidia > Flavobacteriales > Flavobacteriaceae > Flavobacterium. Next base: position 52,696 of record JAGXRF010000019.1, read on the forward strand.
TTGGCTGAAAAATTTGAAGCAGATGGATTAAGAGTGGTGTACCCTGGATTGAAAAGTCACCCTGGCTACCAAAGTTTGCACCAGCAAAAACATCCGGATTATGGTTTTGGAGGCATGCTTACATTAGATGTAGGAAATTTAGAAAAAGCCAACACTTTAATGGAAATGATGCAACAAGAAAACTTGGGCTACTTGGCAGTAAGTTTGGGCTTTTACAAAACTCTGTTTTCTGCACCTGGAACATCTACTTCTTCTGAAATTCCGTTAGAGGAACAAAAAGAAATGGGCTTAACCGATGGATTGATTCGCTTTAGTATTGGCTTAGATGACGATATCGAACGTACGTACCAAAAAATGAAAGCATGTATGGTTCATGTAGGAATTTTGTAGAAAATAATTGTATGGTTATGTAATTTTACCTTTCAATTTTTTTTTAAAAGTAAAGCCCTATCATTTAACTAGATAGGGCTTTAATATTTTTAGTCTTTAATCTTAAATACTTTCCTTAAGATATCTTCCATCAAGCACCATTTGGTAAAGGAAGATTGCAATAAATTAATACCAACAAAGCCAGTAAACCATAACCAATTTTGGTTAACGTATACAGCTAAAACAACGCTTAACAAGATAAAGAAACCAGCAATTGCTCTGATAATTCGATTGATCATAATTTTTTAATTTTAGTGGTTAAATTGTTCAATGGCCAAGATGTTGTAGTGAATTTTTGATTGCACTTCTTGCTCTTGGTTAAAATGTTCGATATTTTTTGCCAATTCAAATGCCTTGGCAGATTCTGCAAAAACATGGCAAAGGATAGAAGCTCTTTCATTGTGTTCACTTGCAAACCAATTGGAAGAAATGGCATCTAAAGTAGCGTCTCTGTAACCAATCACTTCCTGAAAAGTATAGGTTTCTATTTTGCTATTGCGAAGTATTTTTTTTAAATCTTCTAAATAGGCAGCAACTGCGGTAATTAAGATAACTTTCATGATACTTTTTTTTAAGTTTAATTTGGAATCACCTCTCCCGACTTTTGTCGGGATTAGCAATTCACTAGTTGTAATTCTACTTTAAATATTTTCTTCTTCCTCTTCTGAAGAAGCTTTTTCTGAAATTTCTGATGGTTTTTCCCATTTTTTACGTTCGGTCATGTAGTAGATTAATGGCACTACAATTAGCGTTAATAGAGTGGAAACAATCGCACCTGCTACCAACGAAATGGCCAAACCTTGGAAAATTGGATCAAACAAAATGATGGAAGCCCCAATAACTACCGCTCCTGTGGTCAATAAAATTGGCGTGGTTCGCACTGCACCAGCATCAATAATGGCTTGTTTGATATCTACCCCATCGTTTAATCGAATTTCAATAAAATCGATAAGTAGTACCGAATTTCGCACCATCACTCCTGCCAAAGCAATCATACCAATAAACGAAGTTGCTGTAAAGAAAGCTCCTAACATCCAATGTCCTAATACAATTCCAACCAACGAAAGCGGAATGGCCAACATCATTACAATTGGTGTTTTGAAGTTTTGGAACCATCCAACAATCAACATATAAATAATGATAATGACCACCAAAAAGGCTGCTCCTAAATCCCGAAACACTTCTAAAGTAATTTGCCATTCTCCATCCCATTTCACGGTAAAATCCGATTCGTCTGCTGGCTGTTCCATATACAACTCCCCAACTTGATACCCGGCTGGCAATTGCATTTGCTGCAATTTCTCGTTCATTCCTAAGATAGCATACACCGGACTTTCTAAATCTCCTGCCATATCCGCAGTTACATACACTACGCGTTTTTGGTCTTTTCGGAGGATGTTTTTTTGCAAGGTATCTTGTACCACTTGTACCAAATCACTAACCGGAACCATCATGCCTTGGGCACTTTTGATTTTTAAGTTTTGAATGTCTTGTAAAGAAGTTTTGTCAGAATCTTTTAACTTTAAAGTGATGCCAACTGGATAGTTAGATCTTTCATCCACAAAATTAGATACTGGCATTTCTCTCAACAAATAGGTCAAATTACCCACTATTTGTTGTGGAGCTACCCCATGCAACATGGCTTTTTCACGATCTATTTCTAAACGATATTCTATTTGATTATCTTCTACCATCCAATCGATATCTACAATATCCTGGGTGTTTTGTAAGATGTCTTTTACTTGGTTGGCTACTTTGATTTGCTCTTGGTAGTTTGGTCCGTAAATTTCTGCTACCAAAGTTGATAATACCGGAGGTCCAGGTGGAACTTCTATAATTTTCACATTAGCTCCATACTTCGCAGCAATTTTCTGAATTTCTGGTCTAACTACCTTTGCAATGTCGTGACTTTGTAATTTTCTGTCAGCTTTATCTAACAAGTTTACTTGAATGTCAGCCATATTGCTTCCACCGCGTAAATCGTAATGACGAACCAAACCATTGAAAGTAATTGGAGCTGAAGTACCTACATAGCTTTGGTAATTCACCACTTCCGGAACAGTTTTTAAATACTGAGCAATTTCTTTGGTAACGGTTGCGGTTCTTTCTAAAGTAGTTCCTTCTGGCATGTCAATCACCACTTGGAATTCATTTTTGTTGTCAAATGGCAACATTTTCACGGCAACCGATTTGGTAAAAAACATCAATACCGAACCTAATAGCAATACCACAGTAATGCCCAACATTACCCAACGTTTTTTAGGACTATCTAAAAATGGACGCTCAAATTTGTTGTAAATTTTATAAATCCAACTAGTTTCTAAACCTTGTTCTTCTTTGTGTTTTTGCTCGTCTTTTTCATGCAACAAATGGTATCCTAAATATGGGGTTACGGTTAAGGCAACGAATAACGATAATAACATGGCAATAGAAGCTCCAATTGGCATCGGACTCATGTATGGCCCCATCATTCCTGATACAAATGCCATTGGTAAAATTGCAGCAATTACCGTAAAGGTTGCCAAAATAGTCGGATTTCCAACTTCGTTGATGGCAAAAATGGCTGCTTGTTTAAATGGCAGTTTCTTCATCTTAAAATGTCGGTGCATGTTTTCGGCTATGATGATGCTATCATCTACCACAATACCAACCACAAAAACCAAGGCAAATAAGGTAATTCTGTTTAACGTATAACCTAATAAATAGTAGCTAAACAAGGTCAAGGCAAAAGTTAATGGTACCGAAAAGAATACTACCAATCCACCTCTCCATCCCATGGCCAACATCACCAATACGGTAACTGCAATAATGGCAACCCCTAGGTGGAGTAACAACTCCCCTACTTTGTGAGAAGCAGTTTCTCCGTAATTACGTGTCACTTCTACTTTCACGTCCTCCGGAATTAAATTGCTTTTTAGCAATTCTACTTTCGTGATGATTTTTTCTGCAATTTTCATGGCATCTGCCCCTTTTACTTTGGCAATAGAAATGGTAACTGCAGGATATTCGGAACTGTTGGAATCATTCGCATTTTGGTAAGCACCATAACCAAATGATACATAATTGGCTGGTGTAGAAGCCCCATCTTCAATGGTAGCAATTTGTTTTAAATACACTGGCATGTTTTGATTTACCCCTACTACCAAATTTTCTACATCCTCGGTGCTGGATAAAAACTTTCCTGTAGTTAACAAATACTCTTGGTCGTTTTGCACAAAAGCACCTGATTGAGCACTGCCATTATTGGCTTGCACCATTTGCATCACAGCCAATGCATCGATTTTATTTTCTGCTAACTTATCTGGGTCTAAGGTGACTTTAATTTGACGTGATCTTCCGCCAATTTCTTTGGTAATGGCAACGTCTTTTACTTTTTCAATTTCGTTGGTTACTTCCTCGGCAATTTGTCGCAATTGAAAATCATCGTAGGTTTCACTCCACAACGTGATACCCATCATCGGAACATCGTCAATGGAACGGGTTTTTACCATGGGTGGATATACCCCTTGCGGGAACATGTGTTGGTGTTTCATCAACTCATCGTATAGTTTAACATACGAACGCTCGATGTCTTCTCCCACATAAAACTGCACAATAATCATGGCTTGGCCATTCATTGCCATGCTATGTAAGTGCTCTACACCTTTGATGTTTGCCAACACTTTTTCCAAAGGTTTGATCACTCTGCTTTCTACTTCACTCGGATTTGCACCCGGGTAACCAATCAGCACATCTGCCATTGGTACATTAATTTGTGGTTCTTCTTCTCTTGGAATTAAAAAAGAACTATACACGCCTATCATCATCAAAGCTACCATTAGTAAAATGGTTAACTTGGAATGGATGAAGAAATTGGCTATTTTTCCTGAAATACCTTCTTGCATTTTAATAATTTGAAAATTTGTTAATTTGAAAATTTGAAGTTCTGCTTTATCCTCAACCAATTATAATATTAGCTGATTGACACATTCGCTTATTCGCTAATTCGCTAATTCGCTAATTGAATTTTAGCTCCGTGAAACAATTTGCCTTTGGCTTCTACAATATAAGCTTCGTTGGCATTTATCCCAGATAAGATTTCCACTTGGTCACCATAGGTTTTACCTAATCTTACCCAACGTAAAATCGCTGTGTTTTGGGTGCTTACGGTATAAATACCGTTTAATTGTCCTTGCTCTACAATTGCTACTTTTGGGACTAATAATGCGCTACTGTTGTTTGTTTTTTGAGTATTATTGGCAATCGGAAACTGCACATTGGCAAACATACCCGATAAAATCTTTTTGCTTGGTTTGGTCAAGTTTACTTTTACCAAATACTGACCTCCCGTGTTTTTGGCAGACAAGCTGACTTCCGAAACTTTACCTTCTACGGTTTCTTCGATAGATTTGATGGTTACTTTTACAGGCATCCCTTGTTTGATTTCCGAAATATTGCTTTCCGAAACCATGGCAGTTACTTGTAAATTACCGGCTCCTTCTATACTAACCAAAGGCATCCCTGGGTTTGCCATGTCGCCTTCTTTTACAAAAACATTGGTTACCACACCACTGTATGGAGCAGCAATATTGCTGTAAGAAAACTGAGCCAATACTTCATTTCTCATTTGTTTGGCTCCTTCTAGGCCTGCTTTAGCCATCTCAAAACGAGCTGTCATGTCGTCTAACTCTTTTTGTGAAGCACTTTGCTGTGCAAACAATTGCTGAAAACGTTCGTAGTCTTTTTTGGCATTGTTGTATCCTGCAGTTGCTTGTAAAATGGCTGCATCTACTTGTGCTTTTTTGGCTTCCAAGTCGGTGCTTTTGATGCTTACCAACAATTGTCCGGCTGCTACACGTTGTCCTACTTTCACTGGAATTTTGGTTACATAACCCATCATTCTGGTGCTAACATTGGCACTATTTTCCGCTTCAATTTTACCGCTAGCAGCAACATACGGACTAGCTTCTGCATTTCCTTGGTTGTTAACCACCACTAAAATAGGGTTGTTGGTTTTAATTTCTTTTTTTTCGTCACCTCCACAAGAAAACAAAATAGTAGAGGCAATTACTGTAGTTAAAATTTTATAATTCATTATGTTATATAGTTTTAGTTAGATAAAAAGTTCAAATAGTTTTTAGTGATGTTGTACTGTAATACTGCTTGGATGTGCTCCAATTCTTTTTGAGCTACCATGGTTTCACTTACCAACAAATCGGAAGTTTTTTCCAATCCTTGTTCCATGCGATTGGTTCTAATTCGCAATGCCTCCTTAGATTGCTCTAATGCCAATTTGGTTAGGTGGATAGAATTTTCGGCATCTTGTAAGTCTCTTTGGGTTTTGGCAAACTCCAAATTACTTTGCTTGATGTACATTTCTTGTTCGGTTCTTTGCTTTTCTAAAGCCACTTTGCTTTTTTGAATTTGAGCCAAACTTTTGTTGCCATCAAATAAATTCCACGACAATTGAGCTCCTAAAGTGTAACCTTTGGCTCCAAACCCGAAGATTTTGGTATCGTATAGTTCATACGAGCCAAATGCATTCAAACGTGGTAATAAATTCATTTTGCTACTTTGGTGCATATTTTCGTATGCTTTGGTGGCTTGCTCCATGGCTTGAAAATCTTTTCTATCTAAAGAAATGGAAGATGTTTTGCTTTCTAAAGCCAACATTTGCAAACCTTCTTGTGGTTTTAATACCCCTTTATTTTCTTCATTCAATAAAAAATGAATAAAGTCCGATAAATTTTTGGTTTGACTTTTAGCTAAATTCAACTGATTTTCCACTTCGTTCATACGAACTTGCATGGCCAATAAGTCGGTTTTTTGTAGCATGCCTTGTTTAAAATAATTTTCAATAAGTTTTAAATTGGCTTGGGTGGTTTTTTTGGCTTTTTCTACTACTTCCACCGCTTTATAAGCCATTTGTAATTGCATATAGGCTTTTTCAACTTCCATTTGCAAGTATTGGGCTGTGCGTTCTTTTTGCAATGCAAAAGCATCCTGTTGAATTTTTGCTGCCTTGCGTTGGTAAAAACCATCTACATTAATAATAGGTTGCAACACTTCAATACGAGTGGCATAATTTTGAATTTGGTTGGGGTTGTTCAACAAAGCCGGATTAAAATCTGCTGCTGTTAAACGTTCTTGGTTTAGCTTCGAACCAAATGCCATCAAAGGATTGGTAGTGGTTATGGCTGTATGCGAAGCCGAAATAGAGGGCAAAAAGAGTGCTTTCGATTGGTTGTAGTCCGCATTTGCTAAGGCTACTTGTTGCTCGGCAATTTTTAATTGAAGGTTGGCGTTTACTTTTTCCAATAAAGCAGATTTGGAAACAGTTATTGTATCTTGGGCAAACACCATTCCGAAGCCAAATAAAATTGCTAAAGGATATACATAATGCTTCATAGAATTTATTTTATAATTTGATGAAGCAAAAGTAGGTTGCGTTTTCTTGCCAGTCAGTAACATTTGTTACCGGGAAAATTGGGCTTTAATTTTTTGTTAATTTTCTTTTTTTCATTGACCTCCTATTAGTCAACCTCTATTTTTGCGGTTTAAGTTGTTAGCCATGAAAAATTTATATTGTATTCTTTTTGCATTTAGTACCTCTTTAATGATAGCTCAAACCGACGAGCAGGAAAGAAAGGCTATATTAGATAGTTTGTATATAGAAGAAGTTGAAAACAAAACCGAGAAATTAAAACTATTGCATGCAGAACCTTTGTATATCGATTTAATTCGTGATTTAGGTGCCCGAAAAGGAGAAAAAGAATGGAACGTTGGTTTTGGTATTAAAGACAAAAACAAATACGACGAATACGAAGCTTTGGTAGAATACGAATGGGCTCCTGTAGACAGATTGGGATTGGAAATTGAACTTCCATTTGCTTTTTACTACAAAAATGAAGATGTGCAAGCTCCTTCTAGCAGACTAGAAAGTTTAAAATTAGCAGCCCAATATACTTTTTTAGTGCATGAAAAATCCAAAACCTCGTTAGCTATTGGATACTTGCACGAGTTTGAAATAACCCCTTTTAGAAATTACAAAACTTCTCGTTTTTTTACAGGGAATGTGTACAATCCATTTTTTGTAGCAGCCAAAAGATGGGGAAATAATTTCCATACCTTAATTTATACTGGCCCTCAGTTTATCCAAGAAAGAAGTCATGGATGGGAAACCGTTTGGCAAGTGAATACCAATTTTCATTATATGATTCCAGGTACCCGCAATTTCATAGGTTTGGAAATTAACAAAGAAATATACCATAACGATTTTGACATGGTATTAAGACCACAAATGCGATTGGCTATTTCCGAAAAAACTTTGGTGGGAATTGTAACCGGAATTCCGGTACAAAGAGAAAACAATCGATTTTCTACTTTTATAAGATTGATATACGAACCTGGACATTAATTTTTCAAACGTATCCCATTTTCCACCAATTCAATTTGTTGGTTTTTGTACAAGGTTCCCACGGCACGTTTGAAATTCTTTTTGCTCATTCGCAAAACGGTTTTAATTTCTTCGGGTGAACTGTTGTCGTGCAAACCTAAAAAACCATCGTTGGCTTCTAGCTCTTCCAAAATCACTTTTGCATGATCGGTTATGGCATCTGCTACAGTTAAATGCAAGGTAACATCTAACTTACCATCCGGACGAACTTGCTTGATATAAGCCGGATACTTGTCACCGGGTCGTAAAGTTTCCACTCCAGCATGTTGAAACAATAAGCCTTTGTGTTTTTGATTGATGATCACATTATAACCCAAATCGGTTTTGTGATAAATGGTAATTTCTACTGCTTCGTTATCCGTGTAATTAGCAGGTTCTTTATCAATGAATTTGTTTATTCGAGAGGATGCCACCAAACGATTGCTTTGCCCATCAATGTACACATAAACCAAATAACGCTTGTTTACTTCCATTTTGGTATTTTGTTCGCGAAATGGCACAAACAAGTCTTTTTCCAAACCCCATTGCAAAAAAGCTCCGTATTGGTTGGTATGACTTACTTTTAAGTAAGCAAAATCGTTACAAGTTACATAAGGATGTTGGGTAGTGGCAACTAATCGCTCTTCGTGGTCAAGATACACAAACACTCGAATGTTTTGGTTGACCTCCATTTGGTTGGTAACAAACTTTTTAGGCAACAACACCTCTGTTTCTCCATCGGTTAAAAAAGCACCAACAGAAGTAAAACGAACCAATTGCAGGGTATGAAAAATTCCGATTTGCATGAACTAAATTCTTAAGGCACAAAGGTAGTTGTAATATCGAGATAAAAAAATGAATGACTTAGTCCATTTCTGTTTGAATATATTTAAAAAAATCTTTTAAAATATTTTCATTTTGCACTTTAGAAGTATTTATTTCCAAAATAGTTTTCGCATTTGTTGAAATAAAATGATTCCATTGTTTTTTTAACGAAATTTCATCTTCAATTCCTACATAAGCAAAACCATACATCGCAGCCAAATGTTGGGCATTTAAATGGTGTTGGGTTTCAAAAAACTGATGAAAAACAGGTTGGTCTTGGTGACCAGGTAATATTCTAAATATTCCACCTCCACCGTTATTGATTAAAATGATTTTAAAATCATTCGGAATGTATTGGTTCCACAATCCATTGCTATCATAGAAAAAACTCAAATCTCCTGTAATGAGTACCGTTGGTTTTTCATGAAACAAAGCTGCTCCTACAGCAGTGGATGTACTTCCGTCTATACCCGAAGTACCTCGGTTGCAAAATATTTCCCAATTAGGTTTGGTTTTAAATAACTGCAGATATCTAATAGAGGCACTGTTAGAAACTTGAAGGTGTAAATTATCTGGCAAATATTGGCAAATAAAGTCAAACACTTTGTAATCTGAAAACGGAGCTTGCTGGGCAAAAGCCTTGGCCTTTTCTTTTTTACGATGCCAGTTTTCTAAAAAATAAGTCGCATATCCTTCTTTATTTGATTGAAAGGTAAGCTGTTTCAAACCATCTAAAGCGGAAATATTTACATGCCCAGTTAATACTCCAAAAGTATCATTGGCTTTGGTTGCATCTACATGGTAATGGTATTTTGGAGGGTGACTTCTGAGCAAAGCTTTGATTCTTTTAGAAACCAACATGCCTCCTAAGCTAATTAAAATATCCGGTTGAAATTGGTGCTTGTCGGTTTTTGAAAAATCGCTAATCAACACATCTATTTCATCTATGATATGTGGTGCATGCACATTCGAATTTTTCTCGCTCAATACCAACACCGAAGCATCGTTAGAAAACTCTTCTAACAACTTTTCTAATTGCTCATTTTTCGGTTGGTTACCAATTAATAGCAACTTTTTGGTAGATTGGTTCCAAGCTTCTACTACTTTTGGCAATAAGGTTGTAGTTGGAGTTGCTTCTGAAAAACTAACCCAATGAGGGATTCTACTATAATCCGATACCAATTCGTACAAAGGCTCTTCAAAGGGCACATTGATATGCACCGGGCCTTTGCCTACTTTGGCTGTGTAAATGGCATCTTGAATGGCAACATCGTTATCTACAGTATCTTCATCTAAAAGTTGTACACTTTTTAAAATGTGGTTGGCAAATACGTTTTGTTGACGAATGGTTTGTCCGTCCCCAATATCAATTTTATGCGAAGGTCTGTCGGCACTCAATACAATTAGCGGAATTTCGCTGTAAAAAGCTTCTGCAATAGCCGGATAATAATTCAACAAAGCACTGCCCGAAGTGCATACCAATACCACCGGTTCCTTTTTTTGTTGGGCAATACCCAAAGCAAAAAAAGCAGCACAACGTTCATCTACAATACTATAGCATCTAAAGTAGGATTGATTTGCAAACCCAAGCGTTAAAGGGGCATTTCTGGAACCCGGAGAAATTACAATTTCTCGGATTTGATATTTTTCAAACACCTGCAACAAAATTTGTGCAGTGGTAATTTTGGGTAAATTCATAATTATTTCATATCAACTAATAAGCTAAAACCAATTCAGCCTGATAGTATTTAAAAGCTGACCCGAACCGCTTTAGCGGTGAACGGACGAAGTAAACTAGTTCAGCTTGACAGTTCTGTTCACCATTAAGTTTCAACAACTTTACTTTTTAGAAGCTTCCATGGCTTGGTGTAAATCAAACCACAAATCGTCTGCTCGTTCAATCCCAACAGAAAAACGAAGCAATTGGTCGGTAATTCCTTGCGACATTCTTTCCTCTTTGCTCAACAAAGAATGGCTGGTTTTTGCTGGAGATAAAATGGTGGACTCCACTCCTGCCAAACTCATGCTTGGTTTGATGATTTGTAATTTCTTTAAAAAAACATCGGTATCTACCTCATCTGATAATTCAAACGATAGCATGCCACCAAAGCCTTTCATTTGTTTTTTTGCCAACTCGTATTGCGGATGCGATTTTAAACCCGGGTAATACACCGAAGCTACCAAGGGGTTTTCGTGCAAACGCTTGGCTAATTTTTTGGCATTTTTGTTTTGTTGCTTTACTCTTACGTGCAAGGTTTTAACACTTCGTTCCAACAGCCAAACCGTATAATCGCTTAGGTTAGCACCTAAATTAATGCCGGTAACAAACATTTGTTGGATATGCTCTTTTGATGCCATCACCACTCCTGCCAATATATCGCTGTGTCCACCTAAATATTTGGTAGCACTGTGGATGATCAAATCAATGCCCAACTCATGTGGATTTTGGTTTACAGGAGAAGCAAACGTATTGTCGATCATCGAAATTAACTGATGTTTTTTGGCAATATTGGCCACTGCTTGTATGTCTACCAAAGTCATTTTTGGGTTCGAAGGTGTTTCGATATAAATCACTTTGGTGTTTTCTTGTACACAGGCTTCCAAAGCTTCCGGAGTATCTTCGGTAGCAAAGGAATAGCTGATATTCATCCGGGGCAATGTTTCTACCACAAAGTGATAGGTACCACCATACAATTGTTTTTGAAAAACCACATGGTCACCACTTTTTAAAAACGACAACAACGCATTAGCTACAGCACCCATGCCACTACCAAACAACATGGCAGCTTCTTTTTGTTCTAAAGCAGCCATTTTTTGAGCCAAAGCGACTTGGTTAGGAGTGTTGAAATAACGTGGATAGCGTTTTACCTCTACTTCTTCGTATGCATAAGAAGTAGCCATAAATAACGGAGAAATAGCTCCTTTAAATTGGGTATCGTTTAATTCTCCGGCATGTACGCACAAACTGGAAAAATGAAGTTCTGAAGAGGAATTTATATGCATTGTTTTGGGTTTTTTAACCAATTACAAAAGTACCGCATTCCAAACAAAATCTTCTACCTTTGCAAAAAAATTAACCATTGCCATGCAGTTACACGAAACCATTGTTGCTTTGGCTACTCCACCCGGTGCAGGTGCAGTAGCGATGGTACGATTATCCGGAAAAAAATCTTGGGAATTTGCCCAACAAGTATTTCAATCGGTTTCGGGCAAACAACTGATGCAACAAAAAACGCATACCATTCACCTCGGACACTTGGTGTACCAAAACAGAACGATTGACCAAGTGTTGGTTTCCTTGTTCAGAGGACCAAATTCGTACACCGGAGAAGATGTGGTAGAAATTTCCTGTCACGGCTCCCCTTACATCCAACAACAAATCATTCAGGTATTTTTAGATTTGGGTGCTAAAATGGCAGAGCCGGGTGAGTTTACTTTACGGGCTTTTATCCACGGAAAAATGGATTTGTCGCAAGCAGAAGCTGTGGCTGATTTGATTGCTTCTGATAACCAAGCGAGTCACCAATTGGCCATGCAACAAATGCGAGGTGGCTTTAGCAACGAAATTGCCAAAATGCGAGAAGAACTGCTCAATTTTGCTTCGTTGATGGAATTGGAGTTAGACTTTGCCGAAGAAGATGTAGAATTTGCCGACCGTACGGCTTTTAAACAATTATTGGAACGCATCCAATTGGTTTTGAAGCGATTGTTAGACTCCTTTGCGGTTGGAAACGTGATCAAAACCGGTATTCCGGTAGCAATTGTTGGTGAACCCAACGTGGGAAAATCTACCCTGTTGAATGCCTTGTTGAATGAAGAAAGGGCTATAGTTTCGGACATAGCCGGTACCACACGCGATACCATTGAAGACGAGTTGGTGATTGGTGGCATTGGATTTCGATTTATTGATACTGCAGGCATCCGAGATACGAAAGACTATGTAGAAAGCATCGGAATTCAGAAGACCTTTGAAAAAATGGAGCAAGCACAGCTTATTCTTTGTTTGTTGGATGGTTCCAAATTTAAAGTTTCAGGTTACCATCCGGTAAACGAGTTAGAGCAAATAAAAAACAAACACCCTCATAAAAATATCGTCATAATTATCAATAAAAAAGATAGTTTAAACGATCAGGAAATTGAGGAAATCTACCTTAAACTTGAAACCTTAAACCTGAAACTAATATTCATTTCTGCCAAGGAAAAATCTGGGATTGATACTTTAAAAAACACTTTGCTCTCCTACGTAAATACCGGAGCATTAAAAAACCAAGAAACCATTGTTACCAATACCCGACACTACGATGCTTTGCTCAAGGCTTTGGATGCCATCATGCGAGTGCAACAAGGCATGGAGCAACAGTTGCCTTCGGATTTGTTGGCCATGGATTTGCGAGATGCCCTCTACTATTTTGGTGAAATTACCGGGCAAGTATCTAACGATGAACTGCTTGGGAATATTTTTGCGAATTTTTGTATCGGGAAGTAAAAAGGAATTTCTAACCATCATCAGATTAAATAAAATTTGCCTTTCTATATAAATCTGCTAACATTTTTGCAGTGTATAAACAAATTTGTTTACATTTGTTTGATGAGTTTTACGTTAGAGAAATATAAAGGCATTCATCCAGGAATCATTTTAGAGCGTTTATTAGCAAAAAAAGAGATTTCTCAGCGACCTTTTGCTCTTTCAATAGGTGAACACCCTCAAACCATTAATGCTATTACTAAAGGCAGAAGAAGCCTAAATACTGCATTAGCTTTAAAAATTGAAGCAGCACTAGGTTTAGAGGAAGGCTCGTTGGCATTTCTTCAAACCTTTTATGAAATAGCTGAAGAAAAAAAGAAATCAAGCCATACTCCTAACTTAGCAAATTTAAGAAAGTCTCTTTTTTGGGATACTGATATTTCTAAAATTAATTGGGAAAAACAATACAGAGCAATTATTCAACGTGTTTATGAAAGAGGAAATGAAACTGAAAAAAAAGAGCTAGAAACTTTTTACGGCTTGCCTAAGATTAAAATGGCTCTTCAAAACCCAAAAAGAAAACCTTACACTGTTAATAAAAATAAGCCAAAAGCATGATGCTATTTTACCATACTGTAAATGATATGCTAAAAAATAGTCTCATTACTTTAATGAATGCTCCTGTTTTTCACAACTTTAGATTGGTTGGTGGCACTGCATTAAGTCTTCAAATTGGACATAGAGAATCTATAGATATTGATTTATTTAGTGATGTAGAGTATGGAAATCTTAACTTTAAGGAAATAGAATTTTACTTAAGAAATAATTTTGAGTATGTTGATACTTTACCTGTTGCTCCTGCAATTGGAAAATCATTTTTCATTGGTAGTAAAGTAGACAATGCAATAAAATTAGACATCTTTTATACTGATCCTTTTATACAGGATTTTATTGTAGTGGATAACATAAGGATGGCTACTATTGAAGAAATTATTGCTATGAAGGTAGATGTGATACAAAGAGGTGGAAGAAAAAAGGATTTTTGGGATTTACATCATTTGCTCGAAACCTATTCAATTACCCAAATGATAGAATTACATAAAGAAAGATATCCTTATACACATGATAAAGATTTAATTATTCAAAACTTTATTTCTTTTGAACAAGCGGATGATGATTTTGATCCAATTTGCTATAAAGGAAAATATTGGGAGTTTATTAAAGAGGATTTTGAAGAAATAATCAAAGATAATTTTAGATAAAAAGAAGCCCAATTAAAAGCACTCTTTTCTATTAGTAATTTAAATTGTTAACACATCGAATATCACTATATCGTAATATTGGGATATAATCCAAAGTTATTTTACTTCGGAAAAGTTAGTCTTTTTCCAGTCTTTGGTTTTGTGTTTAAACTGAGCAACATCCAAGAAGTTTTTTTCAACTAAATTTTTATTGGACACCAATTTACCATCGGTGGATTTTGTGTAAACCTTTACTTGTTCTTTTGGTAACTCTATTAAATAAATGGAATCGAATTGCGTTTCGCAATATTTACTCCAAAAATCTTTTCGGATAACAATTTTTTCAATCTTTTCGTTTTCGTTTAAATAATATCTACGGATGTAACTACCACATTCAGGTTTGGCATTAAATTCAATTCCAACAAGTTTTCCATTTTTTAAATATGCATAGGTAGGATGCAAAAAATCTCCATCAAATAAAACCAAATCAGAATTTGAGATATGCTTTTTAAAATCATTTTTAAATTTATTTGGATTCCAAAAAAAGGAATCACAACTGTTCAATGAATTCAAAATTAAGGCTAGTAGTATGTTTCTGAACACTTTTAAAAGTTGAATGTTTTATAACATTATGATTAATAATAAATTTAAAGAATGGATAGCAAGACTTGGTCAGATGGCTCTGAGCAACAGTACTTTCAATTAGCTGGAGATAAATGTATCTCTGCACTTTTCATAATTTTTTTTGCATTTTCATCTAAAAATGGAATGTAAACTAGTTTTTCCAAATCAACAGATTTGATTGTTCCTATTAATTTATTTTCCATAAATAATTCTACACAATGTTTTCAACGTTGTAGTTCCAAATGCCTTTCACGGTTTTCTCTGTTACAAGTTTTTCCAAGTATGTTTGATCCGTTTTAAATTCCATATCGCTAGTATTAAGAAAACTTTCTGACAACAAAACTTCTTCACCATTAACCAACATCCTATTTATTCTCCAGCGTTTGCATAAATCTTTGGCTAATTCTTCTTTCTCCATTTTTATTTCTTGTGAAAATAAATTAGAGCTAATCAAGAATATAATGATGAATTAAGTGTTTTTAATAAAGCGAAAGTTTGTTTTCATTGTGTGTTTTTAGTATAGCTTTTAAAATTTGTTACTTTGCTTATTGCTGGTTGGTGACTTTAGTTTATTGTTATAAGACAATTAAATTCTACAAGTTATCCTGATATTTTGGGAAGCATTATGCAAAATAGTTGTTAGCTGCTGGTTTTAATTTTATTATCAATAAGTTCTGTGATTTTTTCAAAGTTTTCTTCTCCAATTTCTACTTTTCCAAGTATATATGGATTATCAGACTTAGTAAACATGAATATTGTTTCGTCAATTATTTCATAAGTTTTAAACTCTTTCCAATCTAAACTAACTTCGCCATTAATATCTACATATTTGAATGTGTTTTCTGAAAATTCCCATTGAGATAATGGGTTTTGATTGTAAAAAGCTATTGTTGCCTTTTTTTCTATATCTAGTTTTCTTAGAAGAGATTTACGCTTATAGAATTTAGTATAAAAGGGAATAAGATTTACTAAAGCAAAAATTAATAATGCAACCCCGAAAAAGCTAGGCTTTTCATATAGAATTATTACACCAACTGCAAGTAGAGAAAAACCAACATAGTTAGAATTTTTGTAAAAAGAAATTTCTTTACTGTATGCTAAATCATACAATAATTGTATTTGTTTTAAATAAATTTCTTCGTTGAATTTAATTTCAAATTTCATGGTGATTTCGTTTCTTCAAGTAAACTAGCAGCTAACTATCTCATATCAACTTATTACTATAAGTTATCAATAATTCACTTCCCTAAATTAACAAATTTTATCTCACTACATCAAAATTTCTTTCAAAAAACCTAGTGTATCGATAAAAAGCACAGAAACTTTAGTTTAAAAAAAAGAGGCAAGAATAATAAGCAATTAAATAGAATAGTATTTAATTATTCAATGGAACAGGTTCGGTTCCAACAACTCCACCGCTACAAGAAGTGCACCTTTCCGTTCGAGAAGTAGTTACAGGAGCAGTAGTGGTGGTTGTGGTTTTTTCCCAAACAATATGCCCCGAGGGTCCAGTTTCGTAGGTTTTTGTTTTTTTGGTTACTCCAGAAAAAACAGTATTTGTAATTGGCTTATGAAATCCTGCACCATTGCACACCAAACAGGTTTTGCTTTTTACCGAATGCTGCCCAGTTAGTGTTAAATTTTCTTTTGAGGAAATATACTCTCCATTGTCCAGAAGGATTCTGTCGCCTTCCTTTTTCATAATGACTCGTTTTTTGCCTTTGTATAAAACCACCACTCCCGGGGAGAAAAAATTATCATACTTTTTATCCGTAATGTTGATGCCCGTAATAAAACTTCCATCTTGAAAATCGCCAATTAATTTTCTTTCTAACGAAAAACGACTGCCTTTGCCGTGCAAATTTCCATCTTTAAAATTACCAATAGATATATTTCCTACCCCATTATTACCCTGCGACCAAATGATAAAACCATTGCCATTGAGTGCTCCTTGCCTGAAGTCGCCAAAAAACGTATTAAATCCGTTTCCGTTGGCAACATTGGTATATTTAACCCCATAAATCAAGGTATTACCAACATGAAAGCCCGCACTGCTGAAGACTGTTTCAGGGTTGTCTAATTTAAAATCATTCCTAAAGCCAAAACCATCCGGCACTCCATTTTTAAAATGGCCTAAAAAGTATTGGTCTTCAAATTGGTTATACGCATACATCAAACCCCATCCTTGTGGTATTCCTTTTTCATTAAACGTACCTTTGTATACATATTTCAATGGTTCTCCATGAAGATTTTTTCGATTTTCATCTATAATGATGTATTCGTTAAGTTTATTAAAATTGGTAATAAATTCTTTTAATTGTTCTGGATCTTCTAACGGATCGTATTTTAAGTTTTCTCGAAGCTCTGTAAGTAAGTCTATTTTTGTGTTGAAGCTGTTTAATTCACTATTCCAATTTTTTTGTAGTCCTGATGGTATTGACATTTGTATCCAACATGAGGTCTTTTTGCTTTGTAAATCAAATTTTATAGAACCGCCAAACTCACAGCTTACAACTTGTCCGTTTTCATCAAATGTTTTGATATATTCTACAAATTTTAAACTCTTGCCACCTTGTTTTGGAATAGCTTCCTTAGTGTATGCAACATTTCCGTTTTGGTTATAACCAATGTAAACTGTAGTTTCATAACTTGTGTTACTTTCCAAATTTGGCTTGTACTCTAGTTTTTTGCCAATAATAATAGGTGTTTTTTTGGGGTGTAAACTATTGATGTCGAATGTGTAAGTGGTGGTTGCCAATACTTTTAGTTTTGGAATATTAGGATCGCTACTCGCATATTTATCTACCTCCAAGAATATTTCAGGTTGGTTTTCTGCCAAAACGATTGGGTTATTGTCTATATCTTCTACAATTTCTTTTTCATAAGCTGTGCGGGTATCATATTTATTTTTTTGCTTGGCATTTATATTATAATCTGAGAAAAAAAGTAACACTTGCTCTTTTTTGTTTCCATTACCATCTGCTACATGTTCTACCAATGCCATGTATAAGTAACTATACTTTCCACTATTGGGAGATTGTGCATCAACATAATTTGTAATTTCAGGCTTTAAATCAAGTTTGATGAGATATGAAGGAAACAAGCGTATCTTGATGTATTTTGGATTTTTACTTTTGACTTCTATTCCAATTCTCTCCTTTTGAAAAAAATCTTTTTGGAAATGTTTTTCCATTAATTGCACATTGGTTAATTGTGCATAAATTTTTAATCCAAACAAAAAGAAAACAATAATTAACGGAATGGTTGGTTTTACTTTCATAAAGGAAAAGCTATTAAATTTTACTAATAAACAATTATGTGTACAATGTAGATAGGATTAAAAATGTATTCAATACGTTAAATGCCCTATTTTGATATTTAATTATGAAAGTAAACTATTCCACAAAAATTAATCTTATGGATGGAGAATTTTAGTTGTTTTGCCAATTAAAACCAATGTATTTAAAACAAAGTCTCAATTGTTATACAATTTGGTTAGATTGAATTATTCGAAAATGTTTAAATTACGTATGCTACTTTGCATCGTGCGGGTGGAAACTTATTGTTATTAAACGATTAAAATCGGTAAACTAGCTTGGATTAGGAATATAGAGGATGGTCACAATTATAATAGTTTTTCTATAATCTCAATTACTTCATTTCCTTCTCCCATTTTCAACTTTTCTCCTTCTTTGCTCTCGTATGGAATTCCACCTTTCACATACTTTAAAACTCCATTCTTATCTAAAAACAGATTCATTGGATACGCTTTAATTCCTAATTGGTCAATAAAATCCTTGGCATTTATTAAATGCTCAAAGTCAAAGGGATGGTTTCTTAGAAATTTTTCAACATCTTCCTTTTTCTCGTAAGTAATGGCAATAAAATTAAAGTCATCTCTGTACTTTTCTTTTATTTTATTCAAAACAGGCATTTCGTCAATGCATGGTGCACATCTTGTAAACCAAAAATTAATCATAGTTGGTTTGCCTATTAGTTTTTCGGAATTAAAGTTTTTACTTGCTAAAGTCTTTAAGTCAAACTTTGGGAATTCCTTGTATTTCAATTCAGATAATGGTTCAAAATTAATTAAGCTATCTTTCTTTTTGTCACTAATGAAAAAAATTATTTTAGAAATTGTAGAATCCTTTTTTTTTTTCGGTATGCTCAATTGTTAAACTTCCATATAACTGTTTTCCGAGTTTTTTGGTCATTTTGTCAACCTGTTTAGTTAACATTTCTTCTGCCTCTGATTTTGTAATTCTATTTTTTCCATCAGTTGTATAATATTCTGATTGGCAATAAGAATAAAAAGAGATTAGTAAAATAAATGTTGTCGTTAATATTTTCATGGTATATATAAATTTTAATGATGGCTAACCTATACTACTTTGCATCGTACGGGTGGAGACTTAAGTTTATTGTTGTTAAATGAGTATAGATGTTAAAATATCTAGAATGATATAAAAATTGTGGTTACCACTACGTATTTCTAATTAATTCATAGCTTGTACTTCGTCCACCGCCATTCTCTTTTTGTAAAATATTTTTTAAAATTAAATCTTGAATATCTCTTAGTGCTGTATCTTGTGAACATTTATTAATCTTTGCCCACTTACTTGTAGTTAATTTGCCATCAAACCCATCCAACAATTTGTTAATTATCTTTTGTTGTCTTTCATTAAGAATTTTTGTTGCATGTAATTTCCAAAATTCCGCTTTATAAAGCACTTTTGATAAAATTACTTCTGTTGAATGAATGGCATTAATTAAACATTGCAAAAACCAAAGAATCCAACCCGTTATATCTGAGTCTCCTTTTTGGGTTTTTTCAAGGTTTTCATAATATTGTTTCCTTTCAATTCTAATTTGTGATGACATACTATAAAAACGTTTGTTACTCTTGTCGGAGCGAGCCAACATCATGTCCGTAATTGCTCTAGTAATACGTCCATTACCGTCATCAAAAGGGTGAATTGTAACAAACCATAAATGCGCAATTGCAGATTTCAAAACTAAGTCGATTTCATTTTCTTTTTCAAACCATGTTAGAAATTTTGCCATTTCTTCATCAACTCTATCAGAACTTGGAGCTTGAAAGTGAACTTTTTCTTTTCCCATAGGTCCAGAAATAACTTGCATTGGTCCGGTAGTGTCTTTTCTCCAGTCAGCAACTGTAATTTTATAAAGATTACTCCACCCAGAAGGGAAAAGTGCTGCGTGCCATCCAAATAAGCGTTCTTTAGTCAAAGGTTTATTATAATTTTGGGTGGCGTCAAGCATCATTTCTACTATTCCGTCAATATGCCTCTCAGAATCTATTGCTCCTACAAAGTTGATTCCAAGTTTCCTAGCAATTGATGAACGTACTTGTACAATATCCAAAAATTCGCCTTCAATTTCAGAGGACTTAGTAATATCTAATGTCAAAGTGTTTAAAATAGCTTCGTTTTGTAAGTCAAACCCAAGTGATTCCATTTTACCCAATAGTCTCCCTTGTAGATTTCTAACTTCACCAAGTTTTATCATCACTTTTTTATTATCCCAAGTGAAGTCTGTCCAGTTTTTATTTTCGTATATATACATTTTCATTCTCCGCAAATTATGCAACAAATATAAATCTTATTCTCCGCAAATAAAACTTTCTCCGCAAAATATATTGAGATTAAAGTTGCTTATCTCCGCATTTTCTAATTATTGCAAGCGATAACGAATGTTGCTTTGCATCCTGATGTCCCGAAAAATCGGGATAGGAGCATTCAATTTATTGCTACAAGGTGTTTAAAATATGTAAATTATTAAGAAGATTCAGTAAGCAATATGGAAAATAGTGGTTGTGATAGTTACTAACTTTTCCAGTTGGAGGCTTCTTTATATCCTTTGTCAAATTTTTCGTAAAGTGATTTCAATGTTTTGTAATTGTTTTCATAGTATTGAGAATGATTTACTTCAAGTTTATCCAAGTTTTTTTTTAATTCATTTTTATCTCTTTGAAAAAATGCTAAAGTTCCGCTATAATACCACCAAAATTGTTCATCATTTTCCGGTTTCAAATCTTCTGCACACTTTTTCCAATAAAAAATAGCCTTTTCATAATCATTTAAATATCCATAAGCTCTGGCAATGTGAAGGTAATCTGCGTGTTTATTTCTTGTGGAATCAGATTGAACTTTAAAAAGCAAATAACTAGCTACTTCTAAATATTGTTCATTTCGTTCCATTTCCCACCATATTGGTTCTTTTTTAGTTTGAGAAAAAGAAATAAGTGAAAATGTAAATAGTAAAATGTAAAGTATTGTTTTCATATAATTATGCACAACTTTTCAGGCTTTGCGTTCGGGCAGGTTTTGGAATACAAAGTTTCAATTTATAACTAATATTCATAAGAAGCACAAGGCTTCAAGTTTGCACATCAACCCACCTGTCGAAAAACCCGTGTTAAATGAGTTGCTACACATGGTAATTTGAAAATTGTAGAATAAAAAATAATTTTAAATTTTGAATAAGAACATTCCTTTTTGTTTCAAAATATTCGGTTTATTATGCACACTTTACCTTTTAGCTGTTAAACCAACTGGTATAAACAAATCTCCTTTGTCATACATGTTAATATAAATATCTAAAGTGTCTTTAGCACCTTTCCAGGTTACTCGATATTTATCCAGCATGCCTCCACCACCATATATGCCGTTTGGTGTTTTAAAACCACAACAACTGCCAGCTCTAAAGTAAATTAATTCCTCCCCATTTGGTCCAAGTAATGCGTTTAAAAATCTTCTTTCGTTTCTCGGGCCTTCATTTTCTTTTACCCCTCCAACCTTCACCGGATTCTGCTGAGAAAATGCATAAGTTTTATCTGTAGTTGTTTCTGCGATTAAAAAAGCATCTTGGTGTAACATAACTACTTTTTTGGTTCTGGTATCTCCAATTTTAGTGTTACTTGAGTTATTTGTAGTTGAACATCCTATTAAAAGCACTAAAACAATGGCTAAGGTTAATCTCTTAAATTTTAGATTCTCTACATTCATTTCTTGAATTATTTAATAGTTAGGCATTGGTTTTATTTGAAGGTTTGATTAATATACTTATCAACCATTTCACATTCGAAATTTACATATTTTTTTTCAAATGAGTATCTACCACCATAAAACGCACAAACATTTCTTCGGCATACCATCCCAATCTTCGGGTCATTTGCACTACTTCCCGGTGTTTCGGATTTTGGTAGGCATAAGCCATTACGGCTTGTTTGTTTTCCCAAACACTAAAAGTAGCCTGTTGTATCAAAGGCAACTCCCCTATTCCTTTGCCAAATAATTGTCCGGGATATTGGGTTAAACTCGCACTAACTTTCGGGACTTTCTGCCAAAAACGATGCAAAAACTGCCATTTAATCTTGGCCCTGGTCAACACTGCCACCGGGAAACTTTCGTTATGCGGAAAGATTTCAAAAGGCTGTTTGGCATCCCAAAAACCATGGCCTTCAAATGCTTGTAAGATAAATGTTTTTACTTGTGTGCATCGTTTTAGATAGGCTGTTAACCAAGGATGATGTGCAAATGCTTCCGCTTGTTGTTTGCTTTCAAAAACCGTTAATAAAGCATAGGTGCCAAAATCTGGTTGCCATTGGTAGCCATCTCCTCCACCCGTGCCCAACAATTTGTAAAATTGTAAACCCGGGACTTTTGTCAAAACCGAGTGTGCCAATTGCATTTGGGTAAAAGCCCAACATTTGGCTGTAAAGCTTTTTAAATAAAAGAAATGTATTTGGGTGTAGGTGTGGTTCATCTTTCAAATATAAGAAGGTTCTGAATAGATTCCCTACAAACATTTCTTACTTTTTTATCAACAAAATATGTAAATCCGTACAACCCATTCGCAACTTTTATACCTTTGGTTATTGAATTGAATACATCATGCCAGAAACCAAAATTATTTTAGGAAGCGAAGAGTGGTGTTCTTTGCCAGAATTGCAAATTCCGTTGATCAAAGTTCGGGTAGATTCCGGTGCCAAAACTTCTGCCTTACATGCCGTAAACATTGCTCCTTTTTTGCGAAATGGAGAACATTGGGTTAAGTTTGATATCAATCCCATTCAAAACGATTTAAAAACCGTAATCCACTGCGAAGCTCCTTTGGTGGACAAACGAGTAGTAAAAAGCTCTTCCGGCTTTCGCGAACAACGCTTTGTCATCAAAACCTTGTTGAAGTTGCAAGACTACACTTGGAGTATTGAAATGACGTTGACCAATCGTGACTCCATGGGATTTCGGATGCTGTTAGGTAGAGAAGCCATGAGTGGAAGGGTGTTAGTAGATCCGGAAAAGCAATATTTACAGGGAGAAAACACCACCGAATCGGTTAAGAATTTATACAAGGATGCCATCATCAAGCCTTCGGGACTCAAAATTGGATTACTGGCAAGCAACCCGGATTTGTATAGCAACCGTAGAATTATGGAAGCGGGTGAAATGCGTGGCCACGAAATGCAGTTTTTAAACATCAAGGAATGCTACATGAAATTAGATGGCACCAAACCGGAAATTCACTACCGAGGTGGTAGAATTTTAAACGATTTGGATGCTGTAATACCACGAATTCGTCCGAGTATTACGTACTATGGTTGTTCGTTGGTGCGTCAGTTTGAAGCATTGAAAATATTTAGTTTAAATTCCTCCACTGCCATCACACAATCCAGAGACAAATTACTTTCCTTGCAATTGCTTATCAATAGTGGTGTGGACATCCCAACTACCGGATTTGCAAATTCTCCATTAGATACAGACGATTTGATTAAAATGGTAGGTGGCACTCCGTTAATTGTAAAGTTATTAGAAGGAACACAAGGCAAAGGAGTGGTTTTGGCAGAAACCAAAAAAGCAGCTGAAAGTGTGATCAATGCATTCAAAAGTTTGAATGCTAACATATTGGTGCAAGAATTTATCAAAGAAGCCAACGGAAAAGACATTCGCTGTTTTGTAATTGATGGCAAAGTAGTAGCTGCCATTATGCGAGAAGCCTTACCGGGAGAGTTCAGAGCCAACATCCATTTAGGTGGAACTGCCAAACTAATCAAACCTACCGCAGAGGAAAAGAAAATTGCCATCAAAGCTACCAAAGCCATGGGATTAAAAGTGGCTGGAGTAGATATCATTCGCTCCAGTAAAGGGCCTTTGTTGTTAGAAGTAAACTCCTCACCAGGACTGGAAGGTATCGAAACTGCCACCAATAAAGACATCGCTGGAAAAATGATTTTAGCTATTGAGAAAAACTTTGCTTTACAACAAGAAATTTCCAAGGCTAGTCCAGCTATCCATGCGGATACTACCGAAAATGAAAATGTAGAAAATGAATAGATTTTTTTGTTTTATTGGCTGTTTGTTATTGCTTTTTGTGGTAGCATGTAGTGCTCCAAAAGTTGTAGAAGAAACCATAAAAGTGCCTACTACCGATGCCAATGGATGGGAATCGGATCGGGTTTATTTTCAAGCCATTGGCACCGAACCTTTTTGGAGCATTTCTATTTCTGAAGATGCAATAACTTGGACCACTCCGGAAAGTAAAATTCAATTTCCGGGTAGTACTCCCATGCAAGCGATGGATGCCAATGTGAAAAGGTATGTTTCAGAAGATGGCAAAGGGAATCGTTTAGAACTGCAAATGGTACAAAAATCTTGCAGTGATGGCATGAGCGATCAAGATTATACATACCAAGTAAAAGTACAATTAGTACAAAAGGAAACCACTACTTTTCAAGGTTGTGGCAATTACCTTTTGCACGAAAAATTGGCAGGAAAGTGGCAATTACAAACTTCTACTCCTACCGATAAACCTATTGTTTTAGAATTGGATGCAACCGAAATGACATTTGCGGGCAATGCCCATTGCAACCGCTATTTTGGAACTTTTTTTTCAGAGAAAAACTCCCTACGTTTACTAAACATTGGCAGTACCAAAATTGCTTGTAATGAAAAAGACAAAGAACAGGCATATTTGCAAAAACTCTCCAGTGTTGTTTCTTACAAAATGCACCAACAACATTTGATTCTTTTGCTAGCTGATGGTGAGCAATGGACGTTTGAAGTTTTTAAAAATTAGCAACAAGTAATTAGTATCACTTTTCACTAATCAATTTTCACTAAATCTATTGAATCGTTGAAAAGCCTGCCCTGAGTCTGCCGAAGAGTTGAAGCGAGTTTCGACCATCGATGTTCGACCACCGGAGTTTTGTTTATTTGTTTATTTGTTGAATCGAATCGGAAATCGAAAATCGGTAGTCGGAAAACATTTTTGTCCATTTTTAATATATAATTCTTCGAGAATACTTTTTAAAAACCTCAATTTTTAAAGACGTTTATATAGGTTTTTGAAAACTAAAGGTACCACAACCTGCAACCAATGTAGAACAAAACCCGAACAAAACCCGAACAATCCCAATAGTTTTCTATTTAATTGCTTAAAAATGACTTTTTTTTTTTAAGTCTTTTTTTAATAAAGGACACCTGAAGTCTCATGAAATAAAGGGTTTTGTTTTCTAAACTATCCTCCAAGGTACCACAGGTATACTTGATCTATACTTCATACCTGGTTGATCTATACACAATGTTTGTTGTTTAATTGTTTATGCGTTTATTTGTTGAAGCGTTGAAACGTTGAAGGGTTCAATCGACCATCGACCATCGACCATCGAAATATTGTTTATGCGTTTATTTGTTGAAGCGTTGAAACGTTGAAGGGTTGAATCGAGTTTCGACCATCGATGTTCGACCACCGGAGTTTTGTTTATTTGTTTATTTGTTGAATCGAATCGGAAATCGAAAATCGGTTGTCGGTTGTCGGAAATAGAAAGAACATTTTCAAATTGACCCATTCTCAAATTTTCAAATTAAAATCGTTGAATAGCCTGCCGAAGGGTTGAAGCGAGTTTCGACCATCGATGTTCGACCACCGAGTGGTGTTTATTTGTTTATTTGTTGAATCGAATCGGAAATCGAAAATCGGTAGTCGGTAGTCGGAAATAGAAAGAACATTTTCAAATTGACAAATTGACAAATTGACACATTTTCAAATTCGCTAATTTTCTAATTTTCTAATTAAAATATTGAAAAGCCTGCCGAAGGGTTGAGTCGTTGAGTCGTTGAAGGGTTGAAACGTTGAAGGGTTGAATCGTTGAATCGGTTGTCGGTTGTCGGTTGTCGGTTGTCGGAAATAGAAAGAACATTTTCAAATTGACAAATTGACAAATTGACACATTTTCAAATTCGCTAATTTTCTAATTAAAATATTGAAAAGCCTGCCCTGAGTCTGCTGAAGGGTTGAATCGTTGAATCGGTTGTCGGTTGTCGGTTGTCGGTTGTCGGTTGACGCTAGTCGGTTGACGCTAGTCGGTTATTGGTTATCGTTTATCGGTAAAACTTTGAACTTTGAACCTTAAACTTAAAACTCAAATACCCCAAAAAAAAGATGCGGAGGTTTTGACCAAAAGATGCGGACGTTTTTTAGCTCCTCTGCATGGCCAGTAAAATCAAGGGTTTGGAGGGTGGGAATTGGGGACAGTGAAGACAACGTTTTGTAGTTATTAAGTTTTAAGTTTTTTAGTTGGAAATTTATTTCTTTACGTCTTAAAGTTTTTTGGTTTAGATTTTTTTTAGTTTATATTTTAAATCTTTTCAGGTTTATTTCAGGTTTTACGGAAAACAGTAAAATAGTTTTTTTGGAATAGTTAATTTTGAAAGATAAAAAATATTAAAATGGGATTATTTTCAGCACTTTTAGGAAATGCCGGAGCTGTGAGTCAGGCAGAGTTAGTACAAAAATATGGGCAATTACTTGTGGATGGTGAGGAAATTGAACTTGGGTTTAAATTGCTCAGGGATACTTTTATTTTTACCAACAAGCGATTGATTTTGGTAGATGTTCAAGGTTTAACCGGAAGCAAAACAGAATTTAAATCTATAGCTTACCGGAGTATTTCGAAGTTTAGTGTTGAAACTGCGGGTACTTTTGATTTGGATGCTGAACTGAAAATTTGGGTATCTAGTGAAACACTGCCTAGTGTGAAAAAGCAGTTTAATAAGTCTGTGAATGTCTATGATGTGCAAAAGGTTTTGGCTCATCATGTGTTGAAGTAAAAGAGGGATTTGTGGTTATGAGCAATTATAAAGAATTGATAGAACAATTTAAAGATGTTTACCCCGAGGGTTTGCAAGCAACCACCCTAAACGGTGTGCTGACATCAACTTATGCTCTGTATCTGCGGGATCAAAAAATATATGTTTTTAAGATGGAGGATAATTTTAGTTTTGAGCCTCATATGGGATATACGGAAGATGAGTTTTTGAAGGAGTTTGAGGGTGTGCAATGGAAAGTGGAGTTGGTGATAGGTTGATATGTTTTTGGTTTTAATTATCAAATTCTAAAATATTGAAAAGTAATTAATAACATGAAGATAATTTCATTTTGAATCTTGCAGTAATTACATATATTTGATGATTAACTTTTATTGTTAAAAATGTCTACAGTAGACTAATAATCAAAACTATAATAAAAAAATGTCTGATATTATTAAAAATATTACCGATGAAATAATTGACCAATATTTATATGCTGATGAGTCAAAAAGACCATGGATTATTGGTTTTAGTGGTGGAAAAGATTCTACCGTGATGCTCCAACTTGTTTGGAAAGCCATTTCACAAATCAAAGAATTGACAGGAATTGTAAAACGTGATATTTATGTAATTTGTAATGACACTATGGTTGAAAATCCAGTTATTACAGAATATGTATATCGTGTGCTTGATAAAATTGAACAGGCAGCAGTTGAACAAGACATTCCAATAAAAGTAATAAAAACAATTCCAAGATTGGAAGATTCGTTTTGGGTTAACCTTATTGGACGTGGTTATCCTGCACCAAACAATGCTTTTAGATGGTGTACAGAACGATTGAAAATCAAACCTACGTCAAGATTTTTAATTGAGCAAATAGATGAATTTGGTGAAGCAATTATTTTAATTGGAACAAGAACAGCTGAAAGTGCACAACGTGCTAAATCAATGAAAAAACACGCTATCAAAGGAAAGCGTTTGACAAAACACCCAACTCAACCAAATACTTATATGTATGCTCCAATTCGCAGTTTGAGTTTGGAAGAAGTTTGGTACGTTATAAACACAATGGAATCGCCTTGGGGTTCTGACAATGCAGAACTTTTTCAGATTTATTCAGATGCAAGTGCAGACGATTATGAATGTCCGACTGTTGTAACAAACAAGGAACATAAATCTTGCGGTCAAAGTCGGTTTGGTTGTTGGGTTTGTACAGTTGTAAAAGAAGATAAATCTATGTCGGCTTTGATTGATAACGGTTTAACTTGGTTAACTCCTTTGTTGAAATTCAGAAATCAACTTGCGGCAGAAAGAAATATTATCGAACACCGAATGCCAGAACGTAGAAATGGAACAGCTGCCATAAACGGAATGGGACCATATTATCCTTGGTATAGAGCAAAGGTTTTGGAAAGACTTTTTGAAACTCAAAAGGAAATACAAAAAGAAAAACCACACGTTGAACTGATTACAAACCAAGAGTTAGTTGCCATTCAAACAATATGGTACCGAGATTTTATTTTTAACCAAAAAGTTTCAGAATTATACCGAAAAGCTTATAAAATTAATTTGGATATGAAAGACCAAAACGAAAAACACGAAAAAGAATTAGAGTTGTTGAAAAAATCGTGTGAGGACAACCCCACCGATTTTGACTTAATTCAAGAGTTATTAACGCTTCAAAAAAACAAATCGCTTTTGAACAGAAAAAGAGGTTTGAAAGAGGATTTAATGAAAAGGTTAGAATTTGCTTTAAATTAATGCTTAAAGATTTAGCATATTACGTTTATTGCTTCACCCATTTAAAAAGAGATAACAAAAATGGCGGAGCTCCACACAAACCAATTCTTTTATTGAGTTTGATAAGTCTATTTAATAAAGGTATTTACAACAATCAAGAAATTTTAATAACGGCAGAGCTAGTTTCTTCTTTCAAAACTAATTGGAGCAAATTAGTTTTTACCAATCACCATCCAATTTTTGCCTTACCATTTTATCATATGAATTCAGAGCCTTTTTGGAAATTGATTCCAAATATAGGTTGTGAAAAATGGATTGAATCAAAGAGTTCAATGAGAAGCTTTGGTAATTTAACTACTGCTGTAAAAACAGCATTAATTGATAAAGAACTTTCAATAATTTTATTAAAACCTGAAAATAGAGATATTTTAAAAATAGCAATTTTAGATAGGTATTTCCCTGAATCTAAATCAAATTATGGCTCAAATGGTAATGATGAATTGCCTTCTGGTATGATTCTTCACGAAAGTTCAGAAGAATATAAAAGAAAGATAATCGAACTTAAAAATAGCGTAGATGAAAATGCATTTCAAGAAGAAGTATTTATAAGAAGCGGTATTTTTAAAAGAGAAATACCCAAAATTTACGATAACACTTGTTGTATTTCAGGAATGAGAATTGATGCTACTGTAAATATTTCAATGATTGATGCTTGTCATATTGTTCCTTTTTCCGAAGCATATGATGATACTTTAACAAATGGAATTGCTTTAAGTCCAAATTTACACCGTGCATTTGATAGAGGTTTAATTTCAATTTCAGACGATTACAGAGTTTTGATTAAAAAGAATTTTATTGAAAATAGTAAATCAGTTTTCAACTTAACACAATTTGAAAATCAAGAGATTCTACTTCCTAAGCACGAAACCTATTTTCCTTCCTTAGAAAATCTTCATCATCATAGAAATAGATTTAATTTCTAGTAGCTTCACTTTTGCGTGAGGGATAGAAGTGGAAAGCCCACAGCGAGGAACGAGCGAGGACTTGTAACGGATAGCCCGACCCTTTAGGGGCACGCCAAAAAAAATCAAAAACTTAGTTAGAAAACACTTTTTTGCTGATGCACCAGAATTGCCTTCAAATTTTGAAGCATTACACGATTTTTCAGATGCTGAAACCAACGAATTAAATGGTTTAGTAAATAACTTAAAACATACTTTTAAAGAGGCGTTTACACGCTTGAATGATGAATATTCTCGTTCAAAAAATCAATTAGATTCAATCCGTAGAAAAATCAGAGATGCTGAAAAAGATGCAGAAGATGAATACATTTCTAACTTGAGAAGCGAAAAAGAGCGTTTGGATTTGCGTGTAATGTCTATCGAAAAAGATATTTACGATTACAAAGAAAAAATTGGTGGATTGAAAAATGACATCAAAACTTTTAAACAACGTCAAGAAGAATTAAGAAAGAAAATTGATGATTCTAGAAAATACAGTGCAAAAGAAGAAAAGGCACAAGAAGTAATTGGTCGTTTAAAAGGCTTTATCAAATCATTTAAAGAGGAAAAGAAAAAGTCTCTTGAATCCAATATTTTGAATGAATTGAACATTTTGATGCACAAAAAAGGCTTTATCAAAAAAGTTGCGGTTGACATCAACCAATCAGGTGATGATGTGGATATTAATTTATTCAATTCACGAAATGAAAAGATTGATAAAGGTTCGCTTTCAATGGGTGAACGACAAATGTATGCTTCTGCCCTTTTAAAAGCATTAGTTGACGAATCGGATATTGAATTCCCTGTTTTCATTGACTCGCCAATGCAGAAATTCGACCGTGACCACGCTGAAAACGTAATCAAAGAATTTTATCCAAATGTTTCTAAACAAGTGGTGCTTTTCCCTTTGATTCACAAAGAATTGACTGAAAGTGAATTTAACTTATTGAAACCAAAAATCAGTAAGGCCTATTTGATACACAATTTTAGTATGGACGCTTCAAAATTCGTTGAATCTGTTCCAGACCAATTAATTAAAACATACAACGAGCTTTATGCAGATTAATATAAGAACTTCAGAAGCCAATCAAGAAATTGTTAGAAAACTCACTAACAAACTACCAGTTGGCACTAAAGAAAACGTAATTGCAAGAATTGCTTTGGGTTACTCATTGCAAAAAGGTAGAAAATTCAGTAATGCAGAATTTAACTTGTACGATTCTAAAGGTAAAGAGTACAAAGAACATATTCTTTTTGATGCAAAATATAGAGATTTCTTTGTTGCTTTAATTTGTCAGCATTATGGCATATACAAAACGCACGAAAATATTCCGAAATATGTTAAACTTCATATTGACCACGGTTTGGAGTTAATGGATAACTTGTTTAATAACAATAACAACTATACATTTTTCGATTTTTTAATTGAGCATTTAGACAAAGGAATTTCAATGCTTGATACAGTAACAGTAAGTTTAGATGCTGTAAAAAACAACAGTCAGAATATTGAGAAAACCTTCTTTAAAGAACCTATAAAAATAAATGTCGGTAAAAACTCTTCGACAAATGAAGACATTTTACTTGGCTTCAACGATACCAATGTTTACAACAATTGTCATATTGCAGTTGCGGGAAGTTCAGGAACAGGAAAAACGCAATTTGCTTTAGAGTTGCTTAATCAAATAAGTAGTGAATCAAATCATCACGTAAGTTTTATTTACCTTGACTTCAAAGGTTTAAAAGATGATGATTTAAAGTACTTCCAACCTTTCTTTGATAAAACAAAAGCAACTTTCATTGATGCTCCAAACACACCATTTCCAGTAAATCCGTTATCATTCATTGATAGTATTAATGAAGTAAATAAGCAAATGGGAGTTGACAAATTTGTGGACATTATCTGTAAATACTCAAATATTGGTATCAAGCAAAGAGGAACATTACGTGATGCAACTTTGGAAGCTTTTATGAGCAAAAAGCCAGGTGAATATCCTAGTTTCCCTGAAATCAATGAAAAACTATTGGAAATTGTTGGAGACAAACGAGATACATTAACTGAAATTATTGACGAATTAAGTCGTTACAATATTTTTAAAGACCCCAAAAAGGGAGCAACCTTTTTAAATCAAAATATCTATTTGTCCCTTTCAGGCGATTTATCAAATTCAGTACGTTTCACGTCCTTGTTTTTGATTATCAATTACATATACAACACGTTTATGAATATGGATAGCACACCAACCGAAAACGGTTACAGAGGTATGCGTTACGTATTGTTGATTGATGAAGCACACGTAATTTTCAAAGAGAAAAAGTATCAAGATATTTTGGAGAAAATCCTTCGTGAAATCCGTTCAAAAGGTGTTTCTGTAATAATGCTTTCACAAGGTATTGACGAGTTTAACCAATCCAATTTTGACTTTTCTAGTATGTGTGAAATGTCATTCTTGTTAGATATTAAAGATAAAACAAACACAAAAGCCATTAATAAATTCCTTGGACTTAGCGACAAAGACGGTATCAAAGCAGCTAGAAGCCTTGAAAAAA
Source organism: Flavobacteriales bacterium (assembly GCA_018335925.1). Lineage (GTDB taxonomy): Bacteria > Bacteroidota > Bacteroidia > Flavobacteriales > Flavobacteriaceae > Flavobacterium. The sequence continues at coordinate 85,092 of JAGXRF010000019.1, forward strand.
TCCAAAAAGGTCAAGCTATTTCCAATATCAAGGAGTTCACAAAAGGCGAGTTGTTTGAGTTGAAACAATTTTATGCGAGTTGATTATGGAGAAACCAAAAACAGAATTACAACTTATTATTGAATTTTTGAAGAGTAGATTTTTATTTCCAATAAAATCTGTTGCATTTATATTGTATTTCATTACAATAATTGTAGTTGTGGGACTTGCATCAAGTTCAATTGGGTTGCTTGGGACAATAGATTTATCAAAAAATTTCGATATTAATGCAATTTCACTCTCGTTAATTGGCTATAGCTTAGTTTTACTTTGCTCATCTGCAATCGAATTTATATTTATTGGATTTAAGGACGATGAAGCAATATATCATAGTTTAAAAAATCCCATTTCGATGCTTGGTATTTCTGCCATTATATTTGGAATATTTTTATCAATTATAGCATTAAATGTTGCAAATATTTGGTTCAAACTTTCAATTGGTGTATTAATGACAATCGGGGTGTGGTTTATGTGGTGGATTTCCAATTCAAGAACTTTATCTGTCTTAATTGATTATCCCCCGAAAGTACCTGATACAACAGGGGGTATTGTAACAGGAAGTACAGAACAATTACAAGGTACAATAACATCTGAATATACTTCATAATGAGCTATCCGAAAAAAATAAAAGCTTTAAGAATAAAGCAGCCTTTTGGCAATTTTTTTGTAATTACTATAAAAGCTAATGATTTACTTGAATTATCATTCAGTGATGCTTTGCGTTATGATGAAAATCAAATTTTAAGAGGGAGTCAGAGGAGATTAGATGAAAAAGGAAGAGTAAAAGAAATTACTGATTATATCAATTCAGAAGATTTAGCTTTTCCAAATTCAATAATAATTGCAGCGAATTATAACGAAGAAGGATTTATAGAAGAAGATGAAAATTTGCGTTGGAAATTTCATTCAATTGATGACATCTTATTTGAAATAGAAATTCCAACTACAAAAAAATTAGCAGCAATAATTGATGGTCAACACAGATTGAATGGATTTAGTAATGCAAGTAATCAAAGAAAAAATGAAACGGATCTTTTAGTTTCTGTTTATATTGACCTACCAGCCCCATATCAAGCCTATTTGTTTGCATCAATTAATTATAATCAGAAACCTGTTAATAAAAGTTTAGCTTTAGAACAATTTGGATATTTAACAGAGTTAACTCCTCCAGATAGTTGGTCACCTGAATTATTAAGTGTGTTTCTAACAAGAAAGTTGAATTTAGACAATGAATCTAATTTCTACAATCACATTAGGGTTGCTCCTCAAAATGATGAATTTTTGTTGGAAATTAGTCCAAAGGAACAGGATTGGCTTATATCAACAGCTACTGTTGTTGACGGCATATTAAAATTAATTACAAGTAACCCTAAAAGAGATAGTAATAGACTCAATAGCTTTACAGTAAAGCAACGTAAAAGAAATATTTTAGATGTCGATAATACTCCACTAAGAAAATTCTATTTAGATAATAATGATGTTTTTATTTACAAAGTAATAGTAAACTATTTTAATGCTGTGAATGAGGTGCTTTTTGTTCATTCAAAAAATAACTCTTTCATTAAAAAAACAATTGGAATTCAAGCACTTTTCAATGTTTTAAAAGTCTTATTAGCAGAAAAACTTGAGATAGATAAGAATATCAGTTTCGATTACTTCAAAAGCTTCTTGGAAAATTTTAAAGACATTGATTTTTCTGACAACTTTTTTACTGCTTCCGGTATTGGTAAATCTAGGATTCAGAATGTAATTTTAATAAAATTGGGATATAAAAAAATAAACGAGATTAGAAAAGAAGAAGAAAAAATAGATTATGAAAGGTTGACAAAAGTTGGCCCCTAAAGCTATTGAACATTGCCAAGGGATAGTTATCAAATTAAAAGTCAAGAATTATGAACGAAATAATTTGTCCTCATTGTAAAAAAGCATTTAAAGTAGATGAAGCAGGATATGCCGATATTTTGAAGCAAGTTCGTGACCATCAATTTGAAGAAGAGCTTAACAATCGTCTTGCCATTGCCGAAAGAGAAAAACAGAATGCGGTAACACTCGCAGAAGAAAAAACGAAAAATGCATTGCAAGAAAAATTGGCAGAAAAAGATCGGCAATTAGCCGAATTAAAAGCCCAAAAGGAATTGGAGCTTTCCAAGAAAATTGCCGAAAAAGAAACCGAATTATTGCAAATCAAATCAAAACTTGAAAATGCGGAAACCGAGAAAAAACTTGCCTTAAAAGAAGCGATTCAGGAAATTGAAAAAGAACGCGAGCAGTTAAAAAATGACTTAAAAACCAAAGAACTAGAAAAACAAAACATAGAAAACTCACTCAAACAACAATTCACAACCGAGTTGCAAAACAAAGATGCCATCATCAAATACAAGGATGAAGAAATTGCACGTGTAAAGGATATGAAACAAAAACTATCCACTAAAATGCTCGGGGAAACACTGGAACAACATTGCGAAATAGAATTCAACAAACTTCGCCCGACAGCATTTCAAAATGTCTATTTTGAAAAGGATAATGATACGAGCGGTGGTACAAAAGGAGACTACATTTACAGAGAAACAGACGGTCAAGGAAATGAAATCATTTCAATTATGTTTGAAATGAAAAATGAGAATGACGGCACAGCAACGAAAAAGAAAAATGAAGATTTTTTTGCCAAACTCGATAAAGACAGAAAAGACAAAAATTGTGAGTATGCTGTTCTTGTGTCATTATTAGAATCTGAAAACGAGTTTTACAACAATGGCATTGTGGATGTATCATACAAGTATGATAAAATGTACGTAATACGTCCTCAGTTTTTCATTCCCATAATCACACTCCTGAGAAACGCAGCAATGAACTCATTAAAGTACAAGCAAGAACTGAATTTAATTCGAAATCAAAATATTGATATTACCAATTTTGAGGAAAAAATAGAAGCGTTCAAAAAAGGGTTTGCTTACAACTATGACTTAGCGAGCAGAAAATTTAAAACTGCCATAGAAGAAATAGACAAGACAATTGTTCATTTGCAAAAAACAAAAGACGCTTTGTTATCGTCAGACAACAATCTTCGTCTTGCTAACCAAAAAGCAGAAGATTTAACTATTAAAAAATTAACACACGGAAACCCGACAATGAAAGCTAAGTTTGATGAATTAAATAAATAGAATTTAATTTAGACTTTTGTATCTCTAACCAAACATGAAAAAATACATCATCCTAACTCCCGAAGGGCATACGACTGCTCCCAATGAAGCCTTTGAGATGGAGAACCTTAATTGCTATAAATTATTTTTAAAACTTTCTGTATTTTATACGTTCTAGCCCCGATGGGAGCGGCAGCCTTTGGAAGCCAAAACCGTGGTGAACCCCAGCAAATAAGGCGACCTCAGAAGCCCTTAGAGGCTGGTTGGTTTCACCCGGTTTTGGAGAAAAAGCTAAAGCATACAGCGGGATAAGCTTCTGAAAAAATTACCCATATAAACTACACATAATTATAACGGATTATAATGCCTTTGAATAGCTCTACTACTTAAAGTCTAACAAAAAAAAAACACCTCCAAAGAGGTGTTTTCTATTTTGATACAAGGAGTTGTATTATTCTTTTGCGGCTTCTGCTGCTTTTTGTGCTTTCTTTTCTTTGATCATTTCCATAATGGCACCACCCACCCAGTAGTGTACAAAACCTACCAAGAAAATCATCAACCAAAAACCAATCGTTAGGATGGTTAAAAACAATAAGAAACCTAAATATTGCTGAAACTCGAACATGATTTTAAAATTTTTTACAAATATAAAGTTTCTTGGTAAATTTTGGTAAAAGGGGCTTAAAATTTTTCCATAATCCTTGGTTAATAACTAATTTTGTACCACAATTTTTAGCATGTAACATAAACACAACCCTTAATATTTACCCTTCATGAACTACAGAATAGAAAAAGACACCATGGGTGAAGTGCAAGTACCGGCTGACAAATACTGGGGAGCACAAACCGAAAGATCGAGAAATAACTTTAAAATTGGAGCTCCGGGCTCTATGCCAAGAGAAATTGTTGATGGCTTTGCCTACCTAAAAAAAGCAGCTGCCTATGCCAACTGCGAATTAGGGGTACTATCTGCTGAAAAGCGTGATGCCATTGCCCAAGTTTGCGATGAAATTTTGGCTGGTAAATTATACGAGGAGTTTCCGTTGGTGATTTGGCAAACCGGTTCGGGAACCCAAAGCAACATGAACGTAAACGAAGTAATTGCCAACCGTGCCCAAGTATTGGCTGGTGGTAAAATTGGAGAAGGCGAACCTGTATTAAAAGCCAATGACGATGTAAACAAATCGCAATCGTCCAACGACACCTACCCTACCGGCATGCACATTGCTGCCTACAAAATGGTGGTAGAAACTACCATACCGGGAGTAGAACAATTGCGTGATACGTTACAGAAAAAGTCGGAAGCTTTTATGAATGTGGTAAAAATTGGTCGTACCCACTTGATGGATGCTACTCCGTTGACTTTAGGACAGGAGTTGTCTGGGTATGTGGCACAATTAAACTACGGCTTAAAAGCCTTACGCAATACCTTAAGCCATTTGTCGGAATTGGCATTGGGTGGTACTGCGGTAGGAACCGGATTGAATACCCCTCCGGGATATGATGTTAAAGTAGCAGGATATATTGCCCAATTTACCGGTCATCCGTTTGTTACTGCTCCTAATAAGTTTGAAGCTTTGGCTTCGCACGATGCCATTGTAGAAGCCCACGGAGCATTGAAACAATTGGCAGTATCGTTAAATAAAATTGCCAACGATATTCGTATGTTGGCATCGGGACCAAGATCGGGAATTGGAGAAATTTTGATTCCGGAAAACGAACCGGGGTCTTCTATCATGCCTGGTAAAGTAAACCCAACCCAATGCGAAGCCATGACGATGGTTTGTGCCCAAGTAATGGGGAACGATGTGGCCATTACCATTGGTGGTACCCAAGGCCATTACGAACTAAACGTGTTCAAACCTTTGATGGCATCTAACTTTTTGCAATCGGCTAAATTGTTAGGAGATGCATGTGTATCGTTTGACGAGCACTGTGCCCAAGGAATTGAACCAAACTATACCCGTATTAACGAACTAGTTAACAACTCCTTGATGTTGGTAACTGCGTTAAACACCAAAATTGGCTATTACAAAGCCGCAGAAATTGCACAAACTGCCCACAAAAACGGCACCACATTAAAAGAAGAAGCTGTTCGATTGGGATATGTTACCCCAGAACAATTTGACGAGTGGGTAAAACCCGAAGATATGGTGGGGAGTTTGAAAAACTAACCCCTAACACACCCTATATGAAAATGGGATTTGAATTTGATCAAATCCCATTTTTTATTGTGGTTGAAAAACATTGGAATACCTTTCCGGATGGTTTTTTAAAAACTCTATCACTTGTTGCTCTTCGGTGGTCAAACTTAAGCCAGAATCAAACTCCCAAAAGTTGGTATATACTTTGCTATTGGCATTGATCAGCGATTTTTCTTTGAAGATATTTTTATCAGAATACACAAACAATTTTGGCGAGAATTTGTTGGTAACCAAAGTGTTTTTTACTTCCATGGATACTTCTTTCCACTCTTTTTTGGTGGTAAATCCTATTTCTTCCACCGAATTAAGCAAGTAATAATGAGAACCTTCTGTTTGGTAATTCAGTTTAACGTACGATTTATATAATTTTCTTCCGTTAAGATCTGTAGTTTTTTGGTGGATCTCGGCTCTGTCAAAAGGCAAAAAACATTTTACTTCCTTAATTATCCGTTCCTTTTTGTGGTAAACAATCCAATACTCATACCAAATGCCTCTTATTTCTGCATCGGGCTTGATGTGTAATATGTACAAATCTTCCGATTGCGGATGTAGCTTTAGTTGGTATTGGTAAATTTTACGTGCTCTTAATTGCAACAAATCTTCTAGGTATTTAAAAGTGTAGTAATTGCTCAAAATGTTGTTAAGGTCGTATCCTACCAAATGCCGTTCTGTAGGCACCGCTATACCTACCGATCGGGTTTGCTCCAACAATATATCGGTTTGTACTTTTTTTTGCTGCAAAAAAACTTGCATGTTTAACAAACCATCGTTGTAATAGGTATATGCACCGTTTTTTTTGAAAAATTCTCTCGAATACATGCGAAGCGTGGCAGGTACATCTAATTTCTTTTTCGAATTTTCTACTACTTCTTTTAAAATTTCTTGAGGATGCCTGTTGGTTACAATTACTTCTTCTAATTGCCTATTATTGGCAGTTAAAGCAATCACATATTTTTTGGAAACTTTGTCGGCTAAAATTCTAAAGTTTTTCTTTTTGTAAGAAGAATGGCTAATGTCCAACAGTAAAGGTGGAGTTGCCATAAACTTCACGATACCCTCTGTATTGGAAATTAAATTTTGTTTGCTTTTCGGTATTTTAACCACCACTTCTTCTATAGGTTCAGAAGTAACTTCATCTACCAATTGTACTTCAAATTCTATTTGTTGTGAAAAAACCCAAGACAAAGCAAAACCAAACCAAAGAAAAATTATTTTTTGGAAAGCGATAAAACAAGAATATTGTGGTGCTTTCATGCTTAGGTTATCTTTTTGTTTTTCAGAAAGATAGGTAAATTTAGCAAATCTTTGGATAACTTTTCACATTTTAACGATGTTTTGTTATAAAAATCTACCAAAAACCAATACCGTGTTAAAAATGATAAAAAAAACTTCCTATTTGGCTGTGATTCATTTTTTTATTTACTTTTGTTTATCATTAAGTTTTAAACATTTAAATACCCTATACCATGAAAAAATTAGCAGCATTATTTTTATTAGGTGCATTCTTCTTTTCTGTAGATGCTATGGCAAATGAGCCAAAAAACAAGGACAAGAAGAAAAAAGAAAAAACAGAACAAACTACTGAAGAGAAAAAATCTTGCTCTACAGAAGAAAAAAAATCATGTGGTTCTGAAAAAAAATCATGTTGTTCTTCTAAAAAAGAATCTTAATTTAAAAAATAGCCGACCTAAGGGTCGGTTTTTTTTTGTTATGTAACATAGGTTACCTTTTAGTTTAATTACCCAAAGTACATTTGTATACACAAAATGAATAAAGATTCATTCTGATGTTTTAGTTTTATTGGTTTACCGGTGGAAGCAATTCCATCGGTTTTTTTTATGGCCTGATTACAAAGTGCTCTTTGGCTTGTTCTGTTCTAAAAAACACCAAGCCAATACAAAACAAATCGAGGCTAACTGTAACTTTTGGATGGTTTTTAATTGCTTCCCAAGCAGCTTCCATGTCTTTACTCCAATGAATGTCGTCAAAAACCCAAATGGTTTCGTTGGTTATACTTGGTAGCAATACTTCCATATAACTTAAAGTAGCTATTTTGGAATGATTGCCGTCAAAAAAAATGAGGTCCCATTTTTCTTGTTGCAACTTTGGTAAAATATTTTTGAAATCTCCTAAAACAAAGTCAACAGCACCAGATTGGCTTTTTTGCCAATTTGCTTTTGCAATGGCATGTGTTTGCTCGCAACCCTCGATGGTAGTAATCATTGCATTCGGGTTTCCTAAGTGTATGGCAAAGGTTCCCAATCCTAAAGAGGTTCCTATTTCCAATACCCGTGTTGGTTGGAAATACTGTACAAGTTTTATCAATAATTTTGCTTTGGAACCCGTCATCCCGGCATGTTTGGCAATTGCAGAAACTTTGCGTTGTTGACTGGAAAAAACTTTTGATCCTGCTCCAAAATCGCTCACCAAAATTACTTTGTTGTTTTGTTGTAACGATTGCCGATAATTTTTCCAAATAAGATATGGTGGCAATTTGTTTTTTTGATACAAACATTTGGTTACCAAACGAAAAACAAAGGGAGAATGCACGCCATGTTGGTTGGTAGAGGCAGCCAAAAATTTCCCATAAGAAACCATGGTGTGCATAATAAATTTTAGTTGTTGTATCAACCTTTTCAACAGATTCCGATTAGTGCTGTTTAACTTTCTAATTTCATCGATAATTCAAACCAACGTTCTTCCTTTTCCTCCATTTTTTGGATGATTTCCTGAAGGATTTTGGATTGCTTTTCTATTTCTTCGCTTGTCAGACTGACCTCTGAAAATAGTTTTTCAATTTGCTTTTTTTGGTATTCCAAATCTTTGATGTCTCTTTCTAATTTTTGGTATTCTTTCTGTTCGTTAAAAGACAATCCTTGCGACACCTGGTTTTCTTTCCAATTGGATTTTTCTTTTACCTCTGCTTTTTCCGGTACTACCGCATCTTCATAAATTCGAAAATCAGAATAATTCCCCGGAAAATCATCTACTACGCCATCTCCTCTAAAAACAAACAAGTGGTCTACAATTTTGTCCATAAAATACCGGTCGTGCGAAACCACAATCACACATCCCGGAAAATCGAGCAAGAAATTTTCTAATACGTTTAGGGTAACAATGTCTAAATCGTTGGTAGGCTCATCTAAAATCAAAAAATTAGGATTCTGAATCAACACCGAACATAAATACAAACGCTTTAATTCGCCACCACTTAGTTTTTCTACAAAATCGTATTGCTTTTTTCTGTCAAATAAAAATCGTTCCAACAACTGCGAAGCACTTAACAATCGGCCTTTTGCCAACGGAATGTATTCTCCAAATTCTTTGATTACATCAATTACTTTTTGTTGTGGTTTGGGTTGCAATCCGTTTTGGGTGTAATAGCCAATTTTAATGGTATCTCCAATTACCACTTTTCCGTTATCAGGAGCTAAGTTTTTGGTCAAAATATGCAAAAAGGTGGTTTTTCCGGTGCCGTTTTTGCCAATAATTCCAACTTTTTCTGCCTTTTTAAAAGTGTAGTCAAAGTTGTTTAGAAGCACTTTGTTGCCAAACTTTTTAGAAACTTTATGCAACTCAACAATTTTACTTCCCATACGGTCTGCTTGGATTTCCAACTCCACCACATGGTCTTTTTTGCGGTTAAATGCTCTTTCTTTGATTTCCTGAAAATCGTCTACTCTCGACTTTGATTTGGTAGTCCTTGCTTTAGGTTGTCTGCGAATCCAATCTAACTCCTTTACATACAAATTCTTTGCTTTTTGCAATTCGGTTGCTTCTTGGATCTGACGTTCTTCTTTTTTCTGTAAATAGTAAGAGTAATTTCCTTGGTAGCTATATAATTTTTCGTGGTCTAACTCAATAATGGTATTGCAAACTCTTTCTAAAAAATACCTGTCGTGTGTTACCATAAAAATGGTGAAATTTTCCTTAGCAAAATAGGCTTCCAGCCACTCTATCATTTCTAAATCTAAATGGTTGGTGGGCTCATCTAAAACCAATACATCTGGTTTTTGTAACAACAACACAGCCAAAGCCAATCGTTTTTTTTGTCCACCCGACATATTTTTCACCACCTGACTCAAATCGTCTAACTGCAATTTGAACAATATTTGCTTGTATTGGGTTTCAAAATCCCAAGCCTGGTATTGGTCCATCAAATCCATACAATGTTGCAAATGCTCCATGTCTTCCGGATTTTGCAATGCTTTTTCGTATTGGTTGATTACTTTTAACGATGCGTTGTCAGAGGCTAAAATGGTTTCTTCTACCGTTAAATTGGCTTGTAATTCAGGTACTTGCTCTAAAAAACCAATGGTAGTTCCTTTTCTAAAAATTGTTTGCCCGGTATCGGGAGTATCTTTCCCCATCAAAATTTTTAAAATCGTAGTTTTTCCAGAACCATTTTTGGCAACAAAGGCTACTTTATCCCCTTGGTGAATGGTAAAAGAAAGATTTTCAAACAAAGTTCTTTCTCCAAAAGATTTGCTGATGTTCTCTACAGAAATTAAATGCATGGTGGGTAGGTATTAACGGTTGCAAAAGTAAGTCATCTTAACGAATTGTATCTACTAAGTTGTGATTTAGAATTTTGGCACCACCAATTATTTTGTTCAATTTAATTCATTGCAAACGATTCTGTGGACTTTGATTGTAATTATTCACCTAATCCTTTACAAACCCAAACATAACTTTTGTAGGTTGTGTTTTTTGCTCTATTTTTGCGGCTTTAAACAACACAACTACACAACGCATGAACCCAACTAAATACATTTTTGTTACCGGAGGTGTGACTTCTTCGCTCGGAAAAGGCATCATTGCTGCTTCTTTGGCTAAGTTGTTGCAAGCTCGTGGCTACAGAGTCACCATCCAAAAGTTTGATCCGTATATCAATGTGGATCCGGGAACCTTGAATCCGTATGAACACGGAGAATGTTTTGTGACCGATGATGGTGCGGAAACCGACTTAGATTTAGGACATTACGAAAGATTTTTAAACGTTCCTACTTCGCAAGCCAACAACGTAACTACCGGAAGAGTGTATTTATCGGTTATTGAAAAAGAAAGAAGAGGAGAGTTTTTAGGAAAAACAGTACAAGTAGTTCCGCATATTACCAATGAAATTAAAGATCGCATGCAGTTGCTAGGAAAATCGGGCAACTACGATATTGTAATTACAGAAATTGGAGGAACAGTTGGGGATATTGAATCTTTACCTTACATCGAATCGGTGCGTCAGTTGTTGTGGGATTTAGGAGATAACAATGGGATTGTAATCCACCTTACTTTGGTGCCTTATTTATCTGCTGCGGGTGAGTTAAAAACCAAACCTACCCAACACTCTGTAAAAACCTTGATGGAAAGTGGGATCAAAGCTGATATCTTGGTTTGCCGAACGGAACACGAATTGACAGACGATATCCGTCATAAATTGGCTTTATTTTGCAATGTGAAGAAAGAGGCTGTAATCCAATCTATTGATGCTTCTACTATTTATGATGTACCGAACTTAATGTTAGAAGAGAAACTGGATTTGGTTGCTTTACAAAAATTGAATTTACCAGAAAAAAGCAACCCTGATTTGGTACAATGGAACGAATTTTTGCGAAAACACAAAAACCCTAAAAATACCGTTCGCATTGCTTTGGTCGGAAAATATGTGGAGTTGCAAGATTCTTACAAATCTATTTTAGAAGCGTTTATTCATGCAGGAGCCAACAACGAAACCAAAGTGGTGGTAGAATCGGTTCATTCTGAGCATATCGACCCAAACAATATTGCGGAAAAATTAGGAGCTTTTGACGGAATTTTGGTGGCTCCAGGCTTTGGAGAAAGAGGGATAGAAGGAAAAATTGCTACTGTACAGTATGCCCGTGAAAACGGTGTGCCATTTTTTGGAATCTGTTTAGGAATGCAAATGGCAGTGATAGAATATGCCAGAAATGTGTTGGGATGGAAAGATGCCAATTCCACTGAAATGAATCCGAACACTACCCATCCGGTGATTAATTTAATGGAAAGCCAAAAACAAATTTCTGACAAAGGAGGCACCATGCGTTTAGGAGCTTGGGATTGTACTTTGCAAGAAAACACTTTGGCTTACCAAATTTACGGGACGAAAGAAATTTCGGAACGTCATCGTCATCGATACGAATTTAATGAGGCATTTCGTGCAGCATTACAACAAGCTGGTTTGGTGTTGTCTGGTACCAACCAAGCTACCAATTTGGTAGAAATCGTAGAAATTAAAAACCATCCTTTTTTTATAGGGGTGCAGTTTCACCCTGAATACAAGAGTACGGTAGCCAATCCGCACCCAATTTTTAATGCATTTATTCAAGCTGCGGTTAGGTATCATCACGCAGCAAAAGAATTATCTAAATCAAATTAAATGGAAGAGAAAAAAACGGACCTGAACTCCATCATTGGATTTTTTCTAATTTTCTTACTCATCTTATGGATGATGTACAACAATGCCCAAGAGCAAGCCAAAGAAAAGGAATTGGCCAAAACAGAAAAAGTCCAAAAAAATAAAGTTACCAAAACTGTAAGCACACCTGTAACCGTAGAAGAAGAAACCAAAGATTCTGTTGCAGTTGCCCAACAATTCCAATCGTATGGGGCTTTTGCTTATAGTGCAAGCTTGACCAATGCCAAAGAGCAAACCACAGTTTTAGAAAACGATTTGGTTAGCATGGAAATTTCCAATTTAGGAGGTTTTGTATCTAGCCAAACCATGAAAAACTTTACCCAATTTAAAAAAGATTCGGGTAAAAATGTGCAATTGGTTAAAGACGATAATGCCAGCTTTAATTTGCAATTTAAAGGAACTGATGGCAAATTGTACGATACTAAAGATTTGTGGTTTGTGCCAACTTTGAAAAAAGATGGCGAAAATCAAGTACTAATCATGCGTTTACAAGCTGGAGCCAATCAGTTTTTAGAGTACGTGTATACCTTGAAACCTAACGACTATATGTTAGATTTTCAAATTCGTTCGCAAGGCTTGGAGCAGGTTTTCGGAAAAACTCCAGAGTTAATTGCCAATTGGGACATGACTACCTATCGCAACGAGAAAAGTGTGAGTTACGAAAACCGTTATACCGAAATTTGGTTTGAATACGAAAAAGGCAAAACCGATTATGTTGGGCAAGGTAAAATTAAAGAAGATGCTGCAACCGATGTTTCATACATAGGTTACAAACAACAGTTTTTTACCAGTATTTTACTTACCAAAACACCTTTTACCAAAGCAGATTTTGTATCGAAAAACTTGGTACAAGATGAAGAGAAAGATACCATATTTACCAAATCATTTAGCAGTAAATTTCCGTTAGCAATTGCCAATGGAGCAGTAAACTACCAAATGCAATGGTATTTTGGGCCTACAGATTATCATTTACTAAAAGACTATGATAAGAATTTAGAACAAATTGTTTGGTTGGGATGGGGAATATTTGGTTGGATCAATAAATATGCTTTTGTACCTGTATTTGATTTGTTGATTGACTTTTTGCCATACGGATTGTCTATCATTATCTTAACTATCATTGTTCGAATTGTGCTTTCCCCAATGACGTACAAATCGTATTTGTCGCAAGCAAAAATGAAAGTGATTCGTCCGGAAGTACAGGAAATCAATGAAAAGTTCAGCAAAGACCCCATGAAGCGTCAGCAAGAAACCATGAAATTGTATGGCAAAGCTGGAGTAAATCCTATGGCAGGTTGTTTACCCGCAGTATTGCAAATTCCGGTGTTTTATGCATTATTTAGCTTCTTCCCGGCTGCCATTGCGTTACGTCAGCAAAGCTTTTTATGGGCAGATGATTTGTCAAGTTACGATACCATATTAAACTTACCTTTTTACATTCCGTTTTACGGAAACCACGTGAGTTTGTTCCCAATATTGGCTTCTATTGCTATTTTCTTTTACATGAAAATGACTACGGGTGACCAACAAATGTCGGCTCCAACCCAAGAGGGAATGCCTGATATGGGTAAGATTATGAAAGTGATGATTTACATTTCTCCTTTGATGATGTTGTTTTTCTTTAACAACTATTCTTCTGGATTGAGTTTGTATTATTTTGTTTCGAATGCCATTACCATTGGAATCATGTTGGTGATTAAAAACTACATCATCGATCAAGATAAAATTCATGCTCAGATTCAAGAAAACAAAACCAAGCCAAGAAAATTAAACCGTTTCCAGCAAAAAATGCAAGAAATGATGGAACAAGCGGAACAGGCTAAAAATCAAAAGAAATAACTCAATGATATCTATCAAACACAAAAGGCAAACCGAATAGTTTGCCTTTTGTGTTTATACAATTTTCGTTTAATAGAATTACGAAAATTTCATCGTAAATATTTAGAATGTTTCCTAAAGCTTGTTATCTTGAATCTCCTGTACAATTTCCGGGTTCAATAAGGTAGAAATATCACCATAGTTATTAAAGTCTCCTTCGGCAATTTTGCGTAAAATTCTACGCATGATTTTACCGGAACGGGTTTTTGGCAAACCATTCACAAACTGAATTTTATCTAACTTGGCAATTGGCCCAATTTGATCGGAAATCAATTGGTTGATTTCTTTTCGCAAATTGTCTTGGTTACGATATTCTCCGGTTTCTTTCAAAATCACATAGCCATACAATGCATTTCCTTTGATGTCGTGCGGGAAGCCTACAATAGCACTTTCTGCTACAGCTGGGTGCTCGTTGATGGCATCTTCAATTGGTGCGGTTCCTAAGTTATGACCGGATACAATAATCACATCGTCTACCCTACCTGTAATACGGTAATACCCTACTTCATCCCGTAAAGCTCCGTCTCCGGTAAAGTATTTCCCCGGAAAGGCTGTAAAATAGGTTTCTTTGTATCGTTGGTGGTCACCCCAAATGGTTCTTGCCATACTTGGCCAAGGGAATTTGATACACAAACTTCCGGTAACTTGATTGCCTTCAATTTCATTTCGCAATTCGTCCATCAAAACCGGTTGAATTCCCGGTAAAGGCAAAGAAGCATAGGTTGGTTTGGTTGGAGTAACAAATGGCAGTGGAGAAATCATAATTCCTCCTGTTTCGGTTTGCCACCAAGTATCTACTAACGGACAACGTTTTCCTCCCACGTGATCGTTGTACCAATGCCAAGCTTCTTCGTTAATAGGTTCTCCAACAGAACCAATCACACGCAAGCTTTTTAGCGGAAACTGCTGTACAAAATCTAAACTTTCCTTAGCCAAAGCTCTGATGGCGGTTGGTGCGGTATAAAATTGGTTCACTTGGTGTTTTTCAATAACTTCCCAAAAACGAGAAAAATCCGGGTAAGAAGGCACTCCTTCAAACAAAACCGTAGTAGCTCCGTTTAATAACGGACCATATAAAATGTAGGAATGTCCGGTAATCCAGCCAATATCAGCAGTACACCAATACACATCGTTTTCTTGGTAGTCAAATACATTTTTAAAGGTGTAGGCAGTGTATACCATGTACCCTGCGGTAGTATGCAACATGCCTTTAGGCTTTCCGGTAGAGCCTGAAGTGTATAAAATAAACAACGGATCTTCGGCATCCATAATTTCTGCCACATTGTTACCAACTGCGGCATCTAACAAGGGTTGCAACCATTGGTCTCTTCCTGCTTGCATGTGTACTTTTCCTTTGGTGCGTTCAGCCACCAATACTTTGGAAACAGTCGGACAGCTTTGCAAGGCTTCATCTACAATCCCTTTCAAATCGATGGTTTTATCGCCTCTAAATCCTCCATCGGAAGTAATTACCATCGTAGCCCCACAATCGTTGATGCGTGTTTCTAATGCTTTGGCAGAAAATCCAGCAAAAACAACCGAATGTACTGCACCAATTCGGGCACAAGCCAATACTGCAACTGCCAATTCCGGAATCATCGGAAGGTAAATACATACCCTATCCCCTTTTTTCACACCTTGTTCACGCAACACATTGGCCATCTTGGCAACCCTTACATACAATTCGTTGTACGTAATGTGTTGTGCCATTTCGCTCGGGTTGTTTGGCTCAAAAATAATAGCCGTTTTTTCACCTCTTTTATTCAAGTGTCTGTCGATACAATTCTTGGTGATGTTTACTTTGGCACCTTTGAACCATTCGAATTTGGCTTCTTGCATGTCAAATTCAAAAACTTTGTCCCATTTTTGGTACCAAGTAAAATTTTCGTCAGCAATACGGTCCCAAAACTTACGTGGTTCGCGTACCGACTTTTTATACATTTTGAAATAATTCTCTAAATCTTTGATCTTATAGTAACTCATAATGCTTCGTTTGTTTAGTAAAAATACAATTTTTAATAGGTGTTTTTTTGAATATCTTGCTAAATAGCTATAGTTGAGGCGATTTTCTATTTGCCTCCACTTCAAATAAATCGATCAATTCGTCTATTACTTTTTCATCTTCTATAGTGGATGGAATGGTGTAAGGTTGTTGGTCCCACAACAATCGCAATAATTTACGTAAAATTTTACCCGAACGTGTTTTGGGCAATCTGCTTACAACAATCACTTTTTTTAATGAAGCTACTGCCCCAATGGTTTGTCTGATTTTTTGTACCACTTCATATTCCAATTGAAAATGCTCCATGCCTTCACCCGACTTAAGTACCACCAAAGCCAATGGCACTTGTCCTTTAAGCTCGTCATATACTCCAACCACCGCACATTCTGCAATTGCAGCATGCGAAGCAACGACTTCTTCCATTTCGGCTGTAGACAATCTATGGCCTGCCACATTGATCACATCATCTACCCTACCTGTAATGTAAACGGCACCACTTTCTTGCTGAAAGCCACCATCACCGGAGAAATAAAATCCCGGAAATTTGGTCAAATATCCTTCGGTAAATCGTTCGTGGTCTCCCCAAATTGATTGTAAGGTTCCAGGAGGCAATGGCAATTTTACTACCACATATCCTTCCTCTCCAGCAGCAATTTGGTGTCCGGATTCATCCACAATTTGAATGGCATAGCCAGGTACTGGCATTCCTGCGGAACCTGGTGGAATGCTTAGCAATTCAATCCCCATTGGGTTGGCCAACATAGGCCAGCCTGATTCGGTTTGCCACCAATGGTCGATGACCGGTTTTTGCAATTGGTTTTTCAACCAATCTAAGGTGGCCACATCACATCGTTCTCCTGCTAAAAATTGGGCTTTTAAACCACTTAAATCGTATGATTTTAGTAAGTCCCCATTGGGGTCATCTTTTTTAATTGCTCTTATGGCAGTTGGAGCGGTAAACATCACTTTTACTTGATGCTCTTCTATTACCCTCCAAAAAGTTCCTGCATCGGGAGTTTTGATTGGTTTTCCTTCAAACAAAACGGTAGTATTACGGTTGAGTAAAGGTCCGTATACAATGTAGCTATGCCCTACTACCCAACCCACATCAGAAGCAGCCCAAAAAACTTCACCGGGTTGCATGCCATAAATTGCCTGCATCGAATATTTCAAGGCTACGGCATAGCCACCGGTATCTCTAACCACTCCTTTTGGCTTTCCGGTAGTTCCGGAAGTATATAGCACATACGAAGGATGGGTGCTTTCTACTGCTACCGGAGGTACAACTTCCGAACCATATACCAATGCTTCATAGTCGATATTGTTTTTTAAAAAAGGTACTTTAGCTCCTAACTTTCGATTGTAAACCACCACATGCTCCGGTTGGTGGGTACATTGTTGCAAAGCTTCATCTACCATGGGTTTGTAAGCCAATAAGCGGTCAATTTCGATGCCTGAACTTGCGGTAAGTATCACTTTGGGCAAACAATCGTCTATTCGTATGGCCAATTCATGTGGAGCAAAACCTCCAAATACAACAGAATGGGTTACTCCCAATCGGGCACAAGCCAACATGCTGTAAACTGCTTGCGGTATCATAGGCATGTAAATCAAGGCAGTGTCTCCTTTTTGTAAGCCCAAAGTCTGCAAACCTCCTGCTAATTTGGCTACTTGGTGTTGCAATTCGTTAAAGGTGATTTTTTGAATGGTTTGCGTAACAGGAGAATCGTAAATCAAAGCAACTTGTTCTCCAAAACCATCTTGAACATGTTTGTCGATACATAAATATGACAAATTCAAAGTACCATCTGCAAACCATGCATCGTAGTTTTGTGCATTTTTGCTTAAGATTTGGTTAGGAAATTGGAACCAATCCAGTGCCATAGCTTGTTGCTTCCAAAAAGTTTCTGGTTGATGAATACTTTGTTGATATACAGAATAATAGTCCATACAATATAAATTTTTACTGCAAGAGCATTTCTACTTGCTCGGTTAATTTTTTAATAGAAAAAGGTTTGGTTAAATAAGCATCTGCTCCTGCTTCTAACCCTTTTTGGATGTCTTGTTCTTTGTTTTTGGCAGACAAAAACAAGACCTTGGTTTGCACTAAATTTGCTTCTCTTTTGATGTATTCCAGCACTTCAAAACCATCTACTTTAGGCATCATGATGTCTAAAATCACCAAGCTTGGTACGTGGTTTTGTAAAATTTCCAATGCTTCGTTTCCATCACGAGCAATAAACACTTCGTAACCTGCTTTCTTGAAGGTATACTCTAGGGTGAGCAAAATGTTTGGTTCATCGTCTACAATCAATATTTTTTGCATGTTTATTGGGTTTTAAAATGGAATTATTGCGGTGAATTGCACTCCTACGGTTAAATTCTCAGCATGGAGGGTGCCTTGATGTTCTTCTACTATTTTTTTGGAAATTGCCAATCCCAATCCACTGCCAATTGGTTTTTTAAAATTCTGATTGGAAGACTGGTAAAACTTATCAAAAATTTGATTGATATCTGCTTCTGGTATAGGCAATCCATTGTTGTATAGTTGTATGGTAGTAGCATAATCGTTTTGGGTAACCATTAGTCGAATCAATCCTTTATCAGGAGAAGCAAACTTAATTGCGTTAGAAATCAAATTATTGATTACCTGAATCATACGCTCTTCATCATAAAGCTGCACTTTCAATACTTCTGGCAACTGCATTTCCCAAGTGATGTGGTTTTTCTCCATCAATTGTTGCAGAGGTTCCCATGCTTTTTGTAAGGTTTTTTGCCAATCGTTTTCTGTAAGATGCAATTGCTGTTTCTTGGTTTGCCACTTTTCTAAATCGAGGATTTTATCAATCAATCGATTCAATCGGTCGGATTCAGAAATGATGTTTTCTAAAAACTGCTTTCTCAAAAAATCGGGTACTTCTTCATCTTCTTTTAAAATTTCAGAAGTTGCTCTAATCGCAGTGATAGGAGTTCGCAATTCATGAGTCACCGTATTCAAAAACTCATCTTTTTGGGCATCTTTCTCCAACAATTCCGCGTTAGCTTTTTTCAATTGTTCAGATAGCTGTTGCAATTCTTCTGAAGTTTCGCGTAGTTTTTTGTTCAATAAAATGTTTTCTTTGCTTTCTTCTAATATATGTAAGACTTCTTTCAAACTAATCTGCTCCTCTTTTACTACACTTGAAATCAATATTTTAGCAGAAGCAGTTCCGATAGGTCCGGTGAGTAAATTTTCTGCAAATTTGATAAAACGTGCATCTGCCATTTCAGCATTTTCAGGGACTTGGTATTTTAAGTGGAATAGTTTCAATGCTCGTTTGGTACGTTCTTCTCCTAAAAATCGCAACAATACTTTTTCAATATCCGATTTGTAAGCGGTTCCTTTCCACACGTAGGCATTTTCATGGTGTGTAATATGCTTATCGATATCTACAAACATTTCTGCATAATTTCTTTCGCGATAATCGCCTTTAAAACTTACAGAAACAATGCCATAGGTAAATACATTTCCTAACATACTCCAAAACAAAGCATGCGGAATTGGTTGTAAGTAATCTAAACCAAACAATTGCATTGGGTGCAACCAAACAATTCCCATTGGGTTTTGTACCTCAGCACCATAAATACCCATCGCATAAGGCAAAAGGAGGGTGTAAAAGCAAATGGCAAATCCTACCAATATGCCATAAATAGCCCCTCGATGCGAACCTCGTTTCCAATATAAGGCACCAAAAAAGGCTGGACCCAATTGGGCAATAACCACAAAGGCTATCAAGCCAATAGAAACCAAGCTGTAGTCTAAAACAAAATAACGATATACCAAGTAAGCCAAAACAATTAACGAAAAAATCGAAAACTTCCTGATTTTTACAATCTTATTGGTATTAACTTCACTATTGGTGGAAGTAAATTTCCCGAGAAAACCATACGGAATCAACAGATTATTTCCCAACATGGTTGCCAAGCTAATGCTTGAAACTACTATCATGGAAATGGCTGCTGAAAACCCTCCTAAAAACACCAAAACCGTTAAAGTAGTTTGTCCCATTTGCTGCGGAATGAGCAACGAATAAAAATCAGCATCTACATTGGCATCTGCAAAAAGTACTTTTCCACCCCATGCAATGGGATACACAAACAGGTTAAACAGCAACAAATACAACGGAAACAACCAAATAGCAGTTTTTAAATGCTGCTCTCGGTTGTTTTCTACAATGGCTGAATGAAATTGACGAGGCAGTAAAAAGATAGCAAACATCGAAAGGATGCAAAGCAAGAACCAATTGATCCCAGCTTCTAAGGAGCCAAACTGATTTTTAACGGCAAAATCTGGTAGTTTGGAAGCTTGACTGGTGATGTCGGAAAAACCATCGAATACAAAATAGGTTACATATACCCCTACCAACAAAAAGAAAAGCAATTTTAAAAACGATTCCACCGCTACTGCGGTAATGATTCCTTTTCGTTTTTCGGATGCATCTACATAACGTGTACCATAATAAGAAGCAAACAATGCCAATGCGATAGCCACATAGGTAGTGGTATCATTTAAAATTATTTTAGAAGGATTGGTTGCACTTACCAAATGGAAAGTCTCAGAAATTGCTTTTAATTGCAAAGCGATGTAAGGTAAAATTCCTAAAACGCAAACCACGGTGACCAAAGCACCTAAAAACCGATGATTGCCATATCTCAAAGAAATAAAATCGGCAATACTGGAAATTTTATTCACCCTTGAAATTCGGATGATTTTTCGTAAAATCAACATCCAAGCCGGAATAATCATCAAAGGCCCGATGTAGATAGATAAGTAATACAATCCGGAATTTGCTGCCACCCCAACGCTTCCGTAGTAGGTCCACGCTGTGCAATAAACTGCCAACGACAACGAATACACATAGGCATTATTGGTCCATTTGTGGTTGGCTTTTTTTTCCGACCAATGGGCCAAGAAAAAAAGCACTCCCAAATAAAACACCAATATGAGTAACAATGCCCAACTAGTCATGGTATTTGTGTAAAATGTAAGTTACTGCAACAATGGCCAAAGCCCAAACTGAAAACAAAAAAATATAAATTTTAGGCAATCCTGCGATACATTCAGAGCCATCAAACAACAATAAAATTGGGATGTTGAAAATAACCAACAACACCAAACTGATGAAAACTAATTTTTGTTCGTGACGTTTCTTCATGTACTAAAAGTAAGCTTTTTTAGGTAAAATTGGAAAGCTACCTACACAAAAAGTGCAGGCAGCCTACTAAATTAACTAAAAACTAAGAACTCAAAAAATTAATGACTCACTGCTTCTCCAGCTCCAGATGGAATACGGATGTTTTCTACAATTTCTTGTACATCTGCAGGTGGCTCTGGAGTAAATTTATTCACAACCAATGCTACTACAAAGTTGATGATCATGGCAACGGTACCAAAACCTTCTGGAGAAATACCAAACCACCAACTGTCTTTTAAGCTGTCAACAGCTTCTTTACCTCCATCAAAAATTCCAAACTTGAACTTTAACATGTAGAAAAGCATGAATAACATTCCAACTATCATCCCAGAAATAGCACCTTCTTTATTCATCTTCTTATAGAAAATTCCTAAAATAATGGCTGGGAAAAAGGATGCTGCTGCCAAACCAAATGCCAATGCCACTACGGCTGCTACAAATCCTGGAGGATTGATACCAAAATATCCTGCAATGATTACTGCTACAAATGCAGCACCACGAGCAGACCATAATTCTCCTTTTTCTGAAATATTAGGATTGATCATTTTTTTGATTAAATCATGAGATATAGAAGAAGAAATTACCAACAATAAACCGGCTGCTGTAGATAATGCAGCTGCCAAAGCACCAGCTGCTACCAACGCAATCACCCAACCGGGTAAGTTAGCAATCTCTGGGTTGGCCAACACCATGATGTCGTTGTCAATTTTTAATTCGTTGGCTTCTTTGTCTGCAACATATTGAATTTTTCCATCGTTGTTTACATCGGTAAAAGTAAGCAGACCTGTTTTTTCCCAATTTTTAAACCATTGTGGCATTTCGGTATATTCCTTATTGCTTACTGTTTCAATTAAGTTGGTTTTAGCAAATACTGCAACTGCAGGAGCCGTGGTATATAAAATCGTGATGAACAATAATGCCAAACCAGCAGATTTACGAGCATCTCTCACTTTTTTCACTGTAAAGAAGCGAACAATTACGTGTGGCAAGCCTGCAGTACCAACCATTAATGCCAAAGTAATGGCAAATACATCCATCATGCTTTTTGAACCATTGGTGTATTCGTCAAAACCTAACTCGGTTTGCAAGCCGTTTAATTTATCTAATAAATAAGCACCTGAACCATCGGTTACGGTTCCTCCCATTCCTAATTGCGGAATTGGATTTCCGGTCATTTGGATAGAAATAAAAATAGCTGGCACCATAAAAGCAAAAATCAATACACAATATTGGGCAACTTGGGTATAAGTAATTCCTTTCATTCCACCCAAAACGGCATAGAATAATACAATAACCATCCCGATTACCACACCGGTATTGATGTCTACTTCTAAAAATCTAGAGAAAACAACTCCTACTCCACGCATTTGTCCGGCTACATAGGTAAACGATACGATCAATGCACAAATTACTGCCACAAATCTTGCACCGGATGAGTAGTATCTGTCTCCAATAAAATCAGGCACGGTAAATTTTCCAAACTTTCGTAAATACGGTGCCAAAAGTAGTGCCAAAAGCACATAACCTCCAGTCCATCCCATTAAATAAACAGCACCATCATATCCAGCAAAGGAAATGATCCCTGCCATAGATATAAAAGAAGCAGCACTCATCCAGTCGGCTGCAGTAGCCATTCCGTTAGCTAATGGAGAAACTCCACCACCAGCAACGTAAAATTCTTTGGTAGAGCCAGCTCTACTCCAAATAGCGATTCCAATGTAAAGGGCAAAGGTGAGCCCTACGATAATATATGTCCAAACTTGTACGGTCATGATTGATATATTTTAAATGATGTATTAAAAATTTTAAATGCTTTTGATATTCACTAAGGATTACTCGTCATAACCGTACTTTTTGTCTAGTTTGTTCATCAAACGAACATAAACAAAAATTAACACGACAAACACATACATGGCTCCTTGGTGGGCAAACCAAAATCCTAGAGGAAATCCTCCAATTTTAAATGCATTAAGTGCATCTTTCCATAGTATTCCGGCTCCGTAAGAAACCAAGAACCAGATACTTAATAAAATCAGAAGGTATTTTAAATTTTCCTTCCAATAAGCGGTTGCTTTTTGTTGTTTTTCCATATGATTAGTTATTAATAGGTGATTAAAATGAGTACACAGCAGAAACGGTAGCTCTAAAATTGCCGACTTTATTTTCGTTTCCGCTTAGTTTTAAATTGGTCAAATCTACATCGGCATGTGTCGCAGCGGTATATTCCAATTCAGGTGTTAATCTGAATTTGTTTTGCTTAAAATCTACTCTAGCAGAAGCTCTCCACATGTCTTTTACTCCTCTGGTTGTACTTAAGCCTCGAGCAAAAATTTTATCCACATCTGCAGTTCCTGAAAATCCATCTTGGTTGGTATAACCAAAGAAAAATCCTGGTGCAGTTTTTTTGTTGTTACTTGCCAAATCTATCCAAATTGCATTGGTTCTGATTCCTTTGTAAGTAACCGGATTGGCACCATTTTGAATGGAAGCATATCCTCCTAACATTACCAAGTGGGTCAAATCATCTCCAGTAATACCGTATGCTTTAAGGTGGAATTTTTCGTTGTTGTATTTAAAGTAGCTGAAAAATATTGGGCTGTATAAAAGCTCCTCTGATTTAAGTCCGTTGGATTCGATCAATGGCTTGATCGGTCTTAATTCACCGGAAAGTCCGTAGATAATCGATTTATTTCTGAATTCAAACTTACCGTTTAAAGACGGAATTAAACTGTTGTACACCGCAGAGTTTTGGTTTCCATCTGCAGGAATTGCACCAAACTCTCTGTCTTTGTAAGCTGTAAAACTAAAAGTAAGATCTTTACTTAATTTTTGATCTAATCTAAACTGTGTAGCCCATCCAAAAGGATTAAAAGGAATCCCAGTGGAGAAATTTGCAACACCCGGAAAAACCTCTGGTATAAAATGAGGATACCATGTTTGCCCAAAAGTTAAAGAGGTTTTTTCCCAATCTAATTTTGCATAGGCATGTCGCAACCTAAAAAGAGCAATGGTTTGTTGGGTGTTTCCAAAAAAGTCTCCTTCTAGTACTCCTGTCACTTTTGCTCCCCAAACATCTGGACCGCTTGCTTTAACCCCTAAACGAGATACTACCGATAAAAAGTTAGAAGCTCCAGTTGCGTTGATGTCGTTTCCTTGTGTATCATTTTTAATATCTAAAGGCCAAAGATTTAAGTGATACTCTCTTACTTGTGCTGATTGCCTAGTGTCCCAGCTATAATCTACCCTTGCAAAACCATATACGGAAGCTTTAAAAGGTTTTTCTTCTTTCTTTTCTTCTTGACCAAAAGAAAAAAAGGAAGCAATTAAAATTAGTGCGATTTGTAATTTTTTCATTTTTTGTGGTTTGGTTAGTTGGTGCCAAATTCCCAAAAAGAAATGATGAAAAAAATTACGAACTATATTATTGTAAAAAGTATAGTTAATCTTTAAATCGCTCCCATTTAATGAGCATAAATTTGTCTCCAAGTTCCGTTAATATCATGCCTTTGCCCTTCAAATTTTCTTTTTCTTGAAAAAAATTGGCTAGTTCTTGGTGGTTGTATACTTTATAGGTTGGATGGTATTTTGAATGTGCTGTTTTTTTTATACCATGCTCTTTCACCCAATTACTTACTGTTACATGCGATACCCCTAAAATACGCTCAATTTCTCTAAAACTCAATCCTTCTAAATACAATTGCAAGGCTTTGATTACGTAATACTCATCAATCTTTTTACCTAATTTATTTACAGTAAAAAAATAATTACATTTTTTGCAATGAAAACGCTGTCTTTGGTTGATAATACCACTCTTTACCACATGGGTACTTTGGCATTTGGGACATTCTGAATTTTCCATGTATATAAATTTTGCATAAATATATTAAATTAGCAACACTATAGGTTGTGATGAGATAAAATTCTAAAAAAATTAGTAATTATTTAAAAATAGAACTTAAAAATTATCAATTGTAAAAATTATAAGCCCAATTTATACACACTTAAAAATAGGCTGCAAGAATGTTTTGCACCAAAACTTAATACATCCGAAACCTTCTCTTAAAAAACAAACGACGAATTTAAAATTTAGATAAAGTCTTCAATTCTAGTATTTAATTTCTTTGCATAACCTTACCCACTATGCGAAAAAGAATTGTTGATTTAGTTGTTATTTCCGATGTTCATTTAGGTACTTATGGCTGCCATGCCAAAGAACTTTTTCAATACCTGTCTACCATCAAACCTAAGGTGTTGATTTTAAATGGCGACATTATTGATATTTGGCAATTTAGAAAAAGTTATTTCCCGAAAAGTCATTTAAAAGTGGTGAAAAAAATCATCGACTTGGCATCTAAAGGAACTGAAGTGCATTACATTACAGGGAACCACGATGAAATGTTGCGAAAATTTAGCGATACTAGCATTGGTAATTTTTCTATTGTAGATAAGTTGGTGTTGGATTTACATGGCAAAAAAGCTTGGTTTTTTCATGGAGATGTTTTTGATGCATCGGTGCAACACTCAAAATGGATTGCCAAGCTAGGTGGCTGGGGATACGATTGGTTGATTTTATTCAATAGATTTATCAATTGGTGTTTGCAAAAATTAGGCAAAGAACCCTACTCTTTTTCCAAAAAAATCAAAGCCAACGTGAAAGAGGCAGTTAAATTTATTTCCGATTTTGAGCATACCGCAAGCGAATTGGCTATTGAAAACGAATATGACTATGTGGTATGCGGACATATTCATGAACCTAAAATGATTAGAAAGGCCAATAAAAAAGGAACTACTTTTTATTTAAACTCTGGTGATTGGGTAGAAAACTTAACCAGTTTAGAATACCATAACAAGCGTTGGAAATTATATCGATACGACTTAGACAACCAACAAGTGGTGGAAGATTTTTTTGAAATGGAAGAAAAGTTAAGCAAACAACTTATCTCCTACTTTTTAGATGCCAACAAAAAGAAATAGTTTCCGGTTACTTCAATCGTTTTTTTTTCTTACATTTGTGTTGACTAACCAAATGACAAAACAACCATGAAAAAAAGCATTTTAACTGCGTTTATTTTTTTAGGCATTTTCACTATTTCATGTTCATCTGATGATGGAAATAATGGAGGAAGCACAAGTAATTTTTTACCTTTAACTACAGGGGACCAATGGACTTACGATGTAATTGGTGGAGGTGCAGTTCAAACGGATATTCTTTCTGTTGGAAATAACATTACCATTAACGGAAAGGTGTACAAGCAAATGCAAACTGCATCAGACCCAAATGGATTTTATTCTTTAACCTTACGTAACAACGGATTGAGAAAAGATGGTGCAAAATGGTTGTTGCAAGGAACTTTAGATTTTGGTGACGATTTGCCTTTGCCAATCAACTTTGCCTTAAACGATTTTGTGATTTTAGACGGAAATGCTTCTAACGGAGCAATTTTAAGCAACTTGGAAGGAACTGAAACCCAAGATTTAAGTGGCTTTCCGGTAACTGTAACTTATAAATTGAGAACCATTTCGCAAGGTACCCAAAGTAGTTTTACTACTCCTGCACCGCAAAATCAGACCTACCAAAATGTAAAAGTGGTAAAAGTAGAATTGCGGTTAAAAATTACCACCACACAAACCTTGGTTCCCGGTTTCCCTCCTATTACGGTTACCATTTTAGACGATCAAGCTGTGGTAAATTCAACCCAATACTATGTACAAAACATTGGAATGGTTTACAACAACACCGATTTTCAGTATAATTTGGCAATTAATCCATCGCAATTTAATTTACCTATTCCTCAGAGTTCCAGCCAAAACCAAAAGGAATTTTTGGTTGCCCATCAAGTGGCCAACTAATATTAACTTTTTTTAACACACGAAAGTCCTCAACAAAGCGTTATTTTTGCAAATCAATAATTAAATCAATTTTTATGAAAAAAGTAATCGTGTTGTTGGCTTTTATGGTAGCCGGTTTAGTTCAAGCACAAAGCATTTCAAAACATGCTTTAGGTTTAAGATTGGGAGACAATGATGGTTTTGGTGGAGAAATTTCTTACCAAAGAGCTTTAGGAGCTTCTAACCGATTGGAAGTAGACTTGGGTTGGAGAAATTCTAAAGACACAGATGCTTTCAAATTGGTTGGTTTATACCAATGGGTTTGGAACTTAGACGGTAACTTTAACTGGTATGCAGGTGCTGGTGGAGGTGTTTCGTTTTTTGACAACAAATTTGCCAACGGAAACAATGTGGTATTGGCTGGTAACTTAGGTATCGAATACAATTTTGATATTCCTTTGTTGTTGTCGTTAGACATTCGTCCGGAAATTTATATCGGTGACAGAATTGGCACCAGAAACTTTGGTCCGGATATCGCTTTAGGTATTCGTTACCAGTTTTAATAAATAATTTGATATTAATAAAAGCTGTCCGATTTGGGCAGCTTTTTTTATTATGCATAGTTGGGTGCAATTCTAACTTGGCAAGTCTGCAAACAATAACAAACTAACTGAGAATAATAGATTTTTAGAATTAAATGTTGTCTTGCGGTGTAAAATTTGTATTTTTACCGCATAATTTGCGGTAGTAATTATGTATATATACGAAAGAGAAAATTGGACAAACTTTTTTTGGGATAACGATAAGCTATCCCCTATCTTGGCTTCTGTTCGGCATTTACAAGGCCGATCATTGGGTCGAATGGAAAGTTTAGGTTTCGATTTTACAGAACGTGCCACTTTGGAATCGCTTATATTGGATGTGGTAGATACATCAAGAATTGAAGGTGAATTTTTAAATCCCGAATTGGTTCGATCGTCTATTGCACGAAAATTAGGTATTGAAAATGCTGATTTTATAAAGACACCCCGAAATATTGAGGGAATTGTTGATGTCATTTTAGATGCTACACAAAATTTCGACAAACCACTCTCTGAAACACGACTTTTAGGTTGGCATAACGCTCTCTTTCAAACAGGATTTAGTGGTTATCAGCAAATAGATGTTGCCAAATATCGTTCAGGCGGTATGAAGGTAGTTTCTGGTAATTTTGGTAGGGAAAAAATACATTTTGAAGCACCATCAGCCGATAGAGTTCCACACGAAATGGAGCAATTTTTAAATTGGTTGAATAGTGAAAAAAATTTGGATTTAGTTCTGAAAGCTATCATTGCTCACTTTTGGTTTGTTACCATTCACCCTTTTGATGATGGCAACGGAAGAATAGCAAGAGCGATTTTAGATATGGGCTTGGCAAAAAGTGACCAAAGTAAAATTCGCTTTTACAGTCTATCAAACCAAATCTTTAACGAGCATAAACACTATAATCGTATTATTGAAGAAACACAAAAGGGAACATCAGACAT
Organism: Flavobacteriales bacterium; assembly: GCA_018335925.1. Classification (GTDB taxonomy): domain Bacteria; phylum Bacteroidota; class Bacteroidia; order Flavobacteriales; family Flavobacteriaceae; genus Flavobacterium. Next base: position 113,374 of record JAGXRF010000019.1, read on the forward strand.
TACAAAATATTTAGAATGGTTTCTTGGTTGTTTTGAAAGAGCTTTAATGGCAAGTGAACAAAATTTAGAAATCCTATTAGACAAAGCACATTTTTGGGACAAACATAAGGCAACAAACATTAACGACAGACAAAGACTTGTAATCAATTATTTGTACGACAATTACACAAAAGAAGTGGTTTTTTTGCGTACATCAACCTATGCAAAACTTACCAAATGCTCTACAGACACTGCCTTGCGTGATTTGCAAGATTTGGTGTTAAAAGAAATGCTAAAAGCAGAAGACAGCGGAAAGAAAACAAATTACGTGATTAGGAGTCCGAAAAACTTAAGAATACCTAAAATAGCTGATGACAAAACAACAGCACCCAAAAGCTAATTTACAGACTTTAAAAATCTTTACATTTTCTACTTTCAGCTAGTCATTGCGAAGACTCCAATCCCGATTCCATCATGACAGGAGAATTTAAGTTAGCATATGTTGAATTTACTTTATCAACTTCGAAGCAAGCAAATAAATCACTGCCATTCGAACTGCTACACCATTTTCTACTTGCTCTAAAATGATAGAATGTTTGCCATCTGCTACCTCTGAAGTAATTTCTACCCCTCTGTTTATTGGCCCTGGATGCATGATAAGAATGTCTTTATCCAATTGTTCCAACATCTGTGCATCTAATCCGTATTGCATGATGTATTCGCGAGTACTCGGAAAATAACTCACATCCATTCGTTCGTTTTGTACACGTAACATATTGGCTACATCGCACCATGCCAAAGCCTTCATTAAATTTGGCTCTACCTCTACTCCCAAACTTTGAATGTGTTTCGGTATCAACGAATTTGGCCCGCATACTTTTACTTTAGCTCCTAATTTTTGCAAACAAAAAATATTTGACAAAGCTACTCTGGAGTGTAAAATATCTCCAACAATTACTACTTTTTTACCGGTCAAATCACCTAATTTTTCTTGCATCGAAAAAGCATCCAGCAAGGCTTGGGTTGGGTGTTCGTGGGCACCATCTCCGGCATTAATTACCGTGGTTTTGGTATGTTTGGCTAAAAAAGCTGCTGCTCCGGGTGAGCTGTGTCGCATTACCACCATATCCACTTTCATGGCCAAAATATTGTTAACGGTATCAATCAAGGTCTCCCCTTTTTTTACAGACGATTGGGCAGCGGAAAAACTAATCACATCGGCCGACAACCTTTTTTGTGCCAACTCAAAAGAAAGTTTGGTTCGGGTACTGTTTTCAAAAAAGATATTGGCTATGGCAACATCTCGTAAAGAAGGAACTTTTTTAATGGGTCGGTTCAAAACTTCTTTAAAGTGTTTGGCATGTTCAAAAATCAAATGAATATCCTCTGTGGTGACGTCTTTGATTCCGATCAAGTGGTTAACAGTTAACGACATGTGTTGGTTGTGTGGTTGGTTTTCGTTAAATTAAATATACCCCGTCTTCTCCATCGTATTCTTTCCAGCAAACTTTTACTTTTTCATTGTTTATCACATCTACTTGTCTGCCTCTGTAATCAGGTTGTATGGGCAAATGTCTGCTAAATCTTCGGTCGATAAGTACCAATAATTCTACTTCTTTTGGTCTCCCAAACGATTGAATGGCAGCCAAAGCGGCATTGATACTTCTTCCGGTATATAGCACATCATCTATAAATATTACCCGTTGGTTTTCTACCAAAAAATTAATTTGCGTGCGGTTGGCTTCCAAAGGTTTCTCGTTTCTTCGGAAATCATCTCTAAAAAAAGTGATGTCTAAAGCTCCCCATTGGATAGAAGTAATTTGGTGTTCTTCTTGCAAAATTTTCACCAAACGTTCTGCCAATTTGGTACCTCTTGGTTGTAAACCAATGATTTTAGTTTCGGAAAAATCGAGGTGTTTTTCGACTAATTGACAAGCCAAACGGTGCAAAATGATGTCTACTTCGAGCGAAGTTAGCAGGGTTTTTGAGCTCATGCAACCTTAATTTGAGCAAATGTACTCTTTTTTTTAAAAAAATGCAGACCTATAAGCCGGATTCTGTGCTCTACTTTTACGTTGAGTCCTTATCATTTATCTGGCCTTGCTATTACTAGCAAGATCTATCTGCCTACCCTCCAACTTGAGCGAGCAACTCTTTAAATACCGAAGCATTAACGTTGGTTTACATGGCATTTCATCGCATAGAGTTTACCTGATTTCACTACAGCATTACCTGTACATCCTTTCTGTTGCACTTGTCCT
>JAGXRF010000020.1 GCA_018335925.1 Flavobacteriales bacterium
TGGTAGGATTTACAATTTCACAGATTTGGTATACTAAGGAGTACGTTCCCGCAGGAGTACCCGGAGCAACAACCACAGAACCATTGGCATTCAAAGACACTCCACTGTTGGTAGCAGACACAAAAGAAAGATTCACATTAGCCAAAGTAGCCGGAGCACCATTCAAGGTATCGTTTACTAACACATTGGCAAGAGAAACACCACCATTGGCACCATTCACAGCAACTCCGGTGTCATCAACTGCATCTACAACTGCCAAAGGATTTACAATTGCAGTGGAAGAGTTATTACTTAAGTTTGGATCATTTTCAATTCCAGTAATTGTAGCAGTATTATTGAATTGTCCAGTTGACAATACAGTAACATTTATAGTTGCATTTACTGATTGATTTACGGATAAGTTACCAATGTTCCATGTTGAACCATTCCATGTTCCTTGTGAAACGGAAATATTATTTAAGATATATCCATTAGGAAGAACATCTGTAACTACGACTCCAGTTGCGTTTTCAGGGCCATTGTTTTTAGCTTGAATACTAAAATTAAAACTGCTTCCTACAAAAGGTGTATTATTACTGGCTGTTTTAATTACTTCTAAATCGGCATCATTACATTCGCTTTGAATCGAAACATTTTTTTGTATGATACATCCAACAGCATCGGTAATAGTTACTTGATAATTTCCAGCAACAACATTTGCAATACTAGAAGTAGTATTTAATGGATCATGTGACCAAGAATATTGATAAGGAGGAATACCATTGTTAATAGTTACGTTTGCAGAGCCATTGGAACCATTACAATATTCATTTACAATTGTATTAAAAACAGCTTCAAGTTTTGAAACATGGATGGTTAAAGTTGCAATATCCCACAATCCATTTGGATCTTCAATTCTGTATAAAATTGTGACAGTTCCTACAAAATTTGGATTAGGAGTAAAAGTATAATTCCCATTAAAAGTTATAATTTCACTTCCGCTTACTATTTGTGCTTGTCCCCATGATAATAAACCTTCATCAGGGCTTGGGAAAGTCAATGGAAGGAATTCCATTTGTGTTATTGGAAATCCGAAAATATCGTTAACAGAAACATCACCACTAATAGATAATTGGTTGCAAACCAATATGGTATCGTCAATTGCATCTGGTGTGTTGCAGTTTGGATTACTTAAAGTGATGTTTGCAGTTTCTGAACAGCCACTAGCATCAGTCACAGTAACAGAATAACTACCGGCACTCAAATTATTAACAGATTCAGTAGTTGCTCCATTAGACCATAAGAAAGTAAATGGAGCTGAACCACCGGTAATAGCAGCAAAAAGTTCTCCGTTATTTCCAATGGTTGCAGAACCAGGGTTAGATTGAATACATGTGATGTCGTTTTTCACCAAGGATAAAGTAAATCCGGGAATTTCATTAATAGTTGTGGTTAAAGTAGCTGAACATCCATTGGCATCTGTCACAACAACTTGGTAGTTGCCAGAAGGTAAATTTGTTGGATTTTGTTCGTTTCCTATTGAAACGGGGCCTGTCCAAGAGAATGTAAAAGGAGGAACTCCATTTTGTGTAACAACATTTATTGCACCATTAGGAGTGCCTAAACAAATAGCGTTGTTTTTTACATTAGCGAAAATCTCAAATGCATGTGGAGGTTGTGTTAACTGTATTGATGCGGTTGTAAAGCATCCAAATTTATCAATAACCAAAACACTATAATTTCCGGCACTTAAGTTATTAATAGTGCTGGTATTAAAACCATTTGACCAAATATACTGAAAAGGTGCAGTTCCACCGGTCACTTGAGCAGTAAGTACCCCATTGTTTCCGTTAAAACAAACAATAGGATTTGAAATTTCTATTTGAGCTGATAAAACACCAGGTTCGGTAATAATTAAATTTTCTAAAGTTTTATTACAATTATTTTGATCGGTTACGATAACTTTATAAGTACCACTTGTTTGATTTTGTAAACTTTGGCTATTTGCACCAACAATTAATTGGTTATTTTTAAACCATTGATAACTGTATGGACCTACACCTCCATTAATAGTTAAATTGATACTACCATTTTCTTGGCTATTACAGGTGATGTTAAATGTATTGACCGTTATAACAATATCTGTAGGAGAGGAAATAGTAAATTCTCTTTCTGCAATACAATTATTTGCATCATATACTTTTACCAAATAGTTCCCTGCGGTTAAATTGGTTTGATTTTGATTGTTAGTTATCAATCCAGAACCATTAATGGTACTCCACTCATAGGTGTAATTTCCTGAACCTCCGGATACATTAATGGATATACTTCCATTTGAATCTCCAAAACAAACTAAGTTAGTTACTGTTCCGTTGATTTGTATTGGAGTTGCTTGATTTAACACAAAAAATGTTGTGAATTCACAAAGATTATCATCAGTAATTTTTACAAAATAAATTCCAGAAGTTAGGTTGTTTAAATTTTGGTTATTTTCACTTCCAATAGGAATATTTCCACCCAAAGTGTACCATTCAAATTGGTAATTTCCATTTCCTCCAATTGGATTTATTTGAATGAATCCATCATTTCCTCCATTACATGTTATGTTTTGTGAAGAAGAAGATTGTAAACTAATTGGATTTGGTTGAACAATTACAAAAGATTCTGTAAAAATACAATTTTTTGCATCTACAACTTGAACAGTATAGGTTCCCGGTTGAAGATTATTAATGTCTTTAGATGATGCACCATTACTCCAACTGTAAGTGTAAGGAAGAGTACCTCCGGTAACATTAATGGTGATGGCTCCATTGTTTGCTAAATTACAAGTTATTTGTTGAATTGAGCTTGTTAAACTAATTGGATTGGTTGGCTCTGATATAACAATTCCAGTTAGGGTTCCATTACAACCTTTGCTATCTGAAACATAAACATCATAGCTTCCTGGAATTAAATTATTAACATCTTTAGTGTTTGCTTGAAAACCATTTGGTCCATTCCATTGATAGGTAAATGGTGCAGTACCTCCTTCTACATTTAAAACAATTCTACCATTATTTGCTCCAAAACATGTCACATCTACAACAGAAGTGCTTAAATCAAGAGTTGTATTAGGTTGGTTTACGATAATATTTTCTATTACCAAACACCCGTTGCTATCTTGAATTGTTAGTGCATAAATACCAGCAATTAAATTATCTGCTTGATTGGTATTTCCAATTACAATTGGGCCATTCCATAAGTAATTATATGGAGGAGTACCTCCAAAAGCATTTATTGTAATTGAACCATCGGTTCCATTAAAACAAGAAACTTCTTGTGAAAAAACATTTACTTGAAGCGGAGAAGGTTGTGTAACATTTATATTACCAGCCGATATACAACCAGTTTGATCGGTAACAGTTACTGAATAGGTTCCTGCGGATAAGTTGTTTAAAGTAAAACTAGGATTATTTGAAACAATAACAGTTCCGTTACTCCAAGTAAAAGTATAAGGTGGTGTTGTAATATTATCGTCAATAGTGGCTGTAACACTACCATTGGCACCTTGAAAACATGTCACATCATTTTTGTTGATTGTTAAAGGAACACTACTAATATTGTTTAAAGAATAGGTAGAAACTACACTACATCCTTCATTGTCAATAACTGTAAGTGTGTAGTTTCCTGCTGGGATATTTACTAAATCTTTAGTAGTAGCTCCGGTTGACCATAAGTAAGAAAAATTACCTGATCCACCTGAAATATTTATGGTTATGCTACCATTAGCATTTTCGCATATTGCATTATTCAATATACCATTTACGATAGGTTTTAACTTTAATGGTACATTAATGGTTAAAGTTTGAGTACAACCACTAATCCCGGTTACTTGTACAGTGTACAAACCAGCATTTAAAGAAGATGCATTAGGAATGATTGGGTTTGCACTAGTTGAGACGAAATTATTTGGTCCACTCCATAAATAAGATACCCCACCACTAACAAATAGTTCTAAGTTTTCTCCCTCACACAAGCTATTAGCACTAACCTCGGCAGTTAATCTTCTTACTTGAATAGTTCTACACAATTCCTCTGCAGTTCCACAGGTATTAGAAGCTAATGTACATAAGGTAAAAGTACCAGGATTGGTATTATTCCAATTAATTTGTATTGATGAAGTACCTTGTCCTGAGATGATAAAAGGCTCATTTACAGAAGGTGTTCCTGCGATTCTAGTAATAGTCCATTGGTAATTGGTTACATCTACATCTTCATCTACAAAATATATTTTGTTATTTTCTGAATTACAAACGGTTAAATCGTTGCAAGGTCCTGATGAAGTTATTTCAAAAACTTGATTTACAGAACAATTATTGGCATCTTTAACTACAACATTATAAGAACCTGCATTTAACCCAAATCTATTTGCAGCATTGCTTGTTCCTGAAACATCTAGCCAATCAAATGTATATGGTGCAACACCACCTGTTACATTTAATACAATACTTCCTGAGTCGAAACAACTTACATTTTGAATAACAGGGTTTAAACTTAAACTGGCAGGCTGGGTAATGGATATTGTTGCCACATTGGTTACACAATTTCCTGAATTTAATCTAACCAATACATTATAATTGTTGGCTGTTAAATTTTGAAAAGTATATGGGGTACTAGTACCAACATTGAACCAATTGCTTCCATCAATACTTGTCTGCATGTTAGTTCCACCAGTTGGATTACTTACGGTTATACTACCTGAATTATTACCAAAACATAAAATGTTAGATTGAGAAACAAATGCATTAAGCACAGGAGAGCTTATGGAATAATTCTGTACTATAGTACAATTTCTTGCATCTTTAACTGTAACAGAGTAATTGCCATCTCCTAGATTACTTCTATCTTTTGAATTATTGGTACCTGCCAAATCTGCCCAATCAAATGTGTATGGTGGAGTACCACCTAAAACTTGTAACGTAATACTACCATTATTGGTACAAGTTGCATTGGTAACAGTAGGTATAACTTGCAAAGCAGTTGGTTCAATAATGGTGAGGGTACCTATATTTTCTGCACAAGTACCATTGGTTAATCTCAACTGAACAGTATAATCTCCTGCTATTAAATTGGTAAAAGTGTAAGGAGTACTCCCAGTTACAGGAAACCAATTAACACCATTTATAGAAGTTTGATAACCAAAAGTAGTACCCGTTGGGTTGCTAACTGTAATTGTTCCATCATTCGCTCCAATACAACTTATATCAATTTTTGATAAAGTTGCATTCAGGGTAGGGCATGCTGCATTAATAGCCACTCCAGAAGTTTTCCAATCGGAAGTCGAAGTTCCTAAAGTATAACTTAAATTATCTGATGTGCCAGTGACTAATTTGGTACTACCATTTCCAGATAAATTGGATGTAACATTAATGCCGTTGGCGTTTAAAAGGGCATTTTGGTTGCTTCCAGGGGTTACAGTGGTTCCTGCCAAAACACCAGCGATAGAATAAGCAACTTGGGTGTCATTTAAATTAGATAATGCTAAACTTACTGTAGTTCCTGAGTTACCAGAATTATTAGCTATGGTGCCATATGGATTGCTTTGGTGTACTCCACTAAAGTTGGTTGCACCAATTATAGCTCTAAAACTACCGGAGGAGCCGGTCATATTTACTGTTACACTAGCTGTTCCAACAGGAGGATTAATCATTCCATAAATATAGGTTCTAATGTTTCCTGATCCTGATGGAGCTATTGAAGTTACCAAATTTAAATTAGTACCTCCATAAGTTACATTGGAAACACCATTTCCACCACCACCACTATACAAACTAATGCCAACAAGCAACAATCGATTGTTAACATTACTAACAGTGTGGTTTAAACTAACATTTTGGCTAACAGTAGTAGTTGCTGTGGTACTTCCAACACTTATTTGTGCTTGTATCTCGGTTGCTCCTAACAGTAATAATACAATCCATAGTACACTAAGGATAGTATTTTTTTGTTGTTGGTAAGATACTTTTAAGAAGTAGTGTAAAATATTTTTCATTGTAGAAAATTACTTAGCTTATTGATTTTTTATTTCTACCGGTTTGGTTGGTAGTGGATTGGTATTGATCAAAGTAACGTTGCCTGAAATAGAACAACCATTGGCATCAGATACCTGATATTCATAGGTTCCGGTGGTTAATCCAGTTAAATTCATGTTGTTTTGTTGACCTGATGGAATAATGCCATTAGAGGTTGTCCAAGTTACTTGATAAGGTGCTGTACCCCCTGTTAAATTTAACTGAATGCTACCATCGCTATTAGCATTGGTTGCATTTGGTGGACAAGTAGGGTCAACTTTGTTAGGATTGGCAGCTAGAGATACAATTTGTGGAATGATGACATTTTGTATAGTTGAACAGCCATTAGCATCAATAACTGTTAATGTATAATTTCCTGCACTTACATTTGATAAATTTGCTGTATTTGCAATCACAGTTGGATTACTTGATAATCTCCACTGGTATTGGTATGGGGAAGTGCCACCACTTACTTGAATCAAAGCACCTCCAGAAGAGCTTCCAATACAATCCGGACTAATAATTTGAGTAACTTGGATACTCAAAGCGGAAAGAGGTTGTGTAACTTGAATTCCGGTAATGTTTCTGGTGCAATTATTACTGTCTGTAATAGTTACACTATAAGTTCCAGCTACCAAATTGGTTCTGTTTTGAGAAGTAACCCCATCGTTCCATAAAAAGGCGTAAGGACTATTTCCTCCAGTTACATTTATTGTAATTGCACCATTGTTTTCTGAGAAACAACTTACATTAGTAACGTTGGTTGTGGCATTAATTAAACTTGGTTCGGTAATGGTAAAATTTCTTGTTGTATTACAACCTCTCGTATCTGTAACAATAACTGAGTAATTTCCAGCGGTCAAGTTGGTTCTGTTTTGGGTAGTTACATTGTCATTCCATAAAAAAATATAACCTGGAGTTCCACCTGAGACATTTATATTGATACTTCCATTGTTTAATCCATTACATGAAATGTTTTGTGCTGTTCCTACTACTTCAATAGCTGGAGAGTCAATTAAATTAATGGTAAAAGTTTTAATGCAACCTTGTCCATTTTTATCTCTAAAAGTAACATTATAGGTTCCTGCTGACAAATTCGGAATAGTGGTTCCAGTTCCATTTCCTGTTCCTCCTTCTAATCTCACATAACTCCATGTATAACCAGGAACTCCAAAACTAGGAGTAATATTAATCGAACCACTGTTTGGAACATTGTTACAAGGATTAGTTACAGTTGTAGTAACATCTAACCTACATGCTAAAATTATTGTTTTAGAGTCAAAGGTCTGTCTTCCACAATCATCAGTAACATTTAAGGTAATGGTACATTCAGTATTTTGTCCTACACTAGGCAAATTAAATGTGGTTGGATTTGAACTTGATGTTTGAAATGAACCACCACAAGTGGATGTCCAATTCACATTAGGAGGAGTACCAACAAAAGGATCTCCATTATTGTATGACAAATTAAATCCTAAAGTTTTAGAAACTTCATCTGCATAAATTATATCAGGAAGATTGGTAATTTGTGGTCTTAGTGATCTTTCCCAAATCGTGTAAAAGCTAAAGTTAAAAAATGCTCTTTGTGCAGCAACATTTGCAGGACCTGTGCTTTTTGAATGCGAATGCCCACCCATATACATCACTTCTCCTCTGTTAGGATCTCCAAAGCCTTTACCATAAACTAAAACAGCAGCAATGTTTTTCAATGAGTTTAAATCTGGGTTGGTAACATTTACTTGAGTAGGATCAAAAACTATAATATTTGTTTCTGGTCTCCATCTTGCAATAGCACTAGGAGAAAAGGTGCTTGGATTTGACAAAATCCCTTGACGAGGCATATAAATTTGTTCTGAACCATTTTGTGTAGCAGCATCTATGCTGCCTAAAAATTGTCCAACCGGATGTGAAGCATAGTCATTATTAAAAGAATAAGGAGGAGTTCCTCCAGAGTGGTTGTTGGTAGTTATCAATGAATTGCTTAGTGCATAACTTCCTGTAGTTCCTGTCCATGCAGGATCTTTTACAGATAAAAAGTTAGTTTGTTCATTTCTATTGGCTGGGTTTACCATGTTTTCTAGGTAACCAACAGCATGACATGCAGCCCAAATTGCTCCTTTACAGTCTAAATTCCATGAAAGTAATCTTTGATGAGTGGCCCAAACAGGGTCAGCGTGAGGCATTACAAAAACATCATCGCAACATACTAACTCTACCGGATCTTTCCATAAACTTTTGTTACTTCCTCCGTGAGCAGCAGGAGGTATGTTTGCGTTTACAAAATAGGTAGTAGCTATACTTCCATTTTGTTTGTCCAATGTCCATCTTGGAACATAATTAAAAGTTAAAAAGATTGGGACATTATTTGCAGGACTTGTAATGGTGGTTCCAACAACTCCTTGAGTTTGAAAATTGGTAATAATTGTATTAACCTGCGAAGTCCTGTATTTTGCTTCTACAATAAATGCTCCTCCACGGTAATCTACACCTGCATGACTAAAGTCGATACCATCCTTTGTTTTGGTTGGATTAATAGCCCAATGAACCGGACAATTCTGACTCAATAATGCATATAACAATCCATAAGGACGAAGTCCATTATTAATGGTTTGTGGTGAAACACCCATGTTTACAATATAAGATCCTGATGGAATAGTTTGAAATGTAGTAGTTTGACAAAAACTTTGCAACCCTCCAAGCATAATTACAAAAGCAATGATATGGTAAAATCTTGAAATCATAAGATGGTTATATATTTTCATGATGTAGAATATAAAATAAAAAAAGTACAGCCTTAAAAGGTGTACTTTGATAAATATTGTAAGTGATGGTTAAAATTTAAAGAAGATAATAAAGTAATGACACAACTTTTTTGAAAAATAAAAAAAAGTAGGTTGGTAGCAAATTTTGCTCTGCAATTGTTTAAATTGTAGACAAATAACATAACTAATAGGTTTAAATGTTGGGACATTTCTAAACGAAAATATCTTAAAATCAATCTAAAACACATATTAAATCTATTAAAGGTAAAAAAAGCCGACAAAGTGTAAAACTTATGTTAAAGATACGAAAAAATACAATCTTTATTGATGATTATCAAATGATTAAAATGTTATAAAAATCTAAATGTGTTATGTCGGAATTTCAAGGGAAAGATTAATTTATCAACAATAAAAACAGTATAAATTAAAAAAAAAAATTAGGATAATTTTTCAAAAACATTTTTTTAAAAATAAAAATTATGTAAAAGAAATTCTACAAACTATTAATTGAAGTTTGCAAGCAGTATATTTGTAAATAAATCTATTTATATGCACTCCCAATTCCCATTTAACGATAGAGAAAAAAGTTGGTTGGCTTTTAATGAAAGAGTATTACAAGAAGCAGCAGACCCAACCGTACCATTATTAGATAGATATCGTTTCTTAGGAATTTTTTCCAATAACCTAGATGAGTTTTTTAGAGTTCGTTTTGCTAATATCAGGCGATTAAGCGTTTCTGAAAAATCTAAAAATGTTTTGTTGGGTGGGCTAACCCCTAAACAGCTGTTAAAAGATATCACCAAAATAGTCATCCAACAACAAACCAAAAGCTTACAAATATTAGATAAAATTGAATCGGAGCTTAAAAAGCATCAAATTTTTTTAGTAAACGAACAGGAATTAAGTCAAGAACATCAAATTTTTGTAAAAGATTATTTTATACAACAAGTTAGTCCAGCTTTGGTAACTATCATTTTGAATGATTTGGTAGAATTTCCTCATTTAAAGGATACCTCAGGGTATTTGGCCATCAAATTAGTGATGAAAGATGAAGTAGAGACTAAGAGTTTCTTTGGTTTCACTAAAAAAAATAAGGAAGTCAAATATGCCATAATTGAAATTCCAACCTCTATTAACCGTTTCGTAGAATTACCTTCTGAAAATAGTAATCAGTATGTCATGATGTTAGATGACGTAATTCGCTATAATTTAGGCACCATATTTACTATGTTTGATTTTGAGAATATATCGGCATACATGCTTAAAATTACCAGAGATGCCCAGTTAGATTTAGACAGCGATTTACGGAAAAGTTTGGCTGAGAAAATTTCACAAAGTGTAAAGCACAGAAATCAAGGGGAAATTGTTCGATTTGTATATGATGATAAAATGGACAAAGACATGCTAGGCTTTTTGCTTGAAAAAATGAACATTGACCAATCAGACAGTGTAATTCCGGGGGGTAGATACCATAACCGTAGGGACTACATGAATTTTCCTAATTTAGGAAGAAAAGATTTGTTGTACCAGAGATTATTTCCACTTCCTGTGAAAGGTTTGAGCTTAGAGGGAAGCATATTTCAAAAATTAAAGCAGAAAGATTACTTGGTTCATACACCATACCAGTCTTTTGCCTATGTGATTAAGTTATTACGAGAGGCTGCACTGGACCCAAAGGTAGTAAGCATCAAAATCACATTGTATCGTTTAGCCAATAATTCGCAAATTGTTAGTTCGTTAATCAATGCAGCCAAAAATGGTAAAAAAGTTACGGTTCAAATCGAGTTACAAGCTCGTTTTGACGAAGCAAGTAACATCATGTATTCCAAGCAAATGCAAGCAGAAGGAATCGAATTGATTTTTGGAGTAAAAGGCTTAAAAGTGCATAGTAAAGTTTGCTTGATTGAACGATTGGAAAGTGGTAAAATCAAACGATATGGTTTTATTTCTACTGGAAATTTTAACGAGTCCACTGCAAAAATTTATACAGATGTAACCCTTTTAACTTCTAACCAGGCTTTATTGAAGGATGTCTCAAAAGTATTCAACTTTTTTGATGTTAATTACAAGATTTATCGTTACAAACATTTAATTGTTTCCCCACATTACTTGCGAAACAAAATTTACAAACTTATTGACAGAGAAATTCAAGCAAGCAAACAAGGAAAAAAATCATATATTAAGTTAAAGATGAATAGTTTAACTGATCCGGATATGATTGTAAAATTGTATGAAGCTAGCCAAGCGGGAGTAGAAATTAAGCTGATAGTTAGAGGTATGTGTTGTTTGGTTCCTGGTATAAAAGGATATAGTGAAAGTATTGAAGCAATTAGTATTGTAGATAATTTGTTGGAGCATACCAGAGTATTTATTTTCAGCAACCAAAATAACCCGGAAGTGTACATTTCATCAGCAGATTTTATGTCGAGAAACATTGATGATAGAGTAGAGGTAACTTGTCCGATTTATGACAACGACATCAAGCAAGAGTTGATTGAAACTTTTGAAATCGGGTGGAAAGGAAATGTAAAAGCACGATTGCATAGTGCTAAACTAGATAATTTATATCGAAAGAAATCGGATCATGAGCCCATCCATCGTGCACAACTAGAAACCTACCAATACTACCAAAAAATAATTCAATCTTAAGATGATTCAAGTAAAAAAATACGCTGCGATAGATATAGGTTCCAATGCCATTCGATTGTTGGTAAGTAATGTGGTAGAGCAAGCAGGCAAAGAAACTCAATTTAGTAAGAGTTCCTTAGTTCGGGTTCCTATTCGTTTAGGGCAAGATGTATTTACTGTAGGTGAAATTTCAGAGAAGAATGTAGCCAGAATGATAGATGCCATGAAAGCATATCAATTACTGATGAAGGTTCATGGAGTGGAACAATATCGTGCATGTGCAACTTCTGCTATGAGAGAAGCTGAAAATAAAGAAGAAGTAGTTCAAACCATTCTCCATCAAAGCGGCATTAAAATAGACATTATTGATGGCAAAAAAGAGGCAGAGATTATTGCTGCTACCGATTTAAAAAAATACATCCAATTAGATCGAAACTATTTATATGTAGATGTGGGTGGTGGCAGTACCGAATTTTCTATTTTTAGCAAAGGGAAGATAGTAGCTTCAAAATCTTTCCGTAACGGAACGGTTCGTCAATTAAACCAAATGGTTTCAGATGCGGTTTGGCAAGAAATGGAACGTTGGATCAAACACCATACATACGAAATGGAAGATATTTGTATGATTGGCTCTGGAGGAAATATTAATAAGCTATTCAAATTATCTGAAAAGCATCAAGAAAAACCACTTACTTACTTTTACTTGAATTCAAAATTCCAAGAATTAAACCAGCTTTCTTATGAAGAAAGAATAGCCGAATTGGGATTGAACCCTGACAGGGCAGACGTTATTATTCCGGCTACAAAAATTTACTTACATGCCATGAAATGGAGTGGAGCCAAACACATTTATGTTCCAAAAATTGGTTTGTCAGACGGTATTATTAAGGCAATGTACTATGAACGTATCTAGTTTATTGGTAACAAGTTACCGAAATTTCTACCAACACATTTTTTGGTAAACCTACCACTGCAACGGTTTCTCTTGCAGGAGCATCTTCGTTACTAAAGTAACTACCATACACTTCATTCACCACAGCAAAATCATCCATAGTTCGTAAAAAAATGGTTGTTTTTACAATTTGATCCATGGTAAAGCCTGCTGCATTTACCAGGTTTTGTATGTTCTTCATCACCTGAATGGCTTGTTCTTTTACGCCACCTTCTACAACTTCACCTGAGGCAGGGTCAATGGCAATTTGACCTGAACAAAATAATAAATTTCCGGCTTGTACGGCTTGGCTGTATGGCCCAATTGGCTCTGGAGCTTGGTTGGTGTAAATTATTTTTTTCATGATTCTGAATCTTTCAATTTTAATAAAACTTACTTAAACTAAAATTTCAAATTTATAATACTTAAATAACTATCTTAACACTCTATCCGGCAAACGATTACGTTCCCATTTGATGTCTTGTAATGCACTAGATTTGATCCCAATAAAAAATCCCCAAAAGGCATTTTGTCCGAATGGAGTCCAGTTAAAATCCATTCTCCAGCTAAGTAAATCTCTTTCAAAACGCAATTGAGTAAAGGTAACTCCATTTTGTACAAAATCGTAACCTGTAGAAGCACCTATACGCCATTTCGGACTCAAGTCAACATTGGCTGAAACCATCAGGGAATGTCCAACTATTCTATTTTCTCGGTTGGCATTACCATAGGTAATCGTGTATGCAAAATTCATGTCAAACGGAATGGTGGATTTATAAAATTCACTTACTTCCGCTTCATTTTCTTCCTCTTCATCACCAAATTGCGATTGTCTGCGGTTGCTTAAATCTACACTTCTTCCAAACAAATCATCTGGCCTTCCACCATTTCTTGCTCCTTGCTCATTTGGTTTTTTATTTTTGGATTTTCTGCCATCTAATGAATAGTTCATGTTAAAATTTGCAGATGTCATCCTAAATAAGCTTCCACCATTGTTTATGTTTAGTTGATTGATTCTTTGGTTGGCAGCATTCAATGCATAAGGATCTAAGGTAGTAGAAAAATTCACTTGCATTTTGTTGTCAAACAAAGTAGTACCACCATTTACCGATAATGGTGCCAAACGCAACGAATCTGCTGCAATGTTGTAGCTGGTGCTAAAGTTTAAAGTGTTTAACAACATGATTTTTTTTGGCTCAACTTTGGTCGAATCTCGATCTCTTACTTTTGCCTCAAAAGTGTTAGATAATGAAAGTCCTATGTTATTAGAAATTCCCAAGGTTGGTGCTCCAAAAACACCTCCTTCAAATCTCGAGAATTGTCCAACTCTACCGCTTGCATCTACCACATAATTATCGTAATAATTGGCAAAACTAGGGGCATAGTTGTATGATACTGAAGGTCTGACTACGTGTCGAATCGATTGGATTTTTTTGTCTTCTCCAAAATTAAAAGTTCCGTATATGGTGGTTCCTACGCTCGAATTAAAATTATAAGTCAAATATCGGTCAAAACCATTCACGGTATTGGTCACCACTTGATTTTGGCTATTTTCGAAAAATTTATCAATGGTTTTAAACGTCCATGTTTCCTGAAAGTTTGCACCGGTAGTAAAACTAAAGTATTTAAACATTTTAAAATTGGTACTAACCGGAATTTGGTGTTGAAATCCGGTAACCGCATCTTTAAACATTTGAGGTTTAAAGAACAATGAGTCGGTGGTTCGGTATCTGTTTTCACCTCTAATGTTGTATTGTAAATTGATGTTTTGAATCACTCCCTTTTTAGCTCCATCTCTTTTTGCAAACGGAAATATCCTGTCTACGTTGGCTTGCAGGGTAGGCAAGGTCATGTTAATTTCTTGGGTTTGGGTATTTTGGTTATGCGATGCCGTTAAAGACATATTTACTTGTGGATAGGTGTCAAAAGTCTTGGAGTAAGAAATTGACGAACTCAAGTTGTTAATCAAAGTACCACTAACGTTCACTTGGTTTAATGATTGTTGGAAAAACCGACTACTTCCTAAGTTAACCGAAGCTGAAAATCTGGAATTCGGACTCGATTTTGGATCTTGCTGATGCGACCATTGCACATTGTAAATGCTACTTTTGGCATAATCCGGAAAACCTCTTTCACTTTGTATTTGGTTTTCAAATCGAATGTTAAAATTACCTCTGAATTTGTATTTCCAAGCATAAGCAGTTTCAAAACGCAAGGCATAGCTTCCGTTGGTAAAATAATCTCCTAATATGGTTAAATCATAGTTGTCGCTTAATGCCATGTACAACCCTCCGTTTTGTAACGAAAACCCTTGACGTTGGGTATCCACAGGGTTTGGTACAATAATTCCGGATTGGCTATCGGTAGTCATCGGAAAAAATGCAAAAGGTAAGGCAATAGGAGTGGGAACTTCAGCAATATGCATGTTTACCAATCCGGTAACTACTTTTTTACGAGGTACCAATTTGGTTTTTCTTGCTAAAAAGTAATATTCTGGGTCATCAATATCTTTTGAGGTGGTAAACTTGGCCCCTTTGATAAAAATTACCGAATCGTTTTCTCTTTTCGACTGTTCCCCTTTCACTTTAAATTCACCTTGTTCGGTTCTAGAGTTTAAAATCCAAGCTTTTTTGGTTTTGTAGTTAAACTTCATCGAGTCAGGCTCTACCACATTCATCGCTTGTTTAAAGTAAGGATATTGCGAATAAACTTTGCTGGAGTCTTTAATTCTACCGGCATAAGCTTCGTTGTTTTGGTAGTTGATCACTATAATTCCCGATTTTAACTCTACGTCTTGATAGTACAATTCAGCTTTATCATACAAAGTCACCAATTTTTTTTGGTTTTGTAATTTTGCGTAGTTTGCCGCTTTGTACTTTACAATACTTTCTAAAGCTGCACTTGACTTAACCTTAACGGTATCTGCACTAGCAGCACTGGTTTTGGTGGTATCCGGAGTAGTTTTTTTATCAGTAGTTATAATGGTTGGTGTCTTTGGGGAAGTCTCCAAAGTTTGTGAAAAAACTTTGGTTCCAAACATTGTTAAGAACATTGTAAATAAAACGATATGCAAATGCTTTACCAACAAATTTTATAAAACTACTTTTGTTAATATTTTTGGCTTCATTTTTGAAGTGCCAAACTTAGTTATTTTTTTGCTTGAGTGATTCATTCCGTTTGGGATTTGTGAATAAATTAAGCAGAGCCAGCCTCAAAGTACAACAGAAATTTAAATGTATGATGATTACCAAACAAAATTCGAGTAAACTTTTCCTAAATAAAACTTCATTAATTGCATTTTGTTGCTTTCTATTGGTGGGATTTTTTCCATTATCCCATGCCCAAAATAAATTTAAAATTGTTTTAGATGCCGGTCATGGTGGGCAAGATGCTGGGGCTTCTTATTATGGAGTAAAAGAAAAAGACATTGCTTTGTCTGTTGCTTTAAAGGTTGGTGAAATATTTCGCAACCATCCGGATATAGAAGTAGTTTTTACCAGAAAAACCGATGTTTTTGTTGAATTACATGAAAGAGCTCGCATAGCCAATAAGTCCAAAGCCAATTTGTTTTTATCCATCCATTGCAATGGAGCTGAAAATAAAACAGCTCATGGTACCGAAACTTGGGTGTTGGGTTTAAGCAAAAATGCCTCCAACTTAGAAGTTGTTAAAAAGGAAAACGCGGTAATTACGTACGAAAGTGATTATAAAATTAAATACCAAGGTTACGACCCAAGATCTTTAGAGTCCACCATTGGAATTCCGCTTTTACAAGAAGAGTTTATTGACCAAAGTATTTCCTTAGCAAGTAAAATCCAGAAAAAATATACCAACGAGTTAAAGTTGTTTAATAGAGGGGTAAAACAAGGGCCGTTTTTGGTGCTAAACCAAACAGCCATGCCTAGTGTGTTAACCGAATTGGGCTTTATGAGCAATCGTGAGGACAATGATTACATGAACTCTGAAAAAGGTCAAAGAGAATTGGCAGAAGCAATTTCTGAAGCTGTAATTTTATACAAAAAAGAATATTATGGAATGGGCAACGTTCCGGTTTCAAAAGAAGAGATAAAAGAAAAGCCGGTAGAGGTAGTGCAAGAAACTCCGGATAAAAAAATGGAGGAAGAAAAAGCAAAACCTGTGGTGCAATCGGTTGTTTTTAAAATACAAATCAAAGCTTCTGATAAAAAAATCAATACAAACTCCTCTGATTTTAATGGTCTACAGCCTATTGATTTCTTTCAAGAAGGAGGTTGGTACAAATATACTTTTGGAGAAGCTGCTAACTTAAATGAGGCAAAAGACCTGCAAAACAAAGCCAAAAAAGCTGGCTTTTCCGATTGCTTTATTGTGGCATTTTACCAAGGAAAAAAAATAACACTTACCGAAGCACAAAAACTACTTTAATTAGCTGAATTATTATATTTTTGCGAATAGGAATTAAGAAGTTTCGACTTTTTCGAAACTTTTTTAAACTAATTCAAAGCAATCAATGAAAATTTCTCGAGAAATCAAAGCCGCAATTATAGTAATTTCTTCTTTGTTGCTGTTTATATGGGGGTTCAGTTTTTTAAAGGGAAGTGACCTTTTGACAAGTAACAAAACATTATACTTTCATTTAGAAAATGTAGAAGGTTTGTCTACCGCATCTATTGTAACTTACAACGGATTGCCCATTGGTAAAGTAAATAACATCAGTTTTGACGCTAAAAATTTAACTAATTTGGTTGAAATTATGGTGCAAAGCAATATTCCTATTTCCAAAACTAGTATTGCTAAAATTTACGAACCAAGTCCTATAGGTGCCAAAACAGTTGCCATTGTTCATGATGCTACCAATCAAGAAATGGTGCAAAACAAAGATTTTTTAAAATCAGAAGTAGCATTAGGCATGCTTTCGCAAGTAACTTCTAGTTTAAAACCTATCGAGCAAAAGTTAACTACCTTGTTAGACGATGCAGATATAACCGTTAAAAGTATCAACGAGGTTTTAGACGAAAAAACCAAAGAAAACTTACGAAATAGCATGGAAAGTTTGAGTATTACACTAGCTCAACTTACCCAAACCACCAAAACCATCAACGCCATGTTGGCAGAAAACCAATCTTCTATCAAGTCAAGTACCAAAAATTTAGAGAAAGTTACTGGTAATTTTAGTAAAATTTCCGACTCCTTAGCAGCTGCCAATTGGTTACAAACCATGAAAAGTTTAGAAAAAACCTTGCAATCTGTAGACGGTTTGATGGCTGATTTACAAGCAGGAAAAGGCACTATGGGTAAATTGATGAAAGACGAAAAAATGTACCAAAATTTAGAAGGAGCTTCTAGAGAATTAGAGCAATTACTTGCCGATTTCAAGAAAAATCCTAAAAGATATGTACACTTTTCTTTGTTCGGAAAAAAGAATGAAGCATACCAATCTACCAAGAGAGATTCTATTGTAATAAAATACGACTAATGAGCTATTTAGATAACATCTTTTTTGCAATTGCCTTAATTATTGGCTTTGGAATTTTTGCAACTAACGTAAAAAAAATCTATCGAAACATTCGATTAGGCCAGCCTATTGATCGTTCGGACAACAAATCCCAACGTTGGAAACAAATGTTGATGATTGCTTTCGGACAAACCAAAATGGTTCGCAGACCCATAGCCGGAATTTTACACTTAGTGGTTTACATTGGGTTTGTAATCATCAACTTAGAGTTGTTAGAAATTATTATCGATGGATTGTTTGGAACACATCGCGTTTTTAGTGGTTTTCTGGGGTCTTTTTACAACGTTTTAATAGCCTCTTTTGAAATTTTAGCCTTGTTAGTGGTTGTTGCAGTAGTAGTATTTTGGTTGCGAAGAAATGCCATTAAGCTCAAAAGATTTGTCAGCTCCGATTTAAAAGATTGGCCAAAGAATGATGCCAATTACATTTTGTATTTCGAAATTGTGTTAATGACCTTGTTTTTAACCATGAATGCAGCTGATGCATGGTTACAAAACGTGGACCATGCAGGTTATGTAAAAGCAGGTGCTTTTCCGGTAAGCCAGTATTTAATGCCATTGTTTGATGGCATGCAAGCAAGCACAGTAGTAATGATAGAAAGAGCCACATGGTGGATGCATATTTTAGGAATTTTGGTATTTTTAAACTATTTATATTTCTCCAAGCATTTACATATTTTATTGGCATTCCCAAATACCTATTTTGGAGATTTAAATCCACAAGGACAATTCAATAACTTAGAAAGTGTAACCAACGAAGTAAAGTTGATGTTAGATCCAACAGCGGATCCTTTTGCGGCTGCTCCGGCAACCGATGCACCTTCTCGATTTGGAGCCAAAGATGTGATGGATTTAAACCAAGTGCAGTTGCTCAATGCCTATACTTGTACCGAATGTGGAAGATGTACTTCGGTTTGTCCAGCTAACCAAACTGGTAAAAAACTTTCTCCTCGAAAAATCATGATGGCTACCAGAGATCGTTTGGAAGAAGTTGGAAAAGTTTTAGATAAAAATAAAAACCAATGGGTAGAGGATGGCAAATCGTTATTGAATGATTTCATTACTCCCGAAGAACTTTGGGCTTGTACCTCATGTAATGCATGTGTAGAAGAATGTCCGGTTAGCATTAGTCCGCTAAGTATTATCATGGACATGCGTAGATATTTGGTAATGGAAGAAAGTGCTGCACCTATGTCGTTAAATGCCATGATGACCAACATCGAAAACAATGGTGCTCCATGGCAGTATAACCAAATGGACCGTTTGAATTGGAAAGACGAAAATTAAGTGAGAAATACCAACCAATAAATTAATTATTACCCTACAAACCATTCCCATAAACGTGAGCTTTGGGAACGTGTTTAACGAAAATTGAACTTTATGGAAAAGGAAAACATCGACAAAAGCTTGAAAGAAACTTTGGTGAATGGTCAACATGTAAGCCCGATTTTGCCAGAAGGAATCAAAAATTATTTAATTGACATTGACGGAACCATTTGTGATGATATTCCGAATGAAGAACCCGAAAGAATGCTTACAGCAGAGGTATATCCGGATGCTTTGGTAACGTTGAACAAGTGGTATGACGAAGGACATATTATCTTCTTTTTTACCTCTCGTACCGAAGCCCACAGAGATTACACCGAAACCTGGTTAAAGCAGCATGGTTTTAAATACCACGGAATTATTTTTGGCAAGCCAAGAGGTGGTAACTACCATTGGATTGACAACCATTTGGTAAAAGCAACCAGATACAGAGGAAAATTTACCGATTTAATTGATAAAGAAGTAACCATACAGGTGTTTGATGACGAACATCATGAATAAAATTTTAAAAAAATGGCAGAGAATCTCGTAGTACCCACCATGGCTGAAATGCTAGCTCAAGGCAAAACTCCGGAAGTGTTGTTTTGGGTTGGTTGTGCAGGAAGTTTTGACGACAGAGCCAAGAAAATTACCAAAGCTTTTGTACAAATTTTAAACAGAGCCAATGTGTCTTTTGCAGTACTTGGCACCGAAGAAAGTTGTACAGGTGATCCGGCAAAAAGAGCAGGAAACGAATTCTTGTTTCAAATGCAAGCCATGATGAACATTCAAGTATTGAATGGCTATGAGGTAAAAAAAATAGTGACGGCTTGTCCGCATTGTTTCAACACCATTAAAAACGAATACCCATCATTAGGTGGAAATTACGAAGTAGTACACCATACGCAATTCTTGAAATCTTTGTTAGAAGATGGCAAAATCACGGTAAAGGGTGGGACTTTTAAAGGAAAGAGAATTACTTACCACGACCCCTGTTATTTAGGAAGAGCCAATCAAGTGTACGAAGCTCCAAGAGAATTATTAGAAAAATTAGAAGTAGCATTAACCGAAATGAAGCGTTCCAGAGCCAATGGTTTGTGTTGTGGTGCAGGTGGAGCTCAAATGTTTAAAGAGCCAGAAGCTGGCAATAAAGACATCAATATCGAACGTACAGAAGATGCTTTAGAAACCCAGCCGGAAGTAATAGCAGCAGCATGTCCGTTTTGCAATACCATGATGACCGATGGGGTGAAAAACAAAGAAAAAGAAGGTCAAATTCAAGTGTTAGACGTGGCTGAAATGATAGCCCAAGCCCAAGATTTATAAACATGTACCAACCTTTTGAGCAAATGCCTGAACACTCTCGTATATGGATTTATCCATGCAATCGAAAGTTTTCAGAAGAAGAAAAAAATAAAATCAACCAACTTCTAACAGAGTTTTGTGAAAATTGGCAAACACACGGAAGTGCCATGGTGGCATCTTTCAACATAGTGCACGACAGATTTATCATTGTTGCAGCCGACCAAGAAGTTTTGGCAGCCTCGGGTTGTGCGATAGACAAGCAAGTTGCTCTGATTTTACAAATCGAAAAAGAACTAGATGTAGTTTTGTTGGATAAAATGAATGTAACCTACAAAACTGGAGATTTTTTTGCACACAAATCTTTAGTAGATTTCAAACGATTGGTAAAAGAAAAAGCGGTAAATGCAGAAACCATAGTTTACAATAATTTGGTCAACAACATTGCGGAATGGCATGATAATTGGGAAATTCCGATGAAAGACAGTTGGCATAGCAGGTTTTTGTAAAACTTTTACGATTTTAACCTCCATTTTAGCCAATGACTCATTGGCTTTTTTTATTTTAGTAACTCTTTAAAAATAATATAATGCGTTTGATTTTGGTGTTTTTATTGTTGTTAGCACAACCATTTTTGGCTGTGATTCCGCATGGGTACCAAGCACCAAAAAAAGTGGAGAAAATCAAAATTATTCTGGTGAATACTCCTTTAAAAAAGTTTCCAAAATCTACCTTAACCAAAGAAACCAAAGAACAACGAAAATGGGTAGATAGTGTGTATGAAACCATGACTTTGGAGGAAAAGTTTGGACAATTGTTTATGGTAGCTGCATATTCTAACAAAAAAGAAGACCATGCCCTTCAAATTGAACAACTAATTGAGCAACAACATATTGGAGGAGTTATATTTTTTCAAGGAGGTCCGGTTCGTCAGGCCAAATTAAACAATCGTTTCCAGGCAAAATCCAAACTGCCTTTA
Source organism: Flavobacteriales bacterium (assembly GCA_018335925.1). GTDB lineage: Bacteria > Bacteroidota > Bacteroidia > Flavobacteriales > Flavobacteriaceae > Flavobacterium. The sequence continues at coordinate 21,430 of JAGXRF010000020.1, forward strand.
TTGGTTGGGATTGATGCAGAATGGGGACTTAGCATGCGTTTAGATTCCACCTATCGATATCCTTGGAATATGACCCTTGGAGCTATTGCCAAAGAAGAATTGATTACCAAAATGGGAGAGCAATTAGCGGAACAATGCAAAGCGATGGGAATTCATTTCACCTTTGGTCCGGTGGTGGATGTGAATACCAATTCAAAAAATCCGATTATTGGTATTCGCTCTTTTGGAGAATCCAAAGAAAACGTAACCAACAAAGCCATTGCTTTTATGTTGGGATTGCAAAACAAAGGTGTTTTTGCCACTGCCAAACATTTTCCGGGGCATGGTGATACCGATAAAGATTCGCATTATACTTTACCTTCTGTCAATCATTCAAAAGAGCGTTTGCATTCGATAGAGTTATATCCGTATCAAAAAATCATCGAACACGGTTTGGCTAGCGTCATGGTTGCCCACTTGAATGTTCCTGCTTTAGAAGCAAATAAAATCCCTAGCTCTTTATCTAAAAGCATTGTAACAGACTTGTTACAAAAGGAATTAGATTTTAAAGGATTGATTTTAACCGATGCTTTAAACATGAAAGGAGTAAGCCAAACTGCTGCTCCCGGAGAAGTAGATTTGCAAGCATTCATGGCTGGTAATGATGTGTTATTGTTTCCGGAAAATGTTCCGATTGCTATCACCAAATTAAAAGAAGCATGGGACAAAGGCTGGTTAGATGAAGAAAGGTTGGCATACTCTGTAAAGAAAATATTGCGTTTTAAACACATTGCAGGCTTACATCAAAAGCAAAAAGAAATTGATTTAACTACTTTAAATACCCAACTAAATCAACCAAGTTTTGATGCCTTAAATAGCCAATTATTTGCAGAAAGTATCACTTTGGTAAAAAACCAACAAAGCATTTTGCCTTTAAAATACGTTGGTTCAGAAAACATTGCGTTTATCAAGTTAGGTGACGATGACCATTCCAACTTTTTAAAATACTTGCAATCCTACACAGAAGTAACCGAAGTTACTTTGGATAACTCAATATCAATAGAGGAGCAATTAGCTCGTTTTACAACAGTGATTATTGGCTACCATAAATCAGATGGTGCTTGGAAAAACCATCAATTTACTATCAAAGAAATAGAAGCGTTGCAACAAATTGCAAGCACCAAACGAACCGTATTGGTGTCTTTTGCAAAAGCTTATTCGCTGCAACAAATTCCTGATTTTAATCCACATGATGCCATAGTACATAGCTACCAAAATCATGATTTTGCACATAAAGCTACTGCCGAAGTTTTATTTGGAGCTAGAGCACCACATGGAGTTTTGCCTGTAACGGTGCATCCGGATTACCCGGTTGGTACCTCGTTTACTTTTCAGCCAACTTTAAAGTTACAATTTGATGTACCCGAAAATGTGGGAATGGACTCTAAACAACTACGTAAAATAGATTCTATTGCAAACGCAACCATTCAACAGAAAATTGCACCTGGAATGCAAATATTGGTTGCTAGAAAAGGCAAAATAGTATACCATAAAGCTTTCGGAAAACCAACGTATGAGAGTAACCAAAATGTACAACTAGATGATGTGTATGATTTGGCATCTTTGACCAAAATTTTGGCCACTCTTCCACAAGTGATGCAATTGGTAGAAGCTGGAAAAATTCAATTAATAGACCCTATCGGAAAACACTTACCTGAGTTGAAAGGAACCAACAAAGAAAATTTAAAAATTCAAGACATCCTTTTGCACCAAGCAGGATTGAAAGAATGGGAGCCTTTTTATACCAAAACCTTAGACAAAGCCAAAAAGCCGGATACTACCTATTACAGATTTAGTCCTAGTAAAAAGTTTTCGATTAAAGTAGCAGATAATTTGTACTTACGTTCAGATTATCCGGATAGCATGTTTCAGGTAATTGCCAACAGTAAGTTATATACAGATAAGCGATATGCTTATAGCGATTTTGGTTTTATTTTGATGAAACGTTTGGTAGAGAAATACCACCAACAGCCTTTAGATGTGTTAACCAAACAAAGCATGTACCAACGTTTGGGAGCAAACAATTTAGGATTTAACGCTTGGATGTGGAAGCCTAAAAATAAAATTATTCCATCAGAAGTAGACCAATATTTTCGTTATCAAACCATTCATGGTTATGTGCACGACATGGCTGCTGCCATGCAAGGTGGGGTAGATGGGCATGCAGGATTGTTTGGAAATGCATTGGATGTGGCTAAAATGATGCAGATGTTTTTACAAAACGGATATTATGGAGGCAATCGCTTTTTTTCTGAAGAAGTGATGCAAGAATTCAATACTTGTTTTGCATGCGATAATGGCAACAGGAGAGGATTAGGTTTTGACAAACCTCACCCTAAAAATCCCGGAAATACATGTGGTTGTACCTCTAGTAAAAGCTTTGGTCATACCGGATTTACCGGAACCATGGCTTGGGCCGACCCAGAAAAAGAATTGGTGTATGTGTTTTTATCTAACCGTACCTATCCGGAAGCAAAAACCAACCAATTATCCAAACAAAACATTCGCGAAAACATCCAAAAAATTATTTACGAGAGTATTAAGGAGTAGTGAAAAGCTAATAGCTAATAGCTAAAAACTAGCAGCTAATTGCCAAAAGCTAAAACCTAATCATTTTTTTGTATATTTACTTTCTAATTGTCTAATTTTCAATTCATAAAAATGAATCCAATCGTAAAAAATATTCTCGTTTTTATTGCAGCTTGGTTGGTTGGAAGTTTATCCAATATGCTGGTTTTGCAACTCGGAATGCAGTTAGTTGCCCCTCCGGAAGGATTTGATTTAAATACACCGGAAGGACTGAAAGCTGCCATGCCACTCATGGAATGGAAACATTTTATTACACCATTTTTATCGCATGCCATTGGCACACTGGTAGGAGCCATTATTTTGGCCAAATTTGCTGCCAGCAATGCTTTTAAATTGGTCATGGGATTGTCTTTTTTATTCTTTTTAGGTGGTTTGGCCATGGTTTTTATGGTGCCAAGTCCATTAGCTTTTACCATAATTGATTTGGTATTTGCTTATTTTCCAATGGGGTATTTGGGGTATCAATTGGTTTATAAATCAAAGTAACTTTATATTTTTAGAAAATGCTTAGTGACTTTGGTTTTTACTTAGGCTATTTTGTGTGATAGCTATACCACAAAGATGCTCAAAGTATATCGCAGAGTTGCACAAAGATTTATTTGACTTTAAAAGAAGTACAATTAAGAAATGGTTTAATTCGTTTAAATTAAAAACATATTAAGCAAGAAATGTTTCCTCTTTTTTGGTTATTCTGTATAATTGCTTTTTCTCAAAAATCCAATAGTGAAATAGCTTTATCATGGTCATTGAAAGCTATTGAATGTATGGAAAGCAAGGAATATCCTTTAAAACTTCCAAACCAATTAGCTTGTTTGACAAACATATATCCAAAAAAAGTAGATTTGAATTATGTAGGCGTCTGTTACCAACCCACCAAAGAGGAGCTACAGATTTGGAAAGATTGGGTGATTAAAAACCAAACTTTTTTAAGTATCAAAAACCACACAAACAACGAACAATTTAACTTCATTTTTATTGAGGAGTTAATCACGTTTAATGATCAATAAGGAACCATTCGTTCTACCAATTGTGATTGATGGCAATTTCAATGAAAATAAAAATTTTAAAAATAGTTGATTACCAATATCAATTTACCATCAACCATCAACTATCAACCCTTAACCCTTTTCTCCACCCACCAAGCCAAACCAATGGCTATAGTTGACAAAGCTCCCATTAAAAGCCAATTATAGTAGTAGCCAAAAGCTGCTATCATATCCATCCCGATTTTAGAGCTTAAAATGTGTGCCAAGCTAAAACTCATGGTATAGTACCCCATATAAATTCCTTCGTTTCCTTTGCTGGAACGTTGCAACACAAAGGCATTGGAAAAAGGAAAAGCAAACATTTCTCCAAAGCTTAAAAATAAGATGTTCCACAACAAAATACCTACCCAGTCTTGGTACATCAAGCCGTAAAATCCAATGGCCATACATGCAGAACCCCAAAGTACAATTCGAACTTTTGTAAATCCTTTTTTTTCTAAAAAGTTTACCAAAGGCATTTCAAAAGCAACTACCAACAAGCCATTTAAGGTCATCAACAACCCGGTTTGCAGTTCGGTGAGTCCGAATTGTTCTTTGTGATACAATGGTAAGGTGGTAAAAAGCTGGAAAAAAGTAAGTGAAGTTAAAAAGGTCACTACCAAAAACACCCAATACGGAGTGTCTTTCCGGATAGCTTTGGAGGATATTTTTTCTGTAGGGAAAGCCTCTTTTTTCTTTTTCTTTTCTTTTACCAACAACCAAAAAATGCTAATGGCAGTAATACAAGTAAGTCCATCTACCCAAAACAAGCCAAAATATCCAATGCTCATAATAATCAATCCACCTAAAGCCGGACCAGCAGCAAATCCGAGGTTTACAGCCAAACGTACCAAAGTGAGAGCTCGAGTGGTGTTTTCTGGTTTGGCATAGCTATTAATAGAAACAAACATAGCTGGTCGGAACATATCTGCAACGGTCATAATAACAAACATTCCAATACACAAGCCAACAAAACTATGGATATAACTCAAAACCATAAATAAAAATCCGCTAACCATCAAACTGAAAATCATGATGCGGTAAAAGCCAAATTTATCGGTTAGCTTTCCACCAATGTAAGACCCCAACATCGAACCTAATCCAAAGCACACCATGATATAACCAACTTGTGCGTAACTAAAATCTAAATCTTCCTTTAAATATTTACTTAAAAAAGGCAGCACCATGGTTCCGGCTCTGTTGATAAAAGTAATCAAGGCCAAAATCCAGATTTCTCTCGAAAATCCTCTAAAATTATTAAGGTATGAAGTAATTGCTTTTTTCATAATTTCGGTGCAAAGGTACACTTCTTCTTTCCTCAAATACCAACTCTCCCCAACTTAACAATTAATTAGCGATTCTTTTTCCAAACACACTTTTTTTACCTTTGTAGGATGGAGTTTGTAAACATTCATAGTCATTTTACTAAGAGAAGTCCAAACGAATGGGTGTTGCAAAACATAGCCATTCAGGATGGTGTATCAACAGATGTTCCAATCTCTACTGGTTGGCATCCATGGGATTTGCTTAAAATTTCTGAAGAAGATGCCAAATTAAAAATGGAGCAAATTTTTCCAATGCCAAACGTTTTGGCTATTGGAGAATGTGGTTTAGATAAGTTTATACCTGTAGAAATTTCCAAGCAATTAGAAGTTTTAGCATGGCATATTGAATGGTCAGAAGCATTGCAAAAGCCCCTAATACTGCATTTGGTTGGCTACTATGAAGAGCTCATTTCCCTAAAAAAGAAGTCCCAACCTAAGCAACCTTGGCTGGTGCATGGATTTCATAAAAAGGATGCCTTGGCAAAGCAACTAACCAATGCGGGTTGTGTTTTGTCGTTTGGAAAGCCATTGATGCAAAAAGATTCTTTAAAAAATGTACTTTTGCAGCAGAAAAATCAATTATTTTTCTTCGAGACCGATATGCAAACGGATGTTTCCATCCCACAGTTATATGAGGAAGGAGCTAAAATTTTAGGGGTTTCGTTAGAAAGACTAGTAGAAATAATACAAGAAAATAAGAAACAATTTTTTAATCATTAACATCCGATGACAACTGTACCTAAATGGCAAGAAAGAGCTGGTTTATTGTTTAAAGAAAGTGGCATTGAAAAATTAAAAAAAGCCAAAGTATTGGTAGTAGGTTTGGGTGGTGTTGGCTCCTTTGCTGCAGAATTTTTAGCCAGAGCAGGAGTCGGACATTTGACCATAGTAGATGGAGATGTGGTAGATATTACCAACATCAATCGACAATTACAAGCTTTGCATTCAACCGTTGGGATGAGTAAAGTAGCATTGATGGCAAATCGCTTGCAAGACATCAATCCGGAGTTAGAAATTGTAAAAGTTCAAGAGTTTTTAAGTCCGGAAAGAGCCTATGAGTTGGTTACAGATGAATTTGATTATGTATTGGATTGTATTGATAGTATTACACCAAAATTAAATTTAATCAAAGCTGCAAAATTCAAAAAAGTTCCTATCATTTCTAACATGGGAGCAGGGGGTAAGGGAGATCCAACCAAAGTTATGGTAAAAGATATCAGCAAAACCACCTATTGTCCGTTGGCTAAAAACATCCGTAAACGCTTGCGTTCTGAAGGAATTAGAGGTGGAGTAAAAGTGGTTTTTTCTACCGAAGTTCCTGATGAAAGCAGCATCAAACTAACCGATGGTTCCAACTTTAAAAAATCGTTTTACGGTACCAACAGTTGGATGCCTTGTTTGTTTGGCTTGCATGCAGCACAAACTGCGGTTCAAAATTTACTTAAAAAATAATTTACTTCTCGAAATCAACACTTCATGCAGTTATCTGTCGTTATCCTCAATTACAATGTCCGATATTTTTTAGAGGTTTGTTTGTATAGTGTGCAAAAAGCTTTAGAAGGTTTGGATGCAGAGATTATTGTGGTGGATAATGCCAGTAAAGATGGTTCGGCAAAAATGATTAGAAAGAAATTTCCGGAAGTAATTTTTGTAGAAAACTCTGAAAACGTTGGATTTCCGAGAGGCAATAACCAAGGAGTTGCCTTGGCAAAAGGGGAATATGTGTGTATTTTAAATCCGGATACCATCGTTTCAAAAGATACTTTTGTAAAGTTGCTCGACTTTGCAGAGTCAAAATTTAACCTCGGAATTGTTGGATGTAAATTGATTGATGGCACCGGAAAGTTTTTACCGGAAAGCAAAAGAGGCATCCCAACACCTTGGGTAGCATTGACAAAAATATTAGGGCTTTACCAATGGTTTCCAACATCCAAATCGTTTAACCAATACTATGCCATGCATGTAAAAGAAAACCAAACCCATCCGGTGGATGTTTTGGTTGGGGCATTTATGTTGATGAAACGAAGTTTGTACCAAAAAATGGGAGGATTTGACGAAAAGTGTTTTATGTATTCTGATGATATTGATTTGAGTTATCGAGTTTTACAAAAAGGATACGAAAACTACTACATGCCATCTACCTTAGTGATCCACTTTAAAGGAGAAAGTACTGTAAAGGATCGCAATTATGTGATGCGATTTCAAGAAGCAATGGGGTACTTTTACCAAAAACATTTCAAACAGTTTTTCTTTTTTGGTTTTATCATGAAGATGATAGGTTGGGTGTTTAGTATCTTTAAATGGTGGAAGTCAAAACAAAAGCCATTTGTTCCGGAGTTGCATATGTTAATTACCAACAACGAAATGTTGGCCAAAAAAATGAAAAACAGAATGCAACTTTGTTTTGATGTTCGAAATTTACAAAACTTTGATATGGCCAATTATTCCAAACAAAAAGTATTGTGTTGGATTGATTTAGAACATGAAGATACTTGTAAAATAATTACCTTTATGCATCAAAACCAACATGCCAATCTAAAATATCGATTGATAGAACCCAATCAACAATTTGTTATTGGAAGCGATAGCAAAGATAATTTAGGAGAAACCATCCTGTTGAGCTGATTAATTTTTTCAAAATAAATACCAAATACCGTTTTTAATTATTAATTTCGCAAACGATTGATTTTTTAAGCATATAATATTATCAATATGGCAAAATACGAATTAACCTTACCTAAAATGGGGGAAAGTGTTGCAGAAGCAACGATTACCAATTGGTTAAAAAAAGCGGGTGACACCATTACAGCAGATGAAGCAGTATTAGAAATTGCTACTGATAAGGTGGATAGTGAAGTCCCATCGGAGGTATCCGGAACTTTGATAGAAATTTTATTTCAAGTGAATGATGTGGTGCAAGTTGGCCAAACCATTGCCATAATTGAAACCGAAGGTGGAGCTCCTGCAGATGCTGCCCCTGCAGAAGTAAAAGCCATTGAAACGCAAATAGAAAAGGCTGCACAAACCATAGCTCCTGCTGAAGTAGACGAAACAAGTACTTTAGATGTTTCTTCATCCGATCGATTTTATTCTCCATTGGTGAAAAACATTGCTAAGCAAGAAGGAATTTCTGCATCAGAATTAGAGCAAATTGCCGGAACCGGAAAAGAAGGTCGTGTGACCAAAGAAGATATTTTAAATTATTTGAAAAACAGAGGAACTAAACCTGTGGTTGCTGCACCGGTTACTCCAACCAAAGCAGTAGCGAGTCCATCACCTGCTGCAAAAGCTGCTCCAATTTCTGTTAATGGGCAAGACGAAATCATCGAAATGGATCGTATGCGTAAGATGATTTCTCACCACATGGTACAATCGGTACAAACTTCTGCACACGTACAATCGTTTATAGAAGTGGATGTGACCAATATTGTAAAATGGAGAGAAAGAGTAAAATCTTCTTTTGAAAAGAGAGAAGGAGAGAAGCTAACATTCACCCCAATTTTCATGGAAGCGGTTGCCAAGGCAATCAAAGATTTCCCGATGATCAATATTTCTGTAGAAGGTGATTTTATCATTAAAAAGAAAAATATCAATCTAGGAATGGCTGCTGCTTTGCCAAACGGAAATTTAATTGTTCCGGTAATTAAAAATGCAGACCAATTGAACTTGGTAGGGATGACCAAACAAGTAAACGATTTGGCTTTTAGAGCAAAAAATAACCAATTAAAACCAGACGATATCCAAGGTGGTACCTATACTGTTACCAATGTTGGAACTTTTGGTAGCGTATTTGGCACTCCAATTATCAACCAACCTCAAGTTGCAATTTTAGCTTTGGGTGCCATCAGAAAAGTACCAGCAGTGATCGAAACTCCTGAAGGAGATTTCATCGGAATTCGTCATAAAATGTTCTTATCGCATAGTTATGACCACCGAGTGGTAGATGGTGCTTTAGGTGGAAGTTTTGTGAAAAGAGTGGCAGAGTACCTTGAAAGCTTTGACGTAAATAGAGAGTTTTAAAACTTTAACAAGCATAATAAAACTGGTAAGAGGGCAAAACTTCTTACCAGTTTTTTCTTTAAAAACCTTCAAAAACTCCCAAGCCAAACAATGCAAAATCATATTTGGCAGGGTCGTTGGCATCTAGTCTTCGCAAAAAATTATCTAACTCGAGCACAGCTTTATGGTCGTTTTGTTTGCGTTGCAACAAGCCTAATTTTCTGGCCACGTTACCGGAATGAACATCTAACGGACACGATAATTCGCTCATTGGGATAGATTTCCAAATTCCTAAATCTACCCCGGCTTGGTCTTTTCTGCTCATCCATCTAAAATACATATGTAATCTTTTACTAGCAGAACCTTTCCATGGATCAGACAAGTGTTTGTGCACCCTGACAGGGACATTCATCTCTAAAAAATAGGTTTTTAAATAATGAATGGCATCATGTAAATGATTTCCATTGCGGTGTTTTGCTACAATGGCTTCCAAACCTCCATGGTTTTGGTAAATATGTTGCAACCCCAATAAAAAATAATGCAAATCTGTTTGTTGAAATGTACGATGAATTACCAAAGGCAATTGTTCTATTTGAGTTTTCTGGTAATTCATCACAAAATCATATGGACTATTTCCCAGATGCAACATCAATTGATGGGCACTTTTTAAAATCATTTTACGGTTTCCCCATGCAATAGTGGCAGTTAAAAAGCCAGCAATTTCCTGGTCTTCTTTTACAGAATAAGCATGTACCATTTGAATTGGATCAGTTTCAATAAACTTTGGTTGGTTGTACATTGCTACTTTTTCATCCAAAAATTCTTTCAAGCTTAAAATGTCCATGTTTACAAAAGGATATAAATATTTCAATCACAAAAATAGAGGTATTCATTGGGATATATGGCATGCTAAAATCCATAAAAAGCCATTTTTGCTAGTAAGTTTACTTCTGTTTTTCCGATTACATTTTTTATATTTGCATGCAAACCTAACAACAACTTTATGGAATATCTCGATTTTGAGTTGCCTATCAAAGAATTAGAAGATCAGTTAGACAAATGTCAGATTATCGGTCAGGAATCTAATGTAGACGTTTCTGCAACATGCAAGCAGATTGAAAAGAAATTAGAAGAAACCAAGAAAAATATTTACAAAAACCTCACTGCTTGGCAAAGGGTGCAATTGTCGCGTCATCCAAGCAGACCTTACACCATGGACCATATTCGTGCCTTGTGTGGAGATACTTTTTTAGAACTTTTTGGAGATAGAAGTTTTAAAGACGACAAAGCCATGGTAGGTGGATTGGGTAAGATTGACGGACAATCGTTCATGATTATTGGCCAACAAAAAGGATACAATACCAAAACACGTCAGTACCGTAATTTCGGGATGGCAAATCCGGAAGGGTACAGAAAAGCTTTGCGTTTAATGAAAATGGCAGAGAAATTTGGAATTCCGGTATTAACTTTACTAGATACTCCGGGTGCTTACCCAGGTTTAGAAGCAGAAGAGCGTGGACAAGGAGAAGCGATTGCACGAAACATTTTTGAAATGATACGTTTAAAAGTTCCTATTATTACGGTGGTGGTAGGAGAAGGAGCTTCGGGTGGTGCTTTAGGAATTGGCGTTGGTGACAGAGTATACATGTTGGAAAATACTTGGTATTCAGTAATTTCACCAGAATCGTGTTCGTCTATTTTATGGAGAAGTTGGGAGTACAAAGAACAAGCTGCAGAAGCCTTAAAATTGACTTCATACGACATGAAGAAACTAAAATTAATTGACGAAATCATCCCGGAACCACTTGGTGGAGCTCACTATGACAGAGCTACTACTTTTAAAACGGTACAACAATACATCATGAAAGGTTTTAATGAATTAAAAATGCTTTCAGAAACCGAGTTGGTAGAGCAACGTATGGATAAGTATAGCAAAATGGGAGAGTTTAAAGAGTAACTCTTTAAAATGAAACTATAAATAGAGCACTGCATAAGCGGTGCTTTTTTTGTCTAATATTGAAAAAAATTATCCACACCAATTACCAACAAAATTTAAAATTTATTTTTGAAGCATTCGTGTAAATTTCACATAATAAACTTATTATTTCCTTTTGAGTTACAAATCAATTATCATAATCGTAAAAAAAATAGGTTATGAACATTTTTGGTGGCTTTATTAACAAAACCAACGCAAAACTCCTTTAAAAGACATTCGTTTTTTGGCTAAATTAGCAACATGGAACAAGTGAATATCAACCCAATTAAAATCGGGAAATCTAATTTAATTTCTCTCGAAAAAGGCAAGTTACCACCACAAGCAGTGGACTTGGAAGAAGCCGTTTTAGGTGCCATGATGATTGACAGAAAAGGTTTAGATGAGGTAATCGACATCCTTAGTCCGGAAGCTTTTTACAAAGAACAGCACCAACACATTTTTGAAGCTATTTTAGAACTTTTCAAAGCTTCGGAGCCAATCGACTTATTAACCGTTTCGGCTAGGTTGCGAAAAAATGCAAAGTTAGATTTGGTGGGTGGAGATTTTTATTTGATCCAACTTACCCAAAAAGTATCTTCTTCTGCACATATCGAATACCATTCTCGCATCATCTTACAAAAGTTTATCCAACGTAGTTTGATTAAAATTTCTTCAGAAATTATTGAAGATTGTTACGACGAATCTTCGGATGTATTTGATTTGTTAGATAGTGCAGAATCTAAATTGTACGAAGTTACCCAAGGCAACATCAAAAAAGGCTCCGAAACTGCACAAAGCTTGGTGTACCAAGCCAAAAGACGTATCCAGGAAATTGGAAATAAAGAAGGCTTGAGCGGTGTACCTACAGGTTTTAATTTGTTAGACGGATTAACCTCCGGATGGCAGCCAAGCGATTTGATTATCATTGCAGCTCGTCCGGGTATGGGTAAAACAGCATTTGTATTGTCCATGGCTCGAAACATGGCCATCGATTTTAACATGCCGGTTGCATTGTTTTCTTTGGAGATGTCGTCTGTACAGTTAATCACTCGTTTGATATCCTCCGAAACCGGATTGAGTTCTGAAAAATTAAGAACCGGAAAACTAGCCAACCACGAATGGGAACAGCTAAATGTTAAAGTCAAAAATTTAGAGAAAGCTCCCATTTATATTGACGATACCCCATCGCTTTCTATTTTCGATTTGCGAGCCAAAGCCAGAAGGTTGCATTCGCAATATGGCATTCGCATCATGATTATCGACTACTTGCAATTAATGACAGCCGGAAGCAACAGCAAAGGAGTAGGGAATAGAGAGCAAGAAATTTCTACCATTTCCAGAAACTTAAAAGCATTGGCAAAGGAATTAGAAATTCCTGTAATTGCCTTATCACAGTTATCTCGTCAGGTGGAAACACGTGGTTCCAGTAAGCGTCCTTTGTTATCGGACTTAAGGGAATCTGGAGCAATTGAACAAGATGCGGATATCGTATCGTTTATTTATCGTCCGGAGTACTACAAAATTGATTATTGGGATGATGACGATCAAGGAAGTACCAAAGGAGAAGCAGAATTTATTGTGGCAAAACACCGTAACGGTGGATTAGACAATATTCGATTGAAATTTGTAAACGAATTAGGTAAATTTGATAACCTAGATAGTGCTTTTAATATTGGAGAGTTTTCTTCAAAAATGAATATGGACGACATGCCTTTTGTCACCAAAACACCAATTACTCCTACAGATGCTTTTGGTGAGGATGTATTGCCATCTAAAGCAAGCGAAGACGAAGACGATGATTTTTTATTTTGATGTAATATGCTAGAAATTGCACTCACTTTTGTTTTTTTATTGGTTGGAATCTTCATTGGGAAATTAATTTTTGGCAACCAAAACCAAAATGCATTGGCTGCAAAAAACCAAGAAATTGCCTTTACCAAAGAGCAATGGCAAAAAGATTTGAAACAAATACAAGCATTGCAAAACCAATTGGAAGCTTTGAGCCAAAGCAATACCAACTTTCAAATTCAATTAGCAACCAAAACCAAGGAAGAGGAAGGACTTTTACAAAAGCTAGCCGAACAAAAGCAAGAAGTGGAACAATTACAAGAAAAGTTTACAAAAGAGTTTGAAATTTTAGCCCAAAAGATTTTAGAAGAAAAGTCGCAGAAATTTAGTGCCCAAAACAAAGAGCAAATCCAAACGATATTGGAGCCTTTGCAAAATAAAATCGTTCAGTTTGAAAAGAAAGTAGAAGATACCCACAAAGAAAGCATAGGTCAGCACAGTGCCCTTCGTCAGCAAATCATGGATTTAAAATTGATGAACGAGCAAATTTCTAAAGAAGCATTGAACCTTACCAAAGCTTTGAAGGGAGATACCAAAATGCAAGGAAATTGGGGAGAAATGATTTTAGAAAGAGTCTTGGAAAAATCAGGCTTGGAAAAAGGAAGAGAGTACGAAGTACAAACCAGCTACCAAAACCAAGACGGACAACGAGTGCAACCGGATGTGATCATACATTTACCAGATAAAAAACAATTGATTGTTGATTCTAAAGTTTCCTTGGTAGCTTACGAAAAATGGGTGAACGAAACGGATGAAAATGCCAAAGAGATTCTTTTGAAAGAGCACATAAACTCTATTAAAAGACATGTAGATCAGTTGAGTAGTAAAAATTACCAATCCATACCCGGATTGCAAACCCCGGATTTTGTGTTGTTGTTTATTCCTATCGAAGCGGCTTTTGCCATCGCACTGAATTTTGATAATTCGTTGTACAACAAGGCTTTTGAACAAAATATTGTGATTGTAACTCCTACCACCTTATTGGCAACTTTACGAACCATCAACTCGATGTGGACCAACCAAAAGCAACAAGAAAATGCAATAGAAATTGCTCGATTGGCCGGCTCGATGTACGATAAGTTTGAAGGCTTGGTACAAGACCTGATGAATGTAGGTAAAAGAATTCAAGATGCAGATGAGGCATACAAAGCTTCCATGAATAAATTAGTGGAGGGCAGAGGTAATGTGGTAAATACCATTGAGAAAATAAAAAAAATGGGAGCCAAAGCTACCAAATCTTTGCCTGAAAAATTAATTAATAGAGCTTCTGATGAGGAGTTGGAGAATTAGTTAATTTGAAAATGTTTCTGTATTGAAAATAAATTAGTAGAGATTTTACTTTTAAGAGAAAATTCTGAGTTTATGATTGAAAATTTATTAATTTAAATTTTTGCACATTGAACTTTGATGATTACCTCTTTTATGCATCATTTTAAACAGTTTTGGAAAGGCAATATTGTTGTGACTAACTCTTAACATTAGAATGTTGATGTTATTGCTTCCAACTTTCTAGTTACTTCTGTTTATGACCAAAACCAAAGAATCTCTATTAGGTAAAAGAGCAAAAATAAACTTATAGCACAAACTCCAAATGAAAATAATCTCCTTAAAAAGAACTGGATGCATCTGTAATTACTGGAATCATTGGTTTTAGTGTCAAATCCAAAAGAGAGTTTAAAAAAAAAAAATGACCTTCTTAACTTTGCATAGAGCATTGATAAACAAACAAATGAGACGAATTCTAGTTAAATTTAAATGATTGCTAAAATGGCTATGAAATACCGTTAAGAATTGTGTATCTTCGTGTACTTAGCTGGTATTCATTTTTAAAGATATTAGTAGGAAAATCATCTATTAATATACGAAATTTCAGCTTTTTATTAAATTTTGAGAACTTATTTTGTTGATTTTTAATCAATTATATTTTTTATTGTGTGCAAAATGAAAGATAAATTATTTATCTGCCTATTGATTTTTAATTCCTTCATTATTTCAGCTCAGGAACTACTTCCTTTTGTAGAAAATTTTACAAAAACAGATTATAAAGGAGATAACCAAGTTTGGAGCCTTACACAAGGGGAAGATAAAGCCTTTTATTTTGCTAATAATCATTATTTTTTACGCTACGATGGAGTAAAATGGGAACGCTATTCTTTGCCAAACAAAACCATCATTCGTTCTGTTTTTGCTCATCAAGACAAGATTTACTGCGGTTCCTATAACGAATTTGGTTATTGGAAAAGAGTAAAGGGAATTATGCAGTATTTTTCCCTTTCTGAAGGCAAGAATTTTTTTAAAGGAAGTTCTAAGAATGAAGAAATTTGGAAAATTTTTCGTGCCAACAACAAACTGTATTTTCAATCCTTTAATGAACTTTATGTTTATGATAATCAATCTATTAGAAAAATAGAAATTCCTTTTTTAATCTCTTATTGTTATGTGATTGATGAACAAATTTATGTGGCTTCTGTGAACAAAGGAGTATATCTTTTTGATGGTAAGCAGTTTTCGCTAATCAGTAAATGGAAGGCTATCTTTGATAATGTAATTCACGGAATCGATCGAAACCAAAAAAGTACTTACATCTTTACGTTAAAAAACGGGGTATATATTGACGAAGGGAGTGGATTAACATCATGGCAACATCCCTTGAATGCCATCTTAAAAAAAGAAGGAATAAATGCCGCTCAGTTTTATAAAACAGATCAATTAGTAATCGGAACAGTTTCTAATGGTGTGTATATTGTTCAATTAAAGACAGGAGAATACATAAAAATTGATCGAAATAATGGGTTGTCAAACAATACCGTTTTAACCATTTTAATGGATCAGGAAAAGGATATATGGTTGGGATTAGACAATGGAATTTCACATTTAGAGATTAATTCGCCTTATCGAATTTTTTCTGATATAACGGGTGAATTGGGCAGTGTTTATGCTATTGCAGCAACTTCAAACGGATATTTGTTAGGATCGAATCATGGTGTATTTACGTATCAAAATAAGCAATTGGAACTTATAAACGGTTCCCAAGGTCAAGTTTGGAATATACAGCAGATTGGGCAAAAATATATTATCGGCCATAATGAAGGAACTTTTTTATTGGATGGTAATCAGTTTAAAAAAGTTAATCCTTTGAATGGTGGATGGCAATTAAAACGCGATATTTTATCTCCGCGATTCATTCAATCCAATTATTTAGGCATTGCGTTTTTTGCTGAACAAGATAATTTTACCTCCTTTAAACGTTTGAATACGGTATATAGACCCATCAAAGATTTTGTTCAAACCGGTCCAAATGAAATTGTTGCCTCTGACAGTTATAGAGGTTTGTTTAAAATAAAATACGATCAAAATTTAGAGGTAGTTTCGTATGTTAATTTGACAGAAAAGAATCAAATTAACAATGATTTTGGAGTAAAAATATTTCAATATAAAAGCGAAGTACTCTATTATATTCATTCCGAATGGTATGTATTAGATCATGTTACAGATGTTTTGAAAAAGCATGAATTGTTTAACAAGCATTTTAAAGATATCAGCGAAATTATACCAATAGATGATAAAAGTTTTGGAATACTAAAAGATAATTTGCTTTATATTATCAATCAAAATGAACAATCTTTTTCGTGGAAACTAATAGCTCCAAAATATTATGAGGGAAAAATTGTTAATAATGATACTCGAATATTTCATTTTAATCACCAGTATTTACTCAATTTAGATGACGGGTTTTTGCTTTTTGAGACTAATAAAAATGATTTTGCCAAACAAAGTATTAGGATTGAAGCCTATTTCAATGGCGAATTGATTGAAAATGAAACTAAAATACCCTATAATCAAAGTTTGGAATTACACTTTTTATCAGAT
This sequence comes from Flavobacteriales bacterium, assembly GCA_018335925.1. Lineage (GTDB taxonomy): Bacteria > Bacteroidota > Bacteroidia > Flavobacteriales > Flavobacteriaceae > Flavobacterium. Next base: position 38,100 of record JAGXRF010000020.1, read on the forward strand.
TTCTATGGTAGTAAAAAATCTTCTTTGTTTTATCGTCATAATGGCTCTGAGCTCATTCCATTAATTAGAGGTAAGTTAGAGTTAAATAATTTAACAAGCGGACAAAATAAAATTGAGGTTTTCTATACCAATGGAGTAGATTATGTTAAAGCAAATGAGTTTTCTTTTTACGTCAAAAAGCCTTGGTATTTATCTTTTTGGATGATTGTTTTATACCTTTCTTTTATTGCTATTATTTTATTGGTTTATTATCGTTGGAACAAAATTCGCTATCAAGAAAAGTTAAAATTAAAAGAAGAAGAACTGAAGCATCATAAGCAAATAGTTGAATTGGAGTTGGAAGCAGAGAATAAGCTGAAAATTCAAGATTATGAAAAGCATATTTTAGAAATGCAAATCCAATCAAAAGCAACTGAATTAGCCGGAAAATCTTTATCTATTGCTAAGCAAGGAGAGATGATAGAGAATATCCAACGCATCTTAGAACAAGAAAATGAAGTCATGCAATTGAAAAATAAGATACGAAAAGTAATCAAAATAAATGCTCTAAACAAAAAAGAGTGGGAGAGTTTTGAGAAAAACATTTATCAAAGTCATGACGAATTTGTACAGCGATTATCAAAACGTTTTCCACAATTGACTTCAAAAGATATTCGACTTTGTATTTATTTGAAAATGAATCTCTCTTCTAAAGAAATTGCTCCATTAATGAATATTTCATACCGAGGTGTAGAACTGCATCGTTATCGCCTCAGAAAAAAGATAAATCTAGATGCTGATGTAAATCTTTCTACATTTATGATAAATCTATAAATTTTTGATTTATTTTAGATAATTACCACTTTTTTGACATGAAATTTATTATTTTACAACTACATCATTTATACATCATTTATCTTTTTTATAGATGTATTACAATTCATTTTTAATGCAATTAAGGTTTTGAAATACAATTACTTATTAATTGCATTCTTCGTTTTGATGTGTTATTGTTGTTTGAGATCGGGTGTTTACTATAACGTTTTAGTTTTATTTTTACCATATCAAACTAAACAAACTAAACATTATGTACAGGATTTTTTATTTGTTACTCTTTATAATAACTATTTCTTCAATCCGAGCACAAGAAATTACCGGAAAAGTAACAGATTCTAATGGTATGCCTTTGCCGGATGTAATAATATTAGTAGTTAAAACTAATGAAAATACGGTTACAGACTTTGATGGTAATTTCAAAATCAAAGCAAAAGAAGGTGATGAACTTCAATTTTCCATGCTAAGTTTTGAGAAGAAAACAGTTCCTGCTACCAACGGAATGATAGTAAAGTTAGAGGATGATAAATCAAAAAGTTTATCAGAAGTAGTTGTGGTTGGTTATGGAACCAAAAAAGCGGGTTCCATTACAGGTTCTGTATCTCAAATCAAATCATCTGATATTTTAAAAACACCAGCACAGTCTGCCATTCAATCCATTCAAGGTAGAGCTGCAGGTGTAAATATTGTGACTAATGATGAACCGGGTGCAAATCCTTCCATCCGGATTAGAGGTTTGGGAACGTTACTTGGTTCACGAGATCCCCTTTATGTAATTGATGGAATTGAAAGTAACAGTTTAAATGGTTTGAGTCCAAATGAGATAGAAACCATTGACATTTTAAAAGATGCCTCTTCTTTGGCTATTTATGGTCAAAAAGGTTCCAATGGTGTGGTAATTATTACCACCAAAAAAGGAAAGAAAGGCACGATGAAAGTAAATGTGGACTCCTATTACGGTCAAAGATTTATCCAAAGAAAAGTTAAAATGGCAGATTCCTATCGATTTGCATATTACAATAACACCGCTCAGGGATCATCTTCTTATTTTAATTTTGAACAACCTTACAATACTAATTGGTTAGATGAAATTACAGACAATGGTGAAGTTATAAGTAATCACATTAACATTTCAGGTGGTAGTGAAAATGCCACTTATTATTTTGGAGTCACCAATCTTAAAGAAAGAGGGATATTAAACGGAACTCAATTTGAAAGAACCAATGTTACTTCAAGAAATCAATTATACATTTTTGATCAAAGAATAAAAATTGCCCCTTCTATTAACTTGTCTATAGTTAATAATACACCAAAACCATTGAGTGCTTTTACAAATGCATACAAACAATCACCAATTGTTCCTGTGCGTTTTGATAATGGTCGGTGGGGAGTACCATTAAGAAATCCTGAAACCGGTTTGATTGATATCAATGGAAGCGACCGCTTTAATAATGTTGCGAACCCAGTAGCACAGTTATTTTACACAAACGAACAAAATAAAAACGTTACCTTATTTGGTTCCTTAAATACTGAAATAAAAATTTTAGAGGAATTAAAATATACTTCGAACTTTGGTGCTACTTATGATTGGTCAAAAGGTTATACTTTTACTCCAAGTAGAGAAATTTGGTTGTCTCAAAATGCAACTTCTTCCATTACAGATTATTCTCCAAATGCTCCTATAAACATTTTACAACAAAGGAGAGCAAATAGTTATTTTTGGAATTGGGATAATTTTATAACATTCAAAAAGTCGTTTAATCAACATGAGATTACAGCTGTATTGGGTATGTCAAGATCGACCAGAGGTATCAGCGATTTTTTAACAGGAACCAGATGGAATGTACCCGAGCAATCTAATTATTGGTCATTAAATTTATCTTCTTATAACACAGAAACCGCTCCCGGGGCTGTTGTGTCACACTCAGTTCAAACACCCATTGTTTCCATTTCTTATTTTGGAAGATTAGATTATGAATACAATGGGAAATATTTATTTGCTGCCTCTTTAAGAAGAGAAGGAATAAGTGCTTTTCAAAATTCAAAAAGATGGGGCATGTTTCCTTCTGTTTCTGCAGGTTGGATAGCTTCAAATGAAGAGTTTTTACAAAGTTCAAAAGTAATAAATTACTTAAAAGTTAGAGTTGGATATGGTGAAGTAGGAAACGGAAATACAATTAATTCACTTAATGTTCCGGTTTTTTCTCCCAATTTCAATTATGCTTTTGGAGAGGATCAAATTATTAATCCCGGAAGTAATCAACCTTATCAGGTAGATCCTAATTTGACTTGGGAAACCATGAAAGAATTAGGGTTGGGTATTGATTTCAAAACTTTAGATAATCGTTTGTCAGGAACTATTGATTTTTACAATCGAAAATCTGCTGATGTAATTCTACCAATAACATTGCCAACAGTGTTATCACCAGAAAGAGTAACTGTAAACACTGGAGATGTTAGCAACAAAGGTGTAGAATTGTCTTTAAAATGGGATGGAAAAATTAATGATAATTTGACTTACTGGGTAAGTGGTAATTTCTCCCACAACAAAAACGAACTAACGAGTGTAAGTAATTCCTATTTCTCTGATTTCATTGGTGGAAGTATCAATAATGGGCAATGGACAAAACAAGTTCTAGTAGGTGAACCTTTAGGAAGTTTTTATGTTTATCAGGTAACTGGAATTGATGATGATGGAGCATTTACCTATAGTCCAGATCGAGTGGTGGCCGGTTCCTATTTACCAACACATACCTATGGTTTAAGTTTAGGTGGAAAATACAGAAATTTTGATTTTTCTGTTGATACCTACGGAGTGGGTGGAAATAAAATTTATAATGGAAAAAAAGCTCAGCGATTTGGTGGGGAAAATGTAGAAAGTGCAGTATTAGATAACTTTTGGACACCAAGTAATCCAAACGCTCCTAATCCACTTCCGTTTAATATCGTTCCGATTTCTTCTACCTATTACATAGAAAATGGTTCTTTTTTTAGAATAAATAATATAACTGTTGGATATACTTTGCCTAAGTTTTATGAAAAAATAGATAAAATAAGGTTTTATTTCACGGTATTAAATCCATTTTTATTTACAAAATATACCGGTTATTCACCTGAAATATCCGGCAATAACAATGCCGATCCATTGGGTTCAGCAGGGATAGAATTGGATGCCTATCCAACCAATAAATCTTTCATAATGGGTCTTAATGTAAGTTTATAAATCAAGATTATGAAAAAAGTATTTCTATTTAAAGTTTTCTTATATGTATTTGCATTAATTGGTTTTTCGTCATGTGAAGAAGATTTGAATGTAAAACCCAATGATGTTATAAATGAGTTTGATTTTTTGAATAATCCGGCCAATGCTGTTCAATTGGTGAATGGAGTATATAATAAGCAGTTGGATTATAACATGTATTCTTTTTCATGGATTGGCATAACCAGCATCACTTCTGATGATGCAGATAAGGGGTCCACACCAACCGATACAGGAACAGATAAGCACAAATTGGATAATTTGACTTTTGATGCAACAGATATTTCCTTTAATGATGTTTGGAAAGGCAGATATGATGGAATTTACAGAGCAAATAATGCTTTGTTTTATTTAGAACAATTAACTATTGACCCAGTTTTAAAAAACCGTTTAATTGGTGAAGTAAAGTTTTTGAGAGCCTTGTTTTATTTTGATTTGGTGCGATGTTTTGGTGGTGTTCCTATTGTAATTGAAAAAATTGATATTAACGATAGTGCCACTATCAATGAGGTTGTATTTGTGAGAAAATCAAAACAAGAAGTATATGATGTAATAGAAATGGATTTGTTAGATGCTATAAATAAATTACCTCTTAAAGGACAATATGGATCAAATGATTTAGGAAGAGCAACAAAAGGTGCTGCTCAAGCTTTATTGGCAAAGTCCTATTTGTACCAAGAGAAATGGCAACAGGCTTATGACATGGCAGGTGAGGTTATATCCTCAGGACAGTATGCTTTGTTAAGTAACTATGCTGAAGTTTGGCGAGAGATTGGGGAGAATAAAGCAGAATCTATATATGAGGTACAAGCAACTTTAACCAAAGGATTACGTGATTATACCAATGTTCAAGGGCCTAGAGGTACACCTGATTTGGGTTGGGGATTCAATACACCATCATTGAGTTTAGCTAATTCCTATGAGAGTGGAGATTTACGCAAAGAAGCTACCATTATGTTTGTGCCCTCTGTGTTATGGGATGGTTTCGTTGCTCCTACAAGTTGGACAAATCCAAGATATAATTATAAAGCCTATCAAAGTCCACTTTTAGAATTATGGAACAATGATAAAGGAGAAACAGCCAAAAATTTACGGATTTTAAAATACAGTGATATACTATTGATAAGGGCAGAGGCAGGATTTCATTTGGGTATGACTGGTGAGGCTCTTGCTCGAATTAATCAACTACGATTACGTGCAGGACTTGCTGCTGCTACAACCGTTACTTTACAATCCATTTTAAATGAAAGAAGATGGGAAATGGCAATGGAGCACGACCGTTGGTTTGATTTGGTGAGAACAGGAACCGCAGTAAGTGCTATGTCGGCCAACGGTAAAACTTTTGCGGTTGGTAAACATGAATTATTTCCCATTCCAAATGATCAAATTATTGCTAGTGGGGGGTTGTTAACCCAAAATCCCGGATATTAATATTAACTAACTTAAATATTTAACATTTTAAACACTATGATTATGAAAAAAATGAAATTATCAATGAAGGCTATGTCTTTGTTATTAATTGGTGCTTCAATTATTGCCTGCAGCGATGATGATGAAGCAAATTTACCACCAATTGGAGGGTACAATAGTGCAGATGAAGTTGCTGCTTCTTCCTTAAAAGCCTATTGGCCTTTGAATGGAAATGGAAATGAGAAAATTTCAAACACTGCACCCTCTTCAACAGTAGCTACAACGTTTGTTGCTGGAGTTAAAGGTCAAGGAGCTGATTTTAATGAAGGATACATGGCTTATCCTGTAATTACTGCATTAAATTCAACATCAGGAAGTGCTTCAATTAGCTGTTGGGTAAAAATTTCAAATACCAGATTGGTTCCTGGTGGACCAAGTAACATCTCTCCAATATTTTCTTTAACCAGAACAGGTGAAACATTTGGAAATTTAAATTTATTAGGAGAAACACATGGTTTAATCACAAGTGATTCAATTCAATTAAAAGGTATTTTCAGAATTAAAAAAGAAGACGGTACAGAGTTTGGTGGAGATGCCGTGAATATGTTAAAACAAGAGCCTTGGATGGATGCAACACACACGTGGAATCCTAATAAAATTGGAGGGAAATGGGCTCACGTTGTATATGTTTATGACGGACCAACCGCAACAAACAGATTATATGTAAATGGGGTGAAGATTTCAAATTCTGCATGGGAAGTTAGAAATGGTGGAGCTCCATTTTTATTAAACCATTTCACCCCAACCAGACCAGTGATTGGAGCATTAGAAACTGTGGTCAACGGAACAAATACTGATGCTTGGAATAAAGCTTTGAAAGGACAAGTTGATGAAATCAGATTTTATGATAAAACATTAACTCAAGCTGAAATAGGTGCTCTATATGAGCTTGAAAAAGCAGGAAGATAATTTGTTTTCATATATTTTAAGCCTAATAGGATTATATCCTGTTAGGCTTCTCTCAACTTTTTAAACAAACCATGATGCATAATTTTTCTAAATATTTAATTATTTTAGAGTTTTTTTTTATCTTTTTTTCCTGTTCTAAAACCAGCGATACAGAAGCTGACGATGCTAATATTTCAATTCCCCCAATGTCAGAACAAGAGATTTTGGATTTAGCTCAAAAAGATGCTTTTAAATATTTTTGGAATTATGCAGAATCCAATTCAAAACTGGCAAGAGAGCGTTATCATGTGGATGAGCCTTTTGTAGATGAACATTTAGTCACTACTGGTGGATCAGGATTTGGATTGATGACAATTTTAGTAGGAATTCAACGAGGATTTGTAACCAGAGAAGAAGCCGTCTCCCGATTGCAAACGGCTTTAAACTTTTTAGAAAATGCAGATCGATTTCATGGAGCCTGGAGTCATTGGATCAATGGAACAAATGGCAATACAGTTCCTTTTGGAACAATAGATAACGGAGGCGATATTGTAGAAACTTCTTTTTTGTGTCAAGGACTAATTTGTGTTCGTGAATATTTTAAAAACGGTACAGAAACCGAACAAGCCTTAGCTCAAAAAGCCGATCAACTTTGGAGAGGAGTAGAATGGAGCTGGTACACAAAAGGTGAAAATGCCTTGTATTGGCATTGGTCTCCAGATTATGAATGGCAATTGAATTTTAAATTAGAAGGGTATAATGAGTGTTTAATTACATACATTATGGGTGCTTCTTCACCAACACATCCCATTCCTTCGGAAGCCTATCATCAAGCTTGGGCTAGAAATGGGGCAATTGTAACAGCAGCTTCCAGTTATAATATTCCTAAGATTTTTAATTACAATGGGGCTTCTATTGTAGGGCCGATGTTTTGGGCACATTATTCTTATTTAGGTTTAGATCCAAGAGGATTATCGGATCAATATGCCAATTATTGGCAACTTACTCAAAATCACACCAAGATCATGCATGCCTATTGTGTCGCAAATCCCATAGGTTGGAATGGATATAGCGAGGAGTGTTGGGGGTTAACCGCCAGTTACACCCGTAATGCTGATGGAACAGTAGGTTATACCGACCATAAACCGGGGAATGACAGAGGGGTAATTACACCTACAGCAGCACTATCTTCTTTTCCTTACACACCCGAAGAATCGATGAAAGCGTTAAGATTTTTTTATGAAAGTAAAGATTGGAGAAACCGTTTAATTGGTGTGGCAGGTCCTTATGATGCTTTTTCACCACACTATAATTGGGTAACAAAACGCTACCTAGCGATTGATCAAGGAACAATTGTTCCGATGATTGAGAATTATAGAACCGGATTTTTATGGAATTTGTTTATGCAAGCTCCCGAAATTCGAACAGGTTTACAAAATTTAGGATTTTCATCCGCACAACATGGTTTTTAAGCAAAATTTAGTTTACACTATCATTTTCTGTTTTTTGATAACAGGATATTTTCCTTTTGATGCTTACAGTCAGGAAACAAAAGGAAGTTATTCCGTTACCCTAGAAGACAAAATGAATTATGGCTATATTTTGCAAAAACCTAAAAAAGTGGAGTCGAAAAAACCATTGATTGTTTTTTTGCATGGTTCAGGTGAAAAAGGTACTGATTTGGAAAAAGTTAAAGTACACGGACCGTTAAAGTATATTCAAACAAATGAATTAGACTCCTACGTTTTAGCACCTCAATGTCCTGAAAATACTTATTGGGAATCAGAATCACTACATCAATTGATTCAAAAAATAATAAAAGAAAACCCAATTGATACCAATCGTGTTTATTTAACCGGGTTGAGCATGGGAGCATGGGGAGCATGGAATTTAGCTTTTGCACATCCGGATACCTTTGCCGCTTTAGTGCCCATTTGTGGTTTTGTGGATAGAGTTCCCATGATTGAAAATTGTAAAATAGCACATATACCCACTCGAATCTATCATGGATTATTAGATGATGTAGTAGATGTGGAGTATTCCATCTCAATTTATAAAAAATTAAAAAGTTGCTCAAAAGACATTCAGTTGACAATTTTTGATGATGCCAATCATGATAGTTGGTCAAGAGTTTATGCAGATGTCAATTTATATCAATGGATGTTAAGCCAAATAAAAAATCAATAATATGCGATTAGTTCAAGCCTTATTTTTTTCAATTTTTATTACTTCTACCGGGTTGGCTCAAAAGGGGAAAAATCAAAAAGTAACCCTTTCAAAAACAGAATTTATAGAACAATTGCTCTCCAAAATGACCTTGGAAGAAAAAATCGGACAATTAAATCTTCCAACCTCGGGTGATATTACAACCGGTCAAGCAAGTAGCTCCGATGTGGCAAAAAATATCAAAGAAGGAAAAGTTGGCGGACTTTTTAATATTAAAACAGCTGAGAAAATAAGGGAAGTTCAAAAAATTGCAGTGGAACAAAGCCGACTTAAAATTCCGCTATTGTTTGGAATGGATGTCATTCATGGTTATGAAACAACTTTTCCTATTCCATTGGGGATGTCTTCAACATGGAATTTGGCATTAATTGAAAGAAGTGCCCAAATTGCAGCCAAAGAAGCCAGTGCAGATGGTATCAATTGGACCTTTTCACCTATGGTTGACATATCTCGTGATCCAAGATGGGGAAGGGTATCAGAGGGTTCCGGTGAAGATGCCTATTTAGGTAGTGAAATCGCTAAGGCAATGGTTAGAGGTTACCAAGGAAAAGATTTGTCACTCAATACTACTCTTTTAGCTTGTGTGAAGCATTTTGCTCTCTACGGAGCACCGGAAGGAGGTAGGGATTACAACACAGTTGACATGAGTAGAATTAGAATGTATAATGAATATTTTCCACCTTATAAAGCAGCTATAGACGCTGGAGTTGGTTCTGTGATGGCTTCCTTTAATGAAATAGACGGAATTCCTGCTACCGGAAACAAATGGTTAATGACAGATGTATTACGAAAACAATGGAATTTTAATGGATTCGTCGTTACGGATTATACCGGAATTCAAGAAATGATGGAACACGGTGTGGGTGATTTTCAAACGGTTTCCGCTTCTGCACTAAATGCAGGAATTGAAATGGATATGGTGAGTGAAGGTTTTTTAACAACTTTACCAAAATCAGTTGCTGAAGGAAAAGTTTCCATTGATAAAATTGATAATGCTGTTCGATTAATATTGAGTGCAAAATATGATTTAGGTCTTTTTGATGACCCTTATCGTTACTGTGATTTAAAACGTAATAAAACCGACATTTTTACGGCTGCTCATCGCAATGAAGCCAGAAAAACAGCAGCAGAATCCTTTGTTTTGTTAAAAAATGATAAAGGTATATTGCCCTTAAAAAAGTCAGGAACCGTTGCTATAATAGGTCCATTAGGCAATAATGCCGTGAATATGCCCGGAACATGGAGCGTAGCAACAAAGCATGAAAAGGCGATTCCATTAGCTGAAGGAATGAAATCAGTTTTGGGAAAATCAGTGAATATATTATATGCCAAAGGAAGTAATTTAGTGGCTGATGCTGCTTATGAAGAACGGGCAACCATGTTTGGTAAGACATTAAATCGAGACAATCGTTCCAAAGAAGAATTGTTGAATGAAGCCCTTCAAGTTGCGGCAAAAGCCGATGTGATTGTGGCTGCACTGGGAGAATCGGCAGAAATGAGTGGGGAGTCTAGCAGTAGAACAGAATTAGGAATTCCATCCGTTCAAAAAGAATTATTGGATGCTTTACTAAAAACAGGTAAACCGGTTGTATTGGTTTTGTTTACAGGAAGACCTTTAGTAATGGTAGAAGAAGATCAAAAAGTTAATGCCATATTGAACGTTTGGTTTCCCGGAACAGAAGCCGGTTTAGCCATTACAGATGTGTTGTTCGGTGATGAAAATCCGTCCGGAAAATTAACGGCAACTTTCCCCAGAAGTGTAGGACAAATTCCAATTTATTATAATACTAAAAATACCGGAAGACCGCTTGGAAATAAAGAAGGAAAATTTGAAAAATTCAAAACTAATTATTTGGATGAACGCAATGAACCGCTTTATCCTTTCGGATTTGGGTTAAGTTATACTCAATTTTCCTATTCCAATCTCCAATTATCCTCTGATAAATTGCGTTCTAATGAAAAAATTGTAGCCTCTGTTGAAGTTACAAATACCGGTAATTACGATGGAAAAGAAGTAGTTCAACTTTATATCAGAGATGTAGTAGGTTCAGTGACTCGACCAGTGAAAGAACTGAAAGGTTTCCAAAAGATATTTTTGAAAAAAGGGGAGAAGCAAATTGTTTCCTTTGAAATTACCGAAGAAGATTTAAAATTTTATAATTCAGAACTTGAATTTGTGGCCGAACCCGGAACATTTCATGTGTTTATCGGCACCAATTCTGATGTAACCGAATATAAGACGTTTGAGCTAGTTAAATAATTTGAGTTTTTGTTGTTCAGAAAGCCCTTTGAAACTTTCAAAGGGTTTTTTTTCTAAAATCAAAAAATGAAAAAAATTCTATTTATCGTTTTGTTTTTTTGGGGTATAAATTCAATGTATGCCCAACAAAAAACCTATTGTAACCCCATCAATATCGATTATGGCTATTGTCCCATCGAGCCATTTGTACAACAAGGAAAACATCGGGCAACTGCCGATCCGGTCATTACTTATTTCAAAGGGAAATATTATCTTTTTTCAACCAATCAATGGGGATATTGGCATAGCGAAAACATGCTCGATTGGAAGTTCATTCCTCGAAAATTTCTTCGACCTGAACATAAAGTTTGGGATGAATTGTGTGCTCCTTCCTTATCATATGTGAATGATACATTATTGGTTATCGGTTCCACACACACCAAAGAATTTCCGTTGTGGATGAGCACCAATCCCGAAGTGGATGACTGGAAAGAATTGGTGCATAAACATCAAGCAGGTGCCTGGGATCCTCAACTTTTCTGGGATAAAGACAAAGATGAATTGTATATGTATTATGGCTCCAGTAATTTATATCCGTTGTATGGTTTGAAATTAAACCGAAAAACGTTTCAGCCGGAAGGTGAACCCGTTCCCGTGTTAGCCTTAAATGATGATGAACACGGTTGGGAGCGATTTGGTGAAAACAACGACAATACCTTTTTGCAACCGTTTACCGAAGGAGCTTTCATGACCAAACACAACAATAAATACTATTTGCAATACGGAGCACCCGGAACAGAATTCAGCGGATATGCAGATGGTGTTTATGTGGGGAATAATCCGTTAGGACCTTTCGACTACCAATCACATAATCCATTTTCCTATAAACCGGGTGGATTTGCCAGAGGAGCAGGACATGGGGCAACGTATCAAGATGCACATAATCAATATTGGCACGTTTCTACAATTGGTATTTGTGTGAAGAATAATTTTGAACGACGCATCGGAATTTGGCCCTCAGGATTTGATGAAGAGGGAGTGATGTATTGTAATACTGCTTATGGAGATTATCCAACTTTTTTACCTTCGGAGAATAAAAATCATTTGACAGAACATTTTTCCGGATGGATGTTGCTCAATTATAATAAACCGGTTCAGGTTTCTTCTACTTTAGGAGGTTTTCAAGCCAATTTTGCGGTGAATGAAGATATTAAAACCTATTGGAGTGCCAAAACCGGTAACAAAGGAGAGTATATTATTACCGATTTAGGCGAATTGAGTACCGTGAATGCCATTCAAATCAATTATGCCGATCAAGATGTGGAATTCATGGGAAAACCCGATAAAACCAATGGTCATCAATATATTTTATATGCTTCCAACGATGGTAAGAATTGGAAAATGGTTGTGGATAAAAGTAAAAGTTCAAAGGATGTTCCGCATGAGTATATTGAATTAACAAAGCCAATTCAAGCAAGGTTTTTAAAACTTGAAAATCACGGAATGCCCACCGGAAAATTTGCGATAAGTGGATTCAGGGTTTTTGGAAAAGGCTCCGGGGAAAAACCAAAAGCGGTTCAAAACTTTGTGCCGTTGCGTTCCGGACCAAAAGTGAAAGGCGAAAGAAGAAACGTTTGGTTCAAATGGCAACAAGAACCTACGGCAGACGGTTATGTCATTTATTTTGGAAAGTCACCTGATAAATTATACGGTTCTATAATGGTTTATGGAAAAAACGAATATTATTTCAATGGATTGGATCGTTCAGATGTGTATTATTTTCAAATTGAAGCATTTAATAATAATGGGATTGGTCCGAGAAGTGAAATCAAAAAGTCGGAATGATGCTCATGTATTAATCTAATGATGATTTCTTAGAATGCAATTCAAATAAAATTTAATTTATTTTATAGTTCTATTTAAATTTAGCTGTTTTATTTACATATCTAACTGTTGATTAAAAAATCATATTACCAAACTAACCTTTAAAAACAATTTATGAGTTCAACCACTTCAACCAAATGGGTACAATTCATTCCCTTAGTTACCGTTTTCTTCTTTTGGGGATTTGTAGCTGCAAGTAACGACATTTTAATTCCTGTTTTCAAAAAAGCATTTGATTTATCACAAGGGCAAAGCCAGTTGGTTTCTGTTGCCTTTTATGTTGCCTATACTGTTGGGTCTTTAATTTACATGGGGATTTCTTTCCTTACAAAAGGAGATATTATCAACCGAATAGGGTATAAAAATGCACTAGCTTTAGGATTAATCATATCTGCTTTAGGGACACTTTTATTTTATCCTGCTGCCAATAATGGTTCTTTTCCTTTGATGCTTTCGGGTTTGTTTATTGTTGGACTCGGATTTTCTTTACAACAAACGGTTGCTAACCCATTAGCAATTGCATTAGGTCCAATTACTACTGGTTCACAACGCCTCACGATGGCCGGTGGAATTAATAACTTAGGTACTACCATTGGTCCTTTGATTGTGAGTTTTGCAATTTTTGGTTCTGCGGCTTCTGCCAATACTGATGTGAGTATTGAAAGTGTTAAGATTCCCTATTTAATTTTGGGAGGGGCTTTCTTTTTAGTAGCCATCTTTTTGAAATTTTCATCTTTACCTGACCAACCTGAAACTGTTGTTGAAGTAACAGAAGATGTTAAGGCCACAAAAAACTCAGCACTTCAGTATCCTCAATTGATTTTAGGGATGATTGGAATTTTTGTGTATGTGGGGGTTGAAGTATCCACCGCGAGTAATTTACCGGCTTATATGGAATCCGGATTAGGGTTTGAAACCAAAGATATTGCACCCTATATTTCGTTATATTGGGCAAGTTTAATGATTGGACGTTGGACGGGTGCAGTAGAAGCTTTTAATGCTTCGGCCAGTATGGAAAAAATATTGAAATTTTTAGCACCATATTTGGCTTTTGGTGTTTTCTTGATGGTTAACGCAATTGCCAAACACGATTTGACTCCGTTTTATGTGTATGCATTAGTCATTATCGTCTTAATCGCAGCGGATATTGCCAGTAAAGGAAATCCGGCCAGAATGTTGTTGATTTTTTCTAGTTTAGGTATAGGAGCTTTACTCATTGGAATGTTTACTACTGGCATGTTGAGCGTTTATGCCTTTACCAGTGTTGGATTATTTTGTAGTACTTTATGGCCTTGTATTTTCACGTTAGCCATCAGTGGTTTAGGGAAAAACACCAATCAAGGCAGTAATTTCTTAATTATGATGATTATGGGTGGTGGAATTGTGAGTTGGTTGCAAGGCGTAGTAGCAGATGAAACCAACATTCATTTTAGTTATATAGTTGGGGTTGCCTGTTTTGCTTATTTGGCATTTTATGCATGGAGAGTAAGCGGAATTTTAAAAGCACAAGGTATTGATTTTGATCAAAAAATATCGGGGGGACATTAAAAAATATTTCAGATCAAAGAGGAATTTGAAGTTAAAAATTACAGTTTAAGTTAAGCTAGATTTTTGTAATTGTTGGTTAGTTATATTTTTATTTTGATAAACGTTATAGCTCATAATTCTATGATATTTGCAATCACAAGCCTTTTAAAGAGTTTTTCTGCAAAAAACCTACTGTTAGGTTTGTAAACAAACTCATTAAAATAAAGTGGAAGATAATTTTTTTTTATAATTATTCTCATCATGCACTTGTAAAACTTTAACACAAAATAGCGAAGATGATGTTCCTTTTTAAACTCATAACTCCATCTATTTTTAATCCAAGAGTGTTCAATAATATCTCATTTGCAAACTACTTCTTTTCTATCTCTAACTGATTTAAAATGATATATACAATCTTTCTCAGTACAAAATTCGCAGTAAAATCAAATAAATTCATATCTTAACTTTTGATTCATAGCTAATTTATTAAAACATGACTAATTACTGATATTCAATATGATCTATAATTTTTAAATAAATTCGATGAAAAATTACACAAGATTAATTTAGAATAAATAAAAATAACTTGTATTTTTGTTCCGTTAATTTTCTACCGATGGGAGCTAAAAAAGAGAAAGTCATTTTGTTTTGTGATGGCAAAAAATGCTGCAAGTACAACGAGGAAGTGGTAGAATGTTTGCATGATTTGGTGAAAGAAAACGACTTAAAAAAGAGAGTCAAAATCAAAAAAGCCAAATGCCAAGGCATGTGCAAACACGCTCCGGTGGTTTGTATCAAAAAAGACCAATGTTTGACCAAAGCCACTGAAAAAGAAGTTAAAAAATGGTTCGAAAAGCATATTGCTTAATCCATTAAATCTTTTTGGTAATAATTCCACAAGTAAAAAACCAATCCTTGGTAGCTTTTTATCCCTTCGGGTTGCTGCTGAAATTTTAAAAAAGTATCGTAAAATGCTTTGGTAACATTGGCTATTGGATGGTCGTATTTTTCTGAATAAGCTTTCGAAGCTGCAAAGTGTTCTAAAACTCCCGGATGTAATTTCTCTACATAGGGTTTCGAACTATTTTCTTCTAATCTTTCCAAAGCCCTCAAGCAATAACGTAAAGCAACTACTTGTCCACTGTAAAGAATACTTGGCGTTTCATGTTGAATGCATAACAAATAAGCCATAAAATTAGTTTCTGCTTCCGATGCAATACCACCTTGATGCACTACTTCGTGTAAGATGGTAAATGGTTGGGTGTATGCTGGAATGTTTTTATTAAAATGTGCCTCTAAAGTAAAAGGATTCAAATATCCCGTAAACCCCATATAACTCAAAATATCACTATACATTGAAGTTTTAATCTTTGGTCGAACATGAAGCCATTTTTTATTTTCTATTTCCAAATGTAACTCACCCAACGATAACTCTTGGTAAGATTCAAAGGGTTGTAATTCTTGTGCTATGAATGCTTGATTGGTTTGCGACACTAAAAAGTCGGTCAACAAATGTAATCTTACCTTGTTTAGGTGATCACTATAAACTAGTTTTTCCTTCCAAGGAGTTTGTCGGTAC
Organism: Flavobacteriales bacterium; assembly: GCA_018335925.1. GTDB lineage: Bacteria > Bacteroidota > Bacteroidia > Flavobacteriales > Flavobacteriaceae > Flavobacterium. The sequence continues at coordinate 53,985 of JAGXRF010000020.1, forward strand.
AAAAATCCCCAATGAAAGTGAAAGGCTAATGTCATCCAAAGTAAAAATAGGGGCAACCATTTTTGATGAATTTCTTTTAACCAATTCCATTTCCAAATCCAGATTCCTAAATATAGGAGAAGACTTAATATCAAAATACTGTAAAAAATGTCTCCCACTGAAAATTCAATCACATTAGTAATGCTTAAAAGTACTTTTTGAACTTTTGGAAAGCCATGGTTGGGATACCATTCTTTGGTAAAGAAATCCCATTCCACTAAGAAAAATAGCAATAGGATACCAGCAAAAAATAGCTTCCATTGCAGGGAAACTCGCTTCCAAAAGTTAATTATCATTCGTGGTTCTTGCATTTTTTACTTTATACTATGGTTGATTTGAGATCTCCCAATAAAAATATAGTTAGGCCAGCTTTTTAGTTTATTTGGTAAAGAGGTTCAAAATCTGTAAATTACTTCGACACTTCAATTCTGACACTTCGAGAGTATTAAGCAAAATAGTGGTTTTAGGCTGTTATTCTTTGTCTTCCAATATTTTTAATAGTCTTTGGTTTAAGTATAGTTTCTCTTTTCCCACTTTTTCTGATTTCAAAAAGCCGTTTTCTTCCAATGCTATCAAATAGTTTCCAACAGTCTTTAAGTTCCCAATATTTTTATCAATCAAGTGTTGACGTTTGGTATATGGTAAACGGAATAAAATTTCAATCAAGTCTTTAGAATAAACTTTTGGCAACTTCTTTTTAATTTCGTTTGCAGTTTCTTCCATAGTCACTGTGATTTTATTTAGTCTTTTTAACCCTTTATTTGCAGTTACTTCAATCATATCCAACATATACAAGATGAAGTCTTCCCATTCGTTTTTTTCAGTTACATCTCTTAAGCACCTATAATATTCAATTTTGTTTTTAATGATATATTCACTCAAATAGATGGCTGGTGTGTCCAATAAACCTGAAATTTTCAGATACAACAGCAATAAAATTCTTCCTGTCCTTCCGTTACCATCTGAGAATGGGTGTATAGCTTCAAATTGATAGTGCAATATGGCCATTTTTATTAATGGGTCTATCGTTTCATCCCCGCCTGCGGAACGGGCAGGTTCGTTTATGAACTTCTCTAAATTGGCTAATTTCTCACGGATAATCTGTTCACCACTTGGCGGGGTGTAAATTACTTCGCCTTGAGTGTTACTTAATGTTGTTCCCGGTGTATTTCGTACAGAAGCATTGTTTTGCTTAATGCATTGAACAATTTTGACACAAAGATTGGTTGTTATAAATGGTTTTGTCTTTAATTCTTCAAAGCCTAACCAAAGTGCCTCCTTGTAGCTTAACACTTCTTTCGTAGAAGAATTCTCTATTTTTCTGTCAGCAACTAATGATTTATAGATTTCATCGTTTGTTGTAATAATGTTTTCTACTTCCGAGCTCGCTTTTGCTTCTTGTAAATAAATCGTGTCTAAAAACAACGTAGGGTTGGGTAAATTGAGTAAAGTCCCATTAAGTTGAGCCAATGCTCGTCCTGCCGAAATAGTTTTTCGAAGTATCAGTTTTGTTTCTATGTCTGCTTTTGGTGGCAGTAGTGGCAGATCGTTATACGGAACTTTTCTGTCAAATTTTTCCATTATGGTCAGATGTAAGTTTTACTCTCGTTGTTAATACAAGAGTAAAAATACTGAATAATTACTCTCGTTGTTAAAATGAAGGTAAAAATTACTCTCTTTTCGCATTCAAAGAGTTTGTCATTTGTGAACTGTCTTGTTATAATTGCCGATAACGTATTGTTGCTTTGCCTAGTGCTTGATTTGTAGCCCGTCACTGTCAGGCAAGCCCAAAGTTATTTATTGTAAGACGTTTAAATTTCTGTAAACTAGCCAGCATTAGGCAAAACAGTTGTTATGTCTCGTAGTTTTAAAATCCCTCAGGTTTTTAGTTTTAGTTTTTTTGTAATTTTATTTTTAGTGAAAAATATAGCCTTTTTGTTACTCAAGTTAATTTTCACCAAATCAACTTTTTCAATTAATTTGAATTTAAAATAAGGACCAAGGAAGCTAAACTCAATATCTACATTTAAGTTTGTTAAATACAACTCTGCATGCCCATTAAAGTTTGTCTGAGTTTCAAAAATATCTTCTGAACCTTTTACTCTAATGTTTACACCTGGCAATGGATCGTTTTTAGATTGATATATTTCAAAAGTAACTTTTCTTAAATCAGTTTGAGAATAACAACCATCAAAGTCAAATATCAATAATAGTATAAATATGATTTTTAAATTTAACATTTTAGTTTTTGTTAGATTTAATTTTTTTTGAAACAGGATTTAAGTTATAAAAAGTTTGGTTCCTGATTTTTGAGCATTATCAAATTCTTGTGTTTATTTAAGACTAGACTTGTAAGTTTCATAGATGTAAATCAATTCTTACTAAAAAAAAAACAAGTTGCATTCTATATTTGATTTTTCCCAAATAGCAGTTTAACTATACTATGACGCACAACATGATACTACCCAAAAGCAGTAATAGATTTTCGTAAATTTTATTACCACCGAAAAATAGGTTAAATTTGTAAGATAATCAAATTACAATGAGTCAAGAAGTAAGAAATTTAGAACCCAAAGCATTGTGGAACCACTTTGCAGATATCAATGCCGTACCAAGAGCTTCGAAAAAAGAAGAAGCCATCATTCAATTCATGCTCGATTTTGGCCAAAAATTAGGCTTAGATACCCAAAAGGATGCCGTTGGCAATGTGTTGATTAAAAAGCCTGCCACCCCAGGTATGGAAAATCGTAAAACTGTGGTGATGCAATCGCATTTAGATATGGTACACCAAAAAAATAACGATACCATTTTTGATTTTGCCACCCAAGGGATAGAAATGTGGGTAGATGGCGATTGGGTTAAAGCCAAAGGAACCACTTTAGGAGCTGACAATGGTTTGGGAGTAGCTGCTATTATGGCTGTTTTGGCAAGTACTGATATTGCACATCCTGCCATTGAAGCTTTGTTTACCATCGACGAGGAAACAGGAATGACCGGAGCCAAAGGCTTGGAAGGAGGTTGGTTGCAAGGTGAAATTTTGTTGAATTTAGATACTGAAGAAGATGACGAAATTGACATTGGATGTGCAGGAGGAATAGATGTATCCGGTTTCAGAACCTATCAAGAAGAGGAAACCCCAGAATCATCCGTAGGATATCAAATTAGTGTGAAAGGATTGCAAGGTGGTCATTCCGGAATGGATATCCACAAAGGTTTGGGCAATGCCAACAAAATCATGAATCGGTTGTTGTTTGATGGTTTTGAAAATTTTGGGATGCAAATTTCCACTATTCAAGGGGGAGGCTTACGCAATGCCATTCCAAGAGAAAGTGTGGCAAATATCATCATAGCAAGTATGTATGAAGATGCATTTTTGTTGGAAATGAAAGAATTGGTAGAAGATATCAAAACGGAATTTGCAGTTACGGAACCTCAGTTACAAATTGAAATTACTAAAATTAACACACCAGCCAAAGTGTTGGATCTAGGAGTGCAAGAAGGTTTGTTGCGTTCGTTGTACACTTTGCCTAATGGGGTGTATCGCATGAGTGCTACCATGCAAGATTTGGTAGAAACTTCTAACAATTTGGCAAGAGTTTCTGTGCAAGATGGCACGATAGAAATTCATTGTCTGACCAGATCTTCAGTAGAGACTTCAAAGTACGATTTGGCCAACGCCATTCGTTCGGCACTAGAATTAATAGGTTGTGAAGTTACTTTTTCAGGAAGTTATCCCGGTTGGACACCAAATGTCGATTCTCCTATTCTGAAGACTCTTACCAAAGTTTATGAAGACTTATTCCATACCAAACCCAGAGTAGTTGCATGCCATGCAGGATTGGAATGTGGAATTTTGGGTACCAATTACCCTAATATGGATATGATTTCTTTTGGGCCTACCATTCACGGAGCACATTCCCCTGAGGAAAGAGCAAGTATTTCTTCGTCCCAAAAATTCTGGAAGTTTTTACAACAGATTCTTAAAGAAATTCCACAAAAATCTTAACCAGATTTTCAATAGAAAAAAATCGAGTAGGGGAGTTCCTTACTCGATTTATTTTTACTTCTTCAATGGTATTAGCAATCGGCTAAATTTACACCAATAGCCAAGCCACCTTCACTGGTTTCTTTGTATTTAGAGTTCATGTCTTTTGCTGTTTCCCACATAGTTTGTACCACTTTGTCTAGTGGTACTTTGGCATTTTTTGCATCGGATTCTAATGCCAATTCTGCCGCATTGATTGCTTTGATGGCACCCATGGTGTTTCGTTCAATACACGGAATTTGCACCAATCCACCAATAGGATCACAGGTCAACCCCAAGTGATGTTCCATTGCAATTTCTGCTGCCATCAATACTTGTTCAGGGGTTCCACCCATCAGTTCGCACAAGGCACCGGCAGCCATAGCACTCGATACACCAATTTCAGCTTGGCAACCTCCCATAGCTGCACTAATGGTAGCTCCTTTTTTAAAGATACTCCCTATTTCTCCGGCAACTAATAAAAATTGTTGGATATGTTCTTCATTAGCTTGGTGATTTTCAATTACCATATAGTACATCAAAACAGCCGGAATTACTCCTGCACTTCCGTTGGTTGGAGCTGTTACCACTCTACCTAAGGATGCATTTACTTCATTTACTGCCAAAGCAAAACAACTAACCCATTTTAAAATGGCTCTGAATTTTACTTCTGTCTTTCGGATACTTTCTAACCATTCCCAGGGAGTGTGATAGGTAACTTCTCCTTTTAAATTTTGATGCATGTCAAATGCTCTTCTTCTAACATTCAATCCTCCTGGCAGAGTACCTTCCGAATGGCATCCTATGTACATACACTCTAACATGGTATTCCATATTTTTAATAAATCTTCTTTGATTTGCTCAGAAGTTCGCAAGCTCAATTCGTTTTGATAAACTATTTCTGAAACCTTTTTGTTTTCTTGTTTGCAATAAGCTAATAATTCATCTGCTTTGTTTATCGGATATGGAAAACTTTTTGGTGCTTGGTCCGAGATAGGTTCATTTTCTTGCACCACAAAACCGCCTCCGATGGAATAAAAAGTCTCTTTAAAAATTTCATTTTTGGTATAAAATTCAAAAGCCATCCCATTGGCATGAAATGGTAAAAATGTCCTGTCGAAAATGATGTTATCTTCAATAACAAATGGAATTTTAACAGAACCTCCAAGCTGTAACTTTTTTTTGCTTCGGATTTGATCAATTACTTTTGGAATTTCTTCCACAGGAATAGTTACGGGATCATAACCACTTAAACCTAACAAAACAGCTAAATCGGTGGCATGTCCTTTACCGGTTAAACATAAGGATCCATACAAATGCACATACACTTTTTGTACTTCTGATAAAGCCACTTTTTGTTGCACCAATTGGAGCATTTTTTCTGCTGCTCTCCACGGTCCTAAAGTATGGGAGCTGGAGGGGCCTACTCCAATTTTTAACATATCAAATACCGAAATACATTCCATATCTAAATTTGAATTGAACTTGCGAAAACGTTTTCAATTACAAATATAAGCCAAGTGTTTACAATTGTGTTCTAAACACTTGCTAACACTCAAAAAATTAAATTTGAAATTGACTTGGAATACTTTAATTTTTTTAGTAATGGTTAAAGATTTGTTAATACACTAATTTTGTTTAATATTTAGCTAAATTTGTTAAACAAAAATTTGGTAATGAAAATAAGTGTTTTGTTTTACAGTTTGCTAACTTGGTTAGGTTGCGATAGTAACAAAATCGCTTCAAATGAAATAGTTTTAAAAGAACCTATCTCCATGCCTATGAATGATACTACAGAAGTTGCTGTTTTTGCCGGAGGTTGTTTTTGGTGCACCGAGGCTGTTTATTTGGAAATTAAAGGAATACAAAAAGTGGTTTCGGGTTACATTGGTGGAAAAGTTGAAAATCCAACCTATGAACAAATTTGTACCGGTACAACCGGACATGCAGAAGCAGTTCAAATAACCTACAACCCAAAGGAAGTGACTTATGAAGAATTGCTTGAGATATTTTTTGCTACCCACGATCCTACGACTTTAAACAGACAAGGTAACGACATTGGCACCCAATACCGTAGTGAAATTTTTTATTACAACGAGGCACAAAAAATAGCAGCACAATCGTACATAGAGCAGTTGAATTTGGCCAATGTTTTTCGTCAGCCAATTGTAACCAAAGTAAGTCCGGCAAGTATTTTTTATGTGGCAGAAGATTACCACCAAAATTACTATGCTTACAACAAAACCCAATCGTACTGTCATTACGTAATTACTCCTAAAGTAGAAAAAGTTAGAAAAAAGTTCACCAACAAACTCAAATAAAAGTAATCATCGAATCAAAAAGATATGAAAAACGTGGCTAATTTAGAATGGATAGAATTGGTTGGTGATCAACATCACGCTACCTCTGTAGATACCCCTTTACGCAAAGATGCCTTTGCCAAATCAGATGAAGAGAAAATGCAAAACATTGCTTTTCATTTTGAAAAAATCATGGATGAATTAGGTTTAGACCTTACGGACGATAGTTTGATGGGCACACCCTATCGTGTAGCAAAAATGTTTGTGCAAGAAATTTTTTCGGGATTGAATCCGAAAAACAAACCAAAAATGTCGGTTTTTGAAAACCATTACGAGTACGATAAGATGTTGGTAGAAGCCAATATTCATTTCAACTCTACTTGCGAGCATCACTTTTTACCAATTATTGGTAAAGCTCATATCGGATATATATCTTCCGGTCAGGTGATTGGCTTGTCAAAATTAAACCGAATTGTTGATTATTATGCACGCAGACCCCAAGTGCAAGAGCGATTGGTAATGCAAATTTTTAAAGAATTACAAGAGGTTTTGCAAACCAAAAGTGTGATTGTGGTGTTAGAAGCAGAGCATTTATGTGTTTCGAGTAGAGGCATCAAAGACCAATCTAGTTACACCACTACCTTGCAATATGGTGGTCAGTTTGACGACAAAGATTTTAGAAACGACTTTTTCCAATTAATAGCTTCTGGAGAAAAGTTGAAAAAATAGTAGTTTTTCCTATATTTGGGAATGACTACAACCAATTTAAATAAAAGGAAATTACTAGTTCAAAGCATCCTGTTCGATACGATTGGGATGCTTTCGTATTTTATTCCTTTTTTAGGATGGCTTACCGATGTGGTTTGGGCTCCTATTGCTGCTGCATTGTTGTATAAAATGTACCCAAAAAGTATTGGAAAAATAGGTTCAATAGTTGTTTTTATTGAAGAAATTTTACCGGGATTAGATGTGATTCCCACCTTTACCATTACTTGGTTTTATACCTTTTACATTGCAAATGATAAAGAGAAAGTAAAACAGAATTAGATTATTGATTAGCCAACAACATGAAACTATCAAGACATACATTTATTTTAGCTTTATTGTTCTCTGGAGTTTTTTATGCCCAAAACCAAGCAACGCTTCAATTGAAATATTTTGACGAAAATTACCAACCGATACCCAAACAGTTATTTGATATCCAAAAAAGTAAGCATAAATTTTTGGATGTTCCCGGAGATTCTATCCACCACCGAATGCTTAGTGTGAGAGAAGTGCATGGTGTTTTAGAGAACAGAAGTTATTTAGATTCGTTGCTTACGGTTGCTTCTTCTAAAACGATTGATACTTCCAAACCATTGGTGATTGTTTTTTATCCAGGAAAAGATCCTTGTAATTCAAGTGGTGCTGCCACAAGAAAAGAAAGAAAAGCATGGTTTGACGAGATGGAAGGAGGAGTTCGCAAAATCAAAACTTCCAATGTATTATATGTTTTTAGAGATGATGAAGGTTTACATGGAAATAAGGATGCATATAAAGTTTGGATCAAAGACCCGGAACAAATAGTAGAAACCCTCTTTTTTAAAAAGCACTATCCTTGTAGCAGCTTTGTGGTGATTTCGGAAAAAGGAGATTACATCAGCTATTTTGGTGAATTCCCTAAAGAATACGTATGGAATGCGATGAAGATTTTGAGCGAATAGAATTTTTAAAGTTTGTCTTTTTTTGATAAAGAAAACTTGCCAAATACCAATATTTAAATTTACTTTTAAATAGTGTGTGCTTTAAAGCAAATTTATCATTCGAAAACATTACGAAGTAAACTACTAGGAAACCACCAATCCCAGGAACAAAATCTATAAAACAGCAATGAGGTACATTTTAAATAAATATTGGTAAAATCATGTATTAAAAAATATTGTACCAACCAAACGTTATTTAAAAAATAATGAAATTAAAACTCTTTTTTGTATGTTTTTCGTTAAAAATATTGTTAAAATGAACCTTTTAACATCGTGAATAGGTAAATAAATTTTACATTTGAACGTCGTTTTATTTCTGTTAGCGGTAACTAACGAGGTTCAAAACATCGACTTTTTACAGCTCAAAATCCGGTTCCTAAGGTGTTTTTGAGCTTTTTTTATGCCGTTTTGGTTCCTATTTTGTCGTTTTTATGCTTCTTTTTAAGCGATTTCAGAGCATTTTTTTTAGGTTTTAATCGTTTTTTGGCAATTTTTCAAAACCTCCGCATCTTTTAGGTAAAACCTCCGCATCTTTTGAGCAAAACCTCCGCATCTTTTGTACAAAACCTCCGCATCTTTTTTGGCCTTAAAATGGCAATAATACCAAAAAAAGAACCTCGTTAGCGGTAACTAACGAGGTTCAAAACATAAACTGATTACAGTTTATTCACCGGTTCCTAAGCGGCTTTGTTAAATGAGAGCGTTTTTAAAAATGTTCTCAAAGTTTTTGAAGGTCTAAAACGCAATCTGGTTTTGGTAATAGCACTGCTAGTCACCTCATCCTGGGTTTCTAAACCTTTAGAGCTGATGCCAATTTGAAAGGTACCAATTTTTTCTAAACGCACAATGCGTCCATCTTCCAATTGGTTCATCATTTGCCTTTCTAAAGAGGCCAATACCGCTAAGCAATCTGCTTCGGTAACCGTACAATTCTGAGAAATTAACTTTGCTAACTTCTCAATTCCTACTTCGCCATCGCCTATGGCATTGGCGTAGTACTTCTCAGGGGCAGTCAGGTCCTGAGGATTTTTTTTAGAGACTGTGGTAAATTTTACTGGCATACTTTTAAAATTTTAAGCCATTAATAATTGTTTTTTGATGCAGTACGATATTGCAACTCACTCGCCTTCACATCGGTAACAAATTTAAAATAGGTTTTTTATATTTTTATCATTTTCTTATTAACAATTATAAACATTTATTAACAAAGTACCCTACAATTTTAATATTCTGAACGTGTATCTTTATTCATTTTTGTAAGAAATAAAATTTTAAAATATTATATATCAACACTATAAAAAATATTTTGGTTATTAACATAGAAATTTAAATTTATTAAATTTATGAACAATTTTGATTTCCTTCTGCACCATAAGTTAAATCTTTTGCTATAACAGTTTTATTTTATAACCCTTTAAATTACATGGTTTTACATGTGTGTATATAAATATAAAGTTTTTTTTAATTGGAAACAACAAATAAAAAAAACACCTTTTAAAATAGGTTTAAAAGGTGTGCCTTTGTAAAAATAAGTTTACTGTTTTAAAAAATATACACAAGTAGTTGGGTAATAGTGTATTTAATTCACTTATTTAACTTACGCTTGGGTTTTGTGTTGGAACAGACACACTCTTTGCCAAGTTTTGGCTTGCGAGTTGGCTGGTGCGAGTTGGCAAATGCAAAGCATTCACGAACTCAATTAAAAACAAACAAGCCGTGAGTAATTGTGTGGCTGTGAAGCGTTGGCATTTCTGTCGGTTTAGTTGTTCTCAATAATTTTTATTTGTTCACCATTGTTTTTATTTATTTTTTAAGGTGTTCACGAAACCTTTAGGTTCAACGAAGTTAATCGCCATTTTTTATTTTGTTGGATTTTCGATGATGGCGATTTCTTCTTCCGTCAAGTCGTAAAGTTGGTAAACCAATTGGTCTATTTGATTTTCTAAGTCGGTGGTATCGGTTGACGGGTTTTCTTTTTTGCGAGAAAGGATTTTGGTAACAATATTTTCAATTTTAGATTCAATCATTCCATCTCTTGCAATAGGAAAATCCTTTACATAAATATTAATCCAACGAGTAGTTCCAACACCACTTGTATTAGCAATTAACCTAAGGTAGTATTTAATCACTTTTGAATTCAGTAAACCATTTAAATACTTTATGTTTAAATCTTTTGGAGGAAGTAAAAAGTATGCACTATTCAAAAGATATATTTCATCGTCACAGATAGCGAACTTGTTTGTGTCAGTTAATTCAATCCAAATTATCTTTGGCTCTTTAAAATCATCAAAAAAAGAACAAGCCCTTAAATTTGTCCAATGATTTCCCTTTGCCCCTCTTTTCTTAAACCCATCACCAAAGGAGTCTAAGTACTCATAAATCGTAGGATATTCATTCTTTACATCTATGCCGTTTTTTGTGAGTAATATGTATTTTTCTTGCTGATAGCAATATCTGTTTATATCTCTACCTCTTAACAATGGTTTAATCAAATCTATACTTTTAGGGTCCTTAGCAATCAACCTATTTACTATATCTTCATCAATAACAAAAGCTTCGTTCGAGCCTGTAGCAATTCCTAATCTTATTTTTGCTCCAATTTCTTCCAAAGTTTTACCCTTGTTGGATATTTTTCTTCCTAAATTGATTTGCTCTGGTTTAGCAAGATTCCAACTTTTTATTTTAAAATCATCAAAATCATACTCAAAAGAATGCCTTTCAATAAAATCTATGAAGTTGTCTTGAATGTTATATTTTTGGTTAACAATTAGAGATTTAATATTATTTTTACTTTTTGCAAAATTTGCAACAACAGTATTCACAATTGCATCTTCAAATATTTGAGCATCTTCAATATTTATTAGCTGAACAAATTGGCCGTTATCATTAAAATAATCCCTTAGTGGTTTTCCATATTCAGCCTTTAAAAAGGAGTTTGATGTTATAAAATTTAAATACCCTTTATTAGTAAGAATTGTAATGCCTTTTTCAAAGAAATAACAATACAAATCTGCAAATGCTTCAAAACATTTGTAGTTTGATTTCAAATAATCTCTAAAGTCTATTTTATCGTGGCTTATATAAGGCGGATTTCCAATAACCACATCAAAGCCCACAAAATCGCCATCATCATTTAGCACTTCGGGAAATTCAAAACGCCATTCAAAAGCATTTTCAAAAATCTTATTGGCTTTTATTTCTTCAATTTCGGTTTCAAGTTTCTTGGTTTCTTCGGTCAGTTGTTGCACTTTCTTGTTCCAATCAGTTTTTTCCTTTTTGCTCATTTCAAACAATTGCCCTTGATTGGTCATTTGATACAAGTCGCCTGAAAGTTTTCGTAGCTTCTTTACTTTCGGGTCGTTCAACGAAATTTCACTTCTGAAATCCGATTTAATGTCGGCAATCAGCCGTTCCATTTCTCTTTTCTGTTCCTTGCTTTCAGCGTTTCGGTAGGTGTCAACAGCTATTCGGTAGCTGTCAATCGTCCACTTACTTTTTTTCAAGGCTTGTTTCAGGTCGGCATCAATGGCAAAACGGCTAACTAAAGAGTTTCCGCATTTTATATTGATGTCAATATTTGGAAGTGTTTCAAGTTCGGTGGCGTTCTTGTAATAAGCATTTTTCAGAAGCTCAATCCACAAACGCAAACGGCAAATTTTTACGGAATTGGAATTAATGTCTACACCAAAAAGGCAGTTTTCAATAATGGTTTGCTTTTCGTGGAAAAGCGTTTCCTGTATTCGCTGACTTTCTTTGTTGCTTGGGTTGTATTCAAAAAGTTCGCCTTCTTCGTCCGTTACAATCAATTCATCATTTACCACTTCCACCTGATATTCTTTCAGGCGTTTTCCGTCACGGTCTTGCAGAATTTTCAAGTCGTTTTTAACGGCAATCATTTCATTGAGTGCTGAAACTAAAAAGTGTCCTGAACCAACGGCAGGGTCACAAATTTTGATGCTGTTTACAATTTTATTGGCTTCTTTTCGGTCTTCAATTTTGTCGTAAAGCTCTTCAATATTGTTGCAATTCCATTTTTTGCTTTCGTTGAATTTCTGCACAACGGCTTTGCGAATGGTTTCACGGCACATATACATTGTGATGAAACCCGGAGTGAAAAATGAACCGTCTTTGTAGCCGTTTATTTTCTCGAAAATCAATCCGAGAACCGAAGCGTTAATCAGCGTTTTGTTGTCTTCCTGAATTTCTTCTCCGCCTTCTGCTCCAAAGTCGTAAGCATCTAAAAACTCAAACAAATATTGAAGCGTGGAAATATTGCCTGTCCGTTTTTTGCCTTGCTGGTCTTTCAGCACGGTTTGCGAAAAAATCGGAATGGTTTTATCGTCTTTCAGGTTGCTGATAAACAAAGTAACCTG
>JAGXRF010000021.1 GCA_018335925.1 Flavobacteriales bacterium
ACAGAAAAAACTTTTTGAAATGGTATTTGTATTATAAAAACCAAATCAGTAAATAGGTTTTTTTAGCCATAAAACATACCAAAAAATGTAATAAAAAAGGCAGTTTTTACACTGCCTAATTTTTCGTATATGTGTCAAACTTATTGCTAATTGGTTGCTCCTCAGCAGAGCCAATGTCCTCTTCAGTTTGATGCGGTAATTTAATGAATCAAATTTAAAAAATCACCAACTATTTTTGACCACATTACCTCTTTTTGATATGCTTATATCAAACCTTATTCTTTCTGGTGCTGTATTTGTTTTTTTTACTCGACAAAAAATCAATTTTAAAACTAGTTGCTCTTTAAAAACTTCTCTACCGATTCAATCCATTTTTCGGGGCCACCGGCAACATATCCTGTTCGGGCAAGTGGTTGCAGGTTGATGTTGTTTTCTTTTTGATCGGGTTGTACCAAAAATACGGTTGGATAGCCTCTTACCTGAAAAATTTGTTGCAAATGGTTGTTTTGTGCTGCTTGGTTAGGGTCTAATTTTTTTCTTTTCGGAAAGTCTAATTCCAATAGCAAATATTTATCGGCTACCCATTGTTTAAAAGCATCGGTGGTAAATACTTCCTTTTGTAATTTGATGCACCATCCACACCAATCGCTACCCGTAAAAAACATTAAAATTGGTTTTCCGGTTTGTAACGATTGTTGTATGGTAGCATTTGCATCGGTTTGCCAAGTAATTTCTTGAGCTTTTAGTGGAAAGGCAAATAGTGCCAACCACCAAAAATAAAATAATGGTCGCATTACGATTTCAATTCGTTGAGCAATTCTTCAGGTTTGTAATATCCTAAAATTAGTTTTTGTTCGTTGCCATTTTCATCCAAAATATACATAGATGGATAGCCTTTTACTTCCATTTTTTTGGTGAATTCGTGCATGCTGTTTCTACTAGTTTTTTTGTTAGGATCGTATCCAGGATTGGAAAAAGTTTCGCCTTTGTAGTGCACCACTTCATTGCCCTCGCCATTAAATTTTACTGCGTAGTATTTGCTATTGATTTCAGCAATTACCGCTGGGTCTGAAAAAGTGTTTTTATCTAACATTTTACAAGGTCCACACCATTCGGTATAAATATCCATAAAAATAGGCTTCGGATTTTTTTGTTGCATTTCCAACGCTTGGTCCAAAGTCAACCAATTGATTTTTGCGTCTTGTGCAAATGTCATTGCGGTAAAAGCAAGACTTACTATTAATAAGAACTTTTTCATATTTAGTGTTTTTAAATTTGATGGTAAAATTAACTTACTTGTTTTATTTCACCGTTTCTTTTTAAATTATCTTAACGCTTGCTTTGCAAACAATTACCTTGCCAATTTATTTTACTCCGTGCATGAGTTTTTTGATTATCGGACGGAACAGTAAACTTATCAATGCAACTCCTAATGCCACAAACGTAAGCATCCAAAAGAAATAACTGATTCCTTTTTCATCGGCAATTTTATCGATATTCTCCCCAAATTTTGCGGCACCTTTCATTCCGATTGCAACAGCCAAATACCAAATACCAAACATCACAGCAATCATTCTGGCTGGAACCAATTTACTAACATATGACAAACCAACTGGTGAAATACACAATTCACCCATGGTGTGGAAAAAGTACACTAAAATCAGCCAAATCATACTTACAGAAGCAGTTTTGGCACCTGGTTCAATGCCACTGGCTCCAAAAGCAACACACGCCATTCCGATTGCTAATAATGTCATCCCAACAGCAAATTTACCATTGGCATTCGGGCTGTATTTACTTTCCCACCATTTAGAAAACAATGGTGCGAGAGAAATGATAAATAACGAGTTTAACACCCCAAACCACGAAGCAGGAACTTCTAAAGTTGCTTCTTTGTTTTGGTCGTATAACATCCAAATAGCAATACTCCAAACAATTACAAAACTGGTTGCCAAAACCAAATTAGAATATTTGTATTTGGCAAAGGTTTGTTGAAACAACAAATACAACACCCAAGTAATGATTCCTAACGGAACAATGGTCATTAATGCATTGACGATTTTAAAAATCAATCCTGCATTTCCTTCCAATACCCGGTTGGTGTAATCGTTGGCAAAAATGGTTAATGTTCCCGGAGATTGTTCAAAAATAGCCCAGAAAAACGCAGTTAAAAAGGCAAAGAAAGAAACTGCAATTAGTTTGTCTCTTGTTACAGCAGCATATTGCGTTAAACGATAAATTAACAACAACACAAACAATACCAAAGCTGCAATGATGGTAAAATTGTTTCCTTCCAATCCAAGCAAACTCCAATTAAAAATATCTACTGCTCCTTTTGAAATAATTTTAGCAGGTTCGAAAATAATCCACAACAATCCTAAAACTACCATCAAACCAATCAAGCCTAATTGCCAAACTGGAAAAGGATTTTCTTTGTCATCTTCTGAAGCAGAAGCAACGATTTCTTTTTTAACTGGTTTTAAACCAATATCTCCAAAAATATTTTGTGCCAACCAAAACTGAATTAAGCCAAACAACATGAAAATCCCTGCCAAGCCAAAGCCCCAGCTCCAGCCTACTTTTTCACCCAAATAACCGCATAATAAAATCCCGAAAAATGCACCAGAATTTACTCCCATATAAAAAATGGTGTACGCACCATCTTTCTTTTCTGAACGGTCTTTGTACATTTCTGAAATAATGGAAGTCATGTTAGGTTTGAAAAAGCCGTTACCAAAAACCAACAAAATCAGTCCTAAATAAATAAAGAAAGGCGTTTCGATGGCCATACTTCCGTGTCCTAAAGTCATGAGCAATGCCCCAACCAAAACGGCATTTCGGTAGCCAATTTTTTTATCTGCAAAATAGCCTCCTAACATCGTGGATAAATACACCAATCCAACATACGAACCAAATAAAGCCATGGCTTGTTCGCGTTCCCATTCCCAACCACCGCTTAGCAAGCTAGAAGTTAAAAATAAAACCAATAAAGATCGCATTCCGTAAAAGGAAAAACGCTCCCACATTTCGGTAAAAAATAAAACAAATAAGCCGCTTGGGTGTCCTAAAACGGTACTTTGAAAATATTGATCGGTGGTGTTTTGACTCATGATTTTGTTATTTTATTTCTTGCATTAATTTTTTAACCAAAGGCGAAATGGCAATTAAAACTATACCGGCAATTAAAGCATAAATGGCCAATTGATGGTAGCCATCGGTATAGGCAATTAATTTTTCTGCTTTGGTAGCATTTTCGTTGTCTTTTGCCATTCCTGCTCCTAAAATTCCAGCTACATATTGTCCGTAAGCACTTGCCAAAAACCACATACCCATCATCACACCTTGTAGTTTGGCAGGAGATAATTTGGTCATGATAGAAAGTCCGATTGGAGATAAGCAAAGTTCACCAATCGTAATTACAAAGTAAGCAATAGTAAAAATTTCTAAAGAAGTCATTCCCTCTACAGTAGCAAAGTATCTAGTAGCATAAAAAGTATAAAATGCCAAAGCTAAAAACAAAAATCCTAAACCAAATTTTACAACGGTATTAGGTTCTTTTTTGCGATTGCTTAACCAAATCCATAAAATCCCCAATATTGGAGCAAAAATGATTACAAATAAACTATTGGAGGCATTGTTTACTCCATTTGGATCAAAAGTAATTCCCAGAATTTTATTGTCTAAGTTATTTGCAGCAAACAAGCTTAACGAACCTCCGCTTTGTTCAAAAAATGCCCAAAACAAAACAGAAAATACGATAAATATTAATGCAGCAATAAGTTTTTTATTTTCTGCAAACGAAAAATTTCGCATTTCCCAAATTAGATACAGCAAGGTCAAAGGCCCGATAGTGTACATAAAATAATCGGTATATTCTGGTTTTGATACCATAGCCATGATTAGTGGAATAGCTAATAAAGTACCAGCATAGGTGAGTACTTCATAGGTTTTTCTTTTGGTTTTCTCTAAATTTAAAAGTGGAGAAAGTCCGATTGTTGCCAATGATTTTTGGGCAAATAAAAACGTAAGTAAACTTATGGTCATTACAATTCCTGCTAATCCAAAAGCTAAGTTCCAGGAATAATTTTTTCCTACCCAAATACAGGCATAACCTCCTAACAAAGCACCAATATTGATGCCGGAATAAAACAAGGAAAAACCTGCATCTCTTCTGGAGTCATTGGCTTTGTATAAAGTACCAACCATGGTAGAAATATTCGGTTTAAAAAAACCTGTTCCTATCACCGTAAAGGAGATTCCTAGAAAGAAAAATTCTTTTGGATCGGTTGCCAAAATGGCACTACCTATGATCATCATTAAACCTCCCCAAAATAAGGATTTTCGATATCCTAAAATTTTATCTGCAAACAAACCACCAATAAAGGTAAATGCATAAACAAAAGCTTGGGTAGCACCGTATTGTAAATTGGCATCTTCTTCTTTCATAAATAACTGTTGCACCATAAAAAAAGTAAGCATGCCTCGCATCCCATAAAAGCAAAAGCGTTCCCACATTTCGCTAAAAAATAAATACCACAATTGCTTGGGATATTTTCCTTCGAAGTTTTGAATTTCTTCTACGGATTTAGGTTGGTTAATTGTAAACATAAGTTGGTTATTGGTTAGTTTTATAAGTTGGTTAAAATGTAATCGGTCATTTTTTGGTACAATTGAATCCGAATTTTTCCACCATAAATCCCGTGGTTGGTATCTGGATAAATGGCTTGGTCAAAATCTTTTCCGGCAAGTTGCAAAGCTCTGATCATTCGCATGGCATTTTGCACGTGTACGTTATCATCCGCAGTTCCGTGAATAATTAAGTATTTTCCTTTTAACTTTTGTACATGATTGATAGGGGAATTATCGTCATATCCCGATGCGTTTTCCTGTGGAGTTTGCATATAACGCTCGGTGTAAATAGTGTCGTAAAATCTCCAATTGGTTACCGGAGCAACTGCAATTGCCATTTTAAACACGTCATTTCCTTGCAACAAACAATTGCTGCTCATAAAGCCACCATAACTCCATCCCCAAATACCAATTCTGCTTGCATCAATGTAGGATTGGTTACCAAAATATTTGGCTGCAAAAATTTGGTCTTCCACTTCGTATTTTCCTAACTGTAATTGGGTTACTTTTTTAAAGTCTCTCCCCAAATATCCGGTACCTCTGCCATCTACACATGCAACAATATATCCCTTTTGGGTTAACATCATGTGCCAATAATCATTGCTATTCAACCATTGGTCATTTACTTGTTGCGAACCCGGACCACTATACTGAAACAACAACAACGGATATTTCTTGTTTGGATTAAAATCTTTTGGTTTGATAATGTAAGCATTCATCGGTTGGCCTAACGCATTGTTAACCGTAATAAATTCTTTAACAGGAAGCTGATAGGCTTGCAATTTTTGAGTTAAATCAGAATTCTCTACAATAGTTTGGATCAATTTACCCGATTTGGTATCAACCAAAGCAAAATTGGTAGGTTCGGTGGCACTTGAATGTGTCCAGATAAAGTGGCTAAAATTAGGACTAAACTTGGCTTTATTGTTCCCTGTTTTTGGGGTTAACAAACGTTTTTTCTTGCCATCCATTCCAATGGCATATACATGTCGTTTGGTAGAACCTCTTTCTACGGATTGGTAAAAAATAGCTTTGCTTTTCGCATCATATCCATAATAATCGGTCACATCCCAATTTCCTTTGGTAATTTGTTTGTGGAGTTTTCCGTTGGCATCGTGGTGGTACAAATGCATCCAGCCATCTTTTTCAGAAGCCCATATAAAGCTATGATCTGGTAAAAAAGTCAAGTAATCATGTACATCTACATACGCTTTATCCGTTTCGGTATGTAAAACTTTGGTGCTGCCATTGGCTTGTACAGCAACCAATTTTAGTTGGGTTTGGTGACGATTTAAAACTTGCATTACCCATTGTTCCGGTTGGTTAGTAGCTTGTAAACGAGCAATGTAATAGTCGGACTCGTTGGTTAACGGAATTTTTTTGGTTTGTTGGTTTGCCAAAGTAAACAATTGCAAACTAACTATGGCATTTTTCTCTCCTGCTTTCGGGTATTTAAACACCTCTTGGGTTGGGTATAATCCGGTACCATAAACATCCATCGAAAATTCAGGTACTTCCGTTTCGTCAAAACTAATGTATGCCAAATGTTGGCTATTATTGCTCCACTGAAAGGCTCTTACGTAACCAAATTCTTCTTCATACACCCAATCGGTGATTCCATTAATTAAATGATTTTTCTTGCCATTGGTGGTAATTGCAGTAGTTTGTTTGGTGTTTAAATCAAACCAATACAAATTGTTTTGATAAGCATAAGCTATTTTGGTACCATCTGGTGAAAAAGTTGGTTCTTGAATTTTGTAAGCTGCAATTTTTTCTATTTTTTGGGTAGCCAAATCGATGTAAAAATAATCTGCTACGGAAGAATGACGGTAAATAGATTCGGTATTGTTGGCAATTAAAACTCCAGTTTCGGAGGGGTTAAAGGTGTAAGCATCTATACCTTTAAGTTCAGAAAAGTTTTTGGTGTCAACCAAAGTTTTCACTTCTTTTAAGGTTGCAAAATCAAACAACACAATTTTGCTGCTTCTGCTGTTTCGGTCAAATTGCAATACAGTATATTGGTTGGAGTTTTTCATGGAATGGAGTTGTTCCATGTTTTTGGTTCGGAAAGTGCCGTTGTATATTTCTTCTACCGTAATGTTTTTTTGTGCCAGTAATAAGGCAGACCAAAGTCCGAAAATACTCCAAAGCAGGAGTGTTGTTTTTTTGTTCATAGGATTCGTACGTAGTTATGGTTGAAAAAACTTTCAATGTTACTAAAAAAAATTGAAACATCTTCCGAAATCGTTTTTTCATTCGTCTCCATTTTGTGCAAATAAACCTGAAAGTAATTGGCATTTTGAGTGTTACCTTTATTTTTTTATTAGTGCTTTAAAAAATAATTTAACAAGGATTCTCTGTGTTTTATTACAGTCTCCTCATTTGGTGTTCAGTTTACAGGGATTTACAGGCTTTTTATTTGTGTTAATATATTTAAAAAAGCAAACTTAGTGGGAAACCAATTAAGAATAAAAATAGTATCTTCCGTAAAATTTTTGCAATTTGGACTTTTTCATTGTTATCATTACCTGTATTTTCTTAGCAGGACTGTTTATTTTTTTTATGGCAGACAGTGCTTCGGTGTTGTTTTTTAATCGTCCGGTTTATGTGCATTGGTACTGGAAAACCAAAAAGCTAACTCCACAACAAAGCTTTTACTTACGACAACATTTTCCAGTACTTCAAAAAAGACCTAAAAAAGATCAAAAACACTTTGAACATCGTGTGGCAAGATTTATACAGCATTATGCCTTTATAGGTAGAGAGGAGTTGGTAATAACCGAGGAGATGAAAGTAATGATAGCAGGTACAGCAGTGCTTTTGTCGTTCGGAATGAGAAATTATTTAATTGCTTCTTTTGACAAAATCATTGTGTTTCCAACGGCTTATTATTCTACCTCAGGTAACAATTGGCACAAAGGCGAGTTCAATCCCAGGATGAAAGCAATTGTTTTTTCATGGGAAGATTTTGTACATGGCTTTTCTACCAAAAATGATAATTTACATTTGGGGTTTCACGAGTTTGCTCATGCATATCATTTTCACGGTTTAAAAAGTCAAGACTCTAGTGCCATTATTTTTGCAGATATGTATAAAAAAATCAAGAAATATGTGATGCAACCCATTCATCATCAAAAATTAATCGAATCAAATTACTTTCGAATTTATGCATACACCAACTCGTTTGAATTTGTTGCCGTGTTGTTAGAACACTTTTTTGAAACTCCTGAGAAATTTCAAGAAGAATTTCCGGAATTGTATCATAAGGTAAAAAAGATGATCAACTACCGATGGTAAATGTTTAATTTTAAATCAAAAAAAAGATGCTTCGTAACTTAATTTTCGGAATTTTTTTCATCACCTCTTTTGGGTTTTCACAAAACTTTCAAATTACTTACCAACGAAGTTCGCATGGTAAAATGATCGAAAACCAAGATCCTATTTTGGTTTTTGCCTCTTCTGATAAAGTTTGGATTACTTCCCAAAAAATGATGCAAGGGGTTGCAAAAGTTCCCTTTGAGCAAATATATGTGCAACCTACCAAACAAAGTTATGTACAAGTAGCAACTTTAAAACATGGCAAACAAGTAGCTATGTTTGATGAAGAAGCCATTGCCAAACAAAACTTTGAATGGACCAACGAAACCAAGAAAATTTTAGGATACGAATGTAAAAAAGCCAAAACCATCATCAATTCAAATACTTTGGAATTATGGGTAACAAATGAGGCAAAAATAAAAGCTGCTCCAACCGTATTAGGGCAATCATTAGGATTGGTGTTAGAAATGGTTCGTAACGGGAATTTTGCCATTACAGCAACTAAAGTGGAAAAAATAAAGGAATTCCCGAAAAATGGAGAAGTTCCCAATGTTTCGAAAACTTCCATAATAGATTATCGTGATGCCCTATGGAAAAGTAGATTTACTACCATATCTGTTTTTGATAAAGAAACCATCCATTTTTCTGATGCAGCAAAATCCAACGATAGTATTTTACGTTTTGCCAACGGAACGGTAATTTTACGAAAAGTATCTTTACCTAAGATTGAACCTGGAAATACCATTTTTGTGGAATTACAACAGATTTCTACAGGAGATGCCTACGATCGAACCGGATCGGTATTTATGATTCCGCAAGGAAAGCCTATATCTTTTTTAGACGGAATGCAAAAAGGGATGAACCAACTACCAGTGTATGAAAATGGAAACGGCAAAAAATACCAAGGAGTAGTGGCAACCGAAACTTACAAACCATTGGTAGAGTTGATGCGATTTTTTACACCTTTTGGCATCAAACAATACAATTATTTAGAATTGAAAGACAAACAATGGCATGAAAAAGTGTCGTTTCGTCAAGAAATTTCTGAGTTACACCCGGCTTTGAACAACCAAGAAGTATGGATTGGTGCATTTATTGGAAATTACGACAAAGGAGGATACCAAATTTCATTAGAAATAACCATTCACGATGGCGAGGGAGCTACTATTCCAAGTAATCAAGTAATTCCATTATTTAATACCACCAATGTGATGGAAATGGGAGGGCAAGAATATGGCACCATGTTTAACCACAACAAAGGTTTAGAGCTAACTTTTACGCTTGAAAAGCCATTAAAAAATGCTCGATTACGATACATCACTACCGGTCATGGTGGCTGGGGTGCCGGAGATGAGTTCGTGCCAAAAACCAATACCATTTATTGGAATGAACAAAAAGTTCATGCCTTTACCCCTTGGAGGATGGATTGTGGCTCTTATCGTTTATACAATCCCGCATCGGGAAATTTTGGCAATGGTTTGTCCTCATCTGATTACAGTCGTTCAAATTGGTGTCCGGGTACCGTAACCAATCCTATTTTTATCGAATTAGGAGATTTGCCTGCGGGTAATCATCGAGTGCAGGTTAAAATTCCGCAAGGTGCTCCGGAAGGATCAAGTTTTAGTTCGTGGAATGTTTCTGGGGTGTTGATAGGAGAGTAAACTAATTTGCAGCTATTAAAGAAACCTAAAAACTGTTGGAAGTGCGTTTTAAATAAGTACCTTTGCAACGTTTTTAAAACTTAATTTCCGTTGGAAAACAATCGTGTACTTCTTTTTTTTCGAACATTGCTTTGTTTGTATATTGCTTTTAATATACAGCAATTTGATACGATTGAGTTTTTACAACAATCGGACGACTGGTATGATATGGTTGAAAACACTTGTCCAATGGAAGATAATTTGGTTAATGATTCAGAAATCTTAATAGAGGTTTCTTATCATGAGGTAGTATTACCGGTTAAAATACCAGAAAAGCCAGAAGAATTTATTTCAAAACCTTCTTTCATCAAAAAAAACATCGAAGTAGCCTCTATTTATTTAGAGCACATTGGTCCACCTCCAAGGGCTTAACAAACTACATTTTCTAATAATTTTTTACCTCCTTGTATCACATACGCAAGGATTCCATTTTATTTATTTTTTAAAATTCATCCAAATGAAAATTACTGTTTTCGGAATAACCTTATTTTCCGTTTTGCTGTTTTCCTGTGCAAAAAATGAAAAAAATGTAACAGGAGAACCTTTTGAAGTGGTTACACCAGAAATTATTGATACTAGTGTATATCTTGACTTTGTTGTAGAAGTGGAAGCTGTAAAGCATATTGAAATTAGAACCAAAGCCAATGGGTTTTTAGAGAAAGTTTTTGTAGATGAAGGAGTTTTTGTTCGAGAAGGGCAACTTTTATTTACCATCAACAAAAGAGAGGCAGAGGAAGTAGCTGCCAAAGCAAATGCGACTTTAAATATGGCTAAAGCAGAAGCAAGAAATACCGAATTAGAGTTGGAAAACACCAGAAGTTTGGCAGAAAAAAACATAGTTTCTAAAATCGAACTCGAATTTGCTAAAAATAAAGTACAAATAGCTAAAGCTAAAGTAGCAGAGGCAGCAGCTGAAGAAGCCCAAGCAAAATTAAAGTTATCTTATGCCGAAATCAGAGCTCCTTTTGCTGGCTTTATTGGAAAATTACCTATCAAAATGGGTAGTTTAATTTCGGAAGGTACCCTATTAACTACTTTATCTCAGTCGGATGCAGTTTATGCTTATTTTGATGTTTCTGAACGTCAATATTTAAATTTCGCCTCAGATTGGACCAAAGAAACCAGGAAGCCAGTACAGTTAATTTTAGCGAATGACAGCATCCATCCCTATTCTGGATCTATTCAAACCATGGACTCTCAAATTGATGAAGAAACCGGAAATCTTTCAGTAAGAGCCAAGTTTGACAACCCAAAAAATGTGTTAAAACATGGGGCAAGTGGTAAAATTAGAATGGAAAGAGATTTGCCAAAAGCCATGGTGATTCCGCAAATTTCCACCTTCGAAATTCAAGACAGAACTTTTGTGTATGTGCTAGATAAAAACAACCGAGCCAAAATGCAATCGGTTGAAGTAGCCCAACGTTTGCCTCATTTTTATACCATTAGTGGTGGTTTAAAAACTTCTGATAAAATTATTTACGAAGGAGTACAAGGGGTATCTGAAGGAATGTTAATCCAACCAAAAGAGGTTTCGTTAAAAGCCATTTTAAATAAAAAAATTAACCAACAATAGGTCATGGTTCGTATGTTTATCCAACGACCAGTACTTTCGCTGGTTATTTCTTTGTTTTTTGTGTTGTTAGGGCTGTTGGCTTTGGTTTCGCTCCCAGTTACCCAGTATCCTGACATTGCTCCTCCCGCAGTATCAGTAGTTACCAAATATACCGGAGCCAATGCGGAGGTTTGTGCCAAAGCGGTGGTTACTCCTTTGGAAAGAGCCATTAATGGGGTTCCAGGGATGACTTACATGACTTCGGTTTCCGGAAACGATGGAACTAGTGTGATTCAAATTTACTTTAAAGTTGGAACCGATCCCGATTTGGCTGCAGTAAACGTGCAAAATAGAGTGGCAACAGTTTTAGACGAGTTACCGGAGGAAGTGATTAAAGCAGGGGTATCAACGGAAAAGGAAATCAATAGTATGTTGATGTACATCAACCTTCGTTCTGATGACCCAACCATGGATGAAAAATTCATTTATAACTTTGCAGATATCAATGTTTTATTAGCATTAAAAAGAATTGATGGCGTTGGTTTTGCCCAAATTATGGGCAATCGAGATTATGCCATGCGGGTTTGGTTAAAACCAGATAGGTTAGATGCGTATGAACTTTCTGCAGAAGATGTGATTCAAGCATTAAAAGCCAACAATGTAGAAGCTGCACCGGGTAAAATAGGAGAAAGTTCAGGCGGAAAGTCACAGGCCATGCAATATGTGCTAAAATATACCGGAAAGTTAACCCAAGAAAATCAATATGAAAACATTGTGGTTAAAACCACCGAAACCGGAGAATTACTTCGTTTAAAAGATGTGGCTGATATTGAATTTGGTTCGGTTCAATATGAAGTATCATCTAAAGAAAACGCAACACCATCTGCTGCAATCGTTTTAAAACAACGTCCGGGCTCTAACGCAAGTAAAGTAATTGAAGATGTAAAAGCCGCTTTGGCAGAAATGAAAGAAAAGTCGTTTCCACCAGGCATGGACTATACCATAAGTTATGATGTTTCTAAATTTTTAGAGGCCTCTACTGCAGAGGTAATCAAAACATTAATCGAAGCATTTATTTTGGTTAGCTTGGTGGTTTTCTTGTTCTTGCAAGATTTTCGATCTACCATTATACCGGTATTAGCCGTACCCGTTTCTTTAATTGGAACTTTTGCTTTTATGCAATTGTTTGGTTTCTCCATTAACTTATTAACCTTGTTTGCATTGGTACTATCTATTGGTATTGTAGTAGATAATGCAATAGTCGTCGTAGAGGCCGTGCACGTAAAAATGCACGATGAAGGATTAGATGCCAAAGAAGCCACCAAACGCTCGATGGATGAGATTACCGGAGCTATTATTGCCATTACCTTGGTAATGTCGGCTGTTTTTATTCCTGTGGCCTTTTTATCAGGTCCCGTTGGGGTATTTTACCGTCAGTTTTCTATTACCATGGCAATTTCTATTGTGATTTCCGGAATCAATGCACTTACGTTAACTCCTGCTCTCTGTGCCATGTGGTTAAAACCAATGCATCATGGTGCATCAGAAACTAGATTGCAGCGTTTTTTCAACAGCTTTAATAACCGATACAATGCTTTGGAAAAAAAATACAAACGCACCATCATGTTTTTGGCTCCAAGAAGAACTGTAACTTTCGGAATATTAGTTTTGTTTATTATTGGAACTTGGGGTATTGGTAGTGTATTACCCACCGGATTTATTCCTACAGAAGACCAAGGAACAGTGTATGTTAACGTTACTACTCCTGTAGGAGCTACGGTGGAAAGAACCGAGGCTGTAATGGATGCCATTGACCAAGTTGCCATGAAAGTGCCAGAAGTAAGCTCAGTTTCCAGTTTATCTGGTTATAGTATGATGACAGATGGTGTAGGGGCATCTTTTGGGATGAGTACCATTAGTTTGAAACCTTGGGACGAAAGAGAAAGAATTGATAAAGAAATTATTTCGGAACTTATCGAAAAAACCAGAGCCATCAAAGGTGCGGATATTCAATTTTTTCCACCACCTGCGGTTCCAGGATTTGGAAATGCGAATGGATTTGAATTAAGGGTATTAGATAAATCAGGTTCAGGGGATTTAAAAAAATTAGCTGAAATAACAGATAAATGGGTGGCTGCCCTTCGAGAAAAACCTGAAATTAAAGAAATTTTCTCGAGTTTCGACCCTACATTTCCGCAGTATCTTATTGAAATTGATCAACAAGCTGCTGCCAAAAGATTTGTGAATGTAGATATGGCCATGTCTAACCTACAAACCTTAATAGGTAGTTATTATGCTACTAACTTTATTCGTTATGGGCTAATGTATAAAGTAATGGTACAAGCCAAACCAGAGTATAGAGCCCAGCCCGAAGATTTGTTAAAGCTCCGTATTAAAAATGCCAATGGAGAGATGGTTCCGTATAGTGCATTTTTAAAAGTACAAAAAGTATTTGGTCCGGAACAAATTACTCGATACAACATGTACAATGCAGCCATGGTAAATGGAGAACCTGCAGATGGTTTTAGTAGTGGCGATGCCATTAAAGTAATTGAAGAAACAGCCAAAGAAATTTTACCTCGAGGCTATGATTACGAATGGTCGGGGATGACACGTGAAGAAATTGCTTCCGGAAATCAAGTGGTCATTATTTTCTCTATTTGTTTGTTGTTTGTTTATTTATTGCTATCAGCACAATACGAAAGCTTTTTGTTGCCTTTGCCCGTATTGTTGTTTTTGCCAATTGGCGTTTTCGGATCGTTCTTATTCCTTTGGCTATTAGGCTTAGAAAATAATATTTATGCACAAGTTGCCATGGTAATGCTCATCGGTTTACTAGGTAAAAACGCCATTTTGATTGTTGAGTTTGCTAACTTAAAACGAAAGGAGGGTGCTAGTATATTCAGGGCTTCAGTAGAAGGTGCAGCCGCTCGATTGCGACCAATTTTGATGACATCGTTGGCATTTACTGCAGGTTTGATTCCTTTAATGATAGCCTCTGGAGCAGGTTCTATCGGAAACCGAACCATTGGCTCGGCTGCTGCTGGTGGAATGTTGTTCGGTACTATCTTCGGAGTTTTGGTAATTCCTGGATTATATTATTGGTTTTCTGATGTTAAAAAGAAGAAGAAAAATAAAAAATTTCTAAAAAATGAACCTCATGAACATACGCATCATGCATAGTTATAAAAACATCTTCCTGTGGATTGTAGGAGTGTTATTCTTACAATCATGTAAAGTTACTTCGGTAAAACCAGACGACTTTGCCAAACCAAACCAATTTGGGCCATCTGCTGAAGTTAAAATTTCTAACGACACTTTAAAATCGTTGCCTTTAATTAAAGATTATTACAACGATGCGAAGTTGCAATCTTTATTAAAAGAGGCTGTTCAAAATAACTTTGACGTGCAAGTAGCCACACAACGCTTGCAAGAATCGGTAGCGGAAACCAGATTTTTTAAAGGAGTATTGTTACCCGAAGTTCATGCAAATGTAAGAGCCGGACAACGCAGATTTGGAACTTATACTATTGATGGGGTTGGAAATTTTGACACCCAATTTTCTACCAATTTAACTCCTGAACAAAAATTACCTGCACCAAATGTACCTGATTATTATTTGGGTTTATCTACCCAGTGGGAAGTAGATGTATGGGGTAAATTGAGAAATCTAAAAAAGGGAGCATTGCAAAGATATTTGGCTTCTTCTAGTGCCCGAAATGCTATTCAAACCCAAATGGTTGCCTCTGTTGCCAATCATTATTACCGCTTAATGATTTTAGATTACGAGTTACAAATTTTAGAAGAAAACAAAAACATTCGCGAAAATGCTCTGGAAGCGGTAAAATTGCAAAAAGAATACGGAAGAAGCAACGAATTGGGGATTGAACTTATTCAAGCACAATTGCATCAAGTTAATGCATTGTATTTAGAGGTAAAAGCAGAAATTTTAGAAACTGAAAACCAAATCAACATATTGTGTGGAAGGTTTCCGCAAGCAGTAGAAAGAAACGCTATTGAAAGTTCAGTTACTTTCACCAAAAATTTACCTACCATTGTTCCGAGTTTTGTGTTGCAAAATCGTCCGGATATTCAGGCAAGTGTACACGAAATGCATGCCAATAATGCCAATGTAAGGGCTGCTCAAGCAGCGTTTTATCCATCTTTGCAATTATCTGCTGCTTTTGGTTTACATTCATTCAGAAGTCAATTTTTATTAGATACTCCCGAGTCGTTAGCTAATGAGTTGTTTGCAAATTTATCTGCTCCATTGCTAAACAGAAGAGCATTAAAATCGCAGTTAATGATGAGCAAAGCTCACCAAAAAAAAGCATATGTGGAATACCAAAAAACAGTAGTTGAAGCTTTTACCGAAGTTTACGGCTTGTTGCAAAAAGAAAAATATTTTACCGAACTAAAACAAGAAAGAAAATTACAAGTAGATGTATTAAAAAAATCTATTCAAACTTCGCAAGCGTTATTTGTTACTGGTAGAGCATCGTTTTTGGAAGTGATAACTGCTCAAGAAAATTACTTACAATCGCAACTACAATGGCTAGATGCCATGACCGCTTTAACCCAAAACCAAGTGAATTTATTTAAAGCGATAGGTGGAGGTGTTCAATAAAAGGAAGAGTCGGTTGATTGCCGACTCCTTTTTTACTTTTTGAAATTAAATTCCAGCCTTTACACTTTTACGTATCTTTGCCATTCTAAAAATAGCAACAATGAGCAACGAAGTTTCGGGTTTTTCTAAATGGAGTAAAGAAGAAAAAATCCAATGGTTGAGTAACACCTATTTTTCTAACCCTGAGCAAGCAAAACAAATCATTCAGCAATATTGGAATGCCGATCAGGATTTACAAAATTTACACGATGAGTTTATCGAAAACACCATCAGTAATTTTTATTTGCCTCTTGGTATTGCTCCTAATTTTTTGATTGATGGTACTTTTTTTACCGTACCAATGGCTATTGAAGAAAGTTCGGTAGTTGCTGCAGCAGCCAAATCTGCCAAATATTGGAGCAAAAGAGGTGGTTTTAAAACCACGATTGTAGGAACTGAAAAGATTGGTCAAGTACATTTTATGTACCACGGCTCCAACAAAGCATTACAAGAGTTTTGGCAGTTTTTATTGCCTAAATTGCACGAAACCACCCAGCATATTACACAAAATATGCAAAAAAGAGGGGGAGGAATTTTAAACATCGAATTAAAAAACCAAAATCATAAAATACCTAATTATTACCAGCTCCATGCCACCTTTGATACCAAAGATAGCATGGGAGCAAATTTTATCAATTCCTGTTTAGAGCAGTTTGCCAAAACCATGTTGCTAGAGGCAGAGCATTTTGCTTTGTTTGAAGGGAAACAACCCATCCAGGTAATCATGAGTATTTTGTCAAACTATGTTACCAATTGTGTGGTTCGTGCAGAAGTAAGTTGTCCAGTAGAAGATTTAGTGGAGAAAGGTATTGAAAACCCACAAGAATTTGCTGAAAAAATGGTAGCAGCGGTTAAAATTGCCGAAGTGGAACCCTATAGAGCCGTGACACACAACAAAGGCATTATGAACGGAATTGATGCAGTAGTGTTGGCTACCGGAAACGATTTTAGAGCAGTAGAAGCTGCTGCACATGCCTATGCAAGCAAAGATGGTGTTTACAGCAGTTTATCACATGCAAGTATCGAAAATGGTATTTTTCGATTTTGGTTAGAAGTGCCTTTGGCTTTGGGAACGGTTGGAGGACTAACTTCTTTGCATCCTTTAGTTAAAATTGCTTTGCAAATCTTGCAAAAACCTTCGGCTGAACAATTGATGCGAATTGTTGCAACCGTAGGTTTGGCTCAAAATTTTGCTGCTTTACGTTCGCTTACTACCAAAGGAATTCAAGAAGGTCACATGAAAATGCACCTTAATAACATCTTAAATCAGTACCATGCCAGTCCGGAGGAAAGAAAAGCGGTACAGGCTTATGTGCAAAACAGCACCATTACCCATGCATCGGTAGCTTCTTTTTTAGAAAACTTGCGAAAAAATTCCTAAGATGACCACCTATTACAGTCATGGCAAACTATTGCTAACCGGAGAATATGTTGTTTTAGACGGTGCTTTGGCTTTGGCAGTCCCAACCAAATTCGGACAAAGTTTGGAGGTAGAACCAATATCTGCCAACAATATCGAGTGGATTGGTTATGAGGAAAATGGAAATATTTGGGTGCAAGAAATCTTTACCTTGACACAAATTCAAGGCACTAGCCAACCTGTAACCGATGTAAGAAGTAGGTTGTTGCAATTGCTTCAATTTTGTTATCAAGAATCTCCTTGGGAAGGAGGTTTTAAAATGCATACCAAACTAACATTTCCAAGAAATTGGGGATTAGGGACGTCTTCTACATTAGTTAACAACTTAGCCCAATGGAGAAAAATAGATGCTTGGGATTTGTTACAAGCTACTTTTGGAGGCAGTGGCTATGACATTTCTTGTGCCAAAAACGAAGTTCCTATTATTTACCAATTGCTAGATGGAGATCCATTGGTAAAGAGGGTAAACTTTCTACCAAAATTTAGCAAATACCTGTATTTTGTTCATTTAAACCAAAAGCAAGATAGCCAAAGAGAAGTCCAAAAATATCTTAGAAAAAACCATGATTGGGCCAAAACCATCCAGCCCATTAACCGAATTACCAAAGCGGTTTTAGCGTGTAGTGATCTGCAGGAGTTTCTTCAATTAATCCGTGAACACGAAGTTAAAATGAGTGATGTATTGCAAAGTCCTACTATTCAAGAAACTTTTTTTTCCGACTTTGAAGGAGGGATCAAAAGTTTAGGAGCTTGGGGAGGTGATTTTGTGCTTGTGGTTAGTCAAAATAACCCATCTAGCTACTTTGCAAGTAAAGGATATTCCACCATTTTAAGGTACGATGAAATGGTTTTGCCATCCGTTGGATAAATACAATGTAAACTTGGCATTATTTTAGCAAGATTTCTTACCTTTAGGTAAAGATATTTTTAATGCGATTCTTTTTTAAAATAATTTTTATTGCTTTTTGGATGCTTCTTTTTGCTTGTGAAACCAAAAAGACAACTCCAATTGCCCAAAATTTAACAGTCACCAAAACCAACGAAGGAGTGGTAATTCCGGTTGATAGCGTTTGGTTAGGTCAGGAAAAAGATTCTTTGTTACTTGATTTTTATCGAAAAAATCAATGGAAAACTTATTGGACTGCGTTTAATTGCAGAACGGATTTTATTGAAAAACTTCAAAAAATTCATGAAGAAGGCATCGAAGATTTTCCGGAAGAATGGAACCAAATAATAGTAGATGAAAATCAATTCCATCAACTTTCTACCAACGACTTGCTCTTGTATGATATTTCATTAACCAAAGCTTTAGTAACTTACATCGAAAAAGTTAAGTACGGAACTACCGATTGGAAATCTTTAGGTAAAAATTGGGACATGGTGCAACCAAAACCTGCCATTGCTTCTGTTTTGTTGGGATTTATTCCTTCAGTTCAATACGAATTGCAATGGCAAAAAATAGCTCCACAATATCCGGTATATGCTTCTTTGAAAGAAGCGTTAGCTTATGTTAAAAATCTACCGGAAGCCAAACATTACCCTATAAAAACAGACCAAAAATTAGTGCTTTCTGACACTTCTGCATCGGTTGTTTTGTTAAAAAAGAATCTGCAATATTGGAATTATCTTCCAAAAAACGATAGTATTTCTTCGGTTTTGGATACCATCACGTACCAAGCTATCAAACTGTTTCAATTGCATCACGGTTTAGGGAACGATGGAGTAGCAGGAAAAAGAACCTTAGAAGCATTGAATAAAACCAAAGAGCAACGAATTCAACAAATTATCCTAAATATGGAAAGATGGCGATTGTTTGATACATTGTTGCAAGAGGAAGATGTGGTTGTGAATATTCCGGACTTTAGATTATATATGCTGAAGAACAGAGAAATTCAAAAAGAGTATCGAGTAATCGTTGGAAAACCAAGCAGAAAAACTCCTGTACTTTCGAGCAAAATTACCCATGTGGTTTGGAACCCAACTTGGACGGTTCCTCCAACTATTTTAAAAGAAGATGTGGTGCCTGCTGCTTCTAAAAATAGAGGTTATTTTGCAGGAAAGAACATTCAAATTTTTGACGGGCAAGGTAATCGGGTACCTCCTTCGGAATGGAACCCTTCTAAATTCAGAAGTTACAGATATGTGCAAAGTCCGGGAAACAGCAATTCTCTGGGTTTGGTAAAAATCATGTTTCCCAACCAACATTCGGTGTATTTACACGATACCAATACCCGAAATGCTTTTGGTTTAGACCAACGATCACTTAGTTCAGGTTGTGTGCGAGTACAAGATCCTACAGAGTTTACTTCTTATTTATTACAAGATATTGCGGAATGGAACCAAGAAAAATTGGAAGAAATATTGGCTAGCGGAAAGACTACACAAATTAACTTAAAAAGACAAATTCAGGTGCACTTGTGGTATTGGACTGCTTGGATGCAAGACGGGAAACCGCAATTTAGAGACGATATTTATGGTTGGGACAGACCTTTACCAAAGAAAGAAACTACTAAGAGAGCATTTTTGTAACATGCTAACTTTGCAACATGTATAAAGGTTTCGTGGCAATGCTTGGATGATAAATATACATTACGGATTGTCCGTGAATGGTATTAATAATCGATTGGTTGACTTCAGCTGGCAATGCCGGACAACCTTGACTTCTGCCTAATCTGCCATGTTGTTGGATGAATTTTTCAGAAACATAATCTGCTGCATGTATTACAATTGCTCTATCTCTTGCTGCGTGATTGATTCCCTTATTTAAACCATCTAATCTTAACGAAAATCCGTGTTTTCCTTGGTAAGTTTCTCCAGTTAAATAAAAACCTAAACTACTTTGGTAGGATTCGGCAATATTGGAAAATTTTTGGGCAAATTCTTCTCCTGAATTTTTGCCATGTGCAACCAACGATTGAAATAATATTTGGGAGTTTTTCATATCAATTACCCACAAACGTTTTTTGGTAGATGACAAACTAAAATCAACGATGGTTAAAATTTCTTTTTGAATTTTTCCTTGCATTTTTAACGCATAATACCCTTGAAATGCTTGCATAAATGCAGTAGAAGAAGGAATTTGGAACTTACCTGGTTGAATTTCTTGGTACAAAGAGTCAGCCATATCCATCACAGACATGGATGTATTTTTGGCTATTGCAAACTTTGGTTGATTGGTAGTTTCTTTTTCTGAAATTTTCCACGAAATGGAAACAAAAGCAACGAAGAAAAGGGTGGTTAAAAAATACTTCATGAAAAATAAAAGATACTCGAATAATTTAGGACGAAGCAAAAGTAACAATTGCTCGTTAACAACCAAATGAATTGAGGGTAATTATTTGATATTTAACGAATTTAACCCTAAATGTTCCATTTTTTGAAACAAATCCCAAACCACAATGCCACAACTTACTGAAATGTTTAAAGAATGTTTATGCCCCAATTGCGGTATTTCTAAACATCCGTCACACATTTCAATGACCGATTGTTGTACCCCTTTTACTTCATTACCAAACACCAATGCCAAAGGTTTGCTTGGTTCAAAATGTTGTAAAAAAGTGGCATTTTCTACTTGTTCCACGGCAAAAACTTGCCAGTTTTCTTCCTTTAATTTCGGGATTAAGTCATGGATGTCTTTTACATATTCCCAAGCTACCGTTTCGGTTGCACCTAATGCAGTTTTGTGAATTTCTTTATTTGGAGGGGTTGCGGTAATGCCACACAAATAAATTTTATCTATCAAAAAAGCATCCGAGGTTCTAAAAACCGATCCAACGTTATGTAAACTTCTTATGTCGTCTAAAACAATTCTAATGGGAGTTTTGGTTGCTTGTTTAAATGCCTCAATTTCTAATCGAGGTAATTCGGAAGTGGCTAATTTTCTCATGCTGCAAAAATAGGGTGTTTTATTGTTTTATAAAATTTCAGTGAAGTATGTATATTTACCAATTGATAAATTCAACTTTTTTTTCAAAAAAAATAATGCCGTATGAGTGGTAAAGCCAAAGAGACCAAAGAAACACCATTAATGAAACAGTACAATAGCATCAAAAGTAAATATCCAGATGCTT
Organism: Flavobacteriales bacterium; assembly: GCA_018335925.1. Taxonomy (GTDB): domain Bacteria; phylum Bacteroidota; class Bacteroidia; order Flavobacteriales; family Flavobacteriaceae; genus Flavobacterium. The sequence continues at coordinate 21,356 of JAGXRF010000021.1, forward strand.
GTTTGTTGTTTCGGGTGGGAGATTTTTATGAAACCTTTGGGCAGGATGCCATTCGAGCTTCTCAAATTTTAGGAATTGTATTAACCAAAAGAGGCAATGGCTCAGAAAGTGAAACGGCATTGGCTGGTTTTCCACACCATAGTTTGCATACTTATTTACCAAAGCTGGTAAAAGCTGGTTTACGGGTTGCTATTTGTGATCAATTGGAAGATCCAAAAATGACCAAAACCATTGTAAAACGTGGAGTTACCGAATTAGTTACTCCTGGAGTTACCTTGAATGATGAAGTGTTACAGCAAAAGAGCAACAACTTTTTAGCAAGTATTCACTTCGGGAAAAAGCAAATCGGAGTCGCATTTTTAGATGTTTCTACCGGTGAGTTTTTGCTTTCGCAAGGCAAAGAAGATTATATAGATAAATTATTGCAAAATTTTCAGCCCAGCGAAATTTTAATTGCCAAGCCCAACCGAAACCAATTTAAAGAAGTTTTTGGAGAAGATGCACATTATTTTATGTTGGAAGATTGGGTGTTTCAATACGATTATTCCTTAGAAGCACTTACCAAACATTTCCAAACCAATTCCTTAAGAGGTTTTGGAGTGGAGGAGCTAACCGATGGCATAGTAGCTGCGGGTGCTATTTTGTATTATTTATCGGAAACCCAACACCAGCATTTGGAGCATATCAACCAATTGCACCGAATTGCTGAAGATGCTTATGTTTGGATGGATCGCTTTACCATTCGTAATTTAGAGTTATTTCACAGTCCGCACCCCAATGCGGTAACTTTAATTGATGTGATTGACAAAACGGTTTCTCCTATGGGAAGCCGAATGTTGAAACGTTGGTTGGCTTTGCCTTTAAAAGATATTTCTTTAATCGAAGCCAGACATCAGGTGGTGCAATATTTTTTGCAAAACCAAGAGCAGTTGCATTTTTTTAGTCAGCAAATTCAACAAATTTCCGATTTAGAACGATTGATTTCTAAAGTTGCCACCCGAAAAGTGAGTCCGAGAGAGTTAGTTATTTTAGCAACATCGTTAGATAGAATAAGTCCACTAAAAAAAACCGCATTACAAAGCCAGCAAGAAGCTTTGCAGTTATTTGGTGACCAATTACATGAATGTGAATTGTTGCGTCAAAAAATTCATCAAACCTTGCAACCCGAAGCTCCTGTAAGCATTCAAAAAGGAAATGCAATTGCACACGGAATCCATCCGGAATTAGATGCTTTGCGAAAAATTGCTTTCTCCGGAAAAGAATATTTAGAAGAGTTGGAACAACGTGAAAGTTCAACCACCGGAATACCCAGTTTAAAAGTAGCGTTTAATAATGTATTTGGGTACTATATCGAAGTGCGAAATACGCACAAAGACAAAGTGCCTGAAAACTGGATCAGAAAACAAACGTTGGTTAATGCGGAACGATATATAACGGAAGAATTAAAAGAGTATGAAAGCAAAATTTTAGGGGCAGAAGATAAAATTCAACAACTAGAATTGAAACTTTATGAGGAATTAGTTTCATGGGTATCTACTTACATACAACAAGTGCAACAAAATGCCCAAATTATTGCTCAATTAGATTGTTTGGTTGGTTTTGCTTTGTTGGCTCAAGAGCAAAATTACCACCTTCCTCAAATGTGTAAAGAGCCTGTTTTAGATATCAAAGAAGGAAGGCATCCGGTAATTGAAAAGCAATTAGGAGTTACCGGAAATTACATTGCCAACGATTTGTATTTAGATAAAGATTCCCAACAAATTATTATGATTACCGGGCCTAATATGTCAGGTAAGTCGGCTATTTTACGGCAAACAGCACTGATTGTTTTGTTGGCACAAATTGGAAGTTTTGTTCCGGCCAAAGAAGCAAAAATTGGGGTTATTGACAAGATTTTTACCCGAGTTGGAGCAAGTGATAATATTTCGATGGGAGAATCTACGTTTATGGTAGAGATGAACGAAACTGCTGCTATATTAAATAACTTGTCCCCAAATAGTTTGATTTTGTTGGATGAAATTGGAAGAGGAACTAGCACGTATGATGGAATTTCGATTGCTTGGTCTATTGCAGAATATTTACACCAACATCCTAACCAACCTCTTACATTATTCGCTACGCATTACCATGAACTAAATGAAATGCACGAACAATTTGAGCGAATTAAAAATTATAATGTTTCGGTAAAGGAATTAAAAGATACGGTTTTGTTTTTACGAAAATTAGTTCCCGGAGGTAGCGAACATAGTTTTGGAATACACGTAGCCAAAATGGCCGGAATGCCTAACTTGGTGGTGCAAAAAGCACAAAAAATATTAAAGAAATTAGAGCAAAGAGCTGAGAATCCTACCAAAAAAGGATTGGCAACTAAAGAAAACGACATGCAATTGAGCTTTTTTCAATTAGATGATCCTTTATTGGAAGAAGTACGTGATGAAATTATGTCGTTGGATATCAATATTCTTACGCCTGTAGAGGCGATGATGAAGTTACATGAGATAAAAAAATTGCTCGAAAAGAAATAATTTTTTTTCGAAAACACTTGCAATGTTTGCAAAAAGTCTTACATTTGCACACCTCCAATTGAGGGAGTTTCCTTAATTGCGAAAATAGCTCAGTTGGTAGAGCATCACCTTGCCAAGGTGAGGGTCGCGGGTTCGAATCCCGTTTTTCGCTCTACTGCTCGAGTGGTGGAATTGGTAGACACGCAGGACTTAAAATCCTGTGGCCAGAATGGCTGTGCGGGTTCAAGTCCCGCCTCGAGTACAGAAAGCTTCACATAAAGTGGAGCTTTTTTCTTTATATGTATTTTGTTTATATCCTATATTCCGCTTCTTTGAAAAGGTAACATAAGAGATTTTTGATTAGGTAGTTTTAAAGTTCAGCAGGATTCTAATTAAGTAAATAATATTGGTAATGCAATTTCCAATGGGTTATGAACTATAGGAGAATAATATTGCAGAAATATTTATTCAAATTCAAGAGCAAAAAAAAATCCTGACATTGTCAGGACTCTTTTTTGTCGTACTCAGTAAATTATTGAGCAGGAGCAGCTTCAGCAGGAGCTTCAGTAGCAGCAGAATCAACAACTGGTGCAGCTTCTTCTACAACAGGCTCTTCTACAACTTCTTCTACAACTTCTTCTACTTCAGCTTCTTTTTCTTTACAAGAAGTGAAAGATACTGCGAAAGCAGATACCAATACTAAACTTAAAATTACTTTTTTCATCTTACTTAATTATAAAAGGTTAATTATTAATTCGTAGCAAAGATATAAATTTTTTTATTCGACAAAATTTTTAATTCACTTTTTTCAAAAAAAAAAAAATACATGAAATCCTTTGAAAATAAGGCTTTTGCAAAGGTATTAATCTATAACGTTTTCGCTTTTTTATTACTTTTCGATTTCTTTTTCGCTTTGGGCTTCTTGTAAACCAATTTCATCTCTTCAACTAAGTGTTTAGCACCAGCAAATTTGTCCACTACAAATAAAATGTAACGAGCATCTACCATAATATTTCTACAAATATTAGGGTCATAATAAATGTCACTCATCGTGCCTTCCCAAACACGGTCAAAGTTTAAACCAATTAAGTTACCATTTGCATCTATTGCTGGGCTACCAGAATTTCCACCAGTGGTATGATTGGTAGCAATAAAACAGACAGGAAGTTTTCCGTTTTTGTCAGCATAAGTTCCATAATCTTTCTTTTCATATAAATCTATTAGTTTGGCTGGCAAGTCAAATTCATAATCTCCTGGGACATATTTTTCAATTACACCATCCAAATAAGTTATCGGATGGTAGGTCACGGCATCTTGTGGTTGATATCCTTTTACTTTTCCATAAGTAATTCGTAAAGTGCTATTGGCATCCGGAAAAATGCGATCTTCTGGTTTACTAAATTCTAAGATGCCTTTCATATAAGTGCGTTGTAATGCAGCTATTTCTGTATTTAATACTTCATAAGTTGGCACTACATTGTTTAAATAGGCATCTGAAATTTGTTTGATTAATTGGTAACCAACATCCTTTTGTAATTTACTTTTAAATTCGATAGCATCAGATTGTAACAAGCTTTGCAACTGTGACAAATCATGTAATAATGATGGCTCAAAATAGGTTTTTACTATGTTTGTTTGCGAATCAATTTTTACATCGGTTGGTAAAAATTGTTTCGGAGTCTTTTGTAGATATAGAGGAAGTAATTGCTCGAAAACTTTTTCATCTACTTTTTTGTCGTAGTCTTTAAACAAGCTTTCAAATGTTTTTAACAAGTTAGTTTTTCTGTCATTAAAGGCTTGTTCTCCTCTGTTTTGCAAAACTTGTTCTAATTGGTGAATGCGATATCCAAAGCTCATAAATTCGCTATTTCGCATCACTACTTCCATAAAATAATCTCTTGCCAAAGCATAGGGAGCTATCCCTTGGTATTTGTTTCCAAAATCAGCTAACAAATTACCATATTCACTTGTTTTTCCTGCTTTTTGCACTCTTGCTAAAAACTCTTTTTCTTGTTTTTGTTTGATGGCTATGGCATTGGATTTTTTCAATCCTTGGTTTTCACCAATCCATTTTTTCCAAGCATTTGCAATAGAAGCATATTTAGAGGCATATTTAATTTTAATAGCTTGGTCTTTTCTCATAAAACCATCTTGGACCTTCAAAGCGATGTCGCGAATTTCAATTTTTGCAGGATTTAAGTCTTCCACAATTTGTTGTACTGCTACTGCTGGTAAATACTCTTGGGTTCTGCCCGGGAATCCAAAAACCATAGTAAAATCATCTTCTTCCACCCCATAAGTAGCCACTGGTAAAAAGTGCTTAGGTTGGTAAGGAACATTATTTGGAGAGTAATCTGCGGGTTGGTTGTTTGTATTGGCATAAATGCGAAATAGAGCAAAATCTCCAGTATGGCGAGGCCAAACCCAATTATCGGTATCTGATCCAAATTTTCCAATAGAGGATGGAGGTGCTCCTACCAAACGAACATCTTTAAAAGTCTCTACCACAAATAACAAGTACTGGTTGCCTTCATAAAAAGAACGTATTCGATTTTCTTGCCAGCTTTCTTTTGGAAATGAAGTCACCAAGCTTTGAATGTTTTTTTCAATCAACGATTGCTTTTCTTTTTCTGATGTCAAGTTTTGAGTTCCTTCAAGTATTAGCTTTGTTACATCTTCAATTTTTACAATTAAAGTTGCTGTTAAACCCGGGTTTGGTAATTCATCCGTCATTTTCATGGCCCAAAACCCATCTTGCAAATAGTCGTTTTGCACGGTACTGTGCGATTGAATTTGCCCGTATCCACAATGATGATTGGTTAATAACAATCCTTTTGGAGAAATAATTTCTGAAGTACAACCACCGCCAAAATGTACAATGGCATCTTTTAAACTCGATTGGTTTACGTTGTAAATATCTTTAGCCGTTAACTGCATGCCAAGGGATTGCATTTCTTTTTCGTTCATTCCTTCTAATAACGATGGAATCCACATACCTCCTTGTTGTGCAAAAATGCCCATACTCCAAAGGAGAAGAGAAATAAATAAAAGTTGTTTTTTGGTATTCATTTTTTGGGTTTTATAAATTTTAATTTCTACTTAATACTTTCCAATACATTCATGATTTTATCTGTTGCACCAATTTGTTGGAGTACAAAATCATAGCATATTTTTCCTGTTTTTTGTCTTTCCTTTTCTTCTTCCCATAGTTGCAACCAGTGTTTTAAGTCATTAACGGTTTCGATACTTTTAATTCCTCCTAGCTCAACCAAATCACTAGCTTCCGGAAAATGACTATAGTTAGGGCCAATCAAAACGGGAACTCCAAAAACAGCTGGCTCTAGTACATTGTGCACCCCAGGGTTTCCGAAACCTCCACCTACATAAACTACATCTGCATATTTATACACCTTGGCTAAAAATCCAATGGCATCTATAATCAACACTTTTGCTTCAGCTAAATTAGCATTTTCTATTTGACTGTAAAGAATCGTTTTTTGAGAGATGGAGCTCTTTAAATTTTCAATATTTTCTATTTTTAAATTATGAGGAGCAATGATAACTTTAAAAGGTGTTTCGGCTTCTTGTAAAAATTGTGTCCAAAGTTTTTCGTCTGCTTCCCACGAACTTCCTATCACCAATAAAGGTTGATTGTTTTTAAAAGTTTCCACAAAAGGAATAGATTCATTTTGATGGAAAATTTTAGCAACTCGATCAAATCGAGTATCACCACTTATGGTGATGTTTTTTAATCCAATTTGACGTAATAATTTTTCAGACATTTCATTTTGCACAAAAAAGTGGGTAAAAACCCCCAAATATTTTCGCATCCAAAATCCGTAGGGTTTGAAAAATATTTGATTTGGTCGGAATATGCCAGAAATCAAAAAAGTAGGTATTTTTTTCTGTTGTAAGACATACAGTAAATTAGGCCAAAATTCATATTTGATTAAGAATGCGTGGGTTGGTTGCACCAATTTTAAAAAAGCTTTGACTTCATTTGGAACATCCCAAGGTAAATAAACCACCGCACTAGCAATAGGATGTTTTTTCCGAATTTCATATCCCGAAGGAGAGAAAAATGTCACCACCAATTGGTGCTCTGGGTATTTTAATTTCCATGCTTCCATTACGGGCAAACCTTGCTCAAATTCTCCAAGCGATGCCGCATGAAACCATACTTTGGGTGCACTCGGATCTAACTTTTTTTGGAGTATATCCAAAGTTTGCTTTCTTCCCTCTGTGAATTGTTTCAATTTTTGGTTACGAACTCCCAAGCCTAGTAAAACAGGCCAAATGATTTTCATCAAAAGGGTGTATAAATATCGCATTTGTACATTAGATGGATTGCGAAAATACGGGAACTTTTACAATAATCTTCTTACTTTTTTGTTAGAATTGAAAAGTGCAACGGCAATTTGTTCTAAATTTGTAGTTGCGAATTGCTTTACAAAAAAGCAATTTATTTCAATAGATACTTTTATGAGAAAATTACAAATGGTTGACTTAAAAAGTCAATACGATAAAATTAAAGACCAAATCAACCAATCCATTCAAGAAGTTTTAGACCAAACAAGTTACATCAATGGTCCGCAAGTGCATGAATTTCAGAAAAACTTAGAAGAATATCTTGGTGTGAAGCACGTAATTCCGTGTGCCAATGGTACCGATGCCTTGCAAATTGCCATGATGGGATTGGGTTTAAAGCCTGGTGATGAAGTGATTACTGCCGATTTTACCTTTGCAGCAACGGTAGAGGTAATTGCTTTGTTGCAATTAACCCCAGTATTGGTAGATGTGGACTTGCATAACATGAACATTTCTATCGAAGCCATTAAAAAAGCCATCACTCCAAAAACCAAAGCGATTGTACCAGTACATTTGTTCGGTAGGGCAGCCAATATGGAAGCTATCATGCAAATTGCCAACGAACACAATTTGTATGTGATTGAAGACAATGCCCAAGCGATTGGTGCAAACTGCAAGTTTTCTGACGGTACCAAAAGAAAAGCTGGAACGATAGGTCATGTGGGAGCTACCTCATTTTTTCCATCTAAAAATTTAGGTTGTTATGGAGATGGTGGAGCAATTTTTACTAACGATGATGAACTTGCTCATACCATTAGAGGGATTGTAAATCATGGAATGTACATCAGATATTACCATGATGTGGTTGGGGTAAATTCCAGATTAGACAGCATCCAAGCAGTGGTGCTCAACGCAAAGTTACCTTTGTTGGATAGCTACAACCAAGCTCGACAAAATGCTGCAAGAAAATATTCGAATGCTTTTGAAAACCATCCAAATATTATTGCTCCAACCATTTGTGAGATTTGCGATTGCCATGTGTTTCACCAATACACCCTAAGAATTGTTGGAAAAGACAGAGATGGTTTGATGAAACATTTACAAGAATTAGGAATTCCGTGTGCAATTTACTACCCAATTCCGCTGCATTTGCAAAAAGCTTACCAAGATGAAAGGTATGTGGATGCAGATTTTCCAAATACCAATTTGTTGTGTAAAGAAGTGATATCGCTTCCAATGCATACCGAGTTGGATGACGAGCAAATTACCTTCATTACACAATCTGTATTAAATTATATCAATTCATAAAAAATGAAACAAGTTTTAGTTACCGGAGGTTTAGGATATATAGGTTCTCATACGGTTGTTGCACTGCAACAAAAAGGGTATGAAGTGGTGGTGGTAGACAATTTATCCAATTCTCAATTAATCGTTTTAGATGGAATTACTTCCATTACTGGAGTAACCCCTCATTTTGAAAACATCGATTTAAGAGAAAAAGTTTCGGTACAACAACTGTTTCAAAAATATCCATCGTTAGATGCAGTAATTCATTTTGCGGCATTTAAGGCAGTAGGAGAAAGTGTTGAGAAACCTTTAGATTATTACGAAAACAACATCCACACCTTAGTTTATTTACTACAAGAATTAGCCAAAAAACCCAAAGCTCATTTTATTTTTAGTTCTTCATGTACGGTTTATGGGCAAGCCAAGCAAATGCCTATCACTGAAAATGCCCCAGTACAGCAAGCCATATCGCCTTATGGCAATACCAAGCAAATTGGTGAAGAAATTGTGCATGATGCCTCCAAAGTATCTAACGTGCAAAGCATTTTGTTAAGATATTTTAATCCGATAGGAGCCCATCGTAGTGCAGCTATAGGTGAATTACCTATTGGAGTACCACAAAATTTAGTGCCTTTTATCACACAAACTGCTATTGGTTTAAGAAAAGAATTGTCGGTTTTTGGCAACGATTATCCAACACCAGATGGTACTTGTATTCGCGATTATATTCATGTGGTGGATTTGGCCAATGCACATGTAGTGGCTTTAGAACGACTTTTACAAGGAGCCAACCAATCATCGGTAGAAACATACAATGTAGGAACAGGAAAAGGGACATCTGTATTGGAAATTATCGAAACTTTTGAAAAAGTAACCAACCAAAAATTGCCCTATAAAATCGTAGACCGCAGACCAGGCGATGTTACGGAGGCTTTTGCCAATACGGATAAAGTGAATCAAGAATTGGGTTGGAAGGCTAGCCATACTCTTGAAGAAGCCTTGCAAAGTGCATGGGATTGGGAAAAAAAAGTGAGAGGAAATTCTTAAAAATGTATAGATGTAAAATAAAATTGGTAATTTTTTGGTTTACATTTTTTACCACTTCATTTGCGTTGTCGCAAACGTATACTTTTTCACATAAAACCATTACCAAAATAAAATCTTTTGGAAATGCAACATGGGAAGAGGAAATAGTTTTTTCTAATCCTAAGAAAAACTACCTAATTGCATTTACTATTTTACCCAATATTTTTCAGGTGAATGTAAGGGATTATGACAATATGAAACATCATTATTTTGATGTGCAAATAGAATCTCATACAAAAGATACTGTTTTTAATTACAAAAGCACTTTAAACATTTCAAATAAAAAGCTTTTTAAATACCAAAATCTTCCAAAGAAAATATCTCATGAAGAGGCAGAAAATGGGGAAAGAAAAATAATTATTGAAGTGTTTAAAAATAAAAAGCAAACCAAAAGATTCCGAAAGTGGGAGCTAATTTACGTGCCAGTTGAACAAGAAATATATACTTGGTGGCACTTTAATGAGAGATTTAAAGTACAACCTCATTATCAATTCGAAATTCCGGTTCAAATTTTAAGAGGAAAAATTTATGAGGGAGACAACATAGAACCTTTTGAATTTGAACTTCAAAACATCAAAGAAGTTAGTACAAAGGTGACTGTGCCAGAAAAAGTAAATTGAGATTTATACATGCCAACAAAAAACCTATTCAGTAGTATTGAATTTTATTTTTGGTTTTTGTTTCCAACTCTGATAGCATTGTTAGCTTCAGTTAAATCTCTACAATTTTTATGGTCTAATAAAAGTTTGACCAATGCAGTGTTTACAATTTTAATATTTGGGACAATTGCTTTTTCAATGTACATTCTTTACGAAATTTTTTTTCATGATGCTTGGCCTACCTACTTGCCGCATTTAGGAATAATGCTTGCTTCATTACTTTGCTTCTTGCAATACAGATATAACTTAAATAATTGAATTAGTCCGGTAAAAAAAATTGATTAAGACTTTCCATTTTCATTTTCATTTTCATTTTCATTTCCATTGCTATTTATAATTTTTACCCAATCACAACTTCCACCATATAGCCTTCGGAGCTTCGAACATTAAAAACCGTTCCATCTTCAAATAGGAGGTATTGCCCTTTAATTCCGGTTAAGGTACCTGTAAATTCAGGTGATTTTTCTAAGCTCAAACTTTTTACTTTTTCCGGATATTTCAAAACCGGAAAGTCCAAGTGGGTTTTGTTGGCATTCGTTGTTTCTACAAACGGAATTACTTCTTCCGGAAGCCAAGCAATTGCCTGATTGCGAATTTCCTCTAAATCTACCAATACTTCTTTGGCTTGCAACATTTTCATCCAATGGGTTTTGTCGGCAAAGTGGTTTTTTAATGCTACTTCGGCAATTCCTGCCAAATATCTGTTCGGGACTTCTACCAACGGAATAGCTTCTACCGCACCTTGGTCAATCCATCTGGTTGGAATTTGCGATTTTCGGGTAACTCCAACTTTTACTTCGCTACTCCATGCCAAATACACCACATGTGGCTGCAATTGTATCTTTTTTTCGTAGTCCAAATCACGATCTTCTATATCTAAATGAGCTTTACTCAATTCCGGTTTCATGATCCAATCTCCGGCAGATGGAATGCTTTGAAAGCAATCAAAGCAAAATCCTTGTCGGAATATTTTTTTATGCGACCCACAATGCAAACATTCATACCCGGTATGTTTTAAGTGTATGGTTTTTTGCAACAAGCCATTCATGTGTAAAAAAGAGCCGTTTAAAAGTAAATAGTATTGAATAGGATGCCCCAATTCCGCAGGCATTTTGGTTAAAGTACCGGAATATTTCATCAAAAGGATTTTATAAACACAAAAATATTTATTTTTGAGCAATGCAAGCAGCATTTACCTAACGAAAACCTATGCCACTACCAATTATCAACTCCATAGCCAGTTGGATTTTAAAAAAGAGAATCCATCAAATGGAATTGTTTATGAAGTACCCGCACGAAGTGCAGGAAGAGCTGTTGTTACAGTTAGTAAAAACAGCCGAAGGAACGGTTTTAGGAAAACAATACGATTTTGCATCAGTAAAAAGTTATGCCACTTTTGCCTCACGACTCCCGATAGTTACTTATGAAGAAATAGAACCTTTGATTGAACAATCGCGTAAAGGCATGCAAAATATTTTTTGGCCAAGCTACATCAAGTGGTTTGCCAAATCAAGTGGTACAACCAATGCCAAAAGCAAGTTTATTCCGGTGAGCAATGAGTCATTAGAGGGTTGCCATTACAAAGCGGGTAAAGATTTGTTGAGTTTGTATTTAAACAATAACGAAGACTCGCAGTTATTTGTAGGTAAAAGTTTGCGTTTAGGTGGTAGCAAAGAATTGTACCAGGATAATCACACCATTTTTGGAGATTTGTCGGCTATTTTGATTGATAACATGCCTTTTTGGGCAGAGTTTAGCTCCACTCCCAGCAGTAAGGTGTCGTTGATGAGTAATTGGGAAGTGAAACTAGATGCCATAATACAAGAGTCTATTCAAGAAAATGTGACGAGTTTGGCTGGGGTTCCTTCGTGGATGTTGGTGTTGTTGCAACGTGTGTTAGAAACTACCGGAAAGCCTCATTTGTTAGAAATTTGGCCAAATACCGAGGTGTATTTTCATGGAGGGGTGAGTTTTGAACCTTACAAAGCACAATACCAAAAGCTTTTTCCGAAAAGCGATTTTAATTACTACGAAATTTACAATGCTTCCGAAGGATTTTTTGCCATCCAAGATTTAAACGATAGCAGCGATTTATTGTTGATGTTAGATTACGGAATTTTTTACGAGTTTATCCCAATGGATACTTTTGGTACGAGTAACGAAAAAGCCATTCCGTTATGGGAAGTTGAAGTAGGAAAAAACTATGCCATGGTAATTACTACCAATTCTGGTTTGTGGAGGTATTTGATTGGAGATACCGTCCGTTTTACCAGCATACATCCGTATCGAATTAGAGTAACAGGAAGAACCAAACACCACATTAATGTATTTGGAGAAGAATTGATGGTAGAAAATACCGAAGCTGCTTTGGCAAAAACCTGTAAAAAATTAAATTGCTCGGTAAAAGATTACACGGTTGCTCCAATTTTTATGGAAGGCAAACAAAAAGGAGCCCATGAATGGGTAGTAGAATTTAACCAAACTCCTGAAAATTACCAAGAATTTTCGGAGTTGTTGGACCAACATTTGCAAGAAGTAAATTCCGATTACGAAGCCAAAAGGTTTAATAACATGACCTTAAATCCGTTGCAATTACGGGTGGCCAGAACCAATTTGTTTTACGATTGGTTGAAACAAAAAGACAAGTTAGGCGGACAAAATAAAATTCCTCGCTTATCCAACGAACGAACTTATTTGGAGGAGTTGTTGAAGCTTCAACATGAAATTTCTAGCTTTTTTTAGAACTTTCTGTGCTTAGTCCGAAATAAATTTTATCGAGTTTTATTAGAAATTTTGTAACTTTTTTGTTAGATAAACGTACAAACAAATAAAAAAGATATGGGTAAAAAAATACTTTCCATTGGGTTATTGCTGTTTTTGGTATTTGTTCTTTTTTATTCGTGGTTGCCGGTTTTAAATTATGGGTTTTACGGTTTGCCACTTTTTATTTTAACCTCACTACTTATTTGGATGATGTTTTCTTTTCGATTTAAATCAAAAAGCGAAACCCAAATAGTAGTTACCAAAGCACCAAGCAAAGTTGTAGTTGGTTTGTTTTTATTGGTTTTAGGCTTTTTGGCAATAGTGCCTACGGCAACTTCCGCAACTATTTTTCATCATGTTTCCTACCAAAAATTAATAGGAGAAGTTAAAAACGGTAAACAAATATCCTCTCATATTGCTCCCATTTCATTAGATAAAATTAGAGTGGTAGATAGGCCTTTGGCTTATTTATTAGGAGAAAAAATTATAGGTTCTCAACCAGCATTAGGAAGTCAAGTAGAATTAGGAAAATTTTCTATTCAAAAAGTAAACAACGAATTGTATTGGGTAGCTCCATTGTTACATTCTGGGTTTTTTAAGTGGATGAATAACCAACACGGAACTCCTGGTTATGTAATGGTTTCAGCCACCAACGAAAGAGATGTAAAGTTGGTGCAAAATGTACAAGGGAAGGATATCAAAATCAAATACCAACCTGAGGCTTTTTTTTATCAAGATTTACACCGTCATGTGTATTTTAGTGGGCATGCTACAAAAGGCTTAGGTGATTTTACTTTTGAAATTGACGAAGATGGAAAGCCTTTCTGGGTCATTACCACCTATGATAAAAAAGTAGGTTATTCCGGAAGTGATGCCAATGGTATTTTGTTAGTAGATGCCCAAACAGGAGAAATTCAATCTTATACCATTTCCAACACACCGACTTGGGTAGATAGAATTCAACCTGCTGATTTTATCGAAACCCAATTAAACGATTGGGGAGAATATATAAGAGGTTATTGGAATTTTTCTAACAGAGATAAGTTACAAATTACAGAAGGGTTAACTTTGGTGTACGGAAAAGACGACAAATCGTATTGGTACACCGGAATAACTTCTGTAGGAACAGATGAGAGTACCGTTGGATTTGTATTGGTAGATACCCGAACTAAAGAAACTACTTTTTATAAACAAAGCGGTGCAACCGAATATGCAGCACAACAATCAGCAGAAGGGAAAGTACAAGAAAAAGGTTACAAAGCTTCGTTGCCAATTCCGTATAACATCAACAATATTCCAACATACGTAATGACTTTAAAAGATGAAGGGGGATTGGTAAAAATGTATGCCTTGGTTGTCATTAACGATTATACCATTGTTGGGGTTGGCAATTCGATGCGGGAAGCATTAACTTCTTTTAAAAGTACTTATAATGCTGCCGGAAATAAAATTAATCCAAGCAGTAGCGATGCAAAAAAATCTATCAAATCAGTAGTAACACGCATCCAAAGTGATGTGAAAAATGGCAACAGTTTTTACTATTTTACTATTCGCGATTATCCTAATATTTTTGTAGGCTCTACCCAAGTTTCTACCGAAATTCCGCTAACAACGGTAGGCGATAGCATACAAGTTTCATTTGATGTGGATGAAGAAAAAGTAATTGACGTAACCCGATTTTCAAACTTAAGTTTGCAGAAAAAATAAAGTCTGTACATATTAAAAACAAAGCTCAAAAACGTATGTTTTTGAGCTTTGTTTTTATGCTACTTATCCAACAACAATTTTAACAAAGCAATTTGCTCTTTCAAGGCTTGTATGGTGTCCTCGTATTGTTGGATGAGTTTTTCAGAATGACTAATATGATTTATCCCAATATAACCGTCTTGTTTGCAATTATTAAATACTTGCTTGTCATCAAATCCTAATATTTCCATAGGAGGAACTCCAAAAATAGCACTTATTTCATTCAACCGATGAATGGTTAATTGGGTTTCGCCAGTTTCAATTTTACTGTAGGCACGGGTAGATAGCCCTAATTGTTGTGCCATATACTCTTGGGTAAAATTTTTCAGTTCACGTATTTGCTTGATTTTAACTTCTGGTTGCAGGATCATTGTTTTCAGAATTAATAGTTCAAAAATAGAATAATTAATTCAAAAATAGAAATATTTATTTATCCAATTAAACAAAACAAAAATAGTTTTACATAACCATAACTAACAAAATATTTTTATGAAGAAAAAAGTTTTAATTTTAACCCTATTATTATTTGCCACTGGTTTGTTTTGGCATTGTAGTGAGGAAATTCATGACAATGCGGTTACTTTTGGAGTAAAACACAAAAAGCCACAAATAAAATATTTAAAAGGGGCAGAAGCTAAATTGGTAATGAATCAGTTAGAAAAAAAAGTTTCCAAAAGCAAACTTCGTATTTTAGGCAAAGCAGGCACTTATGCTCGGTCTAACGAAGGAACTATTGATTACTCTGAAATTATGCAGGTTATAGATACTTTGGGGAATACAAATTACACGTTTAGAATTACTAACCACCCAGAAGATAGTGATCAGATATTTCACAATTTAGTTTACAGTCAAATCGATGAAGAAATTAAATTAATTTTAGTAAAATACGAGAATTTTGATCAGGATTATCAATTTAATGCTTTTACTACTTTTACTACTTACAGCTTAATTTCAGATGATCCATGTCCGGAAAATCCAATACCAATTTCTGGTGGAGGTGGTGGAGCAGGATCTTTTGACCCAGGTATTCCAAATCCTGGTAGTGGTGGAGGTGGTGGTAGCGTAGGAGGTTATACACCAACACCGGACTATTCAAGTTGTTGGTACTTAATGCAAATACCCTGTTGTCATAAAAAACACTTTGGTGAGGATTCTTCCTGTATATGTAATGAGGGTGAAAAGGGGTATACAATATTATTTAACACTTGTAATACAAGCTTGCCTCCAGCGATCATACATAGTGGTAAAAACACGAATATTGATCCATGTAACCCCGATGGTGATTTTGGGGTGTTGTATCCACCAGTAAAACCCCCTTGTGAAGTTTTAAAAGAAATGATGGATCCTTTAAAATACAATGCACAGGCTTATATAAATGTTTTAAAAAGCATGTTGCCAAATGCAAATGTGGAATATGCTTTTAGTTTTAAAAGAATTTTAGATCCTAGTACAGGTTCCTATAGTTATCCTCCTCAGCAATTAATAGCTGGTAGTTTTGATGCTGTTAAGATGCCTGGGGGAGTAAATTATTATGGAGGTATTCATTTACATCATGGCAAATTATATAATACTTTTTCTTTTGGAGATATTGTAAATTTACTTGACAACACTAATGCGAGTTATTCCCCTGCAAATGGCATAATTAATGATAATGAAGCAGTATTAATGTTGGTTTCGGTAAACCCACAAGATGTAAACAACCCAAGTGTAAAATCTTTAACAGTTAATGATAAATTTGCACTTTCTAGTAAAGTAAATGAAATATTAAATGATCCAAACTGGGCTGACCAAAGTTTAAGTAGAGACCAAAAAATAGAAGTCATTAGCAAACAGATGTATTCTAATTACGGCCATAATCATGCTAAATTTTTAGAAACATTTAAAGATTTTGGCATTTCCATGTACGATTATTACCAACCTAATGCCACTAGTCCTGGCACATGGCGTAAAGCAACAACTGCTCAGTTAAACAACCAACCATCTGTTTTATATTTACCTGATGGATATTGTAATTAATATTTAAAAACTGTTATTAAATTAAAAAACACTTATAAATGAAAAATATAATTTTAACATTAGTAATTATATCTCTAAGTGCTTTAAATGCACAAACAATAAATATAAAAGAGAAAGTAAAGTTCATACCCGGTGTATACTTTAAAGATATAGACCAAGTGTTTGATCAGTTTATTGGCACCTATCGTTACCAAAACGGCAACCAACTTTTTGAAATTAAATTTCAAAAAAAAGTGCATGTACCAATTAATGGTGTTTTTAATTGCCATATTGATATGTTGGTTGGGGGGTACAAACATGTTTTTGATGGCTTGGAATTGCACAATGGTTTGGCACAAACAGGTACTTTTCCAAATCCATTTCACGAAACTATTGATTCAGATATGATTCAAATTGGACCGGCTCCCGGGTGTAATGAATGTAATGTGGGAGAAAGTTTTATTATTGGTATAATTACAAATCCCGGAGGCAATGCACCTTCTACCTTTTATGCCAGAAAAATAATACACAATGGTTTGCCTGCAATTAGGATACTTATAAATTATTCTATTGGCTCTGCTCCGGAAGGTGCTCCTGTAATTAGTTTTCGTTATCCAACAGGTGAATTTATTATGGTTAAGGTGGATTAATTTTAAAATATTGGTATCTACAAGGAGGTTAAATTGCTTTCTTTATATTTATAAAT
>JAGXRF010000022.1 GCA_018335925.1 Flavobacteriales bacterium
TCGAAAGAAACACATTGTAATTATTTATCTCAGTATGTTAAGATATTTGCCTCGACAAAGGCGAGGCGTTTATTGTTCCAAGTTTAAAGTTTAAGGTTCAAAAAACTTGAAACTTCAAACCTGAAACCTTAAACAAAAATTTAAGGTGGTTATTGCGGTGGGGCTCACCTCTTCCCATTCCGAACAGAGAAGTTAAGCCCACCTGCGCAGATGGTACTACATCCGTGGGAGAGTATGTCACCGCCTTCTTCAACCCTTCATCATTACGATGAAGGGTTTTTTGTTTTTTACTATTAAAAAATTGGCATGATAAATGCTAACATAATAAAATAAAATTTACTCGTATGAAAGCAAAAATTTACTCATTGTTAGGAATTTTTATATTCCTTTTTATTGGTTGTACTAAAGAAACTATAGTGGAAAACGATGCACCACAAATTGAAGTTTTTGAAGTATTGACAAATTTTAACGCAACTAATAACTTTTCAAGACTTGTGCCATTTAATCCACCATTGTTCACCTCTGATGTTGTTTTGGTTTACATTCAATGGGACCAGTTTAATGGAAACCCAGTTTGGCGATTGGTACCTCAAACCGTGCAATTACCATTGGGTGATATTCAATATAATTTTGATTATACTCGTTTTGATGCAAATATTTTTATGTCATCAGCCGATATTAATTTAAACACTTTGGGTACTGAGTGGACCAATAATCAGAGATTTAGAATTGTAATTTTGCCTGGATTTTTTGTACAACAAATGCGATTAGATTATTCAAATTATAACGATGTAATTTCTAAATTAAATTCTAATTTTAACGTAAAAATTAAAAATTTAGATTAGTGGAGTATTTATTATTGCTATTAGGCTTTGTAATTTTAATAAAAGGTGGAGATTGGTTGCTTAATTCTTCAGTAAACTTCTCTCTTAAATTAAATATTCCAAAAATAATTGTAGGATTAACGGTTGTTTCATTTGCAACATCGGCACCGGAATTAATGGTTTCGGTGCTTTCTGCTTTTAATGGCTCTTCTGATTTAGCTGTTGGAAATGTTATAGGGTCTAACATTGCTAATATAGCTTTAATTCTTGCAGTTGTATTATTGTTTTCAAAAATTTCACTAAACAAGTCTTTTTTTCAAAAGGATTATGTAATTCTTTTATTTTCCACTTTTTTATTTTATCTACTAAGTTTTTATGATCATAATTTAAGTTCAATAGATGGAATTATCTTTATTTTGATATTGATTATTTATGTAGCTTATTTGATTAAGTCTGCTCGTACTGATACTTTTGATGACACAAGTGCTGAATTTGTTAATGTTTCTTGGGTTAAAATTATTCTGACCCTATTGCTTGGTATTATAGCTTTGTATTTTGGTTCCGAGCTTTTGGTGAGTAATGCCATTATTATTTCTAAGAAATTAGGAGTTTCTGAAAGAGTGATTGGAGTTACCATTGTAGCCATTGGAACAAGTTTACCGGAATTAGTTGCTTCATTGGTTGCGATTAAAAAGAAGGAAAATGCGATTTCTTTTGGAAACATCATAGGTTCAAATATTTTTAATATTTTATGTGTCCTAGGATTGACCTCTTTAATCCATCCAATAAATATTGCTCCAAGTTTTTTACTATTCGATTTTTGGTGGATGCTACTAATCGTACTTCTTATTCCTGTTTTTTCCTTTTTACCTCAAAAAGGAACTATAGACTATAAATTCGGTATATTTTTGTTAGTAGCATATTTGGGGTATCTGTATCTATCATTTTAGTATTTTGATAATTTACTATAAAAATATAAGGGATAAATGCGTTAAAAATTATTTTTTTTATAATTTTGCCCTAGTTTTAACAGGGTAAAATTGTAAAATATGTCAAAAGTAAGGTTTTCAGCTTTAGATAAAGCACTTTCAAGAGAAGTTATTAAAGTAGATGAATTAGGTAAAAAATCAGAAATTTTTGCAACCAATGTCTTTAATGACAAAGCAATGCGAAAATACTTAACTTCTGATGCCTATAAGGCAGTTCAAGATGCTATTCATAACGGAACAAAAATAGATCGTAAAATGGCGGACTATGTTGCAAATGGCATGAAAGAATGGGCTATGAGCAAAGGTGTAACTCATTATACTCACTGGTTTCAACCTCTAACAGGTTCTACTGCTGAAAAACACGATGCTTTTTTTGAAACTTTTTTTGATGGGTCAGATCCAGTTGAAAAATTTGGTGGCAGTCAACTAGCTCAGCAAGAACCAGATGCTTCTAGTTTTCCAAATGGCGGTATCAGAAATACTTTTGAAGCAAGAGGATACACCGCATGGGATCCAACATCACCAGCTTTTATTTATGGAACAACACTATGTATTCCTACAGTATTTGTTTCTTATACCGGAGAGGCATTAGATTACAAAACCCCATTGTTAAGAGCTTTGCATTCTATTGATGATGCAGCAACTTCCGTGGCTAAATATTTTGATAAAAATGTTACCAAAGTAACACCAACTTTAGGTTGGGAACAAGAATATTTTTTAATTGACAGATCATTAGCCAAATCAAGACCTGATCTTATTTTAACAGGAAGAACTTTATTAGGGCATTCTTCAGCAAAAGGACAGCAATTAGAGGATCATTATTTTGGTTCTATTCCAACCAGAGTTTTGAATTATATGCGTGATTTGGAAAATGAGTGTATGTTATTAGGAATTCCGGTAAAAACACGTCATAACGAAGTAGCACCTAGTCAGTTTGAATTGGCTCCTATATTTGAGGAAATCAATTTAGCAGTTGACCACAATTCATTGTTAATGGATGTGATGCAAAAAGTTGCAGAACGTCATCATTTTAAAGTGTTATTTCATGAAAAACCTTTCAAGGGAGTAAATGGTTCAGGGAAACACAACAACTGGTCTTTGGCAACAGATACCGGAATCAATTTGTTGAGTCCTGGCAAAACTCCAATGAGTAATTTGCAATTTTTGACTTTCTTTATCAATACGATTAAAGCAGTACAAAACCACGAAGCATTGCTAAGAGCCTCTATTGCATCTGCTAGTAATGACCATCGTTTAGGTGCAAATGAAGCTCCTCCTGCTATAATTTCTATTTTTATTGGAGAACAGTTAACCAAAGTTTTAGAAGAATTAGAAGGAGTTTCGAAAGGAAAATTATCTCCAGAAGAAAAAACAGATTTAAAATTAAATGTGGTTGGCAAATTACCTGATGTATTATTAGACAATACTGATAGAAACAGAACTTCTCCTTTTGCATTTACTGGAAATAAATTTGAATTTAGAGCCGTTGGAAGTAGTGCCAATTGTGCCAATGCAATGACTACATTGAATGCTATTGTAGCTCAACAATTAATAGAATTTAAAAAAGAAGTTGACGCTTTGATAGAAAATAGTGGTTTGAAAAAAGATGAAGCAATTTTTAATGTGCTACGTGAATATATCAAGCAAACCAAGAAAATATTATTTGAAGGAGATGGTTATAGCGAAGAATGGGAAAAAGAAGCAGAAAAACGAGGATTAAGTAATTTCAAAACCACTCCTGATGCTTTAAAAGCAAAAGTTTCTGAAAATTCAGTGGCTTTATTTGAAAGTTTAGGCATCATGAATCATGTTGAAATTGAAGCCAGATATGAAATTGAATTAGAGGAATATGCCAAAAAAATTCAAATTGAAGGTAGGGTTTTGGGAGATATTGCTCGTAACCACGTAATTCCAACTGCCATTAAATATCAAAATACATTGATTGAAAATGTAAAAGGTTTGAAAGATATTTTTGGAGCAGATTATTCTAAATTGGCTTCAGAGCAGATAAATTTAATCAAAGAAATTTCTCACCATATCGAAGCGATCAATAGCAAAATTGATGCAATGACGGAAGAACGAAAAAAAGCAAATGCTTTAGGCTCTGCAGAACAAATGGCACATGCCTATTGTAATCAGGTGAAGCCATATTTTGAAGAAATTCGTTACCATGCAGACAAGCTAGAGTTGTTAATTGATGACGAAATGTGGACCTTAACCAAATACAGAGAATTGTTATTTATTAAATAGTTTTAAGTTAAGTTTGTAGAGAAAGTCATCCAATTTTATGGATGGCTTTTTTTATGGCATTATTTGTGTACTTTTATGCTTGTATTTTAAAAGTATGATAAGAATTCTAATCCTCTTTTTTTTAATTTCATATTCAGCTTCTGCACAAGAACAATTTTCCGTGTTTTTTGATTCAAATCAGTTTAACTTATCTAACACTGAAAAAGAAAAACTTTTCCATTGGGTACAAAGCCATCAAAAAGACAAAGTAGTTGCGATGGAAGGCTTTACAGATGAGGACGGAAGTATTGGTTATAACGATACACTTTCAAAGAAAAGGGTGCAATCAGTATGGAATGAACTAAAAGACAAAATTCAAATTAGAGAAGATTTTAAAACCAGAAGTTTTGGAAAATTGCATCAACAAGATACCGAAAAAAGTAAAAATCGAAGAGTTACTATTACATATATATTGGAAAAAGACTTAGAAAGAGAAAACGAAATTTTAGGAATTATTCCCATAGTTAAAGAGAAAGTAGCTCCAAAATTTCCGGATGCTTTAGCAATTAAAGAAATGGATGGTTCGGAAACTATTTTAGAGTTTGATATTGCTTTTATGCAAAAAGTTAGTTTGGCCAAAAAAGGAGAAACATTTTTATTAGAACCTCTAAATTTTCATTGGAACACTTTTGCAATAACTAAAGAATCTCGACCAAAGTTGTATGAGCTATTATTTGTAATGCAACAAAATCCAAATTTAAGAATCAAAGTTATAGGACATATGTGTTGCAACGCTTCAGCCAAAACGTTTCAATTATCAAAAGACAGAGCAAAGGCAATCAAACAATTTTTAATTGCAAATGGAATTAAAGAAGAAAGAGTAACTTTTGAAGGTAAAGGAATTCAAGAACCTTTATTTGCTATACCAGAGACAGATGAAATACAAAGAGCTGCAAATAGAAGAGTTGAAATTTTTATAGTTGAAAATCCATAATTTTAATTTGTTTAAAACCCAGCATATGAATTTAAAGAGATATTGGTTATTCGGATGTTTTATCACTTGGGGTTTTTTTGCCCAAGTACAAGCACCACATCAATTTTTACCGCATTATGGCAAACACGTTTCTTATTACCATCATGTAGAAGATTATTTTCAACATTTGGTTAAAAATTCTAACCAAATTCAGCATCAAGTGTACGGAAAGACCTACCAAGACCGAAATTTGAATGTATATTTTATTTCTTCAGAAGAAAATTTAAAAAATATAGAAACTATTCGTAAACAGCATTTAACCAATATAGGGCTATTACCTGGTAGCAAAACCAGACAAGACAAAGCATTTGTTTGGTTAAGTTTTAATGTTCATGGTAACGAAATTGGTTCTATTGAAAGTGCATTAAGCGTGGCTTATGAATTGGTGAATCCAAATAATGCGGCAACTAAAAAGTGGTTGCAAGATGTTATTGTAATTTTAGACCCCTGTTTAAATCCGGATGGTTTTGCAAGATATTCCCATTGGTTGCGAGATATCACGGGCACACAATTACATCCAGGAGTAACCGATAGAGAACACATGGAGCCTTGGCCTGGAGGAAGACAAAATCATTATGTAAATGACTTGAACAGAGATTGGGCTTGGCAAACCCAAAAAGAGTCGCAACTCAGAATTGCATTATACCAACAATGGATGCCTATGGTTCATGCAGATGTACATGAAATGGGATATAACGAACCATATTTTTTTCCTCCTGCTGCAGAACCATTTCATGAGCAAATTACTGCATATCAACGAAAGTTTCACCAAAAAATAGGGGAGTTAACTTCAAAAAAATTTGACGAAAAGGGTTGGTTGTATTATTCTGGAGAGCGATTTGATTTGTTTTATCCTAGTTATGGTGATACGTATCCATCTTATAACGGAGCAATTGGGATGACTTACGAGCAAGGTGGAATTGGAGCCGGACGAGCTGTTAGACAAAATAATGGTCAGATTTTAACCATTCAAGATAGGTTAGAGCATCACACCAAAGCAATTTTAGCAGCAGTGGAATTGTCATACTTGGAAAGAAATAATTTGATTCAAGAATTTCACCAGTATTTTATAAAGTCTAGATCGCAACCATTAGGAAATTTCAAATCGTATGTGGTAAAAAATAGTCCGAAAGTAGAAGGATTATTACAATTGTTACAGAAAAATAAAATTGAGTATCAAGTAGCCGATCAAAATGTAAGTCTGAAAGGATGGCATTACCAAACAGGCAAAGAAGCCAATTTTCAATTGCAGCCCAATGACGTGGTTATTTCAGTAGATCAACCAAGAGCTGTATTAACTCAGGTTTTGATGGAACCTAACCACAAATTAACCGATAGCTTGTCATACGACATCACTGCCTGGGCTTTACCTTTTGCTTATGGGGTAGAGACTTATGGTGTAAAATCTTTTTTAAAAGTAGCTGCCAAGGATAACACTATTTTGGAAAAAACCATCAAACCAGCAAAATTTTATGCAGTTGCTATTCCATGGAATAATGTAGTATCAGCAAAAATTTTAGGAGCTTTACATCAAAAGCAAATCAAAGTGAGGTGCTTACAAAAAAGTATCAATTTCGATGGGAAGTCTTTTGAAAAGGGCACTTTAATAGTTACCAAAGCAGACAATCTTTCTGTTGAAAATTTAGAGCTGTTGGTACAAGAAATAACCAAAGATAAATTAGATGTGATATATCTTCAAACCGGATTTGGTGGCAAAGGAGGAGATATTGGGGGAGAATTGTATCCGTTTTTAGCATCTCCTAAAATTTTGTTATTAGGAGGATTAGGGATAAGTAATGTTGATTTTGGCCAAATTTGGCATTTTTTAGATGAAAGAGTTTCCTATCCACACAGCAAAGTGGAATTGGCTTATTTTAATCGGATAAATTTTCAGGATTTTAATACCGTTATTTTAACCGAAGGTTGGTATAATTTGTCAGATAGCCAAAGAAAGACTTTAGATGAATTTATACAAAAAGGAGGTAAAATTATTGCGATTGGGTCTGCTTTAAGATTGTTCGAAGATAGAGAAGGATATCGGTTGACTAAATTTGCTGAAGAAGAAACTGCAAACCAACAAAGTAAAAAACGTAAAGAAAGGGAGTTAAAAAGCAGATTTGACGAATTTGACTCACAAGAACGAAGATCTATTTCCAACGAAGTAACTGGAGCAATTTTAGAAAACGTAGTAGACGATAGTCATCCATTAGGATTTGGTTTAGGCAAACAATATTTTAGTTTAAAAACTTCTAATCAAAGTTTTCAATTACTAAAAGGGGCACAAAACGTGATGTATATTCCAAAAAAATACCAAAGTCATGGTTTTATTGGAGCAGAAATTAAGTCGAAATTATCCGAAAACTTTACCATTGCAGTTGACGAAATAGGCAGAGGAAAAGTAGTGTATATGGTAGATAATCCTATGTTTAGAGGTTTTTGGGAAAATGGAAATCTTTTGTTTGCAAATGCTATTTTTATGGGTTTTTAGTTGTATAATTACTTTATTTTATAAAATAAAATGCCACTTTGTCAGTGGTGTTTTTGTTTTTAGTCATTTTTAATGTCATTTTTTACCAAGAAAGTTAATGGCACAATCCTTGACTTAATCGGATAAAATTTGCATTAAAATAAAATTAAATATCATGGGTAAAATTATTGGAATCGACTTAGGAACTACCAACTCTTGTGTTTCTGTAATGGAAGGTGGAGAACCGGTAGTAATTGCAAATGCAGAGGGTAAAAGAACGACACCATCTGTTATCGCATTTGTAGAAGGAGGCGAAATTAAAGTTGGAGATCCTGCTAAAAGACAAGCGGTAACCAATCCAACCAAAACCATAGCTTCTATCAAAAGATTTATGGGGAATAAATTCTCCGAAAGTCAAAAAGAAACTGCAAACGTTGCGTATAAAGTGGTAAAAGGAGATAACGATACTCCTAGAGTAGATATTGATGGTCGTTTGTATACACCTCAAGAATTGTCTGCGATGACTTTGCAAAAAATGAAAAAAACTGCAGAAGATTATTTAGGTACTTCTGTAACAGAAGCGGTTATTACCGTTCCGGCTTACTTTAATGATGCTCAACGTCAGGCTACCAAAGAAGCGGGTGAAATTGCTGGTTTAAAAGTAATGCGTATCATCAACGAGCCAACAGCTGCTGCTTTGGCTTATGGTTTGGATAAAGCCGGAAAAGACCAAAAAATTGCTGTGTACGATTTAGGTGGAGGTACTTTTGATATTTCTATCCTTGAATTAGGAGATGGCGTTTTTGAAGTATTGTCAACCAACGGAGACACCCATTTAGGAGGTGACGATTTTGACCAAGTAATTATCGATTGGTTGGCCAACGAGTTTCAATCAGAAGAAGGGGTGGATTTAAAAGCAGATCCAATGGCTTTACAAAGATTAAAAGAAGCTGCTGAAAAAGCGAAGATCGAATTGTCTTCATCTGCACAAACAGAAATCAACCTACCATATATTACTGCAACTGCATCTGGACCAAAACACTTGGTGAAAACTTTAACCAGAGCAAAATTTGAGCAATTGTCAGATGATTTAGTTCGTCGTTCAATGATTCCTTGTGAAAAAGCATTGAAAGATGCAGGATTATCTAAATCTGATATAGACGAAGTAATTTTAGTTGGTGGGTCTACCAGAATCCCAAGAATTCAGGAAGAAGTTGAGAAATTCTTCGGTAAAAAACCATCTAAAGGAGTAAATCCGGATGAAGTAGTTGCGATTGGTGCAGCAATTCAAGGTGGTGTATTAACCGGTGATGTAAAAGATGTATTGTTGTTAGATGTAACTCCACTTTCCTTAGGTATTGAAACTATGGGTGGTGTAATGACCAAATTAATTGATGCCAATACAACTATTCCAACCAAAAAGTCGCAAGTTTTCTCTACAGCAGCCGACAACCAACCTTCAGTTGAGATTCATGTGTTGCAAGGTGAAAGACCAATGGCAAACGATAATAAAACTATCGGACGTTTTCACTTAGATGGTATTCCACCAGCACCTAGAGGAGTTCCTCAAATTGAAGTAACTTTTGATATTGATGCCAATGGTATCATCAAAGTATCTGCTACTGATAAAGGAACCGGAAAATCGCACGACATCAGAATTGAAGCTTCTTCTGGGTTAACACAAGAAGAAATTGATAGAATGAAACGTGAAGCAGAAGCAAATGCCGAAGCGGATAAAGCTGCCAAAGAAAAAGCAGACAAAATAAATGAAGCTGACAGCATGATTTTCCAAACGGAAAAACAATTACAAGAGTTTGGAGATAAGCTGTCTGATAATAACAAAGTTGCTATTAATACTGCTTTAGAAGATTTGAAAAAAGCTTATGAAACCAAAGAAGTTTCAGCTATTCAACCTGCTTTAGATAAAATCAATGAAGCTTGGAAAAACGCTTCAGAAGAATTGTACAAAGCTCAGGCAGATGGTGCTTCTAATCCAAGTCAACCAACCGGAGAAGCTGCACAAGGGGATCCTGTTCAAGACGTAGATTTTGAAGAAGTTAAATAATAATTATTTAACATAAATTAAAAAGCTCCATAATTTAATGGGGCTTTTTTTGTGATATTGTAAATTTTATACGTTGAAATACATTTGTTGTCAAGAATTTTGTAATTTTAAACACTATTATTGCTGTTTGGATGTTTAAAATTTCAAAATATTACAGGCTAGAATTTACTTTTTGGGTTATTGCTTTTTTGGAAGTCGTAGCCGAGGGGTTACAATATCTTCCGGCATTGTATGTTTTGAAACCTTTAATTCCCTTGGTGATTTGGTGGATGTATTGGAAGAATTCGACTAAAAAGCAAAGTTTGTTTGTAATAGTATATGTATTATCTGCAATTGTAAATGTATTGTTTATTCCGAAGAGTTGGAGTTTTTTACATTGGGCTGTGATTGCTTTTTTAGTACATCGAATATTTTTTGTAGTGTTATTGTATCAAAACCTAACTAAAGTAAAGTGGAATTGGTTTTTTATTTATGCCATTCCGTTTTTTGTGTTTTTTTCTTTCTTGTTTTATATAAGCGATAAGCAAAGTGATGTGATGTTGACATTGCTTCTGTTGCAAAATTTATTGATTACAGTAATCGCTGCATTTGCTTTTCAAAATTATTTTTTAACCGTTGGATTTGCTCGCTTTTGGCTTTTTATTTCTGCAATTTTTTATGTGATTTTGCACACCATTATTTACTTGGAACGGTTTTATTTGGATTTTACCATTTTTCGGCCAATTGCTATGATTTGTAATGTGATTGCCTTTTATTTCTTTTACCGATTTGTTTTGGAAGCAGAAAAGGAGAGCACTATCCCACCTGCAAAACTCTAGTGTTAGTTTGTACACCTTTATTTTTTTGAAAAGTTAAATCTATTCTTCCCAAATAAATGCCATATGCTCCCACTTGATTTATCATTACTTCTTTATCCATTTTATTTTTTAGGACAAACGGTTTTTCTAAAAACGTATGGGTATGACCTCCTATAATTACATCAATCCCATTAGTTAATTGGGCCAATTTTTTATCAGAGATTTTATTTGGCTCATTTCTGTAATCAAATCCTAAATGTGACAAGCAAATAATAACATCACATTGATGCTTATCTTTTAAAATACGAACCATATCTGTTGAAATTTCAACTGGATCTAAATATTTGGTTTCTAAGTACATTCTTTTATCTACCAAGCCTTGTAATTCTACCCCTAAGCCAAATACACCAATTTTAATTCCTGCAATTTGATAAATTTTATATGGTTTAATTCTCCCTTCTAGTATGGTATTGCTAAAGTCGTAATTGGCACTTAACAAATCAAATTTGGCAAACTCTAATGGTTTTAAAATTCCTGTTAGTCCATTGTCAAATTCATGATTTCCAATGGTAGTGGCATGGTATCCCATCTGACTCATCAGTTTCCATTCCAATTCACCTTCAAAATAATTAAAATAAGGAGTTCCCTGAAAACTATCTCCGGCATCTAACAACAATACATTCGGATTTTCTGCTTTTATTTGTTGGATCAGTTTAGCTCTTTTGGCCACTCCACCCATGTTTGCATTTCTAGGATGATCACTCGGAAATGGTTCAATGTGGCTATGCACATCGTTGGTGTGTAAAATGGTGATTTTTGTTTCATTTTCTGCAAACAATTCTATTGGATTAGTTGCAGCTAATGCTGAAGTCAAAACAGTATTTTGGATAAAATTTCTACGATTCATGAGTGTAAATTATTGTAAACGAACTTCTTTGGAAAAACTTATGGTATTAGCTTTTTTAAAATAGTCTATGAGAATGTTTCTCAATTTATATTCTAAGTCAAAAGTGCCTTCATTTTTTAAAAAAAAGGTCATGTTATCACCTCCATTTGCTGTGTAATCAGAAGTAGCTATGTAATAGATTTTATTTGGATTCAAAACTTCATTATTGATTGAAATTTCTATATAGTCACCATTTTTTATGGCTTTTACACCACTTAGTGGGTGTGGCTTTTTTTCGCTGTAAATCATTTCTACCATATGCTTTACTTGGGTTCCTTTTAAAGCAACCACTACCAAACTATTTTCAAAAGGCATGATTTCAAATGCGTTTTTGGTTTGTACTTTTCCAGCGGGTAAAATAGCTCTTATGCCACCATGGTTTAGCAAGCAAGCATCTAAGGTTAATTGATGCTTTTTTTGCAACCAAAGTTTGGCTGTATCAAAAACCACATCACTCATCCAATTTCCCATTTCTGATTGGTACGGATTGATCAATTTACTTTTATCTAAAGTAGTTAGGTTGTCACATAAAACTTCATTCATTTCAGCATCTAATTTGTTTTTATAAGGCTGAATAAAAGCTGATATTGCTAGATCCTCTGACAAACTATCATCAACCGGAATTCTTTTTCCGTGAATGGTGGTCAAATGGTTTTGCGTTTTGCATGCCACCAAACCGAAAGTAAGTGTTATAATTACCAAAAAAATTTGGTAGTTATGCCTAATGTTTTTTAGTTTTACCATGAAGTTACTATTTTCACCAATTGAAGCCCTAAAAGTATTGTATTTTGGAACTACTCAAAAATTTTTATGTTCAAAGAATTGTTAAGAAAAAAATCACTCCATTATTGCCTGTAAATCAGGATTCAATCAGAACAATTGGATTGGTGGTTGATATTCAAGAACAAGACAGAACGGAAGAAATTATCCAAGAATTGGTTGAGCAAGGTTTCAAAAAAAATCAAATTTACTTATTACAATATACTAAGAGAAAGAAAAAAGAGCAAAAAGAAATTGACCATTTGTTGTCGTTAAAAGAGGTTTCTTGGAAAGGGGAAATTGTGCATGACTACACCAATAAATTTGTACAAACTCCGTTTGATTTGTTAATCAATTACTACGACATGGAAAAAATGCCATTGTTGTTGGTTACCTTATTTTCTAAAGCAAATTTTAAGGTTGGATTTGCAAGTGTGGGTAAGGAGATTAATCATTTATCTGTAGATACCAAACCTGAAAATGTTCGTACATTTGTAGAAGAATTAGTCAAATATTTAAACATTTTAAACAAGTTATAATGCAAGCATTTATTGGAACCGGAGTGGCTTTGGTTACCCCTTTCAAAAAAGATTTTTCGGTAGATACCGAAGCACTTCAACATATCGTTAATCATGTGATTGATGGTGGTGTGGAGTATATTGTAGTTTTAGGTACCACCGCAGAAACTGCTACTTTATCCAAAGATGAAAAAGAATTAGTAGTAGATACCATAGTAAAAGCAAACCAAAATAGGGTTCCATTAGTTTTGGGTGTGGGAGGGAACAATACTTCTGAAGTAGTAAACGAATTAAAAACAAGGGATTTTTCTAATTTCTCTGCTATTTTATCCGTTTCCCCATATTACAACAAGCCAACTCAAAAAGGAATTTATGAGCATTTTAAAGCCATTGCTCAAGCTAGTCCAATTCCAATCATATTATATAATGTGCCAGGAAGAACAGCTAGCAATATGTTGCCAGCAACGGTGATTCAATTAGCAAAAGATTTTTCAAATATCATTGGCATTAAAGAAGCTGCAGGAGATATGGTTCAGGCAATGAAATTAATCCAACACAAACCAAAAGACTTTTTAATAATATCTGGAGATGATATGGTTACTTTGCCAATGGTTTTGGCTGGTGGAGCAGGTGTGATTTCGGTAATTGGTGAAGGTTTTCCAAAACAGTTTTCAGAAATGGTTCGCTTAGGTTTGCAAAGAAAAGTAAATGAAGCCTATGAATTACACTATCAATTGGCTGATGCCATCGATATGATTTTTGAACAAGGAAATCCAGCCGGAATCAAAGAAGTGTTTTACCACTTAGGTTTGTCAACCAATACACTTCGCTTACCATTGGTTTCAGTAGATGAAAATTTAAGCAACAGATTAAAGACATTTATTCAACAATTAAAATAAAAAGCTATGTTATCCAAAAAAGTTCAAGATGCGTTAAACACGCAAATTAAAAAAGAAGGTGATTCATCACAAGTATATTTGGCAATGGCCTCTTGGGCAGAAGTACAAGGGTATGATGGTATTGCTACTTTTATGTTCAATCAATCGGATGAAGAAAGAATGCACATGTTAAAGCTAATAAAGTATGTAAACCAAAGAGGAGGAGAAGCTACAATTCCTGATGTAAACAAACCAGTTTTAGATTTAACCAACCACAAATCGTTGTTCAAACAATTGTTGGAGCATGAAATTCACATTTCACAAAGCATCAACGAATTGGTTGGAATTACTATGGATGAAAGAGATTTTGCTACCCAAAACTTTTTGCAATGGTATGTAGCAGAACAGATTGAAGAAGAAGCTAACGCACGTTACATATTGGATAAAATCAACTTGATTGGCGACGATAAGGGTGGATTGTATTTATTTGATAATGAAATGAAAAACTTTGTTAGTCCGGTACAACCTGATCCAAATGTTTAACGCATTTCGTTTTGTTTTATAAATTCTAAATCCTATTTTTGCAGGCTGTTTATTGATATATAGCCTGATAATCATTTATTTTCCTTTAAGGAGCTCATTTTCATGAAGATAAAATCTATAGTATTGCTAGTTTTATTGGTTTTAGCCAGTTGCTCTCCGTTTCAAAAAGCAATGAAATCAGAAGACAATGCATTAAAATACCAAGTGGCAGATACTTTATTTCAAAAAGGTAAATACGATAAAGCCATTCGTTTGTTTGAACAATTGGTGCCTTCTTACAAAGGTAAACCTCAAGCAGAGCGAATGTTTTTTCAATATGCTGAATCCTTATTTAAAACCAAGCAATATGCTTTGGCTGCATATGAGTATGAAAGATTTCATGCCAATTATCCAAGAAGTGAAAAAGCAGAGGAAAGTTTGTATAAGAGTGGTTTGTGTTACTCTAAGTTATCTCCTGTTTATTCATTAGATCAGGTAGATACTTATAAAGCAATTGATAAAATGCAAATTTTTATTGATAAGTATCCTGATTCTCCTTTTATTGCAGATGCAAATAAAATTGCCCAAAGTTTACAAGGAAAAATTGAGAAAAAGTTTTACTTAAATGCCAAGCAGTATCATTTGATTTCTGATTATAAGTCGGCTGTAGTTGCATTAGAGAATTTTATTCAAGATTTTCCTGGAACAACTTACAAGGAAGACGCTTACTTTTATAAATTAGATTCTAGTTTTCAAGTTGCAATAAACAGTTTTGAAAGTAAAATGAAACCACGTTTGCAAGAAACATTAGAAATTTATGAAAAAATGATCAAATTATATCCAGAATCAAAGTATTTGGATAAAATGAATAAAATAAAATCAGAAGTACAAGAAAAATTACAAAATTTAGCTAAATAAACACCCATGGATTTAAAGAAAACGAAAGCTCCGGTAAACACGATTACTTATGACAAAGCTCAAATTGAAGCTCCTACCGGAAACATTTATGAAGCTATCACTATCA
This sequence comes from Flavobacteriales bacterium, assembly GCA_018335925.1. GTDB lineage: Bacteria > Bacteroidota > Bacteroidia > Flavobacteriales > Flavobacteriaceae > Flavobacterium. The sequence goes on from JAGXRF010000022.1 coordinate 15,052, forward strand.
TTGCAAAAAGAGCAAATCAAATCAATACGGAAATCAAAAAAGAATTGATTGATAAATTAGATGAGTTTGCCACTTACAACGATAGTTTAGAAGAAATCTTTGAAAACAAAGAACAAATTGAAGTTTCTAAGTTTTACGAAAGATTGCCAAAACCTCACGCTTTAGCTGTGCAAGAGTGGTTAGAGGATAAAGTTTACTACAGAGACGCTTCTAAATAATATATTCGGATGTCCATTTTACATGGAAAAAAAATTCTCTTTGGTGTAACTGGAGGAATTGCAGCTTACAAAACTGCACATTTGGTTCGGTTGTTTGTTAAAGCTGGAGCGGAAGTTCAAGTTTTAATGACAGCATCTGCTAAAGATTTTATTACCCCTCTTACTTTGGCCACCCTTTCTAAAAGAGAGGTTTTTAGTGAGCTAATTAATACAGAAACAGAAAATCCCACATGGAACAATCACGTTGATTTTTCCTTGTGGGCTGATTTTTTTATAGTAGCACCAGCTACAGCCAACACATTGGCAAAAATGGCCAATGGAGTTTGTGATAATTTGGTGTTGGCAACTTTTTTGTCTTGTAAATGTCCGGTTTACGTTGCTCCAGCCATGGATTTGGATATGTACCAACATCCAACCACCAAAAGTAATTTGGATAAGTTACAACAAAATGGCATTAACATAATTCCAGCAGAGTCAGGGGAATTGGCAAGTGGTTTGCAAGGAGAAGGAAGAATGGCTGAGCCTGAAAATATTGTTTTATTTTTAGAAAATCATTTGCAAAAACAAGCTCCATTATTTGGAAAGAAGGTTTTGATTACTGCAGGACCAACCTATGAAGCCATCGATCCTGTTCGGTTTATAGGAAACCATGCTTCTGGTTTAATGGGCTTTCAATTGGCTGAACAAGCAGCATCATTAGGAGCGAAGGTTACTTTGGTTAGTGGCCCTTCTTATTTAAATGTTCAAAATCCACTCATAAAAAAAATAAAAGTGGTTTCAGCAGCAGACATGTTGCAAGAAGTATTAAATCATTTTGATACTTCTGATATTGTAATAATGGCAGCAGCAGTTGCAGATTACAAACCAAAGCATGCAGCCAGCCAAAAAGTAAAAAAATCTGAAGCAAATTGGGTTTTAGAATTAGAAAAAACAACCGATATTTTATTTACGTTAGGTCAGCAAAAAAAACACCAACTATTGGTTGGATTTGCTCTAGAAACAAACAATGAAATAGAGCATGCCAATCAAAAACTAACAAAAAAGAATCTGGATTTTATTGTCTTAAATTCCTTGAATGATGCAGGTGCCGGATTTGGTGTTTCCACCAATAAAATTACTTTAATGGATAAGTTTGGTAGAGTGGAAGAAGGTGTTTTAAAACCAAAATCAGAAGTTGCTTTTGATATTTTGCAAAAAGCTATTTCTATGATGGCATAAAATATTACTTGTTTGCCTTCGTTATTATGTTTACTTTAGTAATCCAATTATAATATTACACATGAAGTTTTTATCGTTTTTTGGTGTGTTGTTTTTTACAAGTTCCGTTTTTAGTCAAGAATTAAATTGCGAGGTTCAAATTAATTTTGATCGGGTAACCAATGCCAATACCCAAATATTCAAAACATTGCAAACAGCTGTTTCTGATTTCATGAACAAAACTTCCTGGACAGACAAAAAAATAAAGAATAGAGAAAAAATTGAATGTTCTGTTTTTATCAATATTTCAGAGTTTGACAACAATTCCCGCTTTGTAGCATCTATTCAAGTCCAATCAACTCGACCTGTTTATATGGCAAGTTATTTATCGCCAATCATGAATATTAACGACAAAGACTTTAGTTTTAGTTATGTAGAGTTTGAAATGATGAATTTTAACCCAAATAATTTTGACTCAAATTTGGTTTCCGTTTTGGCTTATTATGCTTACATTATCTTAGGAATGGATGCAGATTCATTTGAGCCTTTGGGAGGCACCAATTATTTTCAAATAGCGAATGGAATTATGAATGTGGCCCAATCTTCCGGATTTAGAGGTTGGAACCAAGCAGATGGTATGAACAATCGTTATTTTTTAGTTTCTGACTTGTTGTCTAATACATTTGATCCTATTCGTTTAGGATTATACGATTACCATGTAAATGGTTTGGATGCTATGGTAGATAACCCCAAAGTTGGTAAAGAAAAAGTAAAGGCTGCTTTGATGGAGTTGAGTAAAATTCAGAATGTTCGACCAAATGCCTATTTGTCACGTATTTTCTTCGATGCTAAAGCTGACGAAATTCAACAAGTTTTTTCTGCAGGTTTTCCAATGAATCTTTCCGACTTAAAGGAGCAGTTGATTAGAATATCTCCTACCAATGCCGATAAATGGGCAACTTTAAAATAATTTGGTATAGATTTTTTTCCAAAGCAACTCATAAAACTTCCTTATCTTTACCACACTATTCAAAATTGGTGTTTTAGATGCTTTTAAAGCTTCACATTTCAAATTATGCATTAATTGAATCGTTAGATTTGAATTTTTCTAACGGTTTTTCGGTAATTACCGGAGAAACAGGTTCAGGTAAATCTATTCTACTTGGAGCTTTAGGTTTGGTGCTTGGCAAAAGAGCCGACTTAACTGCGATGAAAAACCTAGAAGAAAAATGTGTTATTGAGGCTAATTTCTCGCTAAAAGGCTACAACTTGTTAACTTTTTTTGAAGAAAACGATCTGGATTTTGCAGAAGAAACTATAATTAGGAGAGAAATATTACCAAGCGGCAAATCTCGTGCATTTGTAAACGATACTCCGGTTGCTTTACCAATTTTACAAGAATTAGGAACCCAATTGGTGGATGTGCATTCACAACACCAAACCTTGGCATTAACGGAACAAAACTTTATTTACCATATTTTAGATGCCATAGCGAATCAAAAAGCAGAAGTCGCTATTTTTCAAGAGAAATTTTCTCAAAAAAAGAAACTAGAGAAAATCATCGCTCAAAAAAAAGAAATATTGCTGCAAAACCAACAGCAAGTAGATTACCAAAGTTTTTTGTTGCAGGAACTGGAAGAATCTAAAATACAAGCCAATGAAGAAGAAGTTTTAGAACAACAGTTGCAACAATTACAACACAAAGAACAAATAGTAGAAAACTTGCAAATGGCTTATGTTCGTTTAAACGAAGATCCATTTGGGATTCTTTTACAATTAAAAGAAGCAAGAAGTGGATTGCAAAAAATAGCAAGTTATGCAGAAGTGTACCAACAGTTTTTAGAACGAATACAATCTGCCGAAATCGAGTTAAAAGATTTGTCTCAGGAAATACAAATGGCTGCAGAACAAATGGATGCTTCTCCTTCCGATATGGAAAAAATCAATGTTCGATTGCAAGTGTTGTATGATTTGTTTAGAAAGCATCAGGTGGCATCTTCAGCAGAGTTAATTGAAATTCAAAATCAATTGGCAGAACAGTTTTCAAGTACGGAAACTCTAGAAGCTGAAATAGCATCGTTGCAAAGTGAATTAAATTTGCTTGAAGCAGAATTATTAAATATAGCCAATCAATTACATAACAAAAGAGTGCAATTTGCACCACAATTAATTGTTCAGTTGGAGGATATTCTTGCCAAATTAGGAATGAAAGAAGCAAAATTCTTTATTCCAATTCAATCAGTATCCTCTTTTAATGAAAAGGGAAATACCCAGTTAGAATTTTTAGTTGCCACCAACAAGGGAAGCAAAGAAAATACTTTAAATAAAGTGGCTTCTGGTGGTGAATTATCGCGTATAATGTTAGCTTTAAAGTCTATTTTATCAGCTCATGTACAATTGCCAACCATTATTTTTGATGAAATTGATACCGGAGTTTCCGGAGATATAGCAAACAAAATGGCAGAAATTATGCAAGAAATGAGCACCCACATGCAAGTGATTTCTATTACCCATTTGCCACAAATTGCATCTAAAGGCAAACAACACTATAAAGTTTGGAAGGAATCGAATAGCACCAAAACTGAAACTAAAATACAAACTTTAATAGAAGAAGAACGAGTATTCGAAATAGCCCAAATGTTGTCGGGAAATCAAGTAAGTGATACGGCATTACAACATGCAAAGTCATTATTATTTTCAACTTCATAAATTAATTAGTAACATTGTATTATAAAAACCAAAGGACATGTATAATTTATTAAAAGGAAAAAAAGGAATCATATTTGGAGCATTAGACGAAAATTCTATTGCTTGGAAAACTGCAGAAAGAGTTCATGAAGAAGGAGGAAGCTTTGTTTTAACCAATGCACCAATTGCAATGAGAATGGGTACCATCAATCAATTGGCTGAAAAAACGGGAGCTCAAATTATTCCTGCTGATGCAACTAATTTGGCAGATTTAGAAAATTTGGTGGAACAAGCCATGCAAATATTAGGGGGCAAATTAGATTTTGTATTGCACTCTATCGGAATGTCGGTTAACGTAAGAAAAGGGAACCACTATACTGCAGAAAATTATGATTTTACCCAAAAAGGCTGGGATGTTTCCGCTTTGTCTTTTCATAAAGTAATGCAAGTGTTGTATCAAAAAGATGCCATGAACGAATGGGGCAGTATCGTAGCTTTGACATACATGGCAGCACAAAGAGTATTTCCTGATTACAATGATATGGCAGATAATAAAGCTTATTTAGAATCGGTTGCCAGAAGTTTTGGTTACTTCTTTGGAAAAGAAAAGAAAGTGAGAGTAAATACCATTTCGCAATCACCAACCCCAACCACTGCAGGTCAAGGTGTCAAAGGTTTTGATGGGTTTATTACATATGCCGAAAAAATGTCACCTTTAGGAAATGCTACTGCATTAGATTGTGCTAATTATACCGTTTCCTTATTTTCTGACTTAACCAAACGAGTAACTTTACAGAATTTATACAATGATGGAGGTTTTTCTAACATGGGGGTTTCTCAAGAAGTGATAGATTTTTTTAATTCATAATCGATAATTACGAATAATGTTTTTAAAAGCTGCCATTTGGCAGCTTTTTTTTGTTTATGTTAATTAATATTTGTCTATACTATATTTTTGGAGTTAATTTTTTCATTTTAGTTTAAAAATCCTTATGTTTGAATGATTAATTAAACTAATTTATTATGAGAAACTTTACTTTTTTACAAAGGGAATTTTCGAATACAACGGTGAAGTCATTATTTTGGCTCACGTGGCTGTTGTTGTTTGGAATTTTGCCTGCAAAAGCTCAAGTTGCAACCAATTATGGTTTTTCGCAACTATCGGGTACCTTTACACCTATAACGGGTGGGATTTTACTAGGTACAGAAACTACAGATGATCAAAGATTTTTAGATCCTGCTGTTCCTGCTGGGGGAACTGTAACCACTGGAGTTGGTTTGCCAATTGGGTTTGACTTTACCTTCAATGGTCAGGTTTATAATAGGGTTGCTGTTAATGCAAATGGATGGATTAGTTTTGGAAATTCTTCTTTAACTCCTGCAGTGAATAATGCTTCAACAAGTGCATATACACCTTTAGCATCAACTACTGCAACAACTCCAACACATTTAAGGAATAGAATTTCAGCTTTAGGTGCTGATTTACAAGCACAATCCGGTGCTTCTTTAAGAATTGAAACGATAGGAGATGCTCCTAATAGAGTATGTGTGATTCAATGGTTAAATTATAGAAGGTATTTGCAGACAGATCACAATCTTAATTTTCAAATTAGGTTAAATGAAACTACCAATATAGTGGACATTGTTTATGGTACAATGACATTTAATTCAACTTCTAATACAGCTCATGTTGGTTTAGGAGGCTCTTTAGCTACAGATTTTAATAACAGACAAACCACCACTAACTGGAATTCTACATCAGCTGGTACTACCAATACTGCTTCTTGTACTTTTGTTACTCCTGGAGCAACACCACCTGTTTCAGGCACGACATTTAGATGGGCACTACAAAGCTGTTTAAGTGTTTCTTCGTTGACTGCTTCTAATATTACCCCCAATTCCGCAACAGTTACTTGGAGTTTATCAACTTCTAATCCTTCTAATGATTACCAATGGGAATTAAGAACTTCTGGCCAGCCGGGTAGTGGTGCAACCGGTTTAGTGAATAGTGGAACAGTTAGTAATACAACCACAACTGCAAATTTATCTGGTTTGGCTCCACAAACAGAGCATCAATTTTATATTCGTTCTAACTGTGGAAGTGAATTTAGTTCCTGGGCTTCTTTAGTATTTACAACAGCTTGTGCACCTTTTGTTCCACCTACATTGGAAACTTTCACTGGAACTTTTCCACCTATTTGTTGGAGTAGAGCTCAAAATGGAACTCCAGCTACAGGACCTCAGGGAGGAACTGTTTTTAATTGGGTAACAAGAGATTGGAGAAATACTGCAAATACATCAAATGGTATTTCAGCAGTTTTTAATATATTTTCAACTAATCGTCAAGGTTGGTTAATTACTCCTACATATAACCTATCATCGGGTGGTTTTAGTGTTTTTTATGACGTTGCTGTTACAGATTATTTTAATGCAAACCCTATAGAAACCGACGGTGGAAATATGGCAATTGATGATGAAGTTTACTTTTTAATGTCAGTTGATGATGGTGTTACTTGGACGACTTTAGAGATTTTCAACCAAGCAAATACGCCTCCAACTGCAGGTACAACCAAAACATACGACATTTCTACTGTAAATTCTGGAACTGTAAAATTTGCTTTTTTTGCAACCTCAGGGCCTGCAAACGTAGTTAATGCAGATTATGACTTCTTTGTAGATAATTTTTCAGTAGCAAGTTGTTTGCCACCAACTTCTTTAATTACATCTTCATTAACAAATTCTTCTGTTAACTTAAATTGGACTGCTTCAGTTTCTAATCCAGCAGATGGCTACCAATGGGAGGTAAGAACTTCTGGTGCTGCAGGTAGTGGAACGACAGGATTGGTACAAAGTGGTAGTGTTGGAGTAGGGATAACTACAGTTGCTATTACCGGACTTACTCCATCTACAGCTTATCAATATTATGTAAGATCAGTTTGTTCAGCAACCGATAACAGCGTTTGGATACAAGGTCCTAATTTTACAACATTGTGTGACTTGGTTACTGAGTTTTCTCAAAATTTTGATACAACAACAGCAGGTACAGGTATTTTGCCTCCATGCTGGAGTAGATCTGGGTCAAGTACTGTTGCCAATGTAATAGGCAGTGCAGCTGCTCCATTTTCTGCACCAAATCGTTTACAAATGTCGGCAGTATTCAACTCTACTGTTGCCTATGTTTTGATGCCACCAGTTTCAAATTTACAAGCTGAAACCCATCGTTTAAGATTTAAAGCATTTGCAACAACTACCGGTAGAAACATTGATTTAGGATATTTTACTGATGAGAGCGACTTAAACACTTTCGTATTACTAGAGTCTATACCAGTTCCAGGAACTACACAAGCTATTGCAGAAGAACTTTTTGCATTTCCTGCAGGCATTCCAACAGGAGTATCTAGATTGGTATTT
>JAGXRF010000023.1 GCA_018335925.1 Flavobacteriales bacterium
CAACCCTAAGGCTCAAAACGGGGGATAGGGTTATTGTTGATGGTGGACAGGGTATTGTACATCTAATATCATAGGCTACGGGTGGGCAATAATGGCCCCCCGTTTATATTTAGATTGTGCTCAATGTGACAAGGGGTCTGACCCCTTGACACCGCCTATGAGCCATAATCGATGTTATACAAATCCATTAGACAGCAAATTGGAAGGAAAGGACCGTCCCCAACTAAAAACTATAAAAAGTGTCAATAATACAATTTGGGAGCTTTTGTAAAAGCTTTGCGTAGGGGTATAAGTGTATTAACCCAATAGAAGGGATGAATTATATGGAAAGAAATTATAGGCTTGAAAATGAAAAAATGACTAAACTACTGATTAATTTGTCCTTACCAGCTACAGTAGGTATGATTGTGAATGCACTGTATAACATCGTAGACACAATTTTCATCGGTAGAGGAATTGGGTATCTAGCAATAGGCGGGCTCACTGTTGCCTTCCCTGTTCAAATGTTTATTATGGCTATCGCACAGATGATTGGAATAGGGGCAGCCTCAGTTATTTCAAGAAACCTAGGGGCAAAGGATATAGAGAAGGCTGACCATGTTGCAGGGAATTCTTTCTTAGTTGTTGGTATTCTTGGAACTCTAATTTGTGTTTTTGGTCTGGCCTTTATAAACCCCATACTAAGGGTTTTTGGCGCCACTGACATTTTGATGCCCTATGCAAAGGAATATCTGCAGGTAATTCTAATCGGAAGCATTTATTTTCCCTTTGCTGTTTCTGCAAATAATTTAATCAGGGCTGAGGGTAATGCAAAGGTAGCCATGTTTTCAATGATAATTGGTACAGTTTTAAATATGATATTAGACTATATATTTATTTTTCCATTACGAATGGGAATTCGTGGTGCTGCATTAGCCACAATTTTATCTCAGCTAGTCACGGTTGTATACATATTGTGGTACCTTTATAAAGGTAATAGCACAATAAAGGTAAGGCTTCATCATCTAAAGCCAGACTGGCACATAATATATGAAATGCTTGCTATAGGCTTTCCATCCTTTGCAAGACAAGTTGCAGGAAGCTTGACGGCTATTATATTAAACAACTCCTTGACCTTTTATGGCGGTGAGCTTGGACTAGCGGTCTACGGGGTAGTTAATCGAGTTATAATGTTTTTATTCATGCCTTTGTTCGGTATAGTACAGGGAATGCAACCTATTGCTGGATTTAATTACGGGGCAAAAAGAACTGATAGGGTAAAGGAGGTATTAAAGCTATCACTTATTGCTACTACCATATTTGCAACGGTAAGCACCTTATTTGGTGAGCTGTTTCCAGGTCATATTATCGGGCTCTTTGATAAAGACCCTGCCTTAATCAAAAATGGAGTTTTTGCCTTAAGAATAGTAATAGCTATGGTGCCCATTATTGGTGTCCAAATAATTGGTGCAGCCTTATTTCAATCCATTGGAAAGGCTTTGCCCTCACTTTTTTTAACCCTATCAAGACAGGTGCTTTTCTTTATACCCTTGGTAATAATTCTTCCAAGGATATATGGGCTTGGAGTATTAGGGATTTGGTTGACCTTTCCTATAGCAGATATATTGTCTACTATATATACGGTGCTGCTGCTGCGGAAGGAAGTAAGAATAATGGAGCGGCAGTTTAGCTAGAATAAAAAATTTCCTTTGACTCATATTGCATTTATATAGAATTGAAATTTACTTAGCAGAGGGCAACCTCTCTTCTATAAAGGATACAATCTCATTTATGGTCGCATCACCATGGGGAAGACACTCAAACCAAAGGTCTGAATCATTGTTATTTGAAAAATACTGTGCCTTAATAATTATTTCTGGTCTATATTCAAAGTGGAGTATATCAAATTGACCCCATTTTCCTCCCCAAACAAAATAATTACTCTCCATAATTTTTACCAGCTCTTTGGGGTAGCTCTTCAAGCGTTTTTCCCCCTCCTCACGGGTTGCCCATTGCCAATAGTCACTTTTACTGCTGGCTAAATCTAGTGCAATCCCAAAGGCATGGGGACTAAGTCGATTGGTTCGAGAAATATTTCTAAATTTGTAGGTTCCATTAATGGGAGTCAGATATTGCCAAAGCTCACCCTTTTCTTTGGCTAGCTCAGATGACTCTGTCATAGCCTTTTTTAAATGATGGGCGGCGCTATTATTTTCATTAAATCGATATTGTCTAGAATTAATCGTCACGCCAGTCAGATTTTTTTCTATCTCAGCCTGGGAACCGCCATAAGCCTCCTTAAGTAGGGGATATACCCTTACTCTTCCGGGATTATAATCCTCTGGCATAAGCTTATCTATTGGGTCCAGCTGATAAAGCTCCTCCAGCATATCCTGAAGATCTGGATTATCCAGCTTTACTGCCTCCGACTTTTCAGTTTTATCATCATATAGTATTTTTCTCCCAGACTTCAACATTAGATATACCAAAGCATCGTCAGTCACCTCGATATCAGCAATAATATCTGGGTAAGCCAGCATAAGCGAGAAAATATCCTCCCTAATGGTTTTTTCATAGGGGGATAGGGGAGGGGCTTCGGTGTTAGAAAGTATGATTTCCTTCTTATCCACCCTGTGTAGCTTTGTTATTCCGATAACCTCAAATAAATCTGCCTCTACAAAGGCATCAACAGCTATAAAGCCCACAAATAGGACTAATATAATAAGTAGAATTATATATCTTTTCATTTCGTCACCTACTTTTCCGTTATATTTTCTATTTTATTTAAGCCTTCATTAGCTTTATTCTAATACTACATTTTTTATGAGTTTAAATAAACATATTATTGCTGTGGTAATTATACTTTTTTAAGTATATGGCTACAGACAACTCCTTCAAATTTTAAGATGAAGTATATCACTTGAAACGTATTCCTCTCCTTCTTCCTACCAGGGTCTTATTTTATCTACTTAAATTGTGATAATACCAAGCCTATGCTATACTACATATAAAATGATAATTACTATAATTATAAAAATTAAAAACAACATTTTATATAGAATTGAAGGAGGACTTTTATGAACTTAAGACAGAAGCTAAGTGGTATTGCAATTATTCTCTTGATTTTTTTTATTTACACAGCATTAAACAGCTATGGTAGTGAGACCACCGCTTTATGCACCCAGTCGGTAAAATTCTCAGGTGGTACAAGGAATATATCCTATGTCACGGTTGATTTGAATGACTCAACAATAAGGATTGAACCAGTGGTGGCAAATAACCAAATTGGAAAGACCGATAGCCTGAAAAATATAGCTAATCAAATAAAGTCAGATGGAGTGGAGGTTTTGGCAGCTATAAATGGGACCTTCTTTAGTGCCTATGATAACAACCCCTTACCCTATGGAACTATACAAAGGGATGGTGAAGTAATACATATAGGAAATACAGGCTCCACAATAGGCTTTACAGATAAAAATGAAGTGAAAATAGAAAACCTGTTTATTGGGATTAGTGGTACCATAAATGATAAGGATACCTGGTATGCTTGGAATATTAATCATCCCTTTGATACAATGGATGCAGTTACAATATTCACACCGGAATACGGAAAAGAGACCTATAACCATTCCTATACCTCTATAATAGTAAAGTCAGATAAGGTAAGTAGCATAGTAAGCGGTAAAGCCAATATACCCAGTGATGGATATGTAATAGTTACAGGTCTTCCGACGATGGTAGGAAAGTTCAAGGTTGGAGAT
>JAGXRF010000024.1 GCA_018335925.1 Flavobacteriales bacterium
CCAACAACAAAAAAGCCTCTAATTGTTACCTTGTAATGATTCAGATGATAAAAGTAATTTACTTAAAAAATAGATATGCAAAACCGTTATAATAAAAGCATACGAAAGAGCAAACAGTGAATTAAGAAAAGAAAATAACAATGTCCGAACAGCACTTATGTGAAATATGGACCTGATGATATTTAATAATTTATGCTTTAAAATTAATGTTGGTATAAATTAATACAAAAACAAGAATGGCTATAACCTCTAACATATCTAGAGAATAGCAATTCTTTTGTAAGTGAGTTATACAAATTTGTGTATCTGAGAAATAAAAAGCTCCTCTCTGGAAATATTTTGAAAATAATTACCAGATAGGAGCTTTTTTTAAGTACATTATCATAAGATGTTTTAGAACAAATTATTAGAGAAAATGAACGAACAACTGTAGGGCTATCCACTAATTTTAAAGGAGCTTTTATAGCCTCCCTTTAAACATTTAAGTAAATAGGTCTTATAATCTCCGAGAAATGGCACACACTCAATATTATTCTAGACTTAAAATCATTCGGATATTATTAGGTATTTTTCTATGTATAAAATTGTATTGAGGCATTTTTCTAATAAACCCTAAAGCTATAAACTCCGTGTCCGTGTAAATTATATTGTTGTATCAAGCTATGGCCTCCTGAAAAGTCTACAAAATCTAATTGAAAAACCATCATAACATTACTAGGTGTTAGCCTGTTTATAGAAGAGTACTTGTGCATTGATCCAAATTGCACATATTTATATTCTTGAAATTTAAGAACTTCGTAGTCTACAACATTTAGAAAATCATCACATGTCCATCTAGCTTGAGTTTCAAGTGCACCAAGGAGTTGCACCGGAGAAGTTATGTAATTACTATGAACTTGAGTAACTATCCAACCACTAGGTGCACTTTGTGTACCAATACCACCTTCTTCACTTTCTTCCTTAATACCATCATAGTATTCTGGTTTTACATTGTTAATAGCCCATTCAGCTTTTTCTTCTAGAGTCATTTCTTTTAAATCATTAGCATAAGCTACATTAGCGAGCAATAAAACAAGTGAAAATGTTATTAATAATATTCTCTTAATGGAATTCATAAAAATTCATCTCCTTTTCATAAGTTTTTAATTTTCTAGTATTTGCCAATTCTCTGCTTTTATGATATCATGAAATAAGTGAATAGTAAACAAAATAATAATAAATTGGTTAATAATACCCATATATCAATAACATACAGAATTTTATATAATGTCAAGACACGAAATGAACTTTTTCAAGTTATGTTCTTTTCGTCTAAATATTTACTTAACTTCTGATAGTTTTTTGTAATTTCATACTCATTTGTGTAGATTAGGTCATATTTTGGGATTCTAAATAATCTTACAGTCCTTACGTTTTCCAGAGCGTGACCCTTTCCAACCATTGATAACTCTACTTCCTGTAATTCTAACAGTACTACGTAATTTGGATTTGTGAAGTGGCTTCCCTAGTCGCTATTGTATATAAGCGCTAAACAAAATAAAATTTAGGAGTGACTTTTATGAAAAAGAAAGCTTTGTTTACTCTAATTGCATTAATTGTATGTGTATATTTACTAGGAATAGGCTATATAAGAAATATTAAGAAAAATAATGATTCTATTGGTTTACCTAGTTTGTCAGTATATCGAAACTTAACGGAATCTGAACGAACTATAATAATAGAAAAAACAGATGCTATACCAATGGATGATGTTGTTAAATATTTCGAAAAAAAAATAGTAGATTATGATAATAACAAAGAATTAATCAATATAATTAGTTTAGATATTTATAAAGATAATTTATTGATGTATGAGGACCAAAATCAAAAACAGTTTAATAATTTATTTATCAATGCGGAGTTTTCTATTAACACCAAAGATATGACTAGAGAAGAAGCCGAAAATATAACTCATAAAATGAATTCAGAAATATTTGATTTATGTTTTAAACAAGACACTTATGGTTTTCTAAAATTGAATACATTTAATATTAATTTTATCGATAATAAAAAAAGGTCAAAGTATGGGTATGTAAATACAAATACTATAGTATCTGCAATTAAAAATATAAATCAAACTAAAGAAGAATTAGAAACCCAAAGTATTATATATAATTTTGTGCATGAACATGAGAAATTTCTATTAAGAAGATTTGGTGTTATAGATAAAACAAAAGAATTATATATAGAGATTCCTATATATGATATCTATAATGCCGAAGATCAAATTAATATTTTAGAAAAATTAAATAGCATTAGTGATGCTTTATTTAATAAGATGGGGTCAAATACACTATCTAAACAGTATATTGAAAATAATAATGTGAATACTATTACTATTTCTTTTTACGTACCTTGGCATAAAGATAAACATATAACATATAATTATAAGTCGGAAGATTAAAGTCACAAACCACCACTTCAGGTAGTGGTTTGATATTAGCTCTATAAGGGCTTGATTACTCGATAGCGATTCCAAATATCTTGTGGTGCCTTACGAGAATGTTTTTCTGCCTTCTCACTTATTTCAATCTTTAAAATGAACATTTCAGTATCTCAGGTGTCAGCTTAGCCAACATTAGGCTCGTCTTTTTTTTCTATCCAGCCTAAACCGAGAAAATACACTTACTTTTGACCAACTAGTACGCAAGTGTCACACATTTTCAAGGACAGAAGATTTAGGTTGGGTAGGTGCAGTTGGATTCTTAGCTGTGGTGCAGTCGGGGTGCTGACCGCTTCTTCCTTTTCTGTTGGCTGGGGGTTCAGGTTCAGCTTAAAGAGCTAGTTCTTTGAATATCCTAATCAATGCAATTAGTATATGGAATACAACTTATTTACAAAAGGCTGTAGAGTGTACCTAAAAAGTAAAAATGAGTTAAACGAAGATCTCCTTAAAATTATAGCTCCATTAGGATGAGAACATATAAATCTTCTTTGAGAGTATCTTTTAACTTAGAAAATATTCCTGAAGATAGTTCACTACTACCATTAAATATATAAGTCTTAACGTGGCTGTCGGGAAATAGATAACTAAAAAAACAAAAAAATTTATAATTCAAAAAGGAAATC
>JAGXRF010000025.1 GCA_018335925.1 Flavobacteriales bacterium
TCAGTTGTAAAGGTATAATAATTATCTACATTATTTATAATATCTCTAATATTATTGGTGATTTGTGGTGCCACAAAGACTATTAACAGCGTAATCCCACTTATTAAAATTATATACATAGATAATATGCTAATTAATCTTCTAAGCTTCTTATGCTGATTTATAAATGCAACTCTACCGTATAGCTTCCTTTCGAACCAACGAACCCCTGGGTTTAACAGGTATGCAATGGAGGCTCCTATAATAAAGGGGCTCAATAGCCTTCTAACTACCCCAAAGTTTAAAGAAAAAAAACTATATAAGTACCCTACATTATTAAGAAGCAGGTAAAACATTATTGATAAAGCTACGGTTAAAAAACCGTATAAGGAATATTTTAGATATTGCTTATCCCATTTAAGTCTCATACTTTTCCATCCTTATCCCGTTATTTATTTATATTATATATATAAATCCCTTCGGCTTCAATCAAATAAATATTTAATGCTCAATATTTATATTTCCCCTAACAACATCATATGGAGATATGATTAAACCCTTTTCCTGGGTATAGGTGGCTAAGAAAATATCAGTTATACTGTGATACCCCTGCTCTCTTGCCAAAAACAATACCTTTTCCTCAGTAAGCAGAAGTCTACTAATACTATGGTGGTCTAATTGTCCTTCAATAATTACTACCATTGGAGCCCCCTTAGGCCTAACCGGTATACTCATATCCTTAGGTGTAATAGGATTGACCTCTGTCTTCTTTAGTACAGTAAGCCTTCCATTCATTATTGACATAAACCTTAATGCCATAGCCTTTAATTTTATAAAAAATAAAAAACTAGAGATAATTTCTCTAGTCATAATAAACCTCCTGTAGAAAAAGTCCCTGAGCTGGAACAGTTTGTCCTGCCTCTAAACGCCTTCCACCTCTGAATATTTCATCTATGTATTCTGCTTTTTTCCTGCCTAAGCCTATTTCTAATAACGTTCCTATAATAATTCTCACCATATTATATAAAAAGCCATCACCTGTTATTGAAATTACCAGCATTTCCTTTGATTTTTCAAAGCTTATAGAGGATATCTCCCTAATAGTTGATTTGTTAGACTTTTTTACTGAAGAAAAGGCAATAAAGTCATGTTCTCCTATTAGCTTTTCAGCAGCTCTCTTCATCTCATCAATATTTAGCTCCTCTGGTACGTGATAGCTATATTTCCTTTCAAAGGCGGATGGTACCTTACTGTTCCATATTTGATAAATATACCTTTTCCCCTTTGCATTATATCTACTATGGAATCTTACATCCTTTTCCTCCAGCTTTTTCACAACTATATCCTGAGGTAAATAATGATTTATATAGTCTAGCATTTCCCTAGTTGTCATCTTCCCATGGGCTTTAAAGTTAGCCACTTGATTTTTGGCATGGGCTCCAGCGTCAGTCCTTCCTGAGCCAATAATCTCAGTGGGAACACCTAGCATTTGACTTATTACATCCTCCAGCTTACCCTGTATTGTACTTTCGCCACCCTGTAGCCTTTGCCAGCCCTTATACCTGCTACCATCGTATTCTATAATCATTTTTATATTTCTCAAGCTTCAACTCTCCATTCTTTTTTTTATAATATTGTACTTTCATTATATCAGTATACTTATTTATGTAAGTTATTCATTCAACAGAAAAGACTCCTTATTTGGAGCCTTCATACTGCTTACAGAGCTGATTGTACAGGCCTGTAACCATAATTTTTAAAGCTTAAGTATATTTTGGGGAAAATACAAAATTAGGAACGGTGTAGCATTCTACTATACTACCTATAATATTCTTAGTCCCCGTCCTGGTATATACTCCTTGAAGCCTTCCATCATACATAAATAAACCAATTATATAATTGCTTTCCTTAAACTCAACCTGATGCTCCTCATTAAAGAAGGCCATTTTCACCTTAGGGACCCTACAAAACTCCTGTAAAAGGTATTCCTCCTTTGCTTCCTCATCAATTATTTTTATCCATTCCTCAGTTGAGTAATCTTCTCCTATTCTTACTCCCTTGGAGGCATACTTATCCATAGGCTTCAGCACTAGCAAATCCTTATTAGCTATAGCATAATTTACCTGGTGGTCATCACTTATATCAAAGATGGCTGTATATGGTATGTGTGATTTTATAAATTCTCTATCTGCCTCTGTCAGGAAGGGAGTCTTTACCTCATCATGCAATAGAGCGAAGATAATTTTATTATGAATTATTTGAGACCTTAAGGGTCCTACTACACAAACATCCCCAGCTAAATAGGCTTCAATAAAGGGCCTTACAGCCTCAGCCCCCTCAATGATTTCCCAGGTTACTGCCCTTCTATATATACAATCTATTCTAAAGTCCTTATAATAGAGCTTTCCTTCTCTATATTCAAGCCATCTTGGGTCAACTATTATAGTCTTGCAGCCATCCTTTTCAAAGGCCTTTTGAAACTCTACGAACTCACTTGGGGGATCTGCCTGCAGCCAATCGACAATGGCAACCTGTGGCTTCTCAGACCTCTTGCTAAATTCCTTGTACTTCCTTTGCAGAATTTTAACCCATGAGTCAAATAACTCAAAATCCCTTATGCTATACTCCCCTTCATACTCCCTAATAGCTGCTGAATTGCGGAATACCCTAGCTATTTCCTGCTGCTCCACCATCCCTGATGAGCCATCAGCATTTAACTCACAAAACTGAAAGCTTCCTGTATCATAATGATAAAATATATCAAACCTACCTATAGGTACATCAGTACTATAACCAGGGTCCTTAAGTATTAGCTCCTCCAACAGGGGTGAAAAGCCAAAATGCTTTCTAAAATCTGCATCCATTATGTAATGTTGAATTACCTTATTTAAAATCTTGTATAATTCAGCAGTTAAGCTATCAAAGCGTTGGTAATCCGTCTCAGTCAAAAACATTGGCTGATATAAGAACTCTACTGGCTTACCCTTATATTGTGCAGTAGAATTAGCAACTGCTTCTGCTACCTTTTTATAGGAATCGGAATATAATTCATTATTACTTTGGATTTTTTT
>JAGXRF010000026.1 GCA_018335925.1 Flavobacteriales bacterium
ATATTTGTTTCTGCCGCTAGTGCCCGTTGCGCTGCTCTCTGTATCACTGTCCCATCAGCTAAAGGATCTGAATAGGGAATTCCCAGCTCAATAATATCTGCTCCAGCCTTTTCCATTTCCAGTACCAACTGATGGGTAGTTTCTAGGTCAGGATCTCCAGCAGTTATATAGGTAATCAATGCCTTTTCCTTCTTATCACTTAACAGCTCAAACTTTTTTGTTATCCTACTCTTCATTTCCTTCTCCCCCTAACACTTTTCTTATGGTATGAATATCCTTATCTCCTCTACCGGATAGATTGACCACAATAATATCCTCTTTATTGGTATTAGCAGCCATTTTCATTAAATAAGCAATGGCGTGGGAGCTTTCTAGCGCCGGAATAATTCCTTCTAGCCTTGCTAAATATTGAAAGGCCTCAACCGCCTCTTGATCCGTAACCGCCTCATAATAGACTCTGCCAGTATCATGTAAATAAGAATGCTCTGGTCCTATACCAGGATAGTCTAACCCAGCAGATATGGAGTGTACCGGCATAATCTGACCATTATCATCCTGTAGCAAATAGGTCATCATTCCATGGATTACCCCTATCGTACCTTTGGTGATGGTTGCAGCATGCTTATCAGTGTCTACCCCTAAGCCTGCTGCCTCTACTCCATAGATAGCTACCTCTTTGTCATCAATAAAGGGATAAAATAACCCCATAGCATTGCTGCCTCCACCGATACAAGCCACTAAGTAGTCTGGTAATCTTCCCTCTAATTCCAAAATCTGCTCCTTAACCTCATCTCCAATGATTCTCTGAAAATCCCTCACCATAGTAGGATATGGATGAGGCCCTACAACGGAACCAATAACATAAAAGGTATTTTCAACATTTGTAACCCAATCCCTGATGGCTTCGTTAGTAGCATCCTTCAGGGTCCCTGTACCTGAAGCAACAGAATTTACCTTTGCCCCTAACAACTCCATTTTAAACACATTCAATGCCTGTCTTTCTACATCCTCCTGTCCCATATATACTTCACATTGCAAATCAAACAACGCACATATTGTGGCGGTGGCTACCCCATGCTGTCCTGCCCCTGTTTCAGCAATAATACGTCTTTTTCCCATTCTTCTGGCCAAAAGCACTTGGCCAATTACGTTGTTGATTTTATGAGCTCCCGTATGATTTAAATCCTCTCTTTTTAGATAAATCTTTCCCCCACCCAGCTTCTTTGTTAGGTTATCTGCATAATATAGGGGTGTAGGTCTTCCTGAATATTCTTTTACATAGTATTTATAGCCCTGTTGAAATTCTATATCCTCCTTAGCCTTAATAAACTCTCTTTCTAACTCTATCAAGGCACTCATCAATGTCTCTGGTACAAATTGCCCCCCAAATTTTCCAAATCTTTTTGGTAATTCCTTAGCTATCATAATATCTCCTCACCTTTTCTATAAATTTCTTTATTTTTTCAAAATCCTTATATCCATCGGTTTCTACTCCACTACTAACGTCCACTACTTGAGGGTTCATTTTTTCCAGTGCCTCTTCAATATTTTCAGGACTGAGTCCTCCTGCCAAAATAATATATTTATTCTTACATATGTCGGAACCAATATTCCAATCAAAGGCCTTTCCTGTTCCTCCCTGTTGTCCCTTTACATAAGTATCAAGCAAATAGCCCCCCACTGTATAAGCCTCCAATTGTCGATAGCTCTCCCTATCTTTAATCCTAAAGGATTTCCATACCTCTTGAGGAAAATCTATGATTTCTTGAAGCTTTTCTTCCCCATGGAACTGTAGCACATCTAGCTTACATACCTCCGCTATTCTTTTAACCTCTCCCATAGGTGGATTTACAAAGACTCCAACCCGTTTTATGGCCTCATCCAATTTTTCTATTAGTTTTATAGCTTCTTCAACAGTAATCTGTCTTTTGCTGGGGGCGAAGACAAAGCCTACATAATCTGGTTTAAGGTCGTTGGCATAGGCTATATCCTCTTCCCTCGTCAAACCGCATATTTTTATTCTTGGCATGTTACCTCACCCCTTAGCTCCCTAAGCTTTTCTCCTATAGATGAAGCCCTCATCAAACCTTCACCTATCAAGACTCCATCTACCCCAAGGTCCGCTAGATACTTCATATCCCCTCTTCCATGGATGCCGCTTTCACTAATTACAATTTTGTCTCTAGGAATCATCTCTATCAATTCCCTAGTTGTTTCAAGGGTAGTTTCAAAGGTTTGTAAGTTCCTATTGTTGATGCCAATAATATCCGCCTCAGTTTCTAATACCACCTCAAGCTCCTCTCGAGTGTGCACCTCTACTAAACAATGAAGCCCTACCTGCACAGCCAGCTTTTGAAAGTCTATTAGCTGCTTCTGGGTTAAAATTGCTGCAATCAGTAAAATAACATCTGCCCCTAAAGCCTTTGTTTGATAGATTTGATAGGAATCAATAATGAAATCCTTTCTTAATAGGGGTAGATATGTGCTGTTTTTTATATCCTTCAAATACTGTGGAGATCCTAAAAAGAACTTATCCTCTGTTAATACCGAAATGGCCTCCACTTTGTTTTCATTATATAAATTTACAATTTCTAAAGGGCGAAAATCCTCTCTTATGATTCCCTTTGAAGGAGAAGCCTTTTTTACCTCTGCAATAATGCTTAACCCCTTTTCCTTTTTCAAGGCCTTTTTGAAATTCCTAGGCTCTTCAATATTTTCCAACTGCTTTAACAGCAAATCTATAGGTAGCTGCTGCTTTTCTACCTCTATCTTTTTTCTCTTATAAGCTACTATTTTATCTAAAATCATTCCTTCATCCCCTGACTTAAGTGAATAAATTGATTCAGCTTTGCTAAAGCAAATCCCATGTCAATCACTTCCCTTGCCTTATCAATACCTTCCTCCAAAGAATCTGCTTGTTTTCCCACATAAATAGCGGCACCTGCATTCATCAAGACCATATTTCTTTTTGCCCCCCTCTCCCCCCTTAGAATACTAAGCATGATTTCA
>JAGXRF010000027.1 GCA_018335925.1 Flavobacteriales bacterium
CTGGAAAACCAGCTCCGACAACATCCACCGAGGCTATGGCTACGAATACGACAAACTAAACCGTTTAACCAATGCATATTTTGGAACCAACCACCAAATCAACAACCATTTTAACGAGCATTTGAGTTACGACAAAAACGGCAACATCACCACGCTTCAACGTACAGGCAATGTAGATGGTTTTGAACAAGTAATTGACGATTTAACTTACGATTACATAGGCAATCAATTACAAAGTGTAACCGATGCTCCTATTGCCAATGCACATTTTGGTTTTGTAGATGGCAACCAACAGGGGGATGACTACCAATACGATATGTTTGGCAATATGACCCAAGATTTGAACAAAGATATCATCGGAATCAAATACAACCACCTAAATTTACCAATAAGAATTAGATTTGCCAATGGAGGTGAAATTAATTATCTTTACAATGCTTTAGGAGTAAAGGTTAAAAAAGAAGTTCTTAATTTTAGTGGCACAACCTCTATAACTGATTATATAGATGCATTTCAATACAACAACGATGCTTTACAGTTTTTTCCACATGCTGAGGGTTATATAAATGTACTAAAGAATGGAGATAATGTAAGTGACTTGGTATTTGATTACGTGTACCAATACAAAGACCATTTGGGTAATATCAGATTGAATTATTTAAAAGATGGAGAAACTTTAAAAGTTTTAGAAGAAAACCATTATTACCCATTTGGATTGAAGCATACTTATAACTATAGTAAATTTTCTCCAATACTAGAAGAAGATGATAGTGGTATAAAAAATAGAAGAGTTAGACAAGTACCCAATAGCGGGTATCAGTATAAGTATAATGGGAAGGAATGGCAAGACGAGTTGGGGCTTAATTTTTACGACTACCACGCAAGGAACTATGACCCAGCAATTGGGAGATGGATGAATGTGGATCCTTTAGCGGAAAACTCAAGAAGATGGAATCCTTATAATTATGCTTATAACAACCCAATTTATTTTATTGACCCTGATGGGATGCAATCACAAGAATTTAATGGTTCTTCTGCATTTACTTTAAGTTCAGGTGGCTTTAGTGAAGATGTAGAAGTAGACACTATGGTGGATATGGGATATGGCAGAGTAGTAAGTTCCAGGCACTTAACCGGAGCAGTAAACTTTTCAGGTGGAGATTTAAGAATTACCGGAGGAGGGAAAAAAGGGAAAGGTGATAAAGACAAAAAGACAAAAGAAGCAGATGAGATAAGAGCAAAAGAGATTTGGAAAAAAGAGACTGCAGAACAGGATAATAATTATAATTTTTTTTACAAAACAGAAGATAATGCACTAAGATTTTCCGCAGAAAACCTTAATGATGGAGGTGCAAATAGTAAAACTATTTCTATTAATACGCATGGGAATCATAAAATAGTAAGTACACCTAATGGACAAATGGGACCGAAAGCATTACATAACTATTTGTATAAAAATAATAATTTATATCGTCAGTCATATGATAATAAAACCATAATTGATATAAATATTATGGCATGTAAGACAGGAAATCAATTTGCTCAGCAACTTTCTTTAATTAATCCCTATTTGAATGTAAAAGCTCCAACTACCAATATAGAAGGGGTGTTTAATACTATAAAAAATGATGGTAAATGGGTTATTTATAATAATGGTATACTTATAGAGTAAAATATGAAAAATAAAATAACGATTTTTTTAATATTGCTGTGTTTTCTGTCAATCTCTTGTGGTGATAGAAATATAAAAGCGGAGAGTGATTTATTTAAATGTAAATCAGATGTTATGATAGATAGTGATCACGTGTCTTATATCAAATTAACAAATTACTATGAAAGAGACGATAATTATTATGAAATTTTACCATATTCTTTGAAAATGATGGAAGAGGCCAAAACAGGATATGATGATTTTTTTACGACATATTTGAAAATAAAATTTGACAATGAATTTGACAGAGATAATATTTTAAAATTGGAAAAACCAGAAAGGGATTTTCTGTTATATATTTTACATGAAGGAGCATTGGCAGATGACATAAGTTGTAAGGATGTGCTAATTGATTATTATAAAAGGGGTATTGGAGTTGAAAAAAACATGTTTAAATCAGATAGCATTTATAAATCTGCAGGGTACAGTAGGTAATTTGAAAGGACAAAAACAGACAATTTTAATTCTTTTTTTTCAAATTAAAATTAAATTTACCTAAAAAAGGCAAGCTGTTACGCTTGCCTTTTTTAGTATTACAAACTGTCCCCAGCTCTGCGAAGTCTCATGACTTCGGGTATAACCAGCTCTTCGATTCCGATAGCTATCGGAACCTGACTTCGGAGCAAAATAAACCATCAAGCCAACTTAGGCTCTGCAAAGTCTTATGACTTCGTAGGAAATATTTCATCAAACCAAGTATAGTAATATTTTAATAAGTTATTATGTTTTTTCTTGAATAACAATTTTTGTATATTTGAAGTATGAATACAGCAACCAAACCCAAACACATCGGGCGTAATATCAGCCGAATCCGCGAACTGCGTGGCATGAAACAAGAAGCCTTAGCCTTGGCAATAGGCGTAAGCCAACAAACTATTTCGAATATTGAAGGAAGTGAAAATGTTGATGAAGAAAAATTAAAACTTATTGCAAATGAGCTCGGGGTTAGTATAGAAGCAATTAAAAGCTACAGTGACGAAGCGGTATTTAATAACATACAAAATAATTATGATGGCTCTGTAGTTCACACGGGACCAACGGTTAATCATAATTGTACATTTAACCCATTAGACAAAGTAGTGGAATTATATGAACGATTAGTGCAAGCAGAAAAAGACAAAGTTTCTTATTTAGAAAAGCTTTTAAATAAATAATCTTTGACATGTTATGTATGCCCAGCTACCTAGGGGGCTACACCAACACCGAAACCAAATTAGACTTTACCGGACAACCACAACAAAGTATCACTTATCACAAAAGAGATAGCAATAGCAGTGTACTTACCACCACAGAACTATTTACCTATACTCCCTAAGGCAGACTCTTGACCCACACCCACCAAGTACTTGACTTTCCGGTAGAAGTATTGGTGCACAATACCTACGATGCCTTAGGCCAATTAGTTACCAAACAAGTAGGAGGAGACGAAACCTATGTACAAAACATCGGACACCTACAAACGGTAAACTACCAATACAACATCCGAGGTTGGTTGAAACAAATCAATGACGTGGAAGACCTTACCACCACCAACGACTTATTTGCTTTTAAAATCAACTACGATACCCCGGAGGTTTACGGAACCAC
>JAGXRF010000028.1 GCA_018335925.1 Flavobacteriales bacterium
TAAGACTTTTGCATTTGTAAACGTTGTGTCGATAATTTGTCCATAAATATTTCTATACTCAATTCTCAGAGTGTCTGAATAATTAAGTATTATCATTTTACTATTATCCAAATTTTTTCCAGTTTCCATGGTTTTATGTTCTGTCAAAACATTTGGGTTTGCTATGACTAACGGAAACATTGTAAATCCATTTTCTTGACTACAGTCATTGAGAATTAATTCTATTCTGTTTTGGGCAAACGAAAAGAATAAATTCAATATTAATATCAAGTGTATGAAATGTATTTTGCTCAAAATGTGTGTTAACGTTTTGCAGCTACACGCAGGTGGCGATTTCGGAGCGATTCACTGTCAACCAAGCACAAACTTTGATAGAAGCACAAAGCTTGATTTAACCACTGAACCGCCACTTGCGTGTAGGTGCTGTTAGCTGCTGGCGTTTTTGTCTTTATTCGTCAAAGTTACATTTTTCTGGTCATTTAGTTTGGTTTTACGGGATGAAAATCTTACTTTTGCACCCGATTATGAAATTCAAAGTCTCTACATATAATCTTCCCGAAGTTACTCCACCTTGAAGTAGAGCGTTTTCCAAGTGTATTATTGATTTGTCTTTCTCGGAGTCTTTCAATTCCGTTAACAATTAACTATTATAAAAATTTGAATGAAAAAATATTTTAATCTATTTGATTTGTCGCAAAAAGTCGACTACAAAACTGAAGTCTTGTCGGGTTTAACCGTTGCCCTTGCTCTTGTGCCTGAAGCGGTTGCTTTTGCTTTAATTGCTGGTTTGTCTCCATTGACTGGTCTTTACGCTGCATTTGTTGTTGGTTTAGTTACATCAATTTTTGGCGGTCGTCCTGGAATGATTTCAGGTGCAACCGGTGCAATTGTTGTCGTAATTGTGGCTTTAGCTAAAAGTCACGGTGTTGAATATGTTTTTGCTACGGTAATACTTGCAGGAATAATTCAAATGTCCGCTGGGTTTTTAAGACTTGGTAAACTCATTCGATTAGTTCCGCATCCCGTAATTTTCGGATTTGTCAATGGTTTGGCTATCATCATTTTTATGTCACAACTTGACCAATTCAAAGACGTTTCGGGCAATTGGTTAACTGGCTCTGCTTTATATGTTTTGCTCGGTCTTGTATTGCTTACTATGTTAATTATTTGGGGATTACCAAAACTCACAAAAGTTATTCCTGCTTCGTTAACCGCTATTGTAGTGGTTTTTGGATTGGTTGCTTTTATCGGAATTGATACCAAAACCGTTGGTGATATTGCTTCCATTCAAGGCGGTTTCCCGCCTTTTCATATTCCGTCAGTTCCTTTTAATTTAGAAACATTGATTTTGATTTTTCCATATGCTGCAATTGTTGCGGGCGTTGGCTTGATTGAAAGTTTGTTGACTTTAAATATTATAGACGAAATAACAGAAACTCGTGGTCGTGGCAATAAAGAAGCTGTTGCCCAAGGTGCTGCCAATATTTTGTCAGGCGTATTTTCTGGAATGGGTGGTTGTGCAATGTTGGGTCAAAGTCTTATTAACATTTCTTCGGGTTCAAGAGCAAGATTGTCGGGAATTGTCGCTGCAATTATGCTACTTGTCTTTATTATGTTTGGGTCTGGTCTCATTGAGAAAGTGCCAATGGCTGCTTTAACGGGTTTGATGATTATGGTGGCAATCGGAACTTTTGAGTGGGCGAGTATGAAAACCTTTACTAAAATGCCGAAGTCTGATATTTTCGTTATGGTCTTGGTAACTTTGGTAACGGTCGTTTTACACAACCTTGCTTTGGCTGTCATTATCGGGGTTATCATTGCGGCTCTTGTATTTGCTTGGGATAATGCTAAACGTATTAGAGCAAGGAAGTCTGTTGATGCAAACGGAGTGAAACATTATGAAATTTACGGTCCGCTTTTCTTTGGTTCGGTTACTACCTTCAATGAGAAGTTTGATGTTTTAAACGACCCAAATGAAGTAATCATTGATTTTGCTGAAAGCAGAGTCGTTGATATGTCTGCGATTGAAGCCTTGAACAAAATAACCGAACGATATCATAAAGTTGGCAAAAAAGTTCACTTAAAACATTTGAGTGCCGATTGTCGTCAATTGCTCAAAAATGCAGAAGAGATAATTGATGTCAATGTGATGGAAGACCCAACTTATAAAGTTGTTACAAACGAGTTGTAAAATTGTAAGGGCGGTTTATCCGCCCTTTTTATTTTGCACAATTTACGCAATACATACTTTCAGGTCTGATTAAAATTCGTCCGATTGGAATTTGAGTTTTACACTTCATACAAATACCAAAGTCTTTACTACCAATTTTAGAAAGCACATATTTCAGCTTGTTCAATTTTTCTTGTGCTTGTCTTAAAGCCGATTCTGTCACAGCTTTGTTATTGATGGCGTCCATTCTTGAAATTCGTCCGATTGCAACGTCTGGGGCAACAGGTTTTGTCATTTCTTGATACTCATTAATGAGTTTTTCAGTCTTTGAAATTTCGTCTAAAATTTTCTGTTTTATTTCTTCATTCGTCATCTGTCAAAAGTATGATTTTTTGTCTCGGTGTCGGTTTTCTACGCTTGCAGCTAACGTATTGCTGCTTTGCCTAGTGCTGGTTTTTGGAGCCCGTCACTGTCAGTTTAACCTTTAGTTTATTGTTGTAAGGCGTTTAAAGTTAGTAAATTAGCCAGCATTAGACAAAACAGTTGTTAGCACTCGTTTTTCTTTTCAATTCGTCCATTTTAGTCTCTCCGTTTTTACTAAAAGTCCATTTGCTATAAAGTTGTCTGCTGTTTTTAATTCTATTGTGTAAGTCAATTGTTCTTCTTCAATTGTCCCAATTGAAATTATGTCTATGAACTTATTTTCAGTCGGGATAAAAACTCTGTCACCGATTTTTAATTGAATTACTTCAGAAGTCTGTTCATAATTGTTGTTTGATTTATTTGGGTTGAGTGAAGCCCATTTTTTGTCTGCTGTCCAAAATGGATGGTCGTCAGTTGTAATAATTTCTCTGTCGGAAAATTTGAGTTTTAGAAGATTTGAATGTCGTGCTTGTATGAGTTCGGAAACTTGCGTCTTAACTAATTTGTTTGTGTTGTTGTCAAACGTCATAACCCAATTGTCTTTTGTAATCTGTTCAATACTTTTTGTTGAGTTGTCAGCCATCGTGATTTGTGTCCCTGCTGCGAAACAATGAACGTCCAACCCGTCAAAGTTGATTTCACTAATAGCAACGTCATAGTATTTTGTTCCTTTGTAAACTTCTAAAATTTCTAAGGTCAGAACTAAGTCTTTTGTGCTGTCAGTTGATTGAATAGGATTGATTTTAAAAGATTGAGTGTTGTTCACGTCTTTGAGTTCAAGAATTGCAGTCGGCTTACCGTTTACAATCATTTTGAACTTTGCTACTCGTGAATTTGCTTTCCATAAGTCAGTATTTTTAATATAGCCGTTCCAAATAATTATTTCATTTACTCTTGGGGCAAATGGTTTGAAATGAAAATTTATTTTCTTTCCAATTGAACCATTTGAGTTGTCAGGAACCCACGCTGTAAAAAGGTCAAAGTCATGAATGTTGTCTGATAAGTATGTTATTTTTCCTTCGTCTTTTAAATATGAAGAAGAAGTTATTTTATAAGGTCCGCCACCACAATACCAACTGCAACCAACACCTTGTGTCATTGGACCGTACCCCATTTCTAAAGAGTCAATCATTTTTTTGTCTGGCTCAGAAAGGAAGTCATATCTAGTGTCCCCTGAATTGATTTTTGAATATTGGTCAAGTGCCTTTTGCCAAACGGCTTGTTCTGATTTATTGTAGTTGTTTGAGGCGTGAATTGTCGCCTGAATAGTCGGCAAATTTTGACCTGAAACCGAAAGTCCCAAAGTCAAAAAGTAAATTGTCAATATGTATGCAGTCTTTGTCATTTTCTGTGTCGTCCTAAAATGAGTGCTAACGTTTTGGCGCTTGGCGCAGTGGCGGATTTCGGAGCACTAAACTGTCAATACACCACAAAAGTTGAAGCGAGGTAGAATGTTCAAATTACCACTTCACCCGCCATTGAGCCAAACGCCTGTTAGCGGTTCGGGCTTCTTTGTTTGTCATTTGAGGTCGAATTCCTTTGTGAAATTATGACCGTGTGGACAATTAAAAGTCACGATAAGTTTTCTTCTTTTTTTATCTACTTCGGTCGGTGGAATAAAGTGTCCAACCACATTATGCTGCGGACATTTTTCGTTTTGATAAGTTTGATTTTTATCGTCTTTCATAATTGTATTTTTAGTCAAAAAGTAATTCTATATTCAATGCTGTGTAAGACTTAGTGTTTTCAAGTTCTATCCATTCCAAAATGCCGTCTTTGGGTGGTGTAAAACCAATACTTTTAAGGAATTTAATTTCCTTACTTCCAAGTTTTGCTGTTGAACCATCGTGTGCAGACCCGTCAATGTTAATTGCATATAATTGATTGTTTTTTGCAAATACGTGAATATGGTCTTTTGTTTTGGTATTGGTATTTCCGGTGTCGTAACGGTATGTGAGGTTTGTCTTTGGTATTTTTTTGTATTGTTCCCATTCAAGTATCAATTCTTGTTCAAGAAAGGGCTTTTCGTCCTTGTCTTCAAAGACTATTGTCTCAACGAAATATTCCTTGTAACTACCATTCAATAATTTATCTATTACTTCATTAAATTTCTTTTCATAGATAAATTCTTTAAAGGACTTCATTCTACCCTTATTATCTTGAAAGTCGTTTGGGTCAATGTCGTGTTGGTTAAGATATTGCACTAGTTCTGTTATCGCTTTCTCTATTTCTTTCTTTTTCAAAGTCGCCATATGTTTAATTTTTGATTGTTTGTCGTCTTTTAGCCTGACCGCTAACGGTTTGCCGCTTGGCGTTCGTGCGGGATTTCGGAGCACTAAACTGTCAACCTACCACTAAAGCCCAATAGGAGCACAGCACTTGAATTTAAGCACATCACCCCGCATGACGCCAAACGGCTGTTAGCAGTAGTGGTTCTGTTTTCGTCCGTCATTTCGATAGTTTCAAGATTTTAAATGCTCCTTGTCCAACGATGAAAAATACAATTGTCCCAACGATAAGGTCAGGATATTTTGAGTTTGTCAAGTAAACAAGTCCGCCTGCTACGATTACTCCAAGATTTACAATTACGTCATTAGAAGTAAAAATCATACTTGCTTGCATATGAGCTTCTTTGCTTTTACTTTTTTGCAGTAAATACAAACAAAGTCCATTACCAATAAGAGCAAGAATTGAAATAATTATCATTGTCTGAAATGCTGGAATTGTTTCCGTTCCAACAAATCGTCTGATAACTTCTATAAAACCAAAAACCGCAAGTGTCAATTGAAAATAACCTGCCGATTTTGCAATATTTTTCTTTCGTGTCATTGTTCCGCCAACTGCAAAAAGTGCAAGTCCGTAAACAATACTGTCGGCAAGCATATCCAAACTGTCCGCTACAAGTCCCATTGAGTTTGAAATAAAACCTGTCGTAAGTTCAAGTGTAAAAAAGAAAAAGTTTATGGCTAAAACTTGCCAAAGCAATTTTTTCTCAAGGTCAGTGTTGTCGGTTGTTGCAATGTAATTGTCTGCCGAAACGCTATCAATAAGAGAAGTATCAAATTTTAAGTTGTCAAGTCGCTGAAAAATTTGGTCATGGTTTTCTGTGTGAAAAACGGTCAGTTGTCTGTTAGGTATATCAAAGTCCAACGAGTTGATGTTTGTCAAGTCGGCAAGTTTCATCCGTATCATTTGTTCTTCGGATGGGCAGTCCATTTTTGATATTTTAAATGTCGTTTTTTGCATTATTTATTATTGTCGGTTGGGTCGTCCTGCCATTACTGCTAACGTTTGGCGGCTTGGCGTAGTGGCGGATTTTCAGCACAAAAGTTCACTCGAAGAACTGCGTTTGAACCTACCAAAAAACTGTCATACGAAGCACTGAACCCGCCATTACGCCAAACCGCTGTTAGCTGCTGCCCTTCTTTACTTTGTCGTTTCATAATAGTCAAACTACAACTTTTTCCAAAACACAATTTTGTCTTCTCCGTCATTCCAAAAGTCTCTGATAACTGCTTCTTGGCTGTAACCAATTTTTTGATAGAGATTTCTTGCTCCAATTTGTGCATCGTCACTTGAAGTCTCAACAATTAAAATTCTGCCGTCCTTACTTTTAAGTTGTCGCTCAATGTAGTTCATCATTTCATTTGCTATTCCTTTCCTTTGAGAGTTTTCGGATACGCCAATAGCAAGTAAATTATAAGTTCCATTTGTCAACTTTTCTGGAACACAATACCCAATTGCAACAGGTAATTTGTTGTCAATGCAAGTAAACCAAATGTCTTGTGTGTCGGCATTGTTGAAATAGTCGGAAATCATCTCGTCCAAATATTCAGATGGGAATAGTCCACAAGAGTCAAGAACAGTTTTTAGTCCGTCAATGTCTGCTTGGGTAACTGGTCGTATATTTTTAGTCATATTTTTTGCGTTAAATTATTTTTGTCTTCCAAAATTTCGTCTGTTTGTCCGTTTTGTTTTGTCGTCATAGGGTTGCAGCTAACGTATGCTACTTTGCATAGTGCTGGGTTTGGAGCCCGTCACTGTCAGTTTAGCTACAAAGTTAATTATTGTAAGGCGTTTAAAGTTAGTAAACTAGCCAGTATTATGCAAAATAGTGGTTAACACACGTTTTTCTAATTTAAAATTTTTAATTCAATTAATAGCTGTTCATTATTAAAACCATAACAACTATTGTCTTGAAAATTGATTTCATCAATACCATTATTAAGTTTATAACTTATACCAAACGTACAA
>JAGXRF010000029.1 GCA_018335925.1 Flavobacteriales bacterium
TTTTATATGGTTCTAATGTAATCTTTTTTTCGAAGCGATGAGCTCTTCACTGTCTTTCGGAGTCCAAGTCTGTCAAATTTTTGCGTTTATTCATTCGGTCTGACTTTCTTCACAACGTTTGGCCCGTCATTGTCAATTGGAGTTGAAAACTGTCTGCTTTTGCATTAAGTCATTCACAAACATTTTTAACGCAAAAAAATGAAATCTTTAAAAGTACTGCTGATAAATTAATTGTGTGTTAACGTTCGAGGGCTTTGCGTTCGGGCGGGATTAATAGCACAAAAGTAAAATATGGAAACAGAACTTCAACATAGCACAAATGGTCATTCAGGGAACTTCACCCCGCCTGACGCAAAACCCCTGTTATGCCTCGGTGTTCATTCACCATTTCTCAATTAGTAAATCAATTTAAAACCAATAAATCATGTCAAACGAAAAATTAACTTTAGAACACTTGTCGGCTTATTTGCCGTATGAAATTAAAATTATTTTAGGCGATGGTGAAGTAAAAACCGTCATTGCTATTAGAGAGTGGTTGGGGTGGTGTGTAACTTATAAAGGCGAACATGGTGAAACTAATATAGGCTTAAAGGTCGTAAAACCAATTCTCCGCCCGTTGTCTGATTTAGATGTCAACCAGTTCTTGCAAGATGGCAAAATGTACAGTGCTTTAGATGTGCTTTATCCCGATGTCGACTTTACAAATGTCGACACAAGGTATTTTTATATGAAAAAAGCATTTCAGTCAATCCCTTTAAATATTAATTATGTTGATTTCAGGTTTTTAACCTCAAACCACTTCGATGTCTTTGGTTTGATTGATAAAGGTCTTGCTGTCTCAATTCACGATGTCGCTAATTACACTGGGGCATAACGTATGCTACTTTGCATAGTGCTGGGTTTGGAGCCCGTCACTGTCAGTTTAGCTACAGAGTTAATTTTTGTAAGGCGTTTAAAGTTCGTAAACTAGCCAGCATTATGCAAAATAGTGGTTAGCACACGATTTTCTTTTATGTCACTAATGTAATCTTTTTTGCGTAAACTTCGGCTCGTCATTGTCATTTGGAGTCCAATTCGGTCAACATTTTGCGTTAAGTCTTTCGGTTTCCTATTCAACGTAATGTTGAGTTCGTCACGGTCTTTTGGAGTCCAAGACTGTCTATTAAAGCAAAAAGTCATTGGTTAATTTTCTAAACGGATAAATTGGAAAATCTTGAAAGCAATGCTGATAAATTAATTGTGTGCTAACGTTTTGCAGATTTGCGATGGGCGGGATTTTTACCACAAATGTTTATGCGGAGCACAAAACTTTCGGCTACCACTAAACTGTCTGAGGAGCACGAAACCCCGCCTATTGCAAATGTGCTGTTATAGCCAGTTTTTCTATTCATTTTGTGTCAATCTGAGTTCTTCTTCGTATCCATTCTTTCCACATCAATTCGTATCCCGTTCTGTCGTAATTGTCGTCAGGCATTTGTTTAGGTTTACTTGTTTTGTAAAATTCTTCTACCTTGTCAACAAAGTTTATTACTTCAATTACATACTCCCTTTTCGGTATTACAATTTCCGCTTTAGATTCCGTTGTTAGCTTAATATTTTGGTCAATATGTTGAACCCAATAATTGATTCCCGTAAAGCAACCTTGAATATGAACTTCTGTGCTATTCTCAAGGTGGTCAATATGGTGTCCGCAGCAAGGAATTAAATGTTCACCAACTAAATTTTCTGGGTTGTGATTGTTGTCAATTGTTCTCAATAAATGAATTGACATTGCACTTAATGTCCAGTGATTTTCTTTTTCTCTTCGGTCTACAATAATTTCATTTCCAATTCTAACTTTCACTTGTCCGTGAGCACATAAGTCAATTTCTTCAGGAGTGTCTTCCAACCAGTGAATGTCCAAAAGTTCTATTTCAAATTGTTTGTCTTTCATTTTACTCTTTCGTCCTAAAATTGGCTATAACGTTGGGTGCTTTGCGAGGTTGTGAACTACGGAAACAAATATTTTCGGATAAGACAAAACGCCTTGCGAACTACTAAACGTGAATTTACTACATATTTCACAATCTTGCAAAACACGTGTTAGCGGATAGCCGTTTAATCAAATATTAATCTTAAAATAAATTCAAAATGATTTTTTTAATAAAAAAATGGGTTAAAAAACTAACTTGTTCTCATAAATGGCGTGTTAGTTCAGAAGGTCGTTATGTTGGCAATTCACTAATTGGAGTTTTATACGTTTTTCACTTAGATTGTTGGCACTGTCAAAAAACTAAAGATGTTATAACTTACAGAGAAAAACCAAAAGCAGAATAGTTTTAAATTTTCTTAGCGGTTTCACTACGGTTTCCGCTAACGTATGCTACTTTGCATAGTGCTGGGTTTGGAGCCCGTCACTGTCAGTTTAGCCCTTTAGTTTATTGTTGTAAGACGTTTAAAGTTTGTAAACTAGCC
Organism: Flavobacteriales bacterium; assembly: GCA_018335925.1. Taxonomy (GTDB): domain Bacteria; phylum Bacteroidota; class Bacteroidia; order Flavobacteriales; family Flavobacteriaceae; genus Flavobacterium. Next base: position 2,455 of record JAGXRF010000029.1, read on the forward strand.
AGCATTATGCAAAATAGTGGTTAACACACGGCATTTATTCTACGGTTCTAAAGTAATCTTTTTTGCGTAAACTTCGGTTCGTCATTGTCATTTGGAGTCCAAGTCTGTCAATATTTTGCGTTAACTCTTTCTGTTTCGTATTCAACGTAATGTTGAGCCCGTAACGGTCTTTTGGAGTCCAAGATTGTCTATTAAAACCCAAAGTCATTAGTTAATTTTCAAAACGCAAAAAAAATATAAAGTATTGCTGATAAATATGCTGTGTGTTAACGTTTTGCAGCTTGGCGAAGTGGCGGATTTAGAAGCACTAACTTTCAATTTAGCACTAATGTTCATTTGAAAACCGAATGTTCAATTTAGCACTGAACCCGCCATTTTGCCAAACTGCTGTTGGTGGCTGTTTTTATTTATTTTTCAAGCTGTTAATAATGTTTTCAGTTGATTTATCATTGTTAAAATATTGTTCAACTATTTTTTGAGTTTTCTTTTCATCTTTCAAAGTTTCTTGTAATGTTGATTGCAAAAATTCATAGTTTGTGAAATTTGTTTTTGTTTCTAATACTTTTCTAATCCATTCCCACATTTTTTTTGCACCAATTTCTTTTTCTATAGCAATAAACATCATTGGAGCATAGTCATATACAAAAGTCTGTCTGTCCTCTATTTCGCTAATAGATTTTATCTTTGATATAGGCGTTGTTTTAAAATCAGTTAAGTATTCAAACTTTTTATCTATTTTTTTTGTGTAAAATTCTTTCCCTTGAAGTTCTTCAACTAATTTCAGTGATAAATATTCCGCAAATCCTTCAGAAATCATATCTCCAAGTTCAGAATTTGGAACTATATATGTTCCAAAATAGTAATGTCCTAGTTCGTGAGCAATATATTGTTTATACCAATCTTTATTTTTATCAAAAAGTGCACCTATCCCATCGTTCCCATAACCAATTCCCATAATTGTTGGATATGATACAAATAACCAACCATATTTAGGTGCAGTTGGTGTTGTGCTTACAAAAACTGGTGGCTCTGAAAATTTAATATTTAACTTACTTTCGTAATATTGTTTGTATTGATTAATTAATTTTGAGAAATCATCAATATCATTTTTTGAAAAAGTTGGGTTAAGTAAAATTAAATTTCCATCGTTTATAAAATCATATTTACCAAAAAAAATAGCCATTTCATATGGCTGATTTGCTTTAAGATTAACTTTTGTAGATTTCACAGGCTTATTTCCATTAACATAAATTGTAGAACAATCAATACATTCAAAATCTATATCATAATACATTTTTTCATAAGAAATATCATTTTTTGCATCGTATAGATATGGATACCAAGCACTTTGAAAACCGTCTGCTCTAACTGAAAAACCATTAAAAGCTATATTTCCTTTCCAGTCTTCTTTTGAATAATTATTTATTGTGTCTGTAGCAACGGCATATTTACCTACATATCTAAATTGTAATTCATCTGGTAAAAATTTACCTTTTCCTGTATTGTCAGGAAAATAATATGCTAAACTTTCTCCAGTAGAAGTTGTGTCTTTGTCTGATTTGTTAAATCCTAACACAAAATCGTTCGGTTTCTTACTTTTAATATGAAGTAAATTCATTCCAGAATTCAATCGTATCAAATAATCTTGAATTCTTGGGATATTACTTATTGTTAAATCACAATCAAAAGTTCCTTCGATTATTGAAATTTTTACTTTGCCTTTAATTGTTGGAGAATTTTCTTGAGCGATTGTCATAATAGAAATCCCTAAACTCAAAACTATTGTCAAGATTTGTTTCATTTTTATAATATAAATTATTTTCATTTTGCGGCTTGTTGGTCAAAATAGCCACCAACGGGATTTCGCTTGCCGCAGGTGGCGATTTCGGAGCAGTAAACTGTCAATATAGTATGAACTTAAATAGAAGCACCAAACTTGAATTAACCACGTTACCGCCACTTGCGGCAAACGAATGTTATCGGTTCGGGCTTCATTGTCAAACGAATAAATTTTAATCCAATGAATACAGAACATCTTTTAAAAATCATCAACAACACATGGCTAAAATATAGCCAAATTGACGAGACTAACGAGCAATTCAAATCTATGTTTGAGCCTGAATATGCTGTAATCCCTTTTGGCGAGCAACACACACATAGTTGCTTGACATTTGAACCGAAAAATCACGGATTAATTTATAAAGGTGGAAGCCTATCATGCACTGGACTTGTTTTGAATTACAAACATGAAAGATTTGAATTGTCAGTTAATGTTTTCTATGACTATGCTAAACGTGAGATTTACAACAGCGTTTTAGCAACGCCACAATACACAAAAAAAGACTTTGAAGGTCGTAAAACTATTCGTCAATCAGGTGTCAGAATTATGTCGGATAAAGATTTGTCAAACTATTTCAAACGTCTGCTAAAAAGGTTCGAGTGTCCTGTTTTAGCCTGACCGATAACGTTTTCGGGCTTTGCGTTCGGGCGGGTTTCGGAGCACAAAACTGTCAACTTGCACTGAACTTGAATAGAAGCACAAAGCTCCAAGTTTGCACGTAACCCCGCCTGACGCAAAACCCGTGTTATAGGGCGTTTTTCTTTTCATTTGTCGGTGTCTTGTCTGTAATTATGTCGAAGCCAAATAAACCTTTTTTTATTGTCAGGTCAACGTATTTAAAATTTTCAATGTCAATGTCACAAGGGAAAACTATTTGTTTTTCTCTTCCATTAA
>JAGXRF010000030.1 GCA_018335925.1 Flavobacteriales bacterium
ACAAATTCATTGTAAAGTTGTTTTTCAAAAGAAACCTTCCATAACTATCTCCTTTAATTTCCAAATTGAATTCTTTTCCGTTTGGTAATTCTTTACTCCATAACAACTTGTGAGTTTCGTATAGTTTTGGACTGTCCGTATCAGGGTCGCCACATTTACTGTCTTTTCGAAAGTCAAAATCTATATCAATTTGTTCGGTCATTTATTTTTCAAATTTCATTTTTATTCTCGGGTCGTTTCGTTCTACGCTTGCCTGTAACGTTTTGCCGCTTGCCGCAGTGGGGGATTTCGGAGCACTTCACTGTCAACCAAGCACAAATGTTGATAGAAGCTCTGCACTAGATTTAACCACGCCAGCCCCCATTGCAGCAAACGGCTGTTAGCAGTAGTGGTTATTTGTTCGTCCGTCATTTTGATAGTTTTAGAATTTTAAATGCTCCTTGTCCAACGATGAAAAATACAATTGTCCCAACAATAAGGTCGGGATATTTTGAGTTTGTCAAGTAAACAAGTCCGCCTGCTACAATTACACCAAGGTTTACAATTACGTCATTGGATGTGAAAATCATACTTGCTTGCATATGTGCTTCTTTGCTTTTGCTTTTTTGCAGTAAATACAAACAAAGTCCGTTGCCAATAAGTGCAAGAATTGAAATAATTATCATTGTCTGAAATGCAGGAACTGTTTCAGTGCCTAAAAATCGTCTTATAACTTCAATGAAGCCGAATACAGCAAGTGTCATTTGGAAATAACCTGCTGATTTTGCGATGTTCTTTTTTCGTGTCATTGTCCCACCAACTGCAAAAAGTGCAAGTCCATAAACAATGCTGTCGGCAAGCATATCCAAACTGTCTGCCACAAGTCCCATTGAGTTTGAAATAAAACCTGTCGTAAGTTCAAGTGCAAAAAAGAAAAAGTTAATGGCTAAAACTTTCCAAAGCAATTTTCTTTCTCGGTCTGTGTTGTCCGCTGTTGCTGTGTAATTGTCTGCCGAAACGCTGTCAATTAGTGAAGTGTCAAACTTTAAGTTGTCAAGTCGCTGAAAGATTTGTTCGTGATTGTCTGTATGAAAAACGGTCAGTTGTCTGTTTGCAATGTCAAAGTCCAACGAGTTGATGTTTGTCAAGTCGGCAAGTTTCATCCGTATCATTTGTTCTTCGGATGGGCAGTCCATTTTTGATATTTTAAATGTCGTTTTTTGCATTGTTTATTGTTGTCGGTTGGGTCGTCCTACCATTACTGCTAACGTTCTCGGGCTTGGCGAAGGTGGCGATTTTTACCACAAATGTTGATGCGGAGAACCAAACTTTGATTAACCACAAATGTGTCTGCGGAGCACAGAACCGCCACTTTTGCCAAACCCGTGTTATATGCCGCTTTTCTTTCCATTCTCGGAGTTGGTCTTTATGTGTGTCAATACTCTGTCGTGAATTTTGTGAATAATATGGTCACTCCAAACTTGCCAATAAAATGCTGGCTTTATGTTGTGATAATACCAAGTTGTCCCTTCTAAAAGTGTCTTGCCGTTTGGTAACGCTGTCAATTTGAATTGTCCTTGCTTAGAAACAAAATAGTCGTGCAAGTGTGGTGCGTCAATATCCCAGAAACTTAGTTCTTTCATTGGTGCAGGTTGTTCAACTACGTCAAATTTTAAAAGTCGTGGCTCGTCCCAAACCGTTATTGGTTCTACAAAACTTCCTGTCGTGAAGTTGCAATGTCTAACCGCACCAACTCCAGTTCCGTCAATTTTTGCGTTGATTGGATATGCAATTCCTGTCTTAAAAATAAATTCGGTCGGCTCGTCAAGTTGCGGAAACTCTACTACGTTTTTCCATACCGTCTGCGGGTCTGCATTGATTTCAATTGAAGTTACAACTGATGTCAAATTCGGTTCGCTGTCTTTTTCTATAAACGCCATTGTCGGAATGATGCCAATTAAAATTAGCATCGCTGTCGGTGCATTATTTGGTGTCTTGTTGATTATTGCATAGCCAATTAAACTACCAACCCAAGTCAATAAAAGTCCAAAAGGTGCAGCCATTGCAATGCAGATTACACCTTCAATTGCAAAAACTAAAAGTCCTGCCGTAAAAATACCAAGTGTCAAAAGTCCGATTAGCAAAGCTTCACGTTTTGTTATTTCTTTTTTAAGTCCATATAAAATTGTCGAGCCGGCACCAATGAAAAGAGGTGTCAAAATGAACAAGGCAATTCCATATTGACCAATTCCGTAAATGCCCCAAAGTGTCAGAAGTCCCGAAATGATAACAGTCAGTCCGACCGCTATCCATTTGCGTTTCTTGTCGTCAGTTGGTAATATTTTTTCTATCAGTTGTCTCATCGTTGTTGTGTCGTCCTAAAGTGGCATATAACGTTCGAGGCTTGCCGCAGGGCTGGAATTGTTGCTGTGTCCGCCCGGCAACTGAAGCTGATTGAAAAACTGAAGTTGAAGTTAACAACTAAAAGCCAAATAGAATTCGGTCAAGCCCGATATTAGCTGATAGTAGCACAACCGATGATTGTTATTCCGTCCGCCAGCCTTGCGGCAAACCTTTTGTTATGCGTTCGCCCTTCTTCGCCGTTTTCCTGTCGTCAGATCAGGGTCAATAGATAGCCAATAATTGAGCCGCCCAAAACTATAAAAGCACTATTAAATTTTCTGTAACCAAAAGTCAGGATAATACTTAATACTGCAATAGTAATTGTCCGCCAGTCTGTGATTGTGTCTTTGCCCATTGAAAAGCAAACTGAAACTATAATGGCTACCGAGGCAACATTTACAGCGTCAAGAAATGCAGAAAACATTTTTGAGTTTCGCATTTTCTTTACAAGCGGATTAAGCAATGCTACAAATACAAATGATGGAAGAAATATGCCAATCGTTGAAACGATTGCTCCAGTCAAACCATTTATTTGATAGCCAATGAATGTTACCGATGAAAATACAGGCCCTGGCGTAAATTGTCCTACTGCAATAGCATCAACCAATTGTTGTCGGGATAAAAGGCCTGTTGATACTAATTCTGTGTCAAGGAAAGCAAATAAAACATAACCACTTCCATAGAGAATTGCTCCAATTTTTAAAAATATCCAAAATAGATTTGAGTTGGTTGCAGAAAGTATTGAGGTATTTGTTATTTGAAGTAATGTGAAAGGAAAGATACTGTTTGTGCTTTTCAGACTGTTGTTACGAATGAAAGCCAAAAGCAAGGCGATAAGGCCAGCCCCAAACATTAAATAAATTTCATTAAAATTGAGTAACGAACAAACCAAAACAATAACGCCAATAATTATCAGTTCCAATGTCTTCAAAGACTTTTTTGCTAGTGGAAAAACAGCTCCAAGAATTATAGCAATAATAGCGGGTTTAATTCCATAAACAAAAGGTTGCACTTCTGGAAGCTGTCCATATAATTTGTAAAGCCACGCAAAAACACCAGTTATTAAAACCGCTGGTAGAATAAAACAAAGCCCTGCAATAATTAATCCTTTCCAGCCAGCCTTTTCGTGTCCGATATGAATCGCCATCTCGGTGCTGTTGGGGCCGGGTATTAAATTAGTTGCACCAATTAAGTCAAGAAAGTGTTGTTCGGTCAACCATTTTCTTTTTGTAACAACTTCTTCCTGCATCATTGCAATATGGGCTGCAGGACCACCAAACCCAATTATTCCGAGTCTTAAAAAAAGCTTTGCAATATCTTTTAAGTTTGTCTTACTTTCCATTCTTGAACATCCGTTTGTCAATTGACCATAAGCCGCCACCTTTAATTAACAGAAAAATACTGCCTAAAAGCATTGCCCAATCTGTTCTGCTTCCGTGAAGCATTTCCCAAAAACCTTTATCGGCTAATACTTCCGCCTTTGTTGTTGCAATGGCAACAAGCATAATTATTATAAGAGGAATACTTGCAAACCTTGTAAACAATCCAATTAAAACCAAAGCACCACAAAGAATTTCAAATGTGCCGACAAAACTTCCTAAAAAATCAGGTGAAGGTAAACCGATTTTGGCAAACCTGCCTGCTCCTAAATCATCAGGAAAAAGAAATTTTTGAATTCCTTCGGAAAAAAATACAGCCCCAACCATTAAGCGAATGAGAATTGTAGTTTTTGAATTGTCCGTCTTTAAAAATTTGATGAACATTATTTACTGATTTTAAAATCCTGATTACTGAAGGGCTGATTATCTGGTATTTTAACCACATTAAATTCAAAATTGGCGGCGTGATGACAATTATTGCAAGTGTTTGTAAGCAAGGTGTAACTACTTTTGAAAAGTACAGGGTTTCTTTGCTGAATAGCATTATTGATACTATCTAAGGCAGGATTAATCATTCCTGTCATTTGACTTTCTTTCCGTTCTGTTTGAAATTTTTGAATGTTTTCAATGGCTTCCATAATTTCATGAACTTCAAAGTCGGCAAGTTTCCAGTTTTCATTTTGTCCCGCAAACCAAAGTTTAGAATGATGGGCTTGAATGCCGCTCATAAATTCACCAAAGCCAGGTTTGTATGTGTCCGCAAGTTTTTTTTCTAAACTGTCAATGCGATTTTGTAGACCCTTTGTGTTTTCTGCCTGCTGATTACAAGCAAAAAGTCCAAAGAGTGATGTAACCAAAAGTAGCTGTCTCATTTTCTGTCTGTTTAATATTAGTAGGGTGCTCAATAGGGTGACGCATAACGTATGCTACTTTGCATAGTGCTGGGTTTGGAGCCCGTCACTGTCAGTTTAGCTACAAAGTTAATTATTGTAAGACGTTTAAAGTTTGTAAACTAGCCAGCATTATGCAAAATAGTGGTTAGCGGTTCGTGCTTCTTGTCTGCTGTCGTTCGTTTGTTCCATTTTATGTTGTCTCAAGTGATTTGTCAATTACCCAAGGAATATAAGTCATAAATTCTACCTGAACTAAACCTGTCTTGTCGGCAAAGTGAGTTAGGTCGTTACCGTCTGCAAAACCGATTGAGAAATTATCTTCAACTTTAG
>JAGXRF010000031.1 GCA_018335925.1 Flavobacteriales bacterium
CCCAACCAATTTATACCCATTAGGTAAATTTATTATGGTTAAGGTGGATTAAATTTAAATTACGCTATTGCGTAATTTGGTTTAATTTTTTGAATTTGGCATCTAAAAGATAGGCAAGTGCTACTTTATATTTTAATGAATAAAATGAAAAGGCTCAATCTTATTAGCATCATAATAATCGTTTTTGTTTTACCTTTATTTTCATTTTTAATATGGAATAATAATGATAGTGAATTAATTATTGGCAATTGGGTATCAGACAGGGATTCTTTATCAAGAGTTGTTTTTGAGTCAAATCAATGCAAATGGTATTACAATAATCAATTAATAGAAACCAATGGTTATGTTATTCAAAATACAACTCCTATTTGTGGTAAAGATGTATTGGTAAACGATAAAACAAATTATTTAAAGCTAACCAGTCTGACTAACCAAGAAAGCGATTTGTGTTACGAAATACTTGGTGTTACCAACACCGATTTGAGCTTAATGGATATTAATACCGGACATATTATTACTTTTACAAAAAGTAATTAATAAAATTAATGAGAATCTATTTTTTATTACTCTTTTGGATTACAGCAGCATGTACATCTCATGATAGTGTTGAAGGTGCGTGGCAATGGACTTCCGAAAACGAGCAACATTTAATGGAATTGGATTTGGTAAAATCTGGCAACCAATTATTAGGTAAACATTGCAATACATTTTTTAATGGCAATAAAATTGATTGTGCTGAAACCAATAGTTTAGTACTTCATCAAGTTAGCAATAATGTGTATGAGGGTACTTTTCAAAGCAGTTTTTCAGATGCAAACATCCCAATCAAAATTACCTATATTGCAGATGGGGATAAAATATACTTGCAACAATTAGGCAATTCAGAGTTAGAATATTACATGGCATTTAATGTGTATTTAACAAAGTAATCAATCAAATTCAAGCTCACAAATTAAACAAACAAAGCTCAAAAACATCTGTTTTTGAGCTTTGTTTTTATGCTACTTATTCATTTGCATACTAAAGACTTATATCAAACTTTTTCTTTTGGAGATAAAGTAAACTTACTTGATAACACTAATGCAAGTTATAACCCTGCAAATGGCATAATTAATGATAATGAAGCAGTATTAATGTTGGTTTCGGTTAACCCACAAGATGCAAACAACCCTAGTGTTAAATCTTTAGTGGTAAATGATAGATTTGCACTTTCCAATAAAGTAAATCAAATGCTAAATGATCCTAACATAGTTAAACAAAGCCTATCCAGAAATGATAAAATTGAATTTATTACGAAAAAACTGTATAATGAATATGGTCATAATCATGCTAAGTTTTTAGAAACATTTAAAGATTTTGGCATTTCTATGTACGATTATTACCAACCCAATGCCAATAGCACTGGTGAATGGCGTAAAGCAACAACAGCAATACTAAACAATCAATCAGTTATTTTATATTTACCTGATGGATATTGTAATTAAAATTTAAATATAATAATAAACTTAATAAATTACCAATGAAAAAATTATATATCATCATTTTACTTATGTGCATAGCTGTATTCAAAGCACAAACTATTAACTTGAAAGATAAGGGTGCAAAATATATTCCAGGTGTTTACTTTAAGGATATCGACCAAGTGTTTGATCAGTTTACAGGTACCTATCGTTACCAAAATGGCAATCAGCTTTTTGAAATTAAGTTTCAAAAAAAAGTGCATGTACCAATTGATGGGGTTTTAAATTGCCATATCGACATGTTGGTTGGGGGGTACAAACATGTTTTTGATGGCTTTGAATTGCACAATGGTTTGGCACAAACAGGTACTTTTCCAGATCCATTCTTTGAATTAGCTTGTTCAGAAATGATTCAAATTGGACCAGCTCCTGGGTGCAATGAATGTAATGTGGGAGAAAGTTTTGTTATAGGTATAATTAACAATCCTGGAGGCAATGCTTCTTCTACCTTTTATGCTAGAAAAATAATCCATAATGGTTTGCCGGCAATTAGTATTTTAATACATTATTCTATAGGGGTTGCACCAGAAAACAATCCAACCCCAACCAACTTATACCCATTAGGTAAATTTATTATGGTTAAGGTGGATTAAATTTTAAAAAATTAAATCCACAATAAAGTTAAATAGCTTACTTTGTAAGTATTATATCATAAAATGAAAAAACTATTTATCCCCTTTTTAATTTTGTATGTAGGTGTATTAAATGCACAAACTATAAATATTAAAGAGAAAATAGAATACATACCCGGTGTTTACTTTAAAGATATCGACCAAGTATTTGATCAGTTTACAGGCACCTATCGTTACCAAAATGGCAATCAGCTTTTTGAAATTAAGTTTCAAAAAAAAGTGTATGTACCAATTGATGGGGTTTTAAATTGCCATATTGATATGTTGGTTGGGGGGTACAAACATTTTTTGGATGGCTTGGAATTGCATAATGGTTTGGCACAAACAGGTACTTTTCCAGATCCATTCTTTGAATTGGCTTGTTCAGAAATGATTCAGATTGGACCAGCTCCCGGGTGCAATGAATGTAATGTGGGAGAAAGTTTTGTCATAGGTATAATTAACAATCCTGGAGGCAATGCTTCTTCTACCTTTTATGCCAGAAAAATAACACATAATGGTTTGCCTGCTATAAGAATATTAATACATTATTCACTAAAAGTTAGTCCTGAAAATTCTCCTTCACCAACCAATTTGTACCCATTAGGTGAGTTTATCATGGTTAAGGTGGATTAAATTTTAAAAAATTTAATTAACAATAAAGTAAATAGCTTACTTTGTAGGTATTATAGCATAAAATGAAAAAACTATTTATCCCCTTTTTAATTTTGTATGTAGGTGTATTAAATGCACAAACTATAAATATTAAAGAGAAAATAGAATACATACCCGGTGTTTACTTTAAAGATATCGACCAAGTATTTGATCAGTTTACAGGTACCTATCGTTACCAAAATGGCAACCAGCTTTTTGAAATCAAGTTTCAAAAAAAAGTATTTGTACCTATTAATGGGGTTTTAAATTGCCATATCGATATGTTGGTTGGGGGGTACAAACATGTTTTAAATGGTACAGAATTGCACAATGGTTTGGCACAAACAGGTACTTTTACAAATCCTTTCTTTGAATTGTGTAATTCACATATTATCCAAATTGGACCAGCTCCCGGGTGTAATGAATGTAATGTAGGAGAAAGTTTTATTATAGGAGGAATCAATAATCCAGGAGGCAATGCTTCTTCTACCTTTTATGCTAGAAAAATAATCCATAATGGTTTGCCGGCAATTAGTATTTTAATACATCATTCAATAGGGGGTGCACCAGAAAACAATCCAACCCCAACCAATTTATACCCATTAGGTAAATTTATTATGGTTAAGGTGGATTAAATTTAAATTACGCTATTACATTATTTGGTTTAATTTTTGTATTTAGGTATCGAAAAAGAATGTAAATCGATTGATTTCTTGTTATTAAGCAAAGATGAATAAAGCTATTAAAGTGTAACAAAATTTTAGCCAAACAATTTCAAGCTCTCTATTTTAACCAACAAAGCTCAAAAACATACGTTTTTGAGCTTTGTTTTTGCTTTTACTGAGCTACAAATTAAGAAGCGGCTTTTAAACGTTGTAGTAAGTTTTTGTTTAAGGCATTGTCCGCATAGTCTAAATCAATGGTTAAATGGGCTTCGGCACTTCCGGGCAATTCGTACATGGCATCGGTTAAAATGGCTTCGCACAATGAACGCAACCCTCTTGCTCCTAATTTGTATTCCATGGCTTTTTCTACCATAAAATCTAATGCATCTTCGGTTACATCTAACTGAATATCGTCCATAGCAAACAACTTTTGGTATTGTTTGATCAAGGCATTTTTAGGTTCGGTTAAAATGGCTCTCAACGCTTTTTGATCTAACGGATCCATGTGGGTTAAAACAGGCAAACGACCAATAATTTCCGGGATTAAGCCAAAATCTTTCACATCTTTCGGAATCAAATATTGCATCAAATTATTGGCATCAATGGCATCTGCTTCTTTTTGAGCACTATACCCAACAGCTTGTCTGTTCAAACGCTTAGAAATGATGCGTTCTATGCCATCAAAAGCACCACCTGCAATAAACAAAATATTTTGGGTGTTGACTTCTATGAATTTTTGGTCAGGGTGTTTTCTGCCTCCTTTTGGTGGGACATTCACTACCGTACCTTCTAGTAATTTTAATAAAGCTTGTTGCACACCCTCTCCCGAAACATCTCTAGTGATAGAGGGGTTGTCGCTTTTACGGGCAATTTTGTCTATTTCGTCAATAAACACAATGCCTTTTTCTGCTTTGGTTACATCGTAATCTGCGGCTTGTAACAATCGGGTTAAAATGCTTTCTACATCTTCTCCTACATAGCCGGCTTCGGTTAAAACGGTAGCGTCTACTATAGCCAACGGAACTTGTAATAACTTGGCAATGGTTTTGGCCACCAAAGTTTTTCCTGTTCCGGTTTGCCCAACCATCAAAATATTACTTTTTTCAATTTCAATATCCTCTTCGTGTTTTGGCTGTAATAATCTTTTGTAATGGTTATAAACCGCAACCGACAATACTTTTTTGGTTTGGTCTTGTCCGATCACGTATTGGTCTAAAAAAGCACGAATTTCTTTCGGTTTTTTAAGTTCTAAATCTCCATTGGTGCTTTTTCCTCCTTGCTGTTTGAGTTCTTCTACCACAATACCGTGAGCTTGCTCAATACAGCTATCGCATATATGGGCTTCTATACCAGCAATTAAAATATTGGTTTCCGCTTTTCTTCTGCCACAAAAGCCACAATGTAAAGTTTGTTTTGCCATTTCTATTTGGTTCAAAGTTCAAAGTTTATTGTTTCAAGTCAGATGCACCTGAAACGGTAAACTTCAAACTAAAATAATTTATCTTACTAATACTTCGTCAATCATTCCGTAAGCTTTGGCTTCGTCTGCTTTCATCCAGTAGTCTCTTTCAGAATCTTTGTACACTTTATCAAAGCTTTGCCCAGAATGTTTGGCAATAATTTGGTACAACTCGTCTTTTAATTTCAACATTTCTTTTAAGTTGATTTCCATATCGGTTGCAACCCCCTGTGCACCTCCTGATGGTTGGTGGATCATCACTCTGGAATGTGGTAAAGCAGAACGTTTACCTTCTGCACCTGCACATAACAATACCGCACCCATAGAGGCAGCCATACCGGTACAAATAGTAGCCACATCAGGTTTTACGTATTGCATGGTATCGTAAATTCCCAAGCCTGCATACACGCTTCCACCTGGGGAGTTGATATAAATTTGAATGTCTTTGGAAGCATCTGCACTCTCTAAAAACAACAACTGAGCTTGGATAATATTGGCCACATAGTCATCTACACCGGTTCCTAAAAAAATGATACGATCCATCATCAATCTTGAAAAAACATCTAATTGCGATACGTTTAACTGACGTTCTTCAATGATGTATGGTGTCATGGCAGCAGTAATTTTATCAAAATACAAACTGTTTACCCCATGGTGTTTGGTGGCATATTTTCTGAATTCTTTTCCTATATTTTTCATTTTTAGAAATTTATTGTTGGATGCTAAGATAAGATTTTTAAATACTTTACAAAAGTACCGATAAACTGGCATTTTGCAATTTACTTAACGAGATATTTAGAAATGAAAAGACCGGAAATTTTCCGGTCTTAGGTTTTGATTTATTTGGTGAAATTATTCTCCGTAAGACAATTTGATAAAATCATTGTACCCAATTTCTTGTTTTTTGGCTGGAACTTTTTCCATAAACAATTGGGTAATTTTTTTAGATACCAATTCGTCTGAAATACGTTTTACTTCGTCTTGGTTGGTTAAAACTCTACGAACAATATTGTCAACCTCTTCTTGGCTTGGATCCATCATGCCAAACTGAGCCATTTGTGCCCTGATGTTGTCAGAAGTGAAGTTTTTAATATCTTCAAAAGTTACTTGTAAATTGTGATCTCTGAATAATTTTCCTTCAATTAATTGGTAACGAATTCCTTTTTCAGATCTTTCGTATTCTGCACTTGCTTCTTCTTCGGTTAATTCTTTTTCACCAGAAGTTTGCAGCCATTTGATTAAAAACTCTTTTGGCAAATCAAATTTGGTGTTTTCCAACAAAAAGTCGGTTACTTCATTTACAAATTTGTTGTCACCAAACGATTGGAATTGCTTGATGGCATCTTCTTTGATTTTTTCTACCATTTCTTTTTCACTAGAAACGGTTCCGGCAGGAAAAATTTTATCGAATAATTCTTGGTTTAATGCTGCTTTTTCTGATTTGGTAATGTTATCTATTTGAATTGTAACCGGAACATCTAAACCATGTACTCTGTCGTGATCAATTTTTAAGAAGTCCATCAATTTATGTTCGTCATCAAACAAGTCTTTGGTAGAAACTTCAATGCTATCCCCAATTTTTTTCCCAACCAATTGTTTGGCAACTTTCTTTTCAAACGCTTCAACTTCTAACTCCGATTTTTGGTTAATTCCTTCGTTTTCATTCAAAAAAGTTACATTCAAATCCGCACCGTTTTCTACAGCATCCAAAGCTTGCACTTTCCCGTAGTGTTTTTGAATACGAGAAACTTGGTCTTCCAACATTTTTTTGTCGGGTACTACCTGGTAGTGGGTAATTTTATTTTTTGCACCTAAGTCCACTTCAAAACTTGGAGCCAAACCAATTTCAAAATCAAAGCTAAAATCTTCTTGGTCAAAGTTCATTTCGTTGGTAGCTTTTGGCAAAGCAGATCCTAACAATTCTAATTTTTCTTCTTGGATGTAGTTTTGCAAAGAGTCTTGCAACAATTTGTTAACTTCGTCAAATAATACCGCTTTTCCGTATTGTTTTTTAATCAAGCTCATTGGTACATGGCCTTTTCTAAAACCTGGAATATTTGCGTTTTTACGGTAATCGGTTAAGGTTTTTTCCACTTTTTCGGCATAGTCCGCTTTGTTCACTTCGATAGTAATTACTGCATTTAGTGGATCTAATTGATTTTTTTGAATGTTCATAATGATAACGTAATAAATGACTTAGGTTGAATTTTTTTCCCAATGACCAACCTTTTCAGGTAGTCTTATTTTTGGCATGCAAAAGTAGTCCTTTTTTTCTAATTTTCAACACTTTCCAAAAAGTTAACTTTCATCCGAGGCTTTTCTGAAAGATTGTGATAAAATTGGTTAAAATCCTCTAAATTTTTTAAAACGGAACGACCTATTCTTTTAGATTTGTTTTCCTTACTTAAAACAAACTATGAATCGATTTTTTTTAACCTTAACTCTAGGTTTTTTCTTTTGCATTAATGCAATTAGTGCAAAAGAATTCAAGTTTCCTAGCAATAGCAATTATTTAACCAATGTGCCAACTCCTGCAAAATTCTTTGGTTATGAAATTGGTGCCTGGCATCCGGATTACTTTCAGGTAGTTGCTTATACCAAAGAGTTAGATCAAGTTTCAGATCGGGTACAAACAAAAACCATTGGATTTACCCACCAGCAAAAACCTTTGCAAGCGGTAATCATTTCAAGTCCTCAAAATTTACAACGATTAGAAAGCATTCGTCAAAACCATTTAAACCGATTAGAGGGGAAAAATAACGATATGAATGCACCTGCTATTGTGTTTTTAAATTATACCATTCACGGAAACGAACCAAGTGGCTTAGGAGCCTCTATTGCCATGATGTATCATTTGGCTGCATCGCAAAGCAAAGAGGTTTCAGACTTGTTAGAGAATCTTGTTGTTATTATTGATCCTTGTATGAATCCGGATGGTTACCAAAAATTTGCCACTTGGGTAAATAGCAATCGAAGCTTTTATGGAGAAGGAAATTCGGTGGATAGAGAATTTAACGAGCCTTGGCCGGGAAGCAGATTCAACCATTATGGGTACGACATGAATCGCGATTGGATGGCAGTAACCCAACCTGAAAGTCAAGCTCGAATTGCATGGTTTCATCAATGGAAACCCAATGTTTTAGGCGATTACCACGAAATGGGAACCAACGCAACCTATTTTTTTCAACCTGGAGTTCCTAGCAGAACTAATCCGTTAACTCCGGCAATCAACCAAGAATTGACCAAAAAAATTGCCAACTACCATGCTAAAAATTTAGATGCTTTAGGGAGTGCCTATTATTCTGCAGAAGGCTTTGACGATTTTTATTACGGAAAAGGTTCCACCTATCCTGATATCAATGGTTGTGTTGGTATTTTATTTGAACAAGCAAGCTCTCGTGGGCATGCCCAACAAAGTGTGAATGGATTGGTCACCTTTGCTTTTACCATTCAAAATCAATTCGCAACTAGCTTGTCCACCTTAACAGCAGCAAAAGATTTACGAAAGGAATTATTGGTGTACCAACAACAATTTTTTCAAAATCAAAAAGGAAAAACCAAACAATATTGGTTGGCCAGTAAAGGAGATGTAAGTAAATTAGATGCTTTTGCCAAAATGATGCAAAATCATCAAATTGAAGTGGTGCAACCAACCAAATCAGTAACCATCAAAGGGAAAAATTATCCAAATAACCAAGTTATTGCTTTGCAAACTAACGCGTTCAATATAGGTTTGGTGGAGGGGATGTTTGACAGAAGAACCCAATTTGCAGATAGTTTATTTTACGATATTTCCAGCTGGAGTATGGATTTGGCTTATGGCTTGGAATTGGAAATTGGAAACAAAAGTGTAGAAACGGTTTCTTATTCATTAAAGAGAGATGATAACTTTTTATTGGATAAAAACTCCAAAGTTTATTTGGTTGATTGGCAAGATAGAATGGCTCCAAAAGTAGCTTTTGAATTGTTGCAAAAACAAGTATTGGTAAAAGTTGCCAAGAGAAAATTTCAATACCAAGGCAGAGAATTTCCGCACGGAACATTGGTAATAAATGCCAAGCAACCTAATATCTCTGAGGAAAAACTACATGAGTTTTTACAACAAATAATTGCAAAATATCCGGTTTCAATTTTGGGTTTACCAACCTTTGATACCTCTGGAATTAATTTGGGTAGTCCGCAAGTAGCAGCTTTAAATCTACCTAAAATGGCTATGTTGGTTGGAAACGGAATGACACCACAAGATGTAGCAGAAATTTGGCATTTGGCTGACCAAACCATGCAAGTGCCATTGGTAAAAATAGATGTTCAAAATTGGAATCGAATTCAGTGGAATGATTTTAATGTAATTATTTTACCAAGTGGCAGATTGCAATTATCTGAAAATCAAACCAAGGAACTTGAAAATTGGATTATGAATGGAGGAGCCATTATAGGAATTAAAAATGCAGTGACATTTTTACACAGCCAAAAATGGATAGATGCCGATTGGAAAAAAAATGAAAACACTTCTAAAGCAAAAGGCATTTTGTATGAGAATAGATCTGATTACGAAGGTGCCAAACAATTGGGTGGAGCTATTTTAGAAGCCAATTTAGATCTTACGCATCCTATTAACTACGGAATTTCCGCAAATAAAATAGCGGTGTTTAAAAATCATTTAAGTGCCATGCAACCGGACAGTCAAAGTTACAACAATCCTATTTTGTTTAGCAGCAAGCCATTGATTTCTGGCTATGCCCCAAAAGGAATTCCAGAGTTTTTAGGAAGTTCTTCGGTATTCAAAGTAGCAAGAAAAGGAAGCGGTAGAGTAGTAGCTATTAACGATAATCCTTTGTTTAGAAGTTATTGGGTTGCCACCGAAAAGTGGTTTTGGAATGCGGTATTTTTTGCTAAGGAAATGTAACTTTTTATCGATAAACAACACTGATTAATAAAATATTGAATTATGTTACAGTTTTTAAAATATGTATTAGCAACCATCATCGGAATTGGTACTTTTTTAATTTTGGTTTTCTTAGGATTTACCATTTTTGGAGCAATTTTTGGAGGTTCCTCTACACCAACAGTGGAAAAAAACTCTGTTTTAGAGTTGGATTTAAGTTCGGTTAGTTTAGACTACACAGGTAAGTACACCGATCCATGGTTGTCGCAGTTTAATGAAGGGAATATGGGATTGAGTATTTTGGTAAAATCCATTGCTCATGCCAAGAAAGATGAAAACATTAAGGGAATTGTATTACTTAACAACACTTATAGCTTAGGTGCTGCTCAATCTAAAGTAGTTCGTGATGCGTTGGAAGATTTTAAATCTTCTAAAAAGTTTATTGTGTCGTATGCCGACATGTATTCGCAAAACCAATACTACATCAATTCGGTAGCAGATACTATTTATTTAAATCCGGTTGGAAGCATCGATTTTAAAGGATTGGCTACAGAAGTTATGTATTCTAAAGGTTTTCAAGACAAAATTGGGGTAGAAATGCAGGTCATCCGTCACGGAAAATACAAAAGTGCTGTAGAGGGTTATTTGGATAACCAAATGAGTGCCGAAAACAGAGAGCAATTACAGTTTTTGCTCAATGATATTTGGAATAATTTGGTGCAAGATATTGCCAAAAGCAGAAAGCTTACCGTAGAGCAATTAAATCAAATTGCGACCAATTTGGAGGCAAGAACTCCTGAGTTGGCTTTAAAAAACAAGTTAATTGACAAAATTGCTTATGAAGATCAGTTTCATGCGGGTATCAAAAAAGCATTAAAAGTAGAAAAGAAAGAAGATTATAAAAAAATATCTATCCAAGATTATGCTTCTGCCAACTTGAGTAAATTAAACGATAGTAAAGCCAAAGATTATATTGCCATCATTTATGCACAAGGAGAAATCATGCCAGGAGAGGGAAGCGTTACAGTGGTAAGTGAAGGAGCCATGCGAAAATCATTACAAGAAGCCAGAGAAGATGACGATGTAAAAGCTATTGTATTGAGAGTAGACAGTCCTGGAGGTAGTGCATTAACCTCAGAACTAATTTGGAGAGAAATTGAATTAACCAAAAAGAAAAAACCAGTGGTGGTTTCCATGGGGAATGTTGCTGCATCCGGAGGATATTATATTGCATGTAATGCCAATAAAATTGTAGCAGAGCCAAATACCATTACCGGATCTATTGGAGTTTTTGGGGTATTGCCAACTTTCCATCCATTGGCTACCCGTTGGGGGTTGAATGCAGAACAAGTAGTGACCCATGAAAATGCAGTTGATTTTTCTGTTTTTGAGCCACTTAGTGATAAATCTCGCGAGGTAATTACAGAGAGTATTGAAAATGTGTATGATGTATTTTTAGACAGAGTTTCTAAAGGAAGAAAAATGACACGTGAACAAGTAGATGCGGTTGCACAAGGTAGAATTTGGACAGGTACCCAAGCCAAAGAAAGAGGATTGGTAGATGAAATTGGAAACTTACAAAATGCCATTGATATAGCTGCTAAATTGGCAAAAGTAAAATCGTATAAAACCACTAGTTATCCAGTTTTTGAAAATAAATTTGCTTTTGAAGATTTACTTTCTCAAATAGGAATGAAACAAACTCGTGAAGAAATGATTCAAAAAGAATTAGGTCCGGAAGCATATCAAATGATGTTACAATTGCGTAAAATCAAACAATACCAAGGAGTGCAAGCAGTATTACCTATTCAAATTAAAATTTAATACTTAACGTGAGTTCGATATAAGTAAATTAGTTTGTGAAAAACACTTTGTGGTACTATGTGTCTTCTTTGAGATTTTTGTGCAACAACAAAAATAGCTATAACACAAAATACACTAAGTTTCACAGAGAAAACTCTATATTTAATTATAATACCATCAATATCATAAACTTAAATATATTTCTTGTGTCGAACTCACTTTACTAAATCGTTTTTCAGGTTAATTACCCATAAAGGTGTCCAAAAGTTGTAGGTTTTGTCAAGCTGAACTTGTTTCAGCTTTAAAATAACTTTCGGACACTTTTTTCTTTGCATAATTTTATCAAAAGTAAAGAGCGAAACACGTACTTTTGGATTTAAAATTTAACATTTTGAAAACCAAAACCTCTCAAGCCTTAAACATCTATTTGATATTGGCAGCGTTGTTTATATGCTCCTTAGTGGTCTCTAATTTAATATTTCAAAAGTTTTTTAGTTTCGATTTTTTTGGGTTGTACACTTTTCAAATATCCGTGGGCATTTTGCCGTATCCTATTACTTTTTTAATTACCGATATTATCTCAGAAATTTATGGAAAGCAAAAAGCCAACCAAGTAGTTACAATAGGGATTTTTGCATCTGTTTTTTCTATGATCATTATTTATACTGCCAATGCGGTACCTGCTATTGCGACTTCTCCAGTATCGGACGAATTATTTACCAAGGTTTTTGGTCAAACTGCATTGGCTGTGTTAGCCTCTATGTTGGCTTATTTATTTGCTCAATATGTAGATATCATGGTGTTTCACTTTTGGAAAAAAGTGACCAAAGGCAAACATTTATGGCTTCGAAATAATTTTTCCACCTTCACTTCGCAATTTGTTGATACTTTTTCGGTACTGTTTTTGCTTTGCTTTTTCGAAATTCTTCCTTGGGATGTGTTTGGAGATTTGTTGTTAAGCGGTTTTTTGTTTAAAGTATTGGTGGCCATTTTAGATACACCTTTTTTGTATGCC
This sequence comes from Flavobacteriales bacterium, assembly GCA_018335925.1. GTDB lineage: Bacteria > Bacteroidota > Bacteroidia > Flavobacteriales > Flavobacteriaceae > Flavobacterium. Next base: position 12,613 of record JAGXRF010000031.1, read on the forward strand.
GCAGTGTATGCTTTACAACGAAAATTTGGTTTGCAATGGGGAGAAGAAGTATCTTTGTTAAATGAGTAAAATTAAGGCAATTATGAAGAAAAAAATTTTAATTGGATTGGGTGTTTTTGTATTGTTATTTTTCGGCACCCTTTTGGCTACACCTTTTTTGTTTAAAGACAAAATCCAAGCATTTGTTTTACAAAGTATCAACGATAACCTGAATGCTAAGGTGAATTTATCAAAAGTGGATATTAGTTTGATTAAAAACTTTCCTAGAGCTACGGTAAAAATAAATGATTTGAGTGTGATAAACCTCGCTCCATTTGAAGGAGATACTTTGTTTTATAGCCAAAATTTAGAATTGAAAATGTCGGTAATGGAGTTGTTTAAAAAAGAAGGTGAAGCCATGGAAGTAAAATCTGTTGTAGCGGATAATGCTTTGGTGCAAATTTTATTTAATAAAGACGGTATTGGAAATTACGACATTGCCATAAAAAAAGAGGAAGAACAGCCAGAAGCTACTCCATCAGCTTTTCAAATGAAAATTCAAGAATATGCCATAAAAAACAGTCGTTTTGTTTTTAACAATGCACAAAGCAATATGCGAATGGAGTTGTTTGATATCCAACACCAAGGAAAAGGAGATTTTACAGCCAAACAACTAGATTTAGAGACCAAAACAACTACTAATTTGTCCTTTAATATGAATGGAACATCCTTTGCAAGTCGATTGCCTTTGGCATTAGATGCGGTGATTGGGATGGATATGGAAAACCAAAAATATACCTTCAAACAAAACCAAGCTTTGGTTCGTCAGTTGGTATTGCAATTAGATGGCTCTTTGCAATTGTTAGAAGAAGGACAGCAATACGATTTAACTTTTAAAACACCTAGTTCTTCTTTTCAAAACTTTTTGGCTTTGGTGCCATCTGCTTATTCCGGAAGTTTAGACAAAGTAAAAACATCAGGAAATTTTGAAGTCAATGGAAAGGTAAAAGGAAAACTTACTGAAACTACCATTCCAACTTTAGATATTACACTAAAAGCCAATAATGCATCCTTCCAATTTCCGGAATTGCCTAAAAAAGTGGAGCAAATTTTGTTGGATACACGAATCCAAAATCAAACCGGATTGCCTAAAGATACTTATGTAGATTTGAATCAATTGCAATTTAAGATTGACCAAGATGTGTTTAAAGCCAAAGCCAATGTAAAGAATTTGTCAGAAAATGCTTTGGTAGATGCTATGTTACAAGGAACCTTAAATTTAGGAAACCTAAACAAAGCATATCCAATGCCACTCGAAAAGCCTTTGAGCGGAACATTATTTGCAGATGTTACTACCAAGTTTGATATGCAATCTGTAGAAAATGGCAACTACCAAAATATCCAAAACCAAGGAAGCCTAAAGTTGCAAAACTTTACCTATACAGATGAACAAGGCAAAGGAATGCAAATTTCAGAGGCTGCCATTGCGTTTAATCCATCGGTTTTAAAACTCGAAAAATTTGTGGCTAAAACAGGTGCTTCTGATATCAATGCATCCGGGACTTTAGATAATTTTTACGGATTTTTATTCCGCAATCAAAACTTACAAGGAAACTTTCAGTTGCAATCTAACCAAATCAAAGTATCCGATTTTATGACTGCTGATGCTGCCGGAACCGAGAAAAAAGCTTCTACAGAAGCCTTAAAAATTCCAGCTTTTTTAGATTGTTCTATCACAGCCAATGCCAACACGGTTTTGTATGATAATTTAACACTGAAAAATGTTTCTGGTAAACTATTAATCAAAGACGAAACGGTGACATTGCAAAACGTAAAAACCGATATTTTTGGTGGTCAAATTGCGTTTAATGGTGCAGTTTCTACCAAAAATGAAATCCCAACTTTTAATATGGATTTGGGACTACAAGCAGTAGACATCATGCAGAGTTTTACCCAAATGGAAACTTTGAAAAAAATTGCTCCTATTGCAGGTGTGCTGAACGGAAAATTAAATTCAACCATTCAATTAAACGGAACTTTAGATGCGGTAGCATTAACACCAAATATGCAATCGCTTTCCGGTGATTTGTTTGGTCAGTTGTTGCAAACCAGCATCAACTCTAAAAACTCTAAATTGTTGAATACTTTAGACAGTCAGTTTAATTTTATCGACTTTAGTAAACTGAATTTAAACGATTTAAAAACTGCATTACATTTTGAAAACGGAAAAGTAAATATCAAGCCATTTGATATCAAATACCAAGATATAAAAATGACCATTGGAGGAACTCATGGCTTTGACCAGAGCATGAATTATTCAGTTAAGCTAGATGTGCCTGCTAAATACTTAGGGAACGAAGTAAATAACTTGTTGTCGCGATTAACCCCGGCAGATGCAGCTAAAATATCTGCTATTCCTATCACTGCAACTATTGGAGGAACATTTGCAAAGCCGAGTGTTTCTACTGATATGAAGTCGGCAACTACAGCACTGGCTAAAAATATAGCTGAGCAACAAAAAAATGCTTTGATAGGTAAAGGAACCAATGCTTTAGGAAATTTAATTGATCAAAACAGAAAGTCTGGAGATACCGCTAAAACAGTAGTTCCTACAACCAAAGAGGAGGTAAATCAACGTGTGGAAGAGGAAAAACAAAAATTGGAAGAAAAAGCCAAAGAAGAAGCCAAGAAAAAAGCAGGAGGTTTGTTAGATGGCTTACTTAATCGAAAAAAAGGAAATTAACTTTAATTGCTTTTAGTCAAAAAACCAAACCCGTTAAAAGGTTTGGTTTTTTGATTTGTGAAAGGTTTGAAGTGTTTTATAGTTAATGGTTATATTTGATAAAAATTTACTCGAATGAAAAATAAGTACGTAGATTTTATTACTGATGAACATCTTTTAAAATGTATCGACAACTTGTATCAGGCATACTTAAAAGCAAAAAACAACATTACAAAAAAGAATTTTTATTCTAATAAAGTTGATACAATCAAGTTAACTTTTGATGCAAAGTTTAATGCAATCGATGAGGAAAAATTAATTCAATCTGAAATTTTAAGACAAATTGATAAATCAATCAATAATTCAATCGGTACTTTTCACGAACAAATTTTAGGAGGTATTCATGGATATGAATCAGGAAATTTGAGTGGTTATGATATTAAAGCTATTGACAATACTTTATTTGCAGATATAAAAAATAAGCACAATACGATGAATAGTAGTGCCGCAGAGGCATTGTTTCAGAAATTAGCTCGTTATGCAAATGATCATAAACAAGCAAAATGTTATTGGGTACAAATTTTAGCCAAAGGAAGTTTTTGTGAACTTTGGAAAGGTGAAATTAATGGCAAAGAATATAGCCACAGTAGGGTGTATAAAATTTCAGGAGATCAATTTTATGCTTTATTAACTGGAAAACAAGATGCTTTATTTCAGTTATATAAAATCCTACCAATAGCAATAAGTGACTATTTAAATTCTGTAAATGAAAAAGAAATTATCAAAGAAAATTCTGCTTTAGAAGAAATTCAATCAAAAATAAATTTGAGCAATAGGTCTATATTGGATCAAATTACTTTTGAAAACTATGGGTATTATTTAGGTTTTGACAAATTATAATACCTATTTAAAAATTTTATGATTGAATATCCTACTTCTGTTGCCAAATTCACAGGTACAGCATTTCCAATTTGTTTATATTGCTGAGCTATAGAGCCTTCAAAAATCCAATCATCAGGAAAAGTTTGTATTCGTGCATATTCTCTAACAGTAAAAGGCCTAGTCTCTTCAGGGTGGCATCTTTCGGTTTGTTTTTGAGCTGGGCTACAGGTTAAAGTCAAACAAGGCTCATCCCAGCCAATTCGTCTTGCAATTCCTGTTTTTCCTCCACCCAAGTAAAAGCTCCCTCCCATGAATTCTTTTTGAAGCTCTAAAGGTAAATCTCTCCAATAGCCTTTTTGTGGCACCAAATCAAGTATTGCTTTTTTTGTATTTGGATATTTAGCTCCAACTGAAACAGGTACATCACAATTATATAACTCACCTTTTTTTAATGCATCTTTTAAATGGTAAATTTTTTTGTAAGGTTTTGGGTATTCATACGCAATATCAATATCTTTTCTAACGCCTACTAAAATTAAACGTTCTCTTTTTTGAGGAACTTTATAATTAATAGCCTTTAAAACTTGAACTGGAAATACTTTATACCCGATTTCATCTAAAATAGAAATCATACCTTGAAGTGTTTTTCCATTGTCGTGACTTAATAATCCGCGAACATTTTCTCCAATACAAATTGGGGGATTTACTTGTTTTACAACTCTAGCAAACTCATAAAATAAAGTGCCTCTTGCATCAGCAAAACCTAATTTTTTTCCTGCATAGCTAAAAGCTTGACACGGAAAACCTCCGGTAACAACATCAATTTTATTGTTATACTCATTAAAGTTAAAATCCTTAATATCTCCTTCAAGCACATTCCAATTTGGTCTATTTTTTTTAAGAGTTTGACAAGCCCATTTATCAATTTCATTTAAAGCTGCACATTTTAATCCGGCTTTTTCTAATCCAACAGCTAAACCACCAGCACCCGCAAATAACTCTAATACAGAATATTCATAATGAGGCTCTTCATAATTACTAAAATTATCTTTAATTTCTTGCTTAAAAAAATCTGCAAATAAAGTTTCAACGTGTTCTCGTTTGTAAACACGATAATTACTAATAGGTTCTCTTACTGCATTTAGCTTGCCTTCTCTGTCCCACCTTCTTAAAGTTTCTTTGCTTTTTCCAATTAATTCAGATGCTTCAGATAATGTTAGATATTCTTTCATAACCAAGTTGGGTAACCTTATACAATGGTTACAAATTTATGTTATTTTTTTAATCTTTGAAATAAAAATTATAAACAACAAAAACGCTTTCGAAGTTTAACTTTTTAAAACTTTGAAAGCGTTTTTTGAATATTGAAATTTACCCTTTAAGGCAAAGTAATAGTGGTAGTTTGACCTTGTTGGTTGGTAAAAGTTGCTTGATTGTCGCAAGTATTGTCACCGTAATCTAATATTCCGTTTACGTTGGTGCCTACCAAACTTACTTGTCCTTGTGAAATATGAGCACAAGTAAACTTTTTTATCAAAGGTTGAACAACAGTTACAGTTAAAGTGGTATTGTTAGGACGGGTTACTGTTCTAGTTCCTGACACAGTTTTGTATACATTATCTACCATGGTTGGAGTGCCAAAGCCTTCAATTAATTGGATGGTTCTTGTGCCACTAAAGCTAAAGGTTGCTCCGTTTGGATAAATTATTTGGCCACCTGTTACAGTTCTTGTCCACTGTGGAATACCAGGAGTTTGGGTAGTGTTTTGACGAACCACAGTACCTAAAATTTGACGATTGTTGACAAAATAATTGCTTCTTTCAATGGTTAACGAACTTCCCGGAGTATATAATGGTCCGGATAAAGTAATGGTTAAAACTCCAGAACGGGTTACCCCTTGAAAAGTACATCCCGTTCCAAAATTCACGGTTACCACTTTAGGAAATTGTCCAGGGCCAGGATTGTTTATGCTTACCACTGCACATGAGGGTACAGCCAATAATTCGTTCGAAGTTCCTTTGCCTGCCAATCCGTTTTCATGCACCAATTCCATGGCCATGTTATCGTCACTTTCAGTCACAAAATCTGATTGCGTTTGAAATCCAACCCAATCATTTGTAACATTAGGGTTTTCAGTAGTTTCTTCTGTAGAGCAAGCAACCAATAAAGTAGTTGCTGCTATCCATAAAAAATGTTTTTTCATAAAGTAGTTAATTTAAGGTTTGGTAGTTAAGACAACATTTTTAATAAAAGGTTTAAAACAGCATCAATTTAAAGATTCTTTTTTCAATTTTTGGATGATAGTTGATTCTAACTTGGATTTCTGTTGCACTATTGTATCCGAAATTTCATTGGGAATAGTCATAGATAACACATAATGTTGCATTTTCCATTGTTGGTTTTCTTTTATCATTACCCCACTACCTCTACAAATTTGAAATGAGGTTTCTAATAATTCGTCAAACCAAGCGGTTTGTTGATCTTTTGATAGGTAAATGTTTTTTTCTAATGACACAAAGTGCCATGCTTTTCCACGATCAAAATAGGGTTTGGCAAAAGTTTCAAAGTCTTTTCTATTCCAGTTTTCTGTAGCATCTGTTCCAATAAAAACAGCATCGTTGGTCATCAAGCCAAAATAGCTGTTAAAATTTGCTTCCGATGCTGCTAAGTGCCAAGCATTTATAGCGGTAGCAATGTTTTTTTTAGTTTCTTCCACAGAAGATTTTTGGTCACAATTGCTTACAAGCACCAAAAGTATGGTCCAATAAAAATTTTTCATCTTTTTTAATCAAAGATAAAAAAATTCATCAGGCAATTACTACAGGTTTTTGTTTACAAAAATTGCTCGTCGTGTTGGGTTTTATCTAATCCTATTAATTCTGATTTTTCAGAAACTCTAATCGGGATAAACCAATTTACTACCCGGTATAAAAGTAAAGAGCCAAAAAAAGTGAATGCAGAAACTCCAATCAAAACCAACATGTGACTTCCAAAAACTCCCCATCCACCATGCAATAAACTTGCATTTTCTCCTTGTGCAAAAATAGCAGTTAATATCATCCCCATGATACCTCCAACACCATGACAAGCAAATACATCTAGGGTGTCGTCAATTTCTTTTAGTTTTTTCCAATTCAAAGCCAAATTGGATAAAATAGCGGAAATAAATCCAAAAAAGATACTTTGCGGAATGGTTACAAAACCAGCAGCTGGAGTAATGGCTACCAAACCAACTACTGCACCAATGCAAGCTCCTAATGCAGATGCTTTTCTTCCTTGAATGCGATCAAAAAACAACCAGGTCATCATTGCCGAAGCAGATGCAATGGTAGTGGTTGCAAAAGCCAAGGCAGCAGTACCGTTGGCTGCTAACGAAGATCCAGCATTGAATCCAAACCAGCCAAACCAAAGCATTCCCGTTCCTAACAACACAAAAGGAATATTGGTAGGAATGTGCTCTTTGTTTTTTCTTTTACCTAAATATAATGCTCCTGCCAAAGCAGCAAAACCAGCACTCATGTGTACCACAGTTCCACCAGCAAAATCTTTTATCCCAAAATAGGCTCCTAACAAACCTTGCGGATGCCAAACCATATGACACAATGGGGTATAAATAAAAATAGTAAACAACGCGATAAAATATAAGTAGGCAACAAAGCGAACTCTTTCAGCAAATGATCCAGTGATAATGGCTGGTGTTATCACTGCAAACTTCATTTGAAACAATGCAAATAACACAAACGGAATGCTAGAGGCCAATTCAAGATGTGGCAAGCCATTTACTTGGTCAAAAAAAGCAAATTGTAAAGGATTTCCGATAATTCCGTAATGATTTCCATTAATGGTGAAACCTAAAGGTTCTCCAAAAGACAAGCTAAAGCCAACAACTACCCATATTAATGATACCACTCCCAAAGAGATAAAACTTTGTAACATGGTGGAAATTACATTTTTTTTACCAACCATTCCACCGTAAAAAAAAGATAATCCTGGAGTCATTAGTAATACCAAGCACGATGCAGTTAGCAACCAAGCTATATCAGCATAAACTAGTTCCCCTTCTGTTCCAAAAAGTTCTTTGCTCGGACTTTCTGTTTTCCAAAATACAGCTACCAAAGCTAAAACAATCATGATGATAAACGATATAAGCCATCTTTTTTTAATTTTTGATTTCATTGCCCTAAAATTTATAGGGTATAAATGTATAAAAATTACTTTTTAAAAAATTTAACCTTATTAATTTAGGGGTTATTTTTTAAAAATTGTCAAAAACATTAATTTTAATTTGTTAAATACTTAAGAATTGCTTTCCGATTTAGTATTATCTTTGCCAACAAATCAATTAAATTGGGCATGAAATACGATTTTTTAGGATGGGTACCGGAAATTCTCCCTGAAAGTTTTTACGCAAAAGCATCTGCTCCAAGCAACATTGCCTTAGTGAAATATTGGGGAAAAAAGGCATCTCAAATTCCAGCCAATCCATCTATTAGTTTTACTTTAAATCATTGTAAAACCATTACTGAAATTACTTTTTTAAAGAAGGATAATCCAAATGATTTTTCTTTTGATTTTTGGTTTGAAGGTGCTGCCAAACCCGATTTCCATCCTAAAATTCAACAGTTTTTAGAGAGAATAGAAAGGTATGTTCCTGTGTTAAAGTGTTATCATTTAACCATCAAAAGCGAAAATACGTTTCCGCATAGTTCCGGAATTGCTTCCTCTGCATCTGCTATGGCAGCAATGTCTGCAGTAATTATCTGTTTTGAAAAAACATTGTGTATAAATAAATCAGAAGATTTTTGGTTGGCAAAAGCCAGTTTTTTAGCCCGATTAGGCTCCGGAAGTGCTTGCAGAAGTATCCAAGGGCCTTTGATGATTTGGGGGGGAAGTGAAATGGAGTCCACGACAAACGAGTTTGCAGTAGTTCATGATGTCATTCATCCAATTTTTCAAGATTTTCAGGATACTATTTTGTTGGTAGATAAAGGAGAAAAACAAGTATCAAGTACCTTAGGACATGGATTGATGAACGGACATCCGTTTGCTGAGAACCGTTTTGCTCAAGCACATCAAAATTTAAAATCAATTACCCAAGCAATGAAAGAGGGTGATTTAGAGACTTTTATTGCTCTGGTAGAATCGGAAGCACTAACCTTACATGCCATGATGATGACTTCGCAACCGTATTTTATTTTGATGAAGCCAAATACTTTACGTGTGATTGAGGAGATTTGGAATTTTCGAAAAGAAACCAATATACCGGTGTGTTTTACCTTAGATGCCGGAGCTAATGTGCATGTATTGTATCCAAAACAAAACCAACCGGAGGTTTTAACATTTATAAAACACACGCTAGCAGCCTATTGTCAAAATAATCAATATATTTGTGATGAAATTGGAGATGGAATTGTTTTTATCTAAAGACTTAGTACCATGGATTTGTCTGTTGAAAAGTTAGAGTTAATTAAAATGTTAGAGAAAACGCAGAATCCTTCTGTGTTAAAAGCAGTTAGAATGATTTTTCAAAAAGAAGAAAAAGATTGGTATGAATCTTTACCTAATAAGGCAAAGGATGGAATTGAAGCAGGGTTGGAAGATATAGCAAATGGAAGAATTGTTTCTTACGATCAAGTAAAAGATAAACTTGGATGGAGATAAAAAGATTGAAATTTTCTCAAAGAAGTTTAGAGGAAATGGAATCTATATCCAATTATATCTTGAACAAATGGTCGCAAAAATCGAAAGATAAATTTTTATCGTTGTTGTTTGAAAATTTGAAAAGAATCAGTGAAAATCCTTATTTATTTTCTGCTTCAACCAATAAAAAGAATTTGTTTAAATGTGTAGTTTCTAAACACACGAGCATTTTTTATTTAATAAAAGAGGATGATGTTTTGATTGTATCTGTATTTGATAACCGACAAAATCCAAACAAAACAAAAGATTTGTAATTTTTACATACTTAAAAAAAAACTAATGAAAGGACCGCTTTTTTATTCCAAAATATTGCTCTTCGGAGAATATGGTATCATTCAAGATTCTAAGGGACTTTCCATACCATATAATTTTTATAAGGGAGCTTTAAAAATGAGTAACGATTTGCAAGGTACTGCTTTGCAATCCAACCAAGCCTTACAAAAATTTGTGGTTTATTTAGAGCAATTGACTCAAGACCAACCACAATTGGTACAATTTGATTTGGTTGCTTTACAACAAGATGTTGCCAATGGCATGTATTTCGACTCTAGTATTCCGCAAGGTTATGGGGTAGGAAGTAGCGGTGCATTGGTGGCTGCTATTTACGACCAATATGCCTTTGATAAAATCACTGTTTTAGAGAATTTAACTCGAGAAAAGTTATTGCAATTAAAAGCGATTTTTTCTGCCATGGAATCTTTTTTCCACGGAAAAAGTTCTGGATTAGACCCATTGAACAGCTATTTAAGCTTACCGATTTTAATCAACTCAAAAGATCATATTGAGCCAACCGGAATTCCTTCGCAAAGTACCCAAGGCAAAGGAGCAGTGTTTTTAATCGATTCCGGCATAGTTGGTGAAACCGCTCCAATGGTGCAAATTTTTATGGAGAATTTGAAAGACCAAGGTTTTAGAAACATGATCAAAGACCAGTTTATCAAATACACCGATGCTTGTGTGGAGAACTTCTTAAAAGGCGATTTGAAAAACTTGTTTTCCAATACCAAACAATTATCGCATGTGGTATTGCAGCATTTCAAACCCATGATTCCGTTACAGTTTCAAGAATTATGGCAAAAAGGTTTGGAAACCAACGATTATTACTTGAAGTTGTGTGGTTCCGGAGGCGGTGGCTATATTTTAGGGTTTACGGAAGATTTAAACAAGGCAAAAGAAGCTTTAAAGGACTATCGTTTAGAGGTAGTATACCAATTTTAATAACCAATCATGAACCGAAAAACCAAATGGTTTTTATGGAAACTTGCCAGCATGTTTTCGGTCATCAGGGGATATAACATTCCCGTAATTATATTGGCACAATATTTAGCAGCTATTTTTATTTTTTCAGAAGAACATGCTCCCAAGAAAATTTTGTTGGATTTTCATTTGTTTTTATTGGTTGTAGCTTCTTCCTTAACCATTGCTTCGGGTTACATCATCAACAATTTTTACGATGCTCCCAAAGATTGGATCAATCGACCTAAAAAGAGCATGCTCGATCGTTTGGTTTCACAAAAAACCAAGTTGTATGTTTATTTTACCATTAATTTTTTAGTGGTGATGATTGCAATGGCAATTTCATGGAGAGCAGTATTATTTTTTTCTGCATATATTTTTTCCATTTGGTTATATTCTCACAAAATAAAAAAATACCCTATTGTGGGAAATATTTTGGCAACGTTACTTGCCATCACCCCATTTTTTGCCATACTGTTGTATTATAAAAATTTCTACGGTGTGGTTTTTGCCCATGCCTTTTACTTGTTTTTATTGCTTTGGATTAAAGAGATTATCAAAGATTTAGAAAATCTCCCAGGTGATTTAACCCAGAATTACCGAACCATTCCGGTAGTTTACGGAGAAAACAAAGCCAAACAAGTAGTGTATTTGCTTACCACAATTACTTTAATTCCGCTGTATTTGTTAATTGAAGTAGAAGATGTGGGATACATGGATTTGTATTTTTATCTCAGCTCTATGGCTTTGATGCTATTAACTTATCGCTTGTATTTTGCTAAGGATAAAGCCCATTATCTTTGGTTGCACAATTGGTTAAAGGTGGTGATAGTTGGAGGTGTGTTTTCTATTATTTTGATTAAACCGGAAGTTTTTTCTATTTGGTGGAATCGTATTTGAAAATTGAGTTAAATCCTATTTTTACTTTTTTGAAAGAGTATTTTAATCTTCAAAATCTTTCTTAAATTCTTTTTTAAAACGATAAAAGTATATACTTTTGGTATATCAAATTATTAGCTCTAAATTCACTATAGGTTTTTTTAAAAAATTTAAATTGGATTCTAATCATTAAGCAATCAATCAAAGTATCTCCAATGAAAACAGTCTCTCTAAAAATTGATAATGAAATTTTTGAAGAAAGTGAAGATATTCTTTCTAAAATTAAAATTTCAAGAAACAGATACATCAATGAAGCAATTAGAATGTTTAATAAAATCCAAAAAAGAAAAATGTTGGAAGAGATGCTTCAAAATGAATCTTTATTAGTGCGAGATGAATCTATAAATGTATTACAAGAATTTGAATCAATAGAGCCTAAAGATGAATCAATTTGAAATTTGGTTGGCAGATTTAAATCCACAAATTGGAACTGAAACCGGAAAAACTCGACCAGTATTGGTGGTGCAAACCAACTTATTAAATCAAGCAAACCATCCTTCTACAATTATTTGTCCGATAACTACTAATGTGCAAAAAAAGGCAAATATTTTGCGAGTACACATTTCAGCAATTAAGTCTAATCTATTGCACGATAGTGATATTATGATGGATCAAATACGTGCGATTGACAATAAAAGATTGATCAAAAGGATAGGAGTTTTGCCAAAAGAATTTCAACCAAAGGTCAAAGAAAATTTAAAAATTGTTTTAGATATTGATTAACACCAAACAGAAACCATGCACAAAGATTTAATTTTTCCCGAAATAAAAAATGTTTACGTAGTAGCAGTAAAAGAATGGAACGATGATTTTGGAGCCAATATTTGGATTGCCTATTTGGTAAACCATCAAGAAGAGGAGATAGACAATATTATGGTGGTTACCAAAGCATCCGGAACCTTGCAAGGTGAAATGCGAAAAACCTCTTTACTCCGACATGCTTATCCGGTGTTAGGGGCTTTTAGTGCCACTAAAATTGAATTAATTCCACCTGATTTAGAAGTATTAGACAACGAATTTATGGTGACCTTTTTTCAAGGAAAAACCTTATATGATAAAAAATATTTTATTACCAAAGCCCAATTTGCAGAAAGTAACTTACAAAGGCTTCCGGTGTTGGAGAAAGATGGAATCATAGCAAGATAGATTTTCCTGATAATACTTTAAATAAAAATGAAGGAATGCACTTTTGGCATCTTTTGAAAAAAGGTATCTTTGTGTTCCAAAAACAAAAATTATGTCACAATCTATAGAACACGTAAAATGTTTGATCATTGGTTCAGGGCCAGCCGGATACACTGCAGCTATTTATGCGGCAAGAGCCAATATGGCTCCGGTTTTGTACCAAGGAATGCAACCGGGAGGACAATTAACTACCACCAATGAAGTAGAAAACTTTCCGGGCTATCCGGATGGGGTTACTGGGCCAGAAATGATGGTGCAATTGCAAGCCCAAGCACAACGTTTTGGAACAGATGTTAGAGATGGTTGGGTTACAAAAGTAGATTTTTCTGGACCTGTACATAAAGTTTGGGTAAATGAAACAACCGAAGTGCATGCAGATACCATCATTATTTCCACAGGTGCTTCTGCCAAGTATTTAGGTTTGCCATCAGAGCAACATTACTTACAATTAGGTGGTGGAGTTTCGGCTTGTGCGGTATGTGACGGATTCTTTTACCGCAACCAAGAAGTAGTAATTGTGGGAGCAGGTGACTCCGCTTGTGAAGAAGCTTATTATCTTTCTAAATTATGCAAAAAAGTAACCATGTTGGTTAGGGGAGAAAAATTTAGAGCTTCTAAAATTATGGAAGATAGGGTTCGTAAAACAGAAAACATTACCATTTTAATGAATACCGAAACGTTAGAAGTACTTGGTGACGGACAAGTGGTAACCGGAGTAAAAGCAATTAACAAGTCCTCTAACGAAACCATAGAAATTCCTGCAACCGGATTTTTTGTAGCTATTGGTCACCAGCCGAACACCGCAATTTTTAGAGATTATTTAGAGTTAGATGAAACAGGATATATCATCAATGTACCAGGTTCTTCTAAAACCAATGTAGAAGGTGTTTTTGTAGCAGGGGATGCTGCAGATCATGTGTATCGTCAGGCAATTACTGCAGCAGGTACCGGATGTATGGCAGCATTAGATGCAGAAAGGTATTTGGCCAGCAAAGAGTAATTCAGTTTTATTTATATATTAAAAGGGAAGCTGTAGATGTTTCCCTTTTTAGTTTTTAGCAAAAACCCATTGAATTTTTTTCATTTTAGTTTCTCCTTTTGATGGAGAAAAACTAATTTCTATGGTGTTATCTATGTTAATCATTACTTTTTTGTCAGAAATTTCACTATATCCAGCTAATCCCTTGCAATAACAAAAACGGCCAAAATACCATGGAGCTTTTTCTAAAGCAGGAATTAGTTCTGCATTATTTTGAATAGTAGATGGCAAGGCAATCCAAATTTCTTCTTTGTAAAAATCATCTTGGTATTGGGTGGCTTCTTTTTCAAAAGTAATTCTATACAAAGTAATACCTGAAGCAAATTTGGTGCTGAGGTTTATTTCTTGGTTCACATCATTGGTTACTTGAACTTGACTATCCGGAAATTGCTCTATTTTTAACGATAGGTCTTCGTCATAATTTTTCAAAACCGGTATGGTTTGTAGTTTGAAATGGGAAACATCCTTTTTACTTTTGGAAGAAGCACAACCCCAAAGCAAACCAATCACTGTAAAAAACCAAAGTATTTTTTTCATCTTTTGTAAATTATTTGTTGTTGAATTGATTCATGGTGTTTGCCAGTCCACTCAATACAAAGCTTTCCACAATTTTCTTGCCAATTGCCAACCGCTCTGGTAGTTTTGCGTTTTCTTCTTCGCTCCAATTTCCTAATACATAATCTACTTGTTGTCCCTTAGCAAAGGCATCGCTTATACCAAATCGAAATCTTGGATATTCCACGGTTCCCAACACAGCTTGGATGTTTTTCAAGCCGTTATGCCCGCCATCGCTTCCCTTCCCTTTGATGCGAATGGTGCCAAAAGGAAGGTTCAAATCGTCAGTTATCACCAAAACGTTTTCTTTTTCGATGTTTTCTTTTTCCATCCAATATGCCAAAGCTTTTCCGCTTAAATTCATGTAGGTGTTTGGTTTGAGTAAAACTACTTTTCTTCCTTTGATACTCCAAGTAGCAATGTCTCCCAAACGTGCAGTTTCAAAGGTTAGTTGGGTTTCTTTGGCAATAAAATCCAATATTTTAAAACCAATATTGTGTCTGGTATTTGCGTATTCAGCACCAATATTTCCTAAGCCTACTATCAAAAATTTTTTCATCGTTTCTTCTTCCTTTTGTTTTTTTCGGAACCAATGCCACATAGGGTTCTATTTTCTTGCAAAAATAACAAACCAAAGCCAACCATTTATTTATATTTGTTGCAATGCCTTATTAATGACAAAATACAATTATTTAATTCTTCTTTGCCTCTCTCTTTTCTCATTTGCCCAAAAAGGTACATTGGAGTACCAATATTTTAGGGGGACTATTTTGCAGCATAACCCGGATATTGCTTTTTTAACACAGGGACATCCTCAAGGAGCCATGTTGAGTTATCACTGGCAAACTGATGGGAGCAAAGAGTGGCATCATGCATTTAATTTTCCAAGCTATGGATTTGGGTTGCAGCACGTTTTGTATGACCATGCTACTTTGGGTGAAAATTATGGTTTTGGAGCTTTTTATCAATTTTATTTTTGGAAGAGAAGATTGTCTTTAAGAGTTCAACAGGGTATTGGTTACAACACCAATCCTTATCATAGGGAAAGCAATCCTCGAAATACTGCTTTTGGATCGCATTGGCTAAGCAATACTACCTTGGTTTTGCAATGGCAAAAAGAGCAAGTTTGGAAAAAATTCGGAATACAAGCTGGATTGATTCTAACCCATTTTTCCAATGCACGAATGACGGCACCCAATAGTGGTATCAATGTTTTGGCTGCACAAGTGGGAGTGCAATATCATTTTCAGGAGATGGCAGAAAGAAAAGTAGATACCAATCAAATTCAAAAAGTAACAGAACCCATTCGATATCAATTCGTATGGAGAACCGGAGCCAACGTAGGCCCTATTGAAGGAATGCCATTAAGAGGGTTTCATCATATAAGCTTATTAGCAGATAAAAGACTTAACAGAAAAACTGCAGTACAGTTGGGAATAGAATACTTTCATAGTGGTTTTATGAAAGATGTGATCCAATACTATTCAGTGGCTTTGCAAGATCCACCAAATTCCAATCCGGAAATGGAAGTAGGAAGAATCGGTATTTTACTTGGCCACGAATGGTTTATCAATCAATTTACAGTAGAAACCCAATTAGGAGGATATTTGTACAAAGGTTTTGATTACGAATCTAATTGGTACCAACGATTGGCATTAAAATATTATTGGGGTCAACATTTATTTTCTGCAATTGGTTTAAAAACCCACGGATTTAGGGCAGAAGCCATGGAAATAGGATTAGGAATTAGAATTTAGAAAGTTATGAAGAGGTTAATGGTGTTTTTAGGCATACTCACTGGATTGTTTTGGCAATGCAGTTCCTTGGAAGATTGTTTGCAGTCTTCCGGGAAAACAGAGGTCAAAACGATACAAATGCCAGCATTTCATCACATAGAAGTAGGCGAAAGGGTATCCGTTATCATTGAAAAAGCTACCCAGCATGAAATTAGTATTACTACAGGAAGTAATTTAATGCCTCAGGTAGAAGCAAAGGTGGAAGAAGGTGTATTAAAATTATCAGATCACAATACTTGTAATTGGAGCAGGTCTTTCGGAACCACTCAAATTTTAGTGAAAACACCAACCTTAGAGAATGTATTTGTACACACCGAACAAACCATTCGTTCTAACGGAATTTTAGAGTTTCCTATCATTCGTTTGATTGCCATGACCACCAACGGCAAAGTTTCTGTTGGAGAAGTTGATGTAACAGTGCAATGTAATCAATTAGTAATAGAAAGCAATAGCGATACTTATTTTACGATAAAAGGAAATGCCAACCAAGGAGCAATTAATTTTTATCATGGTTTGGGCTATTTTTATGGAGAAAATTTGAGTTTGAACCAGCTGCAAGTTTTTCACAGGGGTGTACATGATATGAAGGTTCGAGTTACAAATCAAGTTAGTGGAAAATTACTAAGTACCGGAAATTTGGTGTTATTGCAAGTGCCACAAACTGTTAATGTAGAACAACTATTTACTGGAAAAGTTATTTATCCTTAGATTTTTTAGTTTTTTCTCTAAAAATGGTTTCCAAGTTTTTATTCCAAGTTTGCAATTGTAAAATTCTAAATCCGTTTGCTGTTGCAAAATCAAATAAGGTGGCTCTCGGATCGTTATTGGTTTGAAACTCCAAAATCCATTGGTTGTTTTCATGCAATTTTGCATGCACTAAAATGGACAAACTGTACAAAACTTCTTCAGAAATTGGTTGGTCAAATTCTACCAACAAAGTTTGCTTTTGTTCTTCTTTTAATAACGATTTCAAAGGTTTGTCAGTTACAATTTTCCCTTGATTAATTATGATCACCCTATCACACATGGCTTCTACTTCTTGCATAATGTGGGTGCTTAAAAAAACAGTTTTATTTTTTCCAACAGTCTGGATCAATTGTCTAATTTCAACCAATTGGTTAGGATCTAGTCCTGTAGTAGGTTCGTCTAAAATCAACACTTCCGGATCGTGTAACAATGCAGCTGCCAAACCAACTCTCTGTCGATATCCTTTGGATAAAGCACCAATTTTTTTATGGCTTTCCGGAGTTAAACCGGTTAATTCAATGACTTCTTCTATTCTAGTTTTAGGTGCTTGATGTATTCCTCTGCAAAATTCCAAGTATTCTCTTACGTATAAATCTAAATACAGCGGATTGTGTTCAGGCAAATAGCCTACCATTTTCTGAATGGGTTCCGGTGCTTCATTAGTAGCAAAACCTCCTACTTTTGCAACACCATCTGTAGGTTGTAAATAGGTGGTTAATATTTTCATTAAGGTCGATTTTCCTGCACCATTTGGCCCTAAAAACCCTACAATTTCTCCTTTATTAATTTCAAAACTAACTTCATCCAAAGCTTTTTGGGTACCATACACTTTGGTTACTTTTTCAACAGAAATCGACATTCGTAATAATTTAGCAGTTACAAAAGTAGCTATTTTTCATCGGAATTGAATAACATCCCAAAAGCAAGAAAATAGAAATACAAATGTTAAATTTTATTTATCGTATTTTGTATTGAACTTCTTTTTACTACGTTTGCAACATGATACAGCAATTATTAAATAACGCATGGTGGTGGTCTGCAAAATTCCAACAGGGATTCTGTAGATAACTTGCTATGTAATATTTTAAACTATATAGTCAACCTCTCAGAGTCCCTGAGAGGTTTTTTTATTTTTATAAATGATACAAAAAATTAAATTTACAACGTACCAAAAAAGCTTACTGTCAGACACGGCAACACCAGTGGCTTGGTATTTAAAACTACGGGATCATTTTCCGGGAAGCTTTTTGTTGGAATCGTCCGACTATCATGCTCGTGATAATAGTTTTTCCTATTTGTGTTTGCAACCTATTGCTTCGGTAGTGGTAGAAGAAGAAATTGCCAAAGTGCAATTGCCCAACCAAGATTTGCAGCAAATTTCGTTAAAGGAAACTACTCCGCAAGAAGTATTGCACCAATTTATTCAGTCGTTTGCTTATAACGAAATTAACGAAGATTATATCACGCATGGATTGTTTGGCTATACTGCTTATGATGCCATTCAACATTTTTATCCCTTAAAATGGGAAGCTGCCAAAGGACAAATTCCGTTGATGCATTATCAAGTATTTCGGTATATAATCGTGATGGATCACTTCAAACAAACCGTACATTTGTTAGAGCATGTGTTGGAGGAAGCTCCTTCTACTTTACCTAAAATATTAGAAATTTTGCAACAACCTTCGGTGCCACAATTTCAATTTTCGTTGTTTGGGGAAGAATTTACCAATCTAAGCGATGAGACTTTTTTAAAACACATCCAACAAGGCAAAGAATGGTGCCAAATGGGAGAAGTTTTTCAAATTGTGCTTTCCAGAAGATATGTGCAAGGGTATAAAGGAGATGATTTTCAGGTGTATAGGGCATTGCGTTCGGTAAATCCTTCGCCATATTTGTTTTATTTTGACTTTGGGAATTTTAAAATTTTTGGTTCCTCTCCCGAAGCCCAATTGCAAATTAAAAACAACAAAGCAGTGGTGCATCCCATTGCAGGAACGTTTAAACGAACCGGAATTTTGGAAGAAGACTTGGCATTGGCTGAAAAACTAAAACACGACCCCAAAGAAATTGCCGAACACCGCATGTTGGTTGATTTGGCAAGAAATGACCTAAGTAAAGTTTCCAAAAACGTTCAAGTAACCCAACTAGAAGCCATTGAAATGTATTCGCATGTGATTCATTTGGTTTCCACAGTAGAGGCATCGCTTCCGGAAGGTACTAACCCTATCGATGTTTTGGCAGAAACTTTTCCGGCAGGCACTTTATCGGGTGCCCCGAAATACCGAGCCATGCAGGGAATTGCTTCACTAGAACCCATTGCCCGTGAATGGTATGGTGGTGCCATTGGTTATATTGGATTTCAGGGAAACATCAATCATGCCATTGCCATTCGTTCGTTTTTGTGCAGAAACAACCAATTGGAATACCAAGCAGGATGTGGAGTGGTACTCCAATCCGAACCCGAAAAAGAACTGATGGAAGTTCATCATAAATTAGGTGCTTTACGTAAAGCTTTACAATTAGCCCCTTTGATTAATGCAGATAATACTACTGTGGTATGAAGATATTAGTAATAGATAATTATGATTCGTTTGTTTTTAATTTGGTGCACTACTTACATGCTTTAGAAGTAGAAGAAGTAGTGGTAGTTAAAAACGACCAATTTACTCTAGATTATCCGGAGCAATTTGACAAAATATTATTGTCACCAGGACCAGGTTTGCCTGAAGAAGCGGGTTTGATGATGCAAGTAATCCAAAAATATGCCTCTACCAAAAGTATTTTAGGCGTTTGTTTGGGACACCAAGCATTGGGATTACATTTTGGAGCACAATTAGAAAACTTATCCAAACCCTTACATGGCATGGCAAGCAAAGTAAAGGTGGAAAATAATGCACTTTTTAAAGCATTGCCAAAAACTTTTAAAGTCGGACATTACCATTCTTGGGTAGTAAAAGAGGAAACTCTGTCAAACACTCCACTACAAATCACAGCCAAAAGCGAAAATGGGTTGGTGATGGCCATGCAACATCAAACCCTTCCGATTTTCGGAGTGCAATTCCACCCCGAATCCATCTTAACCGAACACGGACATGCTATATTGCAAAACTGGTTAAATTTTGAATAATGACAACAACAATGACAAAAAAAGTAGTTGCCTCGCTGTTTTCTTGAATTGTTATGTTTTAAATAAACAAGAATGATTTTGAAATGAAACTAATTTATTAATAAATAGGAAACATTTAAATAATAATGATACGCTTCCGCTCTCATTGGTCCCCCTCTCCTTTGGAGAGGGGTTAGGGGTGAGGTCAAAAAATACAAATATGAATAGCACTAATAATAAAACGTTTTCTGCTCCCCTCTCCTTTGGAGAGGTCCCGATACATCGGGAGGGTGTGAGGTCAAAAAGCATCCTCCCCAAACTCTACCAACACCACTACCTTAGCACCAAAGAGGCCTACGATTTAATTGTGTCAATTTCAGAAGAGGACTTTTCGGACTTGCAATTGGCATCCATTTTATCTGCATTTAACATGCGACCTCTACATGTGCAAGAGTTGATTGGTTTTAGAAATGCTTTGCTCGATTTGGCTTTGCCAAGCCAGCTTTCGCAATACCAAGCCATGGATTTATGTGGCACAGGTGGAGATGGCAAAAACACTTTTAACATTTCTACCACAGCTGCTTTTGTAGTAGCTGCAGCCGGAATTCCCGTAGCTAAACATGGCAATTATGGAGTTTCTTCTATTTCAGGGTCAAGTAATGTATTGGAACAATTGGGCATTACTTTTACCAATGACTCCGATGTGTTACAAAAACAATTAGAAACTATTAATTTGTGTTTTTTGCATGCTCCGTTATTTCATCCTGCAATGAAAAAAGTAGCTCCAGTGCGTAAAGGCATGGGAGTAAAAACCTTTTTCAATATTTTGGGTCCACTCGTAAATCCGGCAAAACCTATCGCACAAACTACCGGGGTTTTTAATTTAGAAACTGCCAGATTATACCACTATTTTCTGCAACAAAATCCGGAATTTTCCTACACCATTATCCACGATTTGGCAGGATATGATGAAGTATCGTTAACGGATAAAGTAAAAATATTTTCCAATAAAGGAGAAAACCTCATCGATTGGAGTGCTCATTTTAAAACCGTTTCAGAAGATGCTATAAGAGGAGGAAATACCTTGCAAGAAGCAGCATCCATTTTTTGGGATATTTTACACCAAAAAGGCAGCAATGCCCAAAACCAAGTGGTGATTGCTAATGCAGCATTGGCCATTCAAACCTATAAAAAATGTAATTTGGAAGATGCCATTGCCTTAGCAGAAGAAACGCTTTTTTCTGGAAAAGCCCAACAAACCTTAACCAAATTTATCGCTTTAGCCCAATGATATTGCAACAAATCAAACAACACCAAATAGCTTTAAATCAAAAGCTGCAAAAAGAAGTTTCTTTGGTACAGTTAAAGGATAGTGCTTATTTTTCTGCTCCAATTCATTCTTTAAAGCAACGCTTGCAAAGTAAAAGGACCAACGGAATTATTGCAGAGTTTAAACGAAAATCGCCTTCTAAAGGCAACATCCACTTGCAAGCAAAGGTGGAAGAAGTGGTTCCTATTTACGAAAAAAACAACGTAGCTGCCATATCGGTGTTAACCAATGAGGCTTTTTTTGGGGCAGCTTCGCAGGATTTTTCTATTGCCAGAAAGTTAACCATCTTGCCTTTGCTGCGAAAAGATTTTATTGTAGAGCCTTATCAAGTGTACGAAACCAAAGCGATGGGAGCAGACGTTTTGTTGTTGATTGCAAAAATGTTAGACCCGAATCAATTGCAAGAAATGGCTCATTTGGCAAAAGAAATTGGTTTGGAAGTTTTGGTAGAATTTCATGAAGCACAAGAAATCATCTTACACGAAAAAACCTACATGGATTTTGCCGGAATCAACCAACGAAACTTAAATAATTTTGAAATGCATTTGCAACAAGCCAACGATTTGATGCACTTGTTACCAAAAGAGGTTTTAAAAATTGCCGAAAGTGGCATCCAAGATGCAGCCTCTTTTAATCAATTAAAAAGCAAAGGATACGATGCCTTTTTGATAGGAGAATATTTTATGAAGTCTAATACAATGGAGGAGGCATTTAATGAACTGATTTTGAAATAATTTCTGTGCAAATCTGTGTTATCTGTGAGAAAAAATAATAAGCAAAAACCTTCAACCATCAACGAACAACAAATATCCATCAATTAAAGTGAAAAAAATAAAAATCTGCGGTCTATCCCATCCCAACAACCAAAAAGAAATCTTGGCTTTACAACCGGATTTTGCTGGGGTAATTTTTGCCAAAACTTCTCCAAGGTATTTTTCTGGAGATGCTTTGCCAAAAGCATCAAACGTTATTTGGGTTGCCGTTTTTGTCAACGAAACGATGGAAGAAATGATTCGCATTTGCAAAAAATTTAAAATACAAACCATTCAACTACACGGAAGCGAATCAGTAGCAGTTTGCAGTGAATTAAAATCAAAAGATTATACTGTTTTTAAAGCTTTTGGAATAGATACTACTACCAATTGGGAGGAAATTAGTCGGTATGAGAACCACGTAGATTATTTTCTGTTCGATACCAAAGGAAAATTTGCTGGTGGCAACGGAGTGACTTTTGATTGGGATATTCTGCAAAACTATCACGGAGAAACTCCTTTTTGGTTGAGTGGTGGCTTAGGAGAAGAAAACATCAAAGATGCTTTGCGATGGCATCATCCAAAGTGTATCGGTTTAGATTTGAATAGTAAATTAGAAAAAAGTCCAGGAATAAAAAACGTTAATTTAACACAACGTATCATCGATAAAATTAGAAAATATGAAGCTAATTGAACCAAATGATTTAGGATATTACGGAGAATTTGGAGGAGCTTTTGTTCCGGAATTGTTGTTACCAAATATTTTAGAACTCCAAAACCAATACCTGATAATTATGTACGAAACCGATTTTCAGGAAACCTTTCAACAGCTATTAACAGATTATGTTGGCAGACCAACTCCTTTGTACTATGCTGCCAACTTATCGAAGCATTACAATACCCAAATTTTTTTAAAACGAGAAGATTTAAACCATACCGGAGCCCATAAAATCAATAATGCCATAGGGCAAGCTTTGTTGGCTAAACGTTTAGGAAAAACCAAAATTATTGCCGAAACCGGAGCGGGTCAGCATGGAGTTGCCACTGCCACTGCTTGTGCTTTATTGGGTCTAGAATGCACAGTTTATATGGGTGCAGTAGATATCAAAAGGCAACAACCCAACGTGCAACGCATGCAAATGTTGGGTGCCAAGGTAGTTGCAGCTAACAGCGGGAGCAAAACCCTAAAAGATGCCACCAACGAAGCTATTAGAGCATGGATTCAAGAACCAGAAAGTCATTATATTATTGGTTCGGTGGTTGGTCCTCATCCGTACCCGGATATGGTAGCAAGATTTCAATCGGTAATTAGTAAAGAAATTAAAAAACAATTACTTCAAAAAATAGGCAACGAAAATCCGGATTATGTGATTGCTTGTGTTGGTGGTGGGAGCAATGCTATTGGAGCTTTTTATCATTTTGTAGAAAATACGAATACCAAATTAATTGCCGTAGAAGCAGCCGGATACGGAGTAGATTCCGGAAAAACTGCAGCAACTTTACTCAAAGGCACCAAAGGAATTTTGCATGGAAGTTTGTCTTATTTGATGCAAACCCCAGATGGCCAAATTGTGGAACCACATTCGGTTTCTGCGGGGTTAGATTACCCAGGTATTGGCCCTATTCATGCACATTTGTTTGAACAACAACGAATGCAAGTAGCAGCTGTAACGGATGAAGAAGCATTAAAAGCCGGCTTCTTTTTATCCCAAATAGAGGGAATTATCCCAGCTTTAGAAACTGCACATGCTTTAGCATACCTTAACCACCAAACTTGGAAACCCAACGAAGTGGTGGTAATTAATTTATCTGGAAGAGGCGACAAAGACTTAAACACCTATCAACTATGAACCGAATAACCCAAAAATTTTTAGATAAAACCGAACCTTTGCTTTCGATTTTTTATACTGCTGGATTTCCGAATACGGAAGACACTTTGCCTATTTTACATGCTTTGGAAGAAGGAGAAGTAGATATGGTAGAGTTAGGCTTTCCGTTCTCAGACCCAATGGCAGACGGACCGGTGATTCAGCACAGCAACCAAATTGCTTTACAAAAAGGCATGCATTTGGGATTGTTGTTTCAACAACTTCAAGGGTTCAGGAATACTTGTAATCTTCCGGTGGTGTTGATGGGGTATTTGAATCCGGTATTGCAATATGGCATCCAAGCGTTTTTGCAAGATGCTGCCAAAGTTG
The DNA here is from genome assembly GCA_018335925.1 of Flavobacteriales bacterium. GTDB lineage: Bacteria > Bacteroidota > Bacteroidia > Flavobacteriales > Flavobacteriaceae > Flavobacterium. The sequence goes on from JAGXRF010000031.1 coordinate 36,779, forward strand.
GAGTGGATGGAGTTTTGTTGCCAGATATGCCATTGGATTTCTTTCAACAACACTTTCAAAGTTTAATGAAAGAGTTGCGTTTGGCTCCCATTTTCTTAGTCACTCCATCAACTCTATTACAAAGAATCCAGCAAATGGATGCCTTGGGAGAAGGATTTTTGTATGTGGTTTCCTCTAACACCATCACCGGGACTGAACAAAAAAGGAATCCGTTTGAAGCCTCTTTTTTTAAAAACATCCAAGAGTTGAATCTAAAATTACCCATCATGATTGGTTTTGGAATTAAAACTCACGAAGATTTTGTTATAGCAACCCAACATGCTAAAGGAGCTATTATTGGGACATCTTTTATACAACATCTCGAAAAAAACGGAGCAAGCAAATCCTCAGTGCAAGCATTTGTGAATTCCATCCTAACATCAACCCCTTAAATTTTAAAAATTTCTACCTTTGAGCATTCAAAAAAATCATATGTCTCCTTGGATACAAGCATACGAAATCGATCATCCTTTGGTAATAGCCGGGCCATGTAGTGCGGAAACCGAAGAGCAAGTGCTTACCATTGCCCATGCTTTAAAAAACTCGGATGTTTCTGTGTTTAGAGCAGGTATCTGGAAGCCACGTACACGTCCCGGTGGATTTGAAGGTGTTGGAGTTATCGGTTTAAAATGGTTGCAACGAGCTAAAGCAGAAACCGGATTACCTATGGCTATTGAAGTGGCCAACCGCAACCATGTGGAGTTGGCTTTAGAACATGATATAGATGTATTGTGGATTGGTGCACGAACCACCGTAAATCCTTTTGCAGTGCAAGAAATTGCAGATGCCCTAAGAGGTACCAACAAAACAGTGTTACTTAAAAATCCGGTAAATCCAGATTTAAGTTTGTGGATAGGTGGATTAGAGCGTTTGCATCAGGCCAATATTTCTAATTTAGGAGTCATACACAGAGGGTTTTCTACCTACGAAAAAACCAAATATCGCAACCAGCCGGAATGGCATATTGCCATAGAATTCAAACAAAAATTTCCTGAAGTCCCGATGATTATTGATCCTTCTCATATCACAGGAAAAAGAGATATGGTGTTTCAAGTGGCACAAGAGGCATTGGATTTGAATTATGACGGAATGATTGTTGAGACACACCACTCACCTGACAAGGCTTGGAGTGATGCAGCCCAACAAGTAACTCCAGAACATTTAAAACAAATGTTTGTTGATTGGAGGGTACGTAAGCCGGATGATGAAGCAGAAGATTTTCAAATTGCAATGCACCAGTTGCGAAAGAAAATTGACGAAATGGATTCCAGATTGTTAGAAGTGTTGGGCAAACGAATGGAGGTTGCAGAAGAAATTGGGAAATTAAAAAAAGCTAAAAATGTTTCGGTTTTACAAAGCAAAAGATGGCAGGAGGTATTAGATAAAATGACCCAAGAAGGTGCTGAAAAAGGACTTGGACAAGAGTTTATTCTATCTATTTTTAGAGCCATCCATCAAGAGAGTATTGCACATCAAGAAAAAATCATTTTGAAAAAGTAGGAAGTAAATGAATTGTATTTTGTAAGATTGCAAATTTTTTAATTCATCTATTCCTAAATGAAAAACTATTACAAACTCTTACTAGCCTTTTGTTTTGCAATTCCTTTATTTGCTCAGTACAAAATTGACCAACTAGAAATGACATATGGTCCGGATTTACCAGATGATGGCCAGAAAATTGTAAAAATTATTGGAGAGTCTAACCAAAAAATTTATGCCCTTGCTTTAAAAGGGAAATCAGATTTTTACATCAAAACATTCACCTCTAAAGAAATGAAACTCATTTCTTCTAACAAAATTGAATTGCCAACTTTAAAAGATAAAGAAGTAGATTTTGAAGAAGTTTATATGCTTGATCAAAAAGTATATGTGATTGGAAGTGTGTACGACAGTAAAGCAAAAAAGTTTATGTTAGTTGGAAATGAGGTAAATGAAAAGGGGATACTTTCTTCTAAATCACAAACTTTATTTGAAGCAGAGGTAGAAAAGAAATCTAGAAAAGGAAATTTTTATTATAAAGTTTCTCCTAACGGAAATGCATTATTGGTGATGCATACTTCCTTGTTTTTGAAAGAAGATGCGGTGAAATATGAAATCAGGTTATTTGATGAAAATTTATCACAATTATTTACCACTACTGATAAAGTTGTTTTTGACGACAAGAAAAAAGACTACGAGTTTTGGATTTCTGATTTTGAAGTAAATTACAAAGAAGATGTATTTGTGGTAATTAGTGAAGGATATCGAGATTCAAAAGCAAAGGAGAAAGTAGAAAAGTTTGAAATTCATTCCTTTTTAGCTTCTAATAAATACCAAAAGCAAGTAACTAACATTGATATTAAAGGCAAAGAAATCATCAATTGTTCCATGATTTCTACCAATAAAAACACCATAAAATTGGTTGGGTTTTATGCCAGCGTAAGAGATAACGGAAGATCTAATAAGGAACTTAAAGGAGTATATAATGCGACTTATCACTTAGAAACTGGAAAAATTGAAAATGTGCATTTCAATGAATTTGATTTGGCAACCAAAACGAAATTAATTGGTGAACGAAGAGCCAAAAAAGGAAAAGATGTTCCGCCTCTTTACCAAATCACTCATATTATTGAAAAAAATGATGGAGGATTAATTGTGCTTTCAGAGTACCAATTGGTGTATGTAAGTTCCTCTCAAGGAATTGGGCCAATTGCCTTATCTAACGTAAGTTACATAAAAAATGAAATTATTGTTAATTCGTTTAAGCCTGATGGTACCTTGGAGTGGAGCCAAGTAGTACCAAAAGAGCAAAGAGTAATTGTTACTACCGTTTCACTTGTTTTAGCAACTTCTTTTCAAAACGGGAGTTTTGGTGTAGGAGTAGCAATGGCAATTCCACTTTCACATTTAGGAAGCGGACCAGAATATATAGGTGCAATTCCAATGTATGAAAATGGAGTTTTACAGATTTTAATCAATGATAATCCTAAAAATAAAGGAATTACAGATATCGAAAAAATAAGTAATCTTGGAAACCACAACAATGCCATGCCTGTTTTGTTTCAATTTGATAGCAAGGGGAATATGACAAGAAAAGATCCGGATGAAGTAATTAAAAAAGAGTTGGTTATCCGACCTGGAATTTATTGCAGAATGGCATCTGATGAATATTTGATTTATGCTTCTCGTAAAAAAGTAGACAAATTAGGAAGAATGTTCTTAAATTAGAGCAGATTTTGCTTAGGAAAAATTCATGACAGGAACAGTTTACAAATCTACCGGAAGTTGGTATGTCGTCAAGTTAGAGGATGGTTCCTTTATAGATTGCCGTATCAAAGGAAAAATCAAATTACAAGGCATCAAAAGTACCAATCCAGTTGCGGTTGGAGATAAGGTAGAAATTCAATTAGAAACTTCTTCCGATAAAACCATTGGAGTGATTCAATCCATTCATGACCGAAAGAATTACATTGTTCGAAAATCGGTAAATCTATCCAAACAAACCCACATCTTAGCATCCAATATCGATGTATTGTTGTTGGTAGTAACGGTGCATCAACCAACCACTTCTACTTCCTTTATCGATCGTTTTTTAGCAACTGCAGAAGCCTATGGAATTGATGCAGTTTTGGTGTTTAATAAAATCGATACGTTGTCTGACGAAAGTTTAGACGAACAATTATATTTACAATACTTATACTCCGAAATTGGCTATACTTGTTTACGAGTTTCTGCCATACAAGGCAAAGGTTTGGAAGAATTAAAAGAATTGATGAAAGGGAAAGTTTGTGTTTTTACTGGGCATTCCGGAGTAGGAAAGTCCACTTTAATCAATGCCATCGAACCAACATTGCAATTGCGAACCAAGGAAATATCCGATGCCCATGCCCAAGGGCAACATACCACCACTTTTGCAGAAATGTTTGATTTATCGTTTGGTGCAAAAATTATAGATACACCCGGAATTCGTGGATTTGGCATGGTAGACATGCAACCTCAAGAAGTTGGAGATTATTTTCCGGAATTTTTCGCATTAAAAGAACACTGTAAATTCAACAATTGTTTGCATAAAGAAGAACCTGGTTGTGCAGTGAAAGAAGCTTTAGACCATGATGAAGTTTCCTGGAGCAGGTACAAAAGTTATATGCAGATATTAGAGGGAGATGAGGAAACTTATCGTCAAGACGATTTTAAAGATATAGAGGAGTAAAAGTAAAATAGAAAGTTATCTAAAATTTGTCACATAAAACTTGAAACAAATAAAATAATGAGAGTTTTACTGCAAAGAGTTTCCGAAGCATCTGTTCAAGTAGAACAACAAATAGTTGGAGCAATTTCTCATGGGTTACTAGTTTTGGTTGGGGTGGAAGATTTGGACACCAAAGAAGATGTGGTTTGGTTGGCAAATAAAATTACCCAACTCCGCATTTTTAACGATGCTAATGCAGTGATGAATTGCAATGTAAACGAAGTACAAGGAGAAATTTTAGTGGTAAGTCAGTTTACTTTACACGCTTCTACCAAAAAAGGAAATAGGCCTTCTTATATTCGAGCTTCTAAGCCAGATTTTGCCATTCCAATGTACGAATCGTTGGTACAAGAGCTTCAAAAAAATATGTCGAAGCCCATACAAACCGGTGTTTTTGGAGCCGACATGAAAGTTACTTTAGTAAACGATGGTCCGGTAACAATTTGGATAGATTCAAAAAATAAAGAATAAAAATTATGGACTTAAAAAATGCCCAATTAGAAGTGGACCAATGGATCAAAAACCATGGAGTTCGCTATTTTAATGAGCTAACCAACATGGCACAACTTACCGAAGAAGTAGGGGAAGTTGCCCGAATTATAGCCCGCAGATACGGAGAGCAATCTGAAAAAGAATCCGACAAAAACAAAGATTTAGGAGAGGAATTAGCCGATGTAGTTTTTGTAGTACTTTGTTTGGCCAACCAAACCGGGGTAGATTTGCAAGCTGCTTTTGACAAAAAAATGGACCTCAAAACCAAACGTGACCACGACCGACATCAGAATAATGAAAAGTTGAGGTGATTTGGCAATGTGACAATGAGCGAATGAGAAAATGAGTGAATGAGAAAATGAGTGAATTAGTTAATTAGATAAGTTTTATTAATGTTTTTTAACCGTTTTTGCAAAAAAAAATTATATTTTTAACAAAACATTAATAGACATGAAAAAGCATCAAAAGTTTTCTAAAATAACCAAATGGATGTTTTGGTTTATAGCTCTTAATTTTATAGGGCTATCATTTGCACAAAGCCCAAATACAGGAGTTTATTTGTCATGGGATAAAGAATCTTCTTGTCAAAATTGGTCAGATGATGATGAGGGTGTTAAATTTAACGATTTAGATTTTGATGGTAATGACTGTCTTAAAGTTTGTATTAACAGTCAAGTTGTTTTTGAAATACACAATCTTGATTCTTCTATAAATGTAAATTGGAATATTAATGGTGGAGAAGTTGAATTTATTGGGAATCATAAAGTAAAGATTAGTTTTAATGATTCATCAACTGGTTTTGTTAACTATTCATATTTACATAATGGTTATACAGTCAATCGTATAATTTGTATCCAAAAATTATCACCACCTTTTGCAAAATTTAATATAAATAACATTTTTGATCAAGAAGTTGAATCATGTTTTGGAGAATTGTTAAATTTTAGTAATTTAAGCTATAATGGAAACGGAACAGAAATAATAAGCTACCAATGGGATTTTGGTAATGGAGAGTACAGTAACGAAACTAATCCTGTTTTTAATTATAATGAATTAGGTCAGTTTGTTGTAACGTTGGTAGTTACAAATTCTTGTGGTTGTATTTCAACATCATCACAAATAGTTAATGTAAACTCAAACAATTCTTATCAAATTGAATGCCCAACTGTAGTTTGTGAAAATTCCATTGAAACATATTATGTTTCATTTGATGCAATGGAGGATTGTTCCGTTTTTAATTGGGAAGTTGAAGGAGGTACGATAATAGAAGAGGTGAATGGAATTATTCAGGTTGAATGGAATAATGTTAATGAATCGGGATTTGGTTATATAACTTTTGATGCTTCAAATTGTAATGTTGAATGTCCGAAACCAACTATGGTAAAAGTACCGGTTGTAAAAGCACAAGGAGAAATAAGTGGATTGCCTGAAATTTGTAGCGGACAGCAAAGTTTTTATTCATTACCAGAATGGCCTTCAACAGAAGTAGAATGGACTATAATAAATAATAATACCGGTTTTGAAGTTTTGATTGTGCAAACAGACCAACGAAATACAATAGCACTTTTTACAGAGGCAATTAGCGGAAATTTTACTCTTAAAGCTAATTATCGAAATACTTTACTAGGATGCACGGGTCAAGCAACCATTGATGTCAGTGTTAAGCCATCTATTAACATTATATTGGAAGAAAATATTATTTGTAGAGAGAATGAATTAAAAATTCAAAACACATTAAATCTAATGGTTAATTATGCTATTTATAACCAAAACAATCAATTTGTAGCTTCTATTGAGGGATCAACTGTTTTCCACACATTAAATTACGAACCAGGAAATTATTACATTACTATTCATGGTAATACAAACTTTTGTTTTACAAATAAAAAGTGGTTTCAAATAATTGCAAAACCCGAAAATCCAATTGGCATCATTGGAGAATACAATGTATGCACAGGAATTACCTACATTTATCAAATTGAAAATCCTGTGGAGGGATTAGATTATTCATGGAATTTAAGCTCAGAAGGTGCAACCTTTGTTGGAAGTTCTTTTGGTAATTATGTATATGTAACATTCAGTAATCCAAATGTTGAACTAAGTGTTAGGGCAATTAATTTTGAATACAATTGCCAATCAGAAGATTTTATTTTAAACATAAGTCCCTTTAATTTAAATGGTTATATTGAAGGTGATGCAGAGGTTTGCTCAAGTAGTACTTCACTTTATGATGTAAAAGATATATTAACTAATCAACTTCATCAAGCAGGTGATGAATATATTTGGACTTTGAGTAATCCAAATTTAGGAAGTATTTCAGTGGGACAATTGCCAAGTATGGTTGAAATTTTGTGGAATCATAATTCGCAAGTACAAATGGTGGATATACAGTTGCAAATTATTAAATGCAACACGCAAAACACTTTTATAACCAAAACGGTAGAAATAAAACCAATCCCTGAAATATTTTTTGATATGACTATTGATGACCCTGTAATTTGCGGTAGTGTTCCTTTTGAATTAACTATATTACCAACAAATAGTAATTTTATTTTAAATAACCAAAATACCACTGTTAGATGGACGTATAATGGCCAATCGGTAATTGGGGGGCCAACACATTCAATAGTGTTTTACAATTTTACTGATGAGAATGTGCTTAGATATGTTAAGGCGACTATTGTTAATTTTGATGGGTGTGAAGCAACATCAAATGAGGCAACCTTTTATATATCTGTAATGCCAAACAATAATCCTACGTTAACTTTAACCATTCACGAGTTTGAATTTTGCAGCCCTAATGAAATTAATACAACCTTAACATGTAGTTCACTTATTGAAAATAGTGGTAGTATTTTTAATAATAGCTACCAATGGTTTCATAACGGAAATCTTATAACTGGTGCAGTTAATAATACTTATGAGCCTAACCAATTTGGTGTTTATTCTTGTCAGGTAACGCATGGTTTAAGCGGTTGCGTAGCAATAACAAATACAATTGAGTTTTTACAAAAAAATTGTAGTTCAAACCCCGGAAGTGGTGATAATGGTGAAGGTGAAGGTGGAAACTGTAATATTTCTATTCAAAACACATCAATTTATGATAATTGTGGTGGTATATTGTTAAGTGCAGCAACCAATGCTTCTGAGGTATTTTATACAATTCAGCCTACAGGCGTTGGTAGCATAACCAATAATGTGTTTACGGCACCCCCTGGTTTGTATTCTATTACTGTTAGAGCTAACGATGTTAATTGCAATGCATCCGACACCAAACTTGTTTTAATTCCATTTGCCCCTAACTTAAATTATACAGCAACATGTAGTACCGATTTAAACATCATTCAAACTCAAGTTTGGGAAATAACCAACATGAGCGAATTTTTCCCATTATTAGAAAACAGACAACAAAGTATTAGTTTTATCCATCCAAATACAGGACAATCTATCCATTATACGTATCCGATTGGTTATTTTGATATGTCAATAAACGGCAGTTTAAATATTACCGTTGCCAACTCTGGTACCTTTAACGGGGTAAACTACCACTGCGAAAAAATCTTTACCATACATGCCATGACTGTGCCTGATTTAACTTTAAAATTTACACCTCCTCAAATTACGATGTGTCACGATACACCTGTGGAATTTTCTTTTGACAATGAAGACATAAACCTAGAAAATTTTACCTACATCTGGGAATTTGAAACAGGCATTACCAATACGGTTGCTACTCCCATGAGGGTTTTTAACGAGCCGGGAAATTATAATGTTAAAGTGAAGGTAAGCAACGAATTGGGCTGTGGCAGACAATTTGATGTAAATGTGCACATACCACCACCTTGTTTTGAGGGATATTTGCAAGCAACCCCAAACACTATGCTTTGTGAAGGCGAGGCAATCACCATCAGCTACGTGTCTAATACCCAAAATTGCAACCCTAAGTATTTGTGGATGCACAATGATACCCCATTAGAATTTTTTAACCAAAGCAGTATCACCGTTACACAACCCGGATATTATTGGTTGATGTTAGAACGCGATTTTGGTGGCTGCAACTATCGTGTACCTAATGGTATTAATGCCCAGTTTGTTAAGAAACCTTTTGCTAAAATTTTAGTTAATGATACTTATTGCGAAGAGGAAGAATTTGAAATAAAAGCAATAGTACCTAATGATAATTTTTTTGAATTTTCTATTGTTGGAACAAATATTAATTCAGTAAACAGCAATTTAATTACCTCACTTTCTCCGGGTGTTTATCAAGTACAATTACAGGTGTATGGTACAACCTGCGATTTAATTTTATACAAAAGCATTACCATAATACCTAAACCAACAAATTTATCAGTTACTGCAAGTTTAATTAGTTGTGCACCATATACCTACCAGCTTACAGCAAATGCCAATCATGCTACACAATTTTTGTGGAGTAATGGTTTAACAGGTAATCAAATAACTGTTACACAAGGTGGGGCTTATCAAGTAACTGCTAAATCGGGAGATTGTAGCATCAATAAAACAATAGTAATTCCTAAACATCCAAGTGCATATACTTGGAGCTTTCCAACAGGTTGTTTAAACTTATGCGATAAATACCAAACACCTTATGTATTAGGACCAATAGCTGTTTTAGAACATCAATTATGGGTAGAGGATAATTCTGGAGTCATAAACCATCATGTTCAAGAAGCATCCGCTATTTTTGATTTAATAAACGATGGTCAGTACAACGCATTAATTTACAATTCGGGTTGTGAGGTTGTTACTAAAGAGTTAAATTTTGTAAAGTCAATATGTGAGGAATGTAAAATAGGGGTAGATAAAAAAATAAAAATAGAGCAAAACACCAATTTTGACTTTTGCGTTTTTGATGTTTTTATTAATATTGTTAGTGAATACTCCTATCCAATTAGCATTACCGTAAATGATGCCAATAACCTAGTAATGGTTTTGCCTGCTACCATAACTTTGCAACCGGGGTTTAATCAAATTTCTTTTCAAATGATACCAATTACTAATACTGGTGGTGGCGAAGCATTTTTTGTTATTTCGGGCAATGTATTGGATGATAACTTTAGTCCTAAAAAATGTCAGTCATATATTCCAGAGGTTAAAATACCAAATTGTCAATTGGCCAGAATTGCTAGCATAAATTCAATTAAACCCACAGAATCTAAAACTAAAATTATCATGTATCCTAATCCTGCAAACCACCAAGTTTATTTACAGTGGCAAGACACCAACGATTATGATACTTTTAGATTATTTGACCTGCAAGGCAAGTTGTTGATAGAAACCAACCTGCAAGCCCAAACCAGTTTAACAATAAACACTTCTAAGTTAACAGAAGGCATTTACATAGCTACCATTAGCAAAGATGGGGTAATTATCGAACAAAGAAAGTTAATTAAAAGATTTAATTAGTTATGGTTAAATATCTAAAATCATTAGTTTTAATTATTGTGGTTATATCAACAAGCAGTGCACAGTGTTATAAGAGTATAAGTGTTGGTGCAAATCATACATTAGGAGTTAGTCAGCAAAATGAATTGATAGGTTGGGGTATTAATAACGCTTACTCATTGGGTAATTCAAGTACAACTCCTATAAGTATTAATACCCCTATTGTGATAAATGGGACAAACACTTGGATAAATACTTGGTGCTATGGTTTAAATACATTTGCTTTAAAAAACGATAACACTTTGTGGGGATGTGGTGCCAATAATTTAGGAAGTTTAGGTGTAGGAGTATCAGGTAATGTGCAACAATTAACTTTAATAACTAGCGGAGCAGTTTGGACAAAAATCACTGGTTCTGCGGTTCACTCAGTTGGTCTTCGGTCAGATGGCACTATTTGGGGATGTGGAGAAAACAACAATGGTAGAATTGGCTTAGGGTTTGGTGCCCCTGCTCAGGTTTTAACATTTACGCAAATAGGTACGGCTAATCATTGGATAGATGTTACTGTTTCTGGCACGGCAACCTTTGCCCTGAGAAATGATGGTACTATTTGGGGAACTGGTGGTTCATTAACTATGTTTTTAGGAACAGGAGCAGACCCCAGTAATACCCTCAGACAAGGCTTTTATCTAGGGGATAATGGCATAACCCCCATAGATGGTTTGGTTAAAGTAAAATCGAGCAGAGATTTTATATTGGGTCAAAAAGCAGATGGCACTTTGGTGGCTTGGGGAGGTAATGAGTATGGAGAGTTAGCAATGCCACTAACTTATCCGGGTGGGTCGAGACCGCGGCCTGTTGGCACCGATACTTGGTTAGATTTTGCAGCCGGTAACAACCATGCTTTGGCCATCAAAACCAATGGTACCTTATGGGCATGGGGCAGAAACCACTTTGGGCAGTTGGGTTTAGGGCACACCGATAATGTGAGCACCCCCACCCAAGTTGGCACTGCTAATGATTGGGAAAAAGTTTATGCCGCGGGCAATGGCACTAGTTTAGGGGTAAAAACAGATGGCAGTATCTGGGTTTGGGGCAGAAACGATTATGGTCAGTTTGGTAATGGTACTACTACCCAAAGCAATGTGCCTTTGCAAAATAGTGCTATTTGTTTACAAACACTCAGCACACCAAGCTACACCAAGCCAACACTAAGTATTGCCCCCAACCCAGCCAAAGAAATGCTTTATATTAACTACACCAACACACTACAGGCCAACATAAATATTTATGATTTGCAGGGCAGAGTAGTTTACCAAAGCTCGGTAATTGGCTTTGAAGGTCAAGTAACTATTCCGGTAGGCCAATGGCAACAAGGGGTGTATTTGGTACAAATACAAAATCATGATGGTGGTAGTGTAGTAGAAAAAGTGCTGGTTAATTAGATAATTAGCGAATTATATAATTAGCGAATTAGTTAATTAGATAATGTTTATTAGTATTTTTTTCATGACTACCTTAATTCTGTCAATTGTTGGTTTAAAAATGGTTGCCAAATAATGAATATGATTCTTTCAAAAAGTAAACTTTCTTCAACATCAAAAATCCAGATTACTGGATCTAAATCGGAAACCAATCGTTGGTTGTTGTTACAAGCATTGTATCCGGAGATAAAATTGGAAAACGCTTCCAATTCGCATGACTCGGAGATTATGGAACAAGTGATTCTTGATTTTAATCATTCACTATTCACTAATCACTATTCACTAATCACTAAAGAATACAACATCCATCACGCAGGTACAGCCATGCGGTTTTTGACTGCTTTTTTTGCCATTCAAAAAGGTAAAGAAGTCCTGTTAACCGGCTCTTCCAGGATGAAAGAGAGACCCATTGCTATTTTGGTAAATGCTTTGCGAGAGTTGGGTGCAGATATTTCCTATGAAGAACAGGAAGGCTTTCCTCCTTTAAGAATTCGTGGAAAAAAAATTACCAAAAATCAAGTTTCTCTTCCTGCAAATGTCAGTAGCCAATACATATCAGCTTTGTTGTTAATCGCTCCCAAGTTAGAAAATGGACTGGAAATAACTTTGCTAGGAGAAACGACTTCTTTGCCGTACATTCAAATGACACTAAAAATGTTACAACAAATTGGAGTTGAGGTGCATTTTCGGGAACAAAGCATACAGATAAAACCTTTAAAAAATCTATCGGAATTTTCATCAAATGCAATTGTTGAATCCGATTGGAGTTCTGCTTCTTATTGGTATAGTATGGTTGCTTTATCTGAAATCGGAACCAAGGTTACATTGTCTTTCTTTAAAGAAAATAGCTTACAAGGAGATGTTGTTTTGCAGGATATTTACCAAAAGTTTGGGGTAGAAACCATTTTTAATTCAGAGGAAACTATAACCCTAACTAAAACAACTTCGCCTCATCTTTCACCTTTCACCTTTCACCTATTAAATGCTCCCGACATAGCACAAACCATTGCGGTGACATGTTTTGGTTTTGGATTGGCATGCGAATTAACAGGTTTACACACCTTAAAAATCAAAGAAACCGATCGATTACAAGCCTTGAAAAATGAATTAGGAAAACTAGGTGCAGTGGTAGAAATTACCAATGATTCATTAAAATTGGCTAATCGACAAACTCCTATTAAAGAAGCAGCTATTAATACCTACCAAGACCACCGAATGGCCATGGCTTTTGCTCCGTTGTCATTACTTACCAAAATTCAAATAAATGAGGCAGATGTGGTGGAAAAATCCTATCCTGATTTTTGGAAGGATTTGAAAAGAGCAGGTTTCGAGTTCAAAGAAAATTTTTAAAAAAGATCAAATAAATTGTAAAGCCCTACCAACACTAGGATGTTTAAAATAAATGTCCTTTTACTTGACAACCCCTTTTTTCACATTGTATATTTGCACCCGAAATAATGAAGTGTTAATCATTTGACTTTTCACTATTCACTTTTTACTAATCACTAATAAAGTAACAATGAAGTTATCTCACTTTAATTTTCATTTACCACCTGAACTTTTAGCGGAGTTTCCAACGGAAAATCGCGATGAATCTCGCTTGATGGTAATCCACCGAAAAACAGGAACAATCGAACACCGTATGTTTAAAGATATCATCGAATATTTTGATGATGGCGATGTGATGATTATGAACAACACCAAGGTTTTTCCTGCTCGTTTGTATGGAAATAAAGAAAAAACAGGTGCGAAAATTGAAGTTTTCTTGTTAAGAGAGCTTAATGCAGAGCAACGTTTATGGGATGTTTTGGTAGACCCTGCTCGAAAAATTAGAATTGGAAATAAATTATATTTCGGAGATGACGATTCGTTGGTAGCGGAGGTAATTGACAACACTACTTCCAGAGGAAGAACCCTACGTTTTTTATACGATGGATCCTACCAAGAATTTCGTTTAAAATTAAGAGAATTAGGAGAAACTCCCATTCCGAAGTATATCAACCGTGAGGTAACTCCTGAAGATGAAGATCGTTACCAAACCATTTACGCAAAAGTAGAGGGTGCAGTAGCTGCTCCAACTGCCGGTTTACACTTTTCTAAGCACTTGTTAAAAAGGTTAGAGATTAAAGGAATCAACTTTGCAGAAGTTACCTTACACGTTGGATTAGGGACATTTAATCCGGTAGAAGTGGAAGATTTGTCAAAGCACAAAATGGATTCTGAAGAAATGTTTATTTCGCAAGAAGCTTGTGATATAGTAAACCAAGGAATTGAAAAGAAACGACAAATTTGCTGTATCGGAACCACTTCTATGCGTGCCATCGAAAGTTCGGTTTCTTCGCAAAGAACCTTGAATCCATATATCGGGTGGACCAATAAATTTATTTATCCTCCCTACGATTTTAGTATTGCAACCAGTATGGTAACTAATTTCCACACCCCAAAATCCACTTTGTTAATGATGATTTCGGCTTTTTGTGGTCACGATTTAATGAAAAAGGCATATGAAGAAGCAGTAAAAGAAAAATATCGTTTTTACTCTTATGGCGATGCCATGTTGATTTTATAAAACTTAAAAGGGTTCCAATCGGAACCCTTTTTTTATTTGATTTGGTACACCAATTTCATCGTAATATTAGCCTCCTTTTTCTTAGAACTCGTGTTAAACGAACCACCCCACGAAAAATCTTCGGAGGAGTTTTGTGCTATTATTTGAAAAACTCCCATGTCCGATTTTTTCAACTTACCTAATTTAGCTCCAGCATTTTCGGCAATTTTTTCAGCCCTTGCTTTGGCATCTTTGGTGGCCTCTGCAATCATTTCCAACTTTAATTCGGCCATTTTGGTATAGTAATATTCCGGAGCATAAGAATTTAATTCCACCCCTAAATTAATTAATTCGGTTACTTCTCTCGAAATTCCTTCAACTAACGCTACATTTTTACTTTCAATTTGTACATTTTGTAACAAGTTATATCCTGTAAAAACTTGACTTCTTTGGTTGCCATACTGGTCGTAACTCGAGTCGTACTCTTTGTTAATAGAAACCGCAGAAAAGATAATTTCATTAGATGCAATTCCTTTAGAAGTTAGATACTCTTTAATAATTTTCCGATCGTTGTCTAATGCCGCATAAGCTTCTTTAAGCTGCATACTTTTTCGGTTAAATGAGCTGTTCCAAACAATCAGGTCTGAATCAAAAGCTTTTTTTCCAAGTCCGGTAACACTAATGGTTTCAGAACTTTGGTTCCGATTGATAAATGCATTAGAGGCTATCCAAACAGAAAGCAACAAGGTTAATGCGAAAGCTAAAATAGCATGGGAAGTTTTCATTTGTAATTGGTTTTAGGTTTTACAATACATACTTATCAAATTAGATGCCTCTTTTTTGCTAAATTTACAAACAAAATTTTATTCCCGTGATATTTGAAAATAATTTGGCTTTTGCACAAAGCTTAGACTTAAAAGATCCTATAAATCATTTCAGAGAAAAATTTGTTTTTCCAAAACATAACGGAAAACCGGTAATCTACTTTACAGGGAATTCATTGGGTTTACAACCAAAGTCTGCCCAACATTTTGTAAAAGATGTGATGAACGATTGGGGGCAATTGGCTGTGGAAGGACATTTTTATGCCGAAAAACCTTGGTGGGATTACCACGAACGTTTGGCAGCACCATTGAGTAAAGTGGTTGGAGCTTTTCCATCAGAAGTTACGGTAATGAACACCCTTACCGTAAACTTACATTTGTTGATGGTTTCTTTTTACCAACCCACCAAAACCAGATTCAAAATCATTTGCGAAGAAAAAGCGTTTCCTTCAGATCAGTACATGTTTCAATCGCAGGTCGATTTTCATGCTCGTCATTTAGGATTTGACCCATCAGAAGCCATAGTAGAAGTAAAAAAACGTCCAGGGAATCATCATATTTTGTTAGAAGATATCATGAAAACCATCGAAGAAACCGGAAATCAAACCGCTTTGGTTTTGTTTGGAGGGGTCAATTACTACACCGGACAAGTGTTTGACATGCAGGCCATCACCAAAAAAGGACATGATGTAGGAGCCATGGTTGGCTGGGATTTGGCCCATGCTGCCGGAAATGTGGAATTACAATTACACGATTGGGAAGTTGATTTTGCGGCTTGGTGCAGTTATAAATACATGAATTCGGGTCCGGGAAATGCTTCCGGATGTTTTATCCATCAAAAGCACCACAAGAATAAAAAGTTACCTCGTTTTGCAGGTTGGTGGGGACACAACAAAGAACGAAGGTTTTTAATGGAGCCACAATTTGATCCGGTAGAAGGAGCCAATGGCTGGCAAGTTAGTAATTTGCCAATTTTATCGCTTGCTCCCTATTTGGCATCTTTGGAGATTTTTGAAGAAGTTGGCATGAAAGCTTTGATTAAAAAAAGAGACTTACTTACGGCATATTTAGAGTTTGTTTTAAAAGATATTGACGAACAATTACCCGATACAACTTTTGAAATTATAACTCCTAAGGAAAGAGCGTGCCAACTTTCGGTATTTTTACACGGACAAGGCAGAAAATTATTTGATTACTTAATGTCACATGGAGTGGTTACCGATTGGAGAGAACCCAATGTAATTCGATTGGCACCAGCACCTTTGTATTGCACTTTTGAAGATATGTACCAATTTGGACAAATTTTAAAAAGAGGCATTGAGAAATTAGCCGATTAGTTAATTTGAACCCGTTGTGCATTTACACCAAATTTACTTTTAATTGATTAATTGGTCGATTAAATACGAATTTATTTAGATGTTGAATCAAGGTTATTGCTGTAATTTTAGATAGGATTCTAGTGCTAAATCCTATGAATGTTTTGGCGTAATTGTTTCTAATTCGGAATTGGTCACACATTTGAGAGAACAGTGTTTCAATTCTTTTTCTTCCTCTTTTGAATATAAAGGGCTGCTCCACATAATT
>JAGXRF010000032.1 GCA_018335925.1 Flavobacteriales bacterium
TTATTGGTTTAGGACCTCAACATCAAGCAAAAATTTATATATTTGACCGCTACGGAAAACTGTTGAAACAAATCAGCCCAGGTAGCAACGGATGGGACGGAAACTTCCTCGGAAACCCTCTGCCATCCACCGATTATTGGTTCAAAGTAGAATACCTCGAAAACAACCAAAACAAAGAATTTAAAGCACATTTTACATTAAAAAGATAAAAAAAAGACTCCTGAGAAATCGGGAGTTTTTTGTTTTAAAAAGTAAAATTCTTGTAGATTTTATCAAGAACAATCTATATAAAAACGAGAGTTATCCCACAGGAAATACTTATTTTTGACGTCAAATGTTTACTTATCATGAAAATTATTGTTCCTATGGCTGGAAGAGGCTCAAGATTAAGACCTCACACACTTACCACGCCTAAACCATTGATTCCAATTGCAGGCAAACCAATTGTACATCGATTGGTACAAGATATTGCAAAAGTGTTGAACCAGCCTTTAGAAGAAATAGGCTTTATCATTCACCCGGATTTTGGTAAAAAAGTGGAGGAAGACTTGTTAGAAATTGCCAACCAATTAGGAGCCAAAGGTATCATATATTACCAAGAAGAAGCTTTAGGAACAGGTCATGCCATTTGGTGTGCCAAAGAAAGTTTGCAAGGCCCGGTTGTAGTTGCATATGCAGATACCCTTTTTAGAGCCGATTTTACTTTAAATGCAACTGCAGATGGTGTAATTTGGGTAAAACAGGTAAACGATCCAAGTGCATTTGGAGTGGTACAATTAAACGAACAAAACCAAATTGTTGATTTTGTAGAAAAACCAAAAGAATTTGTTTCTGACCTAGCCATTATTGGAATTTACTATTTTAAAGAAGGAGAAATTCTAAGAAATGAAGTACAATACTTAATGGATAATAACATCCAAAAAGGAGGAGAGTACCAATTAACAGATGCTTTAGAAAATATGAAGCAAAAGGGTATGGTTTTTGTACCCGGACAAGTAAATGAATGGATGGATTGTGGAAACAAAGCCGTAACGGTGGAAACCAACAGCAGAATGTTAGGGTTTTTACACGAAGATGGGGCAAGTATGGTTTCAGATAATGTCACTTTACAAAAAAGTACCATTATCCCTCCTTGTTTTATTGGAAATAAGGTAGTGTTAATAAATACTACTATTGGTCCAAACGTTTCTGTGGGAGATGGATGTGCGATTGAGAACAGTACTATTTCGGATAGTTTGATCCAAACCAATGCAAGAATTAAAAATGCCAATTTAAAGGAAGCCATGATTGGAAATTATGCAGAGTTTGATGGAAATTTTACAAAAATTAGCATAGGAGATTATAGTCAATTGATATAAATGGGTAAAGCCGTTGTTTTTTTGGGTGTTTTTTGCTGTTTTGGAGCCTTGTTTGCACAAGAACAAGAGCCAGAATCCGTGGCATTAGATACCAACCAATTTGAAGAAGCTTTTTATGATGCCATCAAAGAAAAATCGATGGAAAATCATGACAAAGCCATTCAAAAATTACAAGCTTGTTTACAAATTCAACCTCAAGAAGCGGTGGTTCATTTTGAGTTAGCAAAAAATTATTTTGCGATAAAAGATTACACCCAAGCAGTGATTCATTTTGAAAAAGTTTTAGAATTAAAACCTGAAGAAAGATGGGCTTGGGATGGTTTGTACCTAATAGCAAAAACCAATCGAAATTACCAACAAGCTATCGTTTACCTTAAAAAACTTATTCCGTATTCAACAGAGTACCAAGAAGAATTGGTTTCAACTTATATGTTTGCTCAAAAATACGAAGAAGCACTAACGTTGATAGAAGAACTTAACAAAACAGTTGGCAAAAGAGAAAGCAGAACACGTTACAAAGAACAAATTTTAAAAATGCCTGCTTTTCAAAGTAAGGCAGAAATCGCTACCAGCAATAATTCAGACGAAGCCAATTATATTGCATTAATTGTAAAGTATGCCAACGAAAACAATTTGGCAAAAAGCTATGAAGTTGCTAAAGAATTGCAAACCAAAATACCTAATTCTCCTTGGGGTTCGGTTTACATTTTTAAAAAATATATAGACGAAAACCAATTTACAGAAGCATTACAAGCCATGGAAAAGGTAATGCAAACCAATTCTATTTCTGAACTTATCAAACACAGAATGTTAAACGAATGGTTGGTTTACATTAAAAATAAACCCGAATTACATCAAAGTTTAAGCAAAACCATTGGCTATTTTGCTTCTGAAACCACCATTCCAATAGCCAAAGAAATTGGCAAGTTTTTTCAAAACCAACAACAATGGAATACCGCTATTTATTACTATCGAATATTTGATAAAAATAATCCGTCAGAAATTGAAAACCTACTACTTTGGTGTCAAGCCCTTCGTTTTTCTAACCAAACAGAAGCTTTAGCAACTAAGGCTACCGAAGCCTTAGAAATTTATCCATCGCAACCGGAATTTTATTACTATGTAGGTTGGACACAATTACAGACAAATAATTATGCCCAAGCCAAAGAAAACCTAATGACAGGCTTGGATTTTGTGATTGATAATTTGACTTTAGAAAAATATTTTTACCAAGCACTAGTTCAAGTTTTTGATGCATTAAAAGACACCAAAAACAAAGAGTTTTATCAAAAAAAATTATGAGCCTCAAAACGTATATATTTCTTTTTACAGCTGTTGGTTTTTTATCTGGTTGTTCCAGTACCAAAGGCTTATCTTCGGTAAAGGCTACGGAGAAAAAAACTTCTAAAGAAGTTATTTTTCAACACAACCAATTGAATTTTGATTTTTCTACTGTTGCAATTAATGGCTCGGTAAAATATCAAGACAGCAAACAAAGTATCCAGTTAACTTCTGATATTCGTTGGGAAAAAGACCAAAAAATTCTTATCACATTGCGAATGTTCGGAATTACTGGAGCTAAAGCCTTGATTACTCCTACTGAAGTGAAATACTACGAAAAAGCAAACAACACTTATTTTGAAGGAGATTTTGGCATGTTGAGTCAGTGGTTAGGAACAGAAATGGACTTTGAAAAAGTGCAAAATTTATTGCTCGGTAAAGTTTTAGAAAACATTTCACCCAACCAATACGAAAGCACTTTACAAGAAGGATGGTTTGCTTTAACCGAAAAAAATCCGAACACTTGGCAAAAGAATTTTTGGCTGGAAAGCGGGAATTTTTTACTCAAAAAACAAGCTTTTAAAAACTTACAAAGCCAAGATACTTTTGAAGTTTTTTACGAAGAGCATCAAAAATTAAACCAAGGACTTTTTCCAAAGTTTTTTAAAATATTGGCACAACAAACCCATAACAACCTCGTTATTGATGTTAGGTACAACCAACTGCTATTCAACGAAAAATTAACCTTTCCGTACCAAGTACCTTCTGGATACCAAAAAGTAGAACTATGACTAAATATTGGTTGTTTTTTGTCCTCACATGTATTGCTTGTATAAGCAATCCAATCATAGCACAAAATTCTGAACAACAACGTTTGGAAGAACAAAAGCAGCGATTGTTGGCAGAAATTGAGCAAAGCAAAAAAATACTTTCTGAAATCAAAAATAAAGAAAAATCAATTGTTGCAGTGATCATGCAACAAAAACAAAAAATTGATTTGCGTGAACGGTTAATTCAAACCAACGAGCGTCAAGCACAAGTGTTGGCTAATGAAATTAAACGAAATGAAAAAGAAATAGAATCTCTTAACAAAGAATTGGAAATGTTGAAAGGAGATTATGCGAGAATGATTAAAAAATCGTATACCAGTCAGTCAGAACAAAGTAAAATGATGTATTTGTTGTCGTCAGAAAATTTGTTACAAGCCTATAAACGTAACGAATATATGAAGCAATACGCCAACCACCGAAAGCAACAAGCAGAAGAGATTCACGAAAAAAATGAATCGCTAAAACTAGAAATCGAAAAATTAAGCAGAAAAAAGCAGCAACAAGAAAATTTAATAGCAGAACAAGAAAAGGAAAAAGAGGTTCTTGAAAAAGAAAAAAAAGAGCAAGAAGCTTTAGCTAATAAGATAAAAAAAGACCAAAAAAAGGTTATAGCCGAAATCTCAAAAAAACAGGCAGAAACAAAGAAAATAGATCAACGAATCAACCAACTAATTCGACAAGCTATTGCAGAGGCTAACAGAAAATCCGCAGCCGCAAAAAAAGGGAATACATCTTCAGGAAGTTCAACAAAAGCAGAAAATAACACTAGCACGACAGCTCCAAATAAAATTGATTTAACCCCAGAAGGACAAATTGTTTCTAATAATTTCAAAGCCAATAAAGGAAAGCTACCTTGGCCAACTGAAAAAGGATACATTTCAATGAAATTTGGAAATAACCCACATCCGTTAGAGCCCTCAATTATAGTAAACAGCAATGGGATTGAAATTACTACTGACAACGGTAGCAAAGCTCGAGCAATTTTTCCGGGAGAAGTAATGATGGTGCAAGAGTTGTCTCCGGTAAACAGAGCAGTATTTATTCAACATGGTGATTTTATTACGGTGTACCAAAACTTAACCACTGTAAATGTGAGCAAAGGACAAAAAATTGCAGTAAAAGACATTATCGGAAGTATTCGATTTAACGAATCTACCCAAAAAACATCTATGAAATTTTCCGTTTTACAAAACGACGTTTACCTAAACCCCATTCAGTGGTTGATGCCTAGATAATTATAAGATATGTGGATTGAAAAACTTTTTGAATAATTATTTTTATGGCAGTGCTTATATTCAAACTATTTTCACATTATTAAATCACAACTTTTAAAGTACCATTGTCAACTGTATTCTTTTCCTCGCTTCATCTACCTCAACGACTTTCACTTGCACATGTTGGTGTAATTTCACCACTTCATTTACATCTGAAACAAATCCGGCTTTGAGTTGGGAAATATGAACAAGGCCACTTTCTTTGATGCCGATATCTACAAAACAACCAAAAGCAGTAATATTATTCACAATCCCGGGCAATATCATTCCGGGTTTCAAGTCTTTCATAGAGCGAACATTGGGGTCAAATTCGAAAACTTTGGCTGCTTTTCGAGGATCGAGTCCGGGTTTTTCCAGTTCTTTTAAAATGTCCTGAATCCCCAACACTCCCACGGTTTCATTGGCATATTTTTCCGGAGCAATGGCTTTGATTTTGTCTTTATTTCCTATCAAATCTGCTACAGGAATCCCTAAATCTTTGGCCATTTTTTCCACGGTTTTATACGATTCAGGGTGCACAGCCGAATTATCTAACGGATTTTTTCCGTTTGGAATTCGCACAAAAGCTGCCGCTTGCTGAAAGGCTTTTTCTCCCAATCGTGGGACTTTCTTCAGTTGGCTTCGCTCTACAAAAGGGCCATTTTCTGAACGGAATTGCACAATGTTTTCTGCCATTTTTTCTCCGATTCCCGAAACATAACTCAACAACGACTTGCTGGCTGTGTTCACATTCACTCCAACCAAATTCACACATCGCATCACAGTGTGGTCTAATTCTTCTTTGAGTTTGGTTTGGTCCACATCGTGTTGGTATTGTCCCACTCCGATGGATTTTGGATCAATTTTTACCAATTCAGCCAACGGGTCTGACAATCGCCTCCCGATGGAGACTGCACCCCGCACTGTGACATCATAATTCGGAAATTCTTCCCGGGCAATTTTACTAGCTGAGTACACCGAAGCTCCGGCTTCAGAAACTACAAACACCTGCAAGGGCTTATCAAAAGCAATTTTCTTGATAAAAAATTCGGTTTCCCGGCTAGCTGTTCCATTGCCAATCGCAATGGCTTCTATGTGATACGCATTGGCCAAAGAACGAATTTTTTTCATGGCCATAGCGTTATCATTTTGTGGGGGATGTGGATAAATGGTTTCGTTATTCAACAAATCGCCTTTTTCATCCAAACACACTACTTTACAGCCGGTTTTAAAACCGGGGTCAATGCCCATGATGCGTTTTTCTCCCAAGGGTGAAGCTAGCAATAATTGTCGCAAATTTTCCGAAAACACCTCGATAGCTTTTTGATCGGCTTTGGCTTTGGCTTCCTGCAATACTTCGTTGGAAATAGCCGGCTCTAGCAAACGTTTATAGCTATCGTCTATCGCTTTTTCGATATGATAGGCACAAGCTCCTTCATTTTTAATCAAAGCTTTGTCCATCATGCGAAGTGCTTCTTCTTTATCTTCGTCTGATAAAGTAACTTTAAGTTTTACAAAACCTTCGTTTTCAGCTCGTAACATGGCCAACAACCGATGGGATGGGGCTTTGTGCAAAGGTTCATTCCAATCAAAATACTGTTGGAATTTTTGGGCTTCGGCATCTTCTTTTTTAGATTTTACTACTTTGGTTTCCACTATGGATTTTCGTTGAAATACCCTTCGAAGATTCTTTCGAATAAAAATATTTTCGTTAATCCATTCGGCTATGATGTCCCGGGCTCCTTGTAAAGCTTCGTCTTCGTTGATAATTTTATCATTCAAATAGTTCGATGCCAAAAACTCCGGATCATCTGACCGTTGGGCCATGATGATTTTGGCCAAAGGCTCCAATCCGTTTTCACGAGCTACATCGGCTTTTGTTTTTTTGCGTTTTTTATAAGGTAAATACAAATCTTCAATCTCCTGCAAATCGAAGCTGTTTTCAATCTTTTGTTTTAATTCCTCCGAAAGTTGCCCTTGTTCTTCTATCGATTTTAAAACGGAATCTTTTCTTTTGATGATTTCATCAAATTGTTTATTCAACTTAAAAATTTGCTCAATTTGCACCTCATCCAAATTACCAGTTTGGTCTTTTCGGTAACGGGCAATAAACGGAATGGTACAATCTTCAGCCAATAAGGCTAAGGTATTTTCAATAGATTTATTGGGTAGAGAAAGTGTTTGTTGGATGTAGGTTAATAGAGTCATGGTGAAAAAATTCATTACAAATTAAAGAAAATATACCCCTAATAAGACAAGGAATCAAATTTCTTATTTTACTTTTTATCCTAAAAGTAAAATTACCAGCCTACTAATTGTAGTTTTTGAAGAAAATGGTAAAAAATCACTAAAAAACCATTCTGAAATCGAATAAGAATGTATTTTTGTTTAACTTTTAAAAACATACATTGAACAAAAAAGCGATTGTTATCGGTTCCGGAATTGCGGGAATTGCAGCCTCCATTCGGTTGGCTTGCAAAGGCTATAAGGTTACTGTGTTGGAAAAAAATGCCTATCCCGGTGGTAAATTATCCGAAATACAGTTGGGAGGGTATCGTTTTGATGCCGGACCGAGTTTATTTACCATGCCGGAATTGGTGGAAGAATTGTTTGCTTTGGCCGGAAAAAATCCGAAAGACCATTTTGAGTATCATACCAATCCAACTACCTGCCATTATTTTTGGGAAGATGGTACATTTTTTAGAGGTCATGCCGATAAAATGCAATTGAAAGATGAAATTGAATTGGTATTCCAAACAGCTGCTACACCATTTATGAACAAACTGGAAAAAGCAGCTAAAATTCATGAATTGACTTCTCCGGTTTTTTTAGAGCAAAGTCTGCATGATTTTAAAAACTTTCTCAACCGCAAAACTCTAAAAGCTTTATCGAAAAGTCACCAACTGGATTTGCAACGTTCGCTGCATCAAGCCAATGTACGCGATGTAAAACACCCGAAACTGGTACAATTATTTGATCGATATGCTACGTATAACGGATCGAATCCGTACCAAACTCCCGGTATTATGGGGGTGATTCCGCATTTTGAATGGAATGTGGGTACGTTTTTCCCAAAAAAAGGAATGGTGGACATTACCAATTCTTTAGTAAAGTTGGCTCAAGAGCTGGGGGTAACATTTCAGTACCATACTTTGGTTGAGGAAATAGTATTGAACAACAAACAAGTGTTGGGAGTTCGAACCTCTGAAGGTATTTTAGAAGCCGGTCATGTGGTAACCAACATGGATATTTATTACACCTACGAAAAATTGCTTCCGAAACAAGCCAAGCCCAATCGAATTTTAAAGCAAGAACGTTCGAGTTCGGCTTTGATTTTTTATTGGGGCATCAAAAAAACCTTTCCGAATTTAGATTTGCACAACATCTTTTTTTCGGAAGATTACCAAAAAGAATTTCAAGAAATTTTTCAGGAGAAAACCTTAGGAAACGACCCTACGGTGTATGTACATATTTCCAACAAACTCAATCCGGAGGATGCTCCAAAAGACTGCGAAAGCTGGTTTGTGATGGTAAATGCTCCATGCAATATAGGCCAGGATTGGGACAATTTAATTTCTAAAACCCGAAAAATTGTTTTGGAAAAACTAACCCGAATTTTAAAAACCGACATCGAAAGTTTGATTGAAGTGGAGGACATCCTCGATCCTCGAACCATTGACTTGAAAACGGCCTCTTATCAGGGCTCGTTATATGGTACGAGCAGTAATCATCCGTTTGCGGCATTTTTACGTCATCCTAATTTTAGCAATAAAATCAAAGGATTGTATTTCGTAGGAGGGAGTACGCACCCGGGTGGAGGAATTCCGTTATGTTTATTAAGTGCAAAAATCGCAACGCATTATGTGGAAGAAGTGGCTCGATAATCCCAAATTTTGTTTGGGCTTTTTAATTTTATTACATCTTACCGGATGGGTGGGCTTTGCTCTTTTGGGAGCAGATTTCTTTTTGTTGACTCCTTTGAATTTGTTGTTATCTACTTTTATATTATTATACCACCAAAAAAATTGGAGCAAAAGTCTGGTTTGGAAATTTACTACAGTTGTACTACTTGGGTTTTTGGTGGAAGTAGCCGGAGTAAATACCGGAAAAATATTCGGAGTATATGCTTATGACCAGGCTTTAGGATTTAAACTGTGGGGTACCCCTCCCTTGATTGGAATCAATTGGTTGTTGTTGACTTATACCGGAACGGTCACTATGAAAAAATGGTTGAATTCACCGTTTTTAGTTGCCATTACCACCGCTCTACTTTTGGTTGCATTAGATTTGGTGATTGAACCTGTGGCCATTGCACACGGATTCTGGCATTGGGATCACCCGGATATTCCGTTACAAAATTTTATTGCCTGGGGATTTTGTGCTTTCTTGTTTTCACTCATCATGCAAAGCCAAAAAGAAACACTGAAAAATCCATTGGCTTTGCCTTTTTTGATGATTCAATTGGTGTTTTTTGGGGTGTTGCATTTGTTTTTATAACAACCAGAAACGACTATTTTTATAATCAAATTGACTGAATTTACATTAATTCCGTCAGTTGATTGACTGAATTTACAAAATATTAATCTTGTACAATAAAATCTTTTGGATCCGCTTTTTGAAACTCCGGTTGGATATTCACATGGTTGATGTTGAATTTTTCGTAGAGAACTTCCTCAATTTGATGCAATAAATCGTTGAATTCGCTCATGCGTATATCCTTTTCGCAATCTAAGTGTGCTTCTAAATGCAATTCATCTTCATTAAGTAACCAAACGTGAATGTGATGTAGTTTGCCAACCCCGGGAATTTGGTGCACTTCTCTTACAATTTCTTTAATATCGATGTTAGAAGGGGTGAAAAGCATCAAAATTTGGGTAGACTTTTTTAATAAATCCAATCCAACTACAATTAAATAAATGGCAATGGCAAATGTAAGCACACTATCTACCCAAAACCACTGATACCAATACATCAGCAAACCACCAATTAAAACCGCTACAGATGCCAACATATCTGTAAATAAATGTACATAAGCCGAACGCATATTTAAATTGTGCTTGGCATCATTTTGTAACAACAAAACAGAAACCCCGTTAAATACTACTCCTAATAAGGCCAACCAAACCACCAAACTAGCCTCAATGGGTTCTGGGTTAAAAAACTTATGAATGGCTTCGTAAATCAAATAAAAAGCCACAATGATAAGCGTACTAGCATTAATAAAAGCTGCTATAATTTCTGCTCGTTTAAAACCAAATGTTTGCTGAATAGAGGCTTTTTTTCGGGAAAGTTTGTGTGCAAAAAAACTTAGTAATAACGAAACTACATCTGAAAAATTATGGATTGCATCCGAAATCAAAGCCAAACTACCTGATATAATTCCACCTATAATTTGCGATAAAGTAATGGCAATATTTAGCACGATAGAAAGTACTAAATTTCGGGAAGTTACTTGGTGTTTGGTGATATTACTCATGATTTACTTGGCAAAATGTTGTGCGATTGCTTGTAAGGTTTTGGGACTACTCCCTACAAAAATATTTTGTTCATCCACAATAACTGGTCTGCTTAAAAAGGTGTAATGCTCTAAAATATAACGTTTATAATCTGCTTCTGTTAAGTCAAAATCTTTCAAGCCCATTTCTTTATACAATTTAGCTTTTCTGCTAAAAAGCACTTCGTAGCTTTGGGTTAGGTTATATAATTCTTCTAACTGATATACCGTAAGAGGATTTTCTTTAATATCTACCAAAACAAATTCTGAAATATTCGGAAGGCTTTTTAAAATCTTTTTACAAGTATCGCAAGTTTTTAAATAGTAGATTTTTTTCATGATTGGAGGGTTTTTCATTAACAAAAGTATTCTAAAAATTGGGGATATTTTGCATTTACATTAAATTTGTAAAAACCTACTTTATGAAGAATACATTTTTAATGGCAGTTGTGATATTACTTTTTATTGGATGCCAAAAAAGTCCCAAAGAAAACTTTGGAAAGTCAACAGAAACAGCACCTAACCAAATAGTAGAAAAGGGAAAGGAGTTATTTTTTGGAGTAGGCATGTGCAACACTTGCCATAAAACCGATCAAAAAATTATAGGACCAAGTGTGGTAGAAATCATGAAAATATACCAAGAAAAAGATGCTTCTGTGGTTAGTTTTTTACAAGGAGATATGCAGCCTATAGTAGCACCTGAACAATATGAAATTATGAAAGCTAACCTTGCTATTACCAAAAAAATGAGTTTGGAGGAGTTGGAGGCGTTGGAAGCCTATATGCTTTCGGTGGTTCCTTAAATAACTAGTCTGAATCCTATTCGGGGAATATTCTCAAACTTAATATCTGGGTGATCTTTAAATATTTTTCTTAATCTAGACACAAATACATCTAAACTTCTTCCGGAAAAATAATCATCTGAACCCCATAATTTGGTAAGGATTACTTCACGTTTTAATACGTTTCCAATGTTGTCTAAAAACATTTGGAGTAACATGGCTTCACGTTCTGTTAACTGCACTTTGGTTGCCTCTGAAACCAACTCAAAATTAGCAGGATAAAAAGTAAAATTTCCTATGGTATAGTTGCTTGCTGCATTGGATGATTTTTGACTTCGCTGCAAAAAAACTTCAATTTTTAATTGCAATTCTTCCATGCTAAATGGCTTTACCAAATAATCATCTGCACCTAACTTTAATCCTTTGATTCGGTCTTCTTTCATGGTTTTGGCAGAAAGAAAAATAATTGGAATTTCTTGGTTTTTCTGACGGATGAATTTTGCAATTTCAAAACCATCTTTTTTGGGGAGCATGATATCTAAAATGCACAAATCAAAAGTGTTTTGCATAAAGCATGTTATGGCTTCTTCTCCATCTGAACAATGGGTAACTTCGTATTGATTTTCCAAAAAATCTTTGGTTAAAAATGCAATCGTTGCATCGTCTTCCACATACAATAAATGCTTTTTAGTCATGATGTATCCAATCTTTTTTAGGAATTGTTATTTCAAATTGTAATCCTTTATTTGCCTGATTTTTCGCTTTTATTTTCCAACCGTGCAATTCAACTATTTTCTTTACATAAAAAAGCCCTAAACCAAAGCCTTTAATGGTTTCCGTTTTTTCGTTTTGTACTCGGTGAAATTTATCAAAAATATACGGAATTTCATTTTCCTCTATTCCATTTCCGTTATCTGTAATCAATAAGGTAGGATGATTTTTTAAAACTATTTCCACTTCTACTTTAATCGGTTCTGCCACATATTTTAAAGCATTGTCTAACAAATTATACATCACGTTATAAAAGTGAAACTCATCCGCTTGAACCATTAATTTGGTAGGAAGCTGTAAATTAATTTCTGCTTTTTTTTGCAAACTCGACACGATATCTTCTTTTACATGATGGATGAGCTGCACCAAATCCATTGGTTTTTTCTGAATGATTTTTCGTTGTTGTTCACTTTGTGCCACTTGTAAAATCATCTCTACATGTTCATTTAGTTTTTGTGCTTGTTGGTGAATTAGTTGGGCATATTTTTGGTTTTTCTCTTTTTGCTCTTCCTTCATCTGCTCCATTTGTTTGGAAGCAATCAAGATAGAGGTTAAAGGGGTTTTAAACTCATGTGTCATATTGTTTACAAAATCTTTTTGTAAAGAGGCTAAACGTTGGTACTGTAATAAAGTATAAATAGAGTACACATAAATAAACAGCACCAAAAGTAAAATTCCGGCAAAAATCCAATAATAGTGAATACTGTTTGCAACACTCCACTTGAGCTTAGGAAATCGAATCCCGAAATAGTAGATTAAATTTTCATCTTTTTGAAAACAGTCCTTACATGGTTTTACGTTTTTTTTAGAACTGATATAATTTCCATAAACCATTTGATCTGAAGAGCAATCGTAAATAGCGTATTCATAATCTAAATCGAGTTTTACCTTTTCAAACTCGTTGGTTAGGTAGTACTCTAAAATTTGGTTGTCAAAAACATCGTTTACATTAACAATGTAATAATCGTCAGATACTTTTTGGATTTGATTGGTGTAAGGTTGTTCGGTGTTATTGGTTTTGTGTATTTTTTGCAATACATCTTCCAAAACAAAATAAATTTTTTGCTCAAAGTCTTTTTTTTCAAAAGCAAAAGCATCTTTAATCAAGCTTACTTGCATCACAAACACCCCTATAATGGCTATAAAACCGAGAGCTACCAAAAAATTAAGTTGTTTTACTTTTAGCATGAATAATTGCTTTACCTAACAAATGTAGTTAATTAAGTAATGGTACAAAAAAGTAAATCCATGCACTTAACAGCTTGTTAACAAGAATTAAAAAGCGATTAACATGGATTGAAAACAAATGTGATAGATTTGTAATCGTAAGTTTAACTAATAAAACAATTGTATGAAAATTTTATTAACTGCCCTTTTAATTGGATCTTTTGCTTTGGCACAAACCCAACCAAAAGTTTCTAAAATTGTAAAAAAACCAACCGCTGAACAACAAGCATTACAAAACAAAACAGAAAATGCAACATTAACCCAAGTTGAAACTCCTGTTGCAAAAAAACCAGCTCCTACAGTACAATGGAAAGAGGAAGTTTTCGATTTTGGTGACATCAAACAAGGCGTGCCTGTAACACACGACTTTTCGTTTGTAAACAACACCAAAGAAATTGTAATTATTTCTAACGTAAAGGCATCTTGTGGTTGTACTGCTACCAATTACACCAAAACTCCAATCAAACCAGGCGAAACTGGAACCATTACTGCAAAATATAATGCAGCTGCTGGTGGTCCGTTTACTAAAACGGTTACCGTAGAATTTGGAGATGATAAATTGCCTAAAATTTTAACTATTAAAGGTAAAGTAGTTACCGAAGCTCAATAATTATAAAAGGTTGTTTTCTTAAAAATCACATGTTTTGATAGCATGTGATTTTTTTTTTAGATTTTAGTGATTACCAATTCAACCCTTCTGTCCATGGATGGATCTTTTCCCAAAGGTTGAGAGTTGCCTAGACCAATGTAGGTAAGTCTGTCTTTGCTAATTCTCCTTTTTAATAAGTACTTATAAACATTCAAAGCTCTGTTTACAGATAATTCTCTTTTTTTTGTATCAATGTCAATAGCTTCCTTTTTGTGTTTAGGAGTACAGCAAATGTGTCCTTGAATTTCGAAGTGTAAATTCGGATAGCGTTGCATCAACAATGCAATCTTGTTTAATTCGTTTACCGATTTCTGGGTTAATCTACTACTTCCGGATTCAAAAAATAGTTTCTCTAAATAAATTCTGTCCCCAACCAAATGCTCTTTTTGAATACTCGTATATAAGCCAGGAATTTTTAATTCTTCTAAAACAACCGGTTTCCATTGCAATACCACATCTACTCTTCGGTTTTTTGAGCGAATTTCTGCCAAATCCCCTTGAATATCTTCTTCTAATAAAATTCTGCCTTTGCCTTCAATAGTTACAATAATCTTATTTTTAATGCCATTTTCAAGCAGAAAATCTCGCACTGCATTGGCTCTGTTGGTTGATAATTTAAAGTTATAATCTTCTTTTCCACGGTCATCACAATAACCATAAATTTGAATACTTTCTAACAATGAAGTGTCTTTTACTTTGGTAAACTCTAACAAACCTTTGGTTTGATTGGTATCTAAATTGAATTTATTGGTGTCAAAAAACATGCTGTATACTTCTGTTTCCTGAGCAGAAACCGAAATAAAAAGCAGATAAAAAACACAAAAGAATCGCATTAGTTTTGAAGTATTTTTTTGATTTGTGAGGCATTATTCAACAACTCTTTTGCCTTTTTTACCTCAGCACTATTTTGGGCATAATACGCATACAAGCCTTCACGGTATTGGTATCGTTTGATTAGTTCATCTACCAATAATTTTTTGATCTCCTCTTGGTATTTATCTAATTGTAATTCGTTACTTTTTTGAACAGCTGCCAACAATGCTTGGTATTCCTTTTGAATGTCTGAGTGAATTTCTTCTTTCTTAGCTAGTTCTTCTATTTTTTTTACAGAAGTTTCGGTCTCGGTGTTCAACGCTAATTTTTCTTTCTTTATAAAAGCTTTAAAATCTTGCCAATCGGTTGCAGTAATCACCGGAATTTTATCTCCAACCGATGGGTTTTTGTAATACCACTGGGTTGCATACAAAAAAATTGCATCGTTATTGGTTAACGCATTGGCAATGGTGCTTGTTTTAGTTTCTTGTAATTCAATATCCGGTTGGATGCCACCACCATCATAAACAGTCCTTCCTTTTTTGGTTTTAAAGGCTCTTCGGTCTTTTTCGTTTGTGGTTTGGGCTTTTCCACTAGCATCTTTATTGGCATAATCTAATGCTTGTATACATCTTCCGGATGGAGTATAATATCTTGAAATTGTAACTTTTACTTGGGTCCCGTAAGTTAAGTCGATAGGACGTTGTACCAATCCTTTTCCAAAACTTCTGCTACCTACTACCACTGCTCGGTCTAAATCTTGCAAAGCACCTGAAACAATTTCTGATGCAGAGGCACTTTTTCCATCAATAATCACTGCTAAAGGTATTTGTAAATCTAATGGTTCATTTCGAGTTTTGTAAGTGATGTTGTATTTTTCGTTTTTTGATTTGGTGGTTACAATAACTTCATCTTTCGGAACAAACAAATTACAAATGTTTACTGCTTCCAATAACAAACCTCCTGGATTTCCTCTTAAATCTAAAATTAATTGGGTGGCTCCTTTGGCTTTTAAATCGATAATGGCATTTTTGGTTTCGGTGGTTGTTTTAGCATTGAAGGCAGATAACACAATATAACCGGTTTTATCATCTAACATTTCGTAAAATGGAACTGCTTTAATATCAACTTCTTCTAGCTGTAATTCCACTTTTTGGTTTTTGCCTTGTCGGGTGAAAAAAATTTCTTTTTTAGCATTTTTTGCCCCTTTTAGTAAGGTAGAAACATCTTCTTTGTAGTCTTCTAATTTGATATCTCCAATTTGATAAATTTCATCTCCGGCTTTTAATCCGGCTTTATCGGCAGCGTATCCTTTGTAAGGCTCTTTTAAAATGATTTTACCGTCTTTCCTGCTAATCATTGCGCCAATTCCGGTGTATTCACCTGCACTGTTTAGTTTAAATTTAATGACTTCTTGCTCATTAAAATACACAGTATACGGATCCAATTCTGTGAGCATATTTTTGATGGCTTTGTTCATCAAATCAGTAGGATTGGTTTGGTCCACGTAGTTGGTGCTTACTGTTTTGTATAAGGTGGTAAATATTTCAATTTGCTTGGTAATTTCAAAGTAGTCTTCTTTGATGGTAGAAAATGCCACCAATCCTAAAGTACTTACTGCAATAATGCCAACGAGGATTTTATTTTTAAGTAAATTCATTTGTTTTTTTGTATAGAGATAACTAAAAATATGCCAAAAGGCATCAACAAAAATAAAAATAAAGCTTTGACGAAACTTTAAAAGTATGCCAATTTACAAACGCTAGGATGGAATCGGATTTTCAGAAACCGCAATTTGAAACTTTTGTAATAGTTTTTGTGTAGCTTTCATCAATGCGTTAAACTCTGGTAGCTCATTGTTTTGGTAAATCATCATCAAAGCATAACCTTTATTTGTTGGTGTTTCTAATAAATGTTGATTAAGCCGGTAACATTCTCGCATTAAACGTTTTACTCTGTTTCGATGGACTGCTTTTCGGAAATTTCTTTTAGAAACAGACACCCCAAAATTTCTGTGTACATTCTCCTCTTCATTTATTGGAATATAAATCAATCGGAGCGGAAAACTCTTTACAGCTTTTCCCTCAGCAAATAACTGACCAATTCTTTTCTTACTTTTTAACTTGTCAGAAGTTGGATACGTAAATTTTTTTTGCGTCATGCAGCAAAGATAGTAAATCTGTTTAGGGGAGTAATTTTAATATTATAGACCAAAATTGTGAGATATTTTACTTTTTAACATCTGTTATGAAAAATTATCTACTTTTGATACAAACACAAAAAAAATGAAAAAACTTTACGTACTGTTTTTGTTAAGCTTTTCTGTATTATTTTCTCAAAATACCAATTGCTTACCACCAAGCAACATTCAAATAAGTAATGTTACAACTACTTCTGTAGTATTGAATTGGCAACCAGGAGCAGACGAAACCATGTGGGAAGTATTGGTACAACCTACCGGGTCACCTGCACCTACAGCAAATTCTCAAGGCATTGTAGCTAGTACCAATCCTTTTACTGTTACAGGATTAACTCCAGGTGTTGCTTATGATTATTGTATAAGAGCTGTTTGTGGCCCAACGATAGGAGCAAGTAATTGGATTTGTTATAATGCCAATAATACACCAGAATTTGCAGATAATTGCATTAATGCAATTCCATTAATTGCAAACACCAATTTATCTTGCACCAATTTTATTTCTTCCACCTTAGCAGGGGCAACTCCCTCCTCTACGGCAACATTGTCCAATTGTGATGGAGTTCCCGGTAATGATGTTTGGTTTACATTTGAAGCAACCAGTGCTACCCATTTAATCAAATTATTTGGTGTTTCAACTAATGCATTGCCAATCAAACATGCTGTGTATACAGGAAATTGTGGTAATTTAAATCTGATTTTTTGTCAAAATAACTTAGAAAGCATATACAACAATTACTCTATTGGAACAACTTATTATGTAAGAGTTTTTTCAACAGCGTCTATTACTGCTAATGTCAATCCGAGTAATTTTAAAATATGTTTGCAAAGAATTGGCAATACTGTAATTGGATCTTCTAATTTATTTTCTGTTCCTCAATTAATAAACGATGTCTTTTTAAATTCTGGCTGTGCTCAAATTTCAAATGTGAGTTCTTTTTCAGCTAATAATGCTGGTTTTGGATTTAGTGGAATAGGTTATTTTAACGCCAATAATTCCCTATTTCCTTTTCAAGAAGGCTTGGTGTTGAGTACCGGAAATGTAAATAATATCCAAGGTCCAAATTTAACCACATTAAGTGATGGCTCCTCTAATTGGCTTGGAGACCCTCAATTGACTAATTATTTGAATTCCGTTTTGCCTGCTTCTAATTATTTTAATGCATCATGGGTGCAATTTGATTTTGTACCAAGCTCGTCTAGTTTTACTTTTGATTATATTTTTGCATCAGATGAATATGGCACTTATCAATGTAATTTTTCAGATAGTTTTGCTTTTTTTATTTCACCTTTAGATGATAGCGGAAACCCAACCAACTGGCAAAATTTAGCTTTAACTCCAGGAACACAGCAGCCAATTTCCGTAGTAACCATCCGTGAAAACATATATAATTCTGGTTGCCCTTCTGTAAATCCACAATTTTTCCATACTTTTTATGGGGTAAACGGAATTAACCAATGGGCTGCACCCATCAATTTTAATGGGATTACCGTGCCAATGAGTTTTACTGCCAATGTAACTCCAAATCAAAGTTACCGAATCAAAATGGTCATTCAAGACAGACAAGATAGCGCTTTCGATTCGGCTGTTTTTATTAGAAAAGGGATTTTTAATGGCAATACCGAAGCTTGTAATAACCAATTTACCCTTAATGCATTCTTTGATTTAAATAACAACGGCATTAAAGATTCTAATGAGTTGCCTTGTCCGTTAGGTACTTTTACTTATACTAATTTAGGGAACACAACGCAATTATATAGCCCGGTTGGATCTAGTAATATTTTAGTTAATAATAGTAATGCTTTTGGTTTTTCTTATCAAGTGCATCCTGAGTTTGCTACTTTATTACAGTGCAATACCACTTACAGTAATATTACTTATGTGCCAAATGGTAATAATACGTATTGGTTCCCGGTAACCATTTCGCAGCCATTTACTGATGTTTCCATAAATGTGATTCCACAAGGTGCCTCTCCCAGACCAGGTTTTGCTTATACCAATAAAATTATAGTAAAAAACAATGGTTTGTTTCCAACATCAGGAGAAATACAATTTTTACCAGATACTGCTGTAACTATTTTGAACGTTTCTACTACCTATCAAAGTATCGCTAATGGAATTCAAATCAATTATACAAACTTACAACCCGGAGAAACCAGAAATTATTGGGTAACCATGCAAGTACCTGCCACTACAGCTTTGGGTACGGTTTTGTTGAATCAAGCAAATGTAACTTCAACGGTTACAGAGCCTCTTTCCAATAACAACCAAAGTCAGTTAGGTCAAATCGTGATTGGTTCTTACGATCCTAACGATAAAATGGAATCGCATGGCAAAGAAATTTTGATTTCTGAATTTACTTCAGAAGATTATTTGTACTACACCATTCGTTTCCAAAATACGGGTACCGCAGAAGCTATATTTGTGAATGTATATGACATATTAGACAATAAATTAAACCCTTCTTCTTTACAAATGATTGATGCTTCTCATGCCTATATTTTGGAAAGAAAAGGTAACCAACTTCGATGGAATTTTAACAATATCAACTTGGTTCCACAAAGTCAAAGTGAGGAATTAAGTCAAGGATTTATTCATTTTAAAATTAAGCCAAATGCAGGTTACCAAGTAAATGATATCATCCCAAACACGGCATCCATTTATTTTGATTACAACGACCCTATCATTACCAATACATTTTTAACCAAATTTGTTCAAACCTTAAATTTTGAAGAAATTCCAGTTAACGAGTTTGTGGTGTATCCAAATCCTGCAACTACCACCATTCAAATCCAATCTAGCAAAGCGAATATTGCTTCGGTAGAAATTTATGATGTGAATGGCAGATTGGTTGTAAAGGTTTTTGACCAACAAACCATTTTAAATGTCAACATCGAAGCTTTACAAAAAGGAATTTATTTGATGCAAATAAAAACCGTGGAAGGAGAAACCAAAGTGGTTAAAATTATGAAGAAATAAATCTGATTAAAAACATTAATTTTACAAAACTACTGTACTTTGCAGTAGTTTTTGTTTTTAATTAAAAGGGAAAGTTATGAATTTAAAAAATACAACAAATTTTGTAGCAAGTATGGTCTGCTTGATGATATTGGTTGCTTGTAAAGAAACCACTTCAAAACCTAACAAACCATCCGAAAACCCGATAAGTATTGTCATTCATGGAGGGGCAGGAACTATTTTAAAAGAAAACATGAACGATTCTTTAGAAAATGCCTACCATCAAAAACTTAATGAAGCTGTTTCCAAAGGGTACAAAATGTTGCAACAAGGTGCAAGTAGTTTAGATGTAGTGGAAGAAGTGGTGAAAATTTTAGAAGACTCCCCTTTATTTAATGCCGGAAAAGGAGCGGTTTTAACCAACCAAGGCACCATTGAATTAGATGCTGCCATCATGGATGGAAAAAACCAAAATGCTGGTGCCGTTTCTGGAATTACCACTATTAAAAACCCAATTTCATTGGCAAGAAAAGTCATGGAAGAATCTGAACATGTCATGATGATTGGCTCTGGTGCAGAAACTTTTGCAAAATTACATCAACTGGAACAGGTAGATCCTTCTTACTTTTTTACAAAATCACGCAAAGAGGCCTTGCAAAAAGCCAAAGAAAAGGAAGCCAATTCAAATCCAAACAAAGACGAAAAGTTTGGCACTGTGGGCTGTGTTGCATTAGATAAACATGGTAACATTGCTGCAGGAACTTCTACTGGAGGAATGACCAATAAAAAATTTGGTCGTGTAGGTGATGTCCCTATTATTGGAGCTGGTACTTATGCCAAAAACCAAGTCTGTGGAGTTTCTGCTACAGGTTGGGGAGAATTTTTTATACGAAATGTAGTTGCCTACGACATAGCTGCTCAAATGACGTATCAAAACAAAAGTTTGGCAGATGCAGCCAAAGAAACCATCCACCAAAAAGTGGCCAAAATGGGTGGTGATGGTGGAATTATCGCCTTAGATAGCCACGGAAATGTAGTGATGGAATTCAATACCAAAGGCATGTACAGAGCTTCCATAGATGCCAATGGCAAAAAAAAGATTGCCATATATCAAGAATAAAATAACCAGAAAGATTATTTTGCCAAAAAAAACGAACTTTGCAACCCTTACTCGAAATTAAAAAACACGATTTTATGTCAGACATCAAACATACTTGGACTAAAGAAGAAATTGTAGCATTATACAACCAACCAATGATGGATTTGTTGTACCAAGCTGCCACAGTGCATCGCAAATACCACAATCCGAATGTGGTGCAAGTTTCAACTTTACTTTCTATCAAAACAGGTGGATGTCCGGAAGATTGCGGATATTGTCCGCAAGCTGCCCGTTATCACACCAACCTGGAAGGCAACGATTTGATGAGTGTAAGTCAGGTAAAAGCCCAGGCTTTGCGTGCAAAAGCCTCAGGTTCTTCTAGGGTTTGTATGGGTGCTGCATGGAGAAACGTAAAAGATGGGCCAGAATTTGACCAAGTTTTAGAAATGGTTCGCACCATTAATAAACTAGATATGGAGGTGTGCTGTACTTTAGGTATGATTACCGAAAACCAAGCCCACCGATTGGCTGAAGCAGGTTTGTATGCCTACAACCATAATTTAGATACTTCTGAAGATTACTATAAAGACATCATTTCCACTCGAGCATTTGAAGATAGAATTGAAACCATTCAAAATGTTCGAAAAACCAATGTTACCGTTTGTAGCGGGGGTATTATAGGTATGGGAGAATCCATAGAAGACAGAGCAGGAATGTTGGTTGCTTTGTCTTCCTTAAATCCACAACCAGAATCCGTTCCTATCAATGCTTTGGTGGCTGTAGAAGGGACTCCTCTTGAAGATCAAGAACCGGTTTCAATTTGGGAAATGATTCGAATGGTAGCTACAACCCGTATTGTGATGCCAGAAACCCAAGTACGACTTTCTGCCGGAAGAACTCAAATGACCCAAGAAGGACAAGCTATGTGCTTTTTTGCTGGAGCAAACTCTATTTTTGCTGGAGACAAACTTCTTACCACTCCAAATCCGGATGTAAATGAAGACATGAAAATGTTTGAATTATTAGGTTTACAACCACAAAAACCATTCATTAAAAAAATGCAACCAACAACGGTAGAAGCAGAAGATTCTCAATACCAAGCTTTAGGAGAAAAACCAAAGTGGAGCAGACCAAATCATAAAATTGAACGTAACGAAAAGGCCCGTTTGAAAGACTAATGCTATTGAAATATCAAAAATTACTACGATTCATCAATTTATTCTATTAAAATTCAACTAACATTTTTGTAAACATTTTTTAACTTTGCTACGCTTTTAGGGAGAGCCTTAAACAAGGAAAATATGGGACTACATTTAACACCAATTAAAAGAGTTAAAACCATTTCGAAAAAAGACTTTTTCGAAAATTATGTGCAAAAGCAAAAGCCAGTAGTAGTGGAACAACTAACTAGTGAATGGCCAGCCTACGAGAAATGGAAATTAGAATACATCAAGCAAATTGCTGGAGACAAAGAGGTGCCTTTATATGATGATCGTCCGGTTTCTTATAAAGACGGATTCAATGAAGCTCATGCCAAAATGAAAATGAGCGATTACATTGATTTGTTGTTGAGCAAACCTACCAATTACCGGATCTTTTTATACAATTTAATGAAAGAAGTACCTTCGTTAAATAAAGATTTTCATTGGCCAAATATTGGTTTACGATTGGTAAAACAATTGCCAATGTTGTTTTTTGGAGGTGAAAACTCCAGAGTGTTTATGCACTATGATATCGATTATTCTAACATTTTACACTTTCATTTTCACGGAAAAAAAAGATGTATCCTTTTTGCTCCTGACCAAACCAAATATCTATACAAAGTTCCGCATGCCTTAATTTCAAGAGAAGACATTGATTTTGACAATCCTGATTTTGAAAAATGGCCTGCCTTAAAACAAGCCCAAGGCTTGATTTGCGAATTAAACCACGGAGAAATGTTGTACATGCCCGAAGGTTATTGGCATTATATGCATTACGTAACTCCAGGTTTCTCTATGAGTTTGCGTGCTTTTCCAAGAAAAATTAGCAACTTAGCAAAAGCTGCTTATAACGTATTTATCATGCGTCATTACGACAATTATATGCGTAAACGCAAAGGACAAGCATGGATTGATTGGAAAAACGACGAGGCCATTCGCAGAACACACCAAGAATTAAACATCGCTTAATTTGACTTCCGTTAAGGAATTTATAAGCAAGTTAGAATACTATTGTTCCTATCAGGAACGATGTCACCAAGAAGTGACACAAAAACTCTACGATTTGGGTTGTCCGGTTTCGGACCATGCCCAAATCTTAGTGCATTTAATACAACATGCTTTTTTAAACGAGGAACGATTTGCCCTACACTTTGCCCAAAGTAAAAACCGACAAAAAAAGTGGGGAAAACAAAAAATTAAAAATGCCTTAAAACTTAAAGGCATTACACCCAACCTCATTCAACAAAGTTTGCAAAGCATCGATCAAGACGAATATCTTCAAACTTTTTCGACAACTGCCGAAAAAACTTGGTCAGAAACTCTAGAAAAAAACTTTTGGAAAAAACAACAAAAAGTAATTTCCAAACTCTTACAAAAAGGTTTTGAACGTGAATTAATTTTTGAGTTTTTAGAAGCCAAAAAGGAAGATTAAAACACCTCTTAACCCCTTTAAAAACTAGGGATATAAACTGATTAGACAAAAATTTCTTTCCGATTTAATTCCCTGATTAACAAGTGTTTAACCTTTTTGTTTTTTGTAAGAAAAATATTTCGCATTGTTAAAAACTCTTCCAAATTGTGAATAATTATTCCTTTTAACCAAAGGCATTTTTTGCCATCTTTGTTAACCTGATTTTCTTAAAAAAAACCAAATTTACATCACTAACACTCAAGATACTATGGCAACCGTGGAACCTATTTTGCAAGAAAACAAAAATCGATTCGTTATTTTTCCTATCAAACACCATGACATATGGCAATGGTACAAAACCCAAGAGGCTTGTTTTTGGACTGCTGAAGAAATAGACTTACATCAAGATTTGAGTGACTGGAACAACAAATTAAATGCAGACGAAAAATATTTTTTAAAACATATTTTGGCATTTTTTGCTGCCTCTGATGGTATTGTAAACGAAAATTTAGCCGAAAACTTTGTAAACGAAGTACAATATCCGGAAGCCAAGTTTTTCTACGGATTCCAAATCATGATGGAAAATATCCACAGCGAAACGTACTCTTTATTAATTGATACTTATGTAAAAGACGAAAGAGAAAAAGACCAATTATTCCATGCTATTGAAGTGTTTCCTGCCATTATGAAAAAAGCTCAATGGGCATTAAAATGGATCCAATCTGATTCGTTTGCAGAACGATTGATTGCTTTTGCTGCAGTGGAAGGTATTTTCTTTTCCGGAGCATTTTGTTCTATCTTTTGGTTAAAGAAAAGAGGTTTGATGCCGGGATTAACCTTTTCTAACGAATTAATTTCTCGTGACGAAGGAATGCACTGCGATTTTGCAGTTCACCTACACAATCATCATTTGGTAAATAAAGTTTCCACTGCCAGAATTACGGAAATTTTAACCGAAGCATTAGATATCGAAAGAGAGTTTATTACCGAATCCTTACCGGTAAGCTTGATCGGGATGAATGCCAAATTAATGACCCAATACTTAGAGTTTGTTACCGATCGCTTGTTGGTGGAGTTGGGATGTCCAAAAGTATATAACGTAACCAATCCATTCGACTTTATGGACATGATCAACTTGCAAGGAAAAACCAACTTCTTTGAAAAAAGAGTTTCAGAATACCAAAAAGCAGGAGTAATGAGCAAAGAAAAAGAAACCTCAACGGAGTTCACAACCGATGCGGATTTCTAAAATATAGCATTCAATAACCAAAAAACTAATCACTCACCAAACTAACACCTAAGCATATGTATGTAGTAAAAAGAGACGGGCACAAAGAGCCGGTAATGTTTGATAAAATTACCGATCGAATCAAAAAAATGTCATACGGACTAAACCCTTTGGTGGATCCGGTAAAAGTTGCCATGCGTGTGATCGAAGGTTTGTACGATGGAGTGCTTACCTCCGAGTTAGATAATTTAGCTGCCGAAACTGCTGCTACCATGACGGTAACACACCCGGATTATGCACAGTTGGCTGCACGTATTGCAGTTTCTAACTTACATAAAAACACCAAAAAATCTTTTTCTGAAACTATGAAAGACTTGTACGAATATGTAAACCCTCGTACTGGTTTAAAAGCTCCATTAATTTCAGATGAAGTTTATGAAGTAATT
This sequence comes from Flavobacteriales bacterium, assembly GCA_018335925.1. GTDB lineage: Bacteria > Bacteroidota > Bacteroidia > Flavobacteriales > Flavobacteriaceae > Flavobacterium. Next base: position 25,001 of record JAGXRF010000032.1, read on the forward strand.
GAAAAACATGCAGAGGAATTAGATTCGCACATTATTTATAACCGTGATTTTAACTACGATTACTTTGGTTTTAAAACATTAGAACGTTCCTACCTATTGCGTTTGAATGGTAAAATTGCAGAAAGACCCCAACACATGCTCATGCGTGTTTCGGTTGGAATTCACTTAAACGACATCAAAAATGCTTTGGAAACTTACGAATTGATGTCGAAAAAATATTTCACACACGCCACCCCAACTTTATTTAATGCGGGTACCCCAAAACCACAAATGTCGTCTTGTTTTTTATTAACCATGAAAGACGATAGCATTGATGGTATTTACGACACCCTAAAACAAACCGCAAAAATATCTCAATCAGCTGGAGGTATTGGTTTATCTATTCACAACGTAAGAGCAACCGGTTCCTATATTCGTGGTACCAACGGAACTTCTAACGGTATTGTTCCTATGTTGCGTGTATTTAACGATACGGCTCGTTATGTAGACCAAGGTGGAGGAAAAAGAAAAGGAAGTTTTGCTATTTATGTAGAACCTTGGCATGCAGATATTTTCGACTTCTTAGAACTCAAAAAGAACCATGGTAAAGAAGAAATGCGTGCTCGTGACTTGTTTTATGCCATGTGGATTCCGGATTTGTTTATGAAACGTGTAGAACAAGGTGCGGATTGGACTTTGATGTGCCCGAACGAGTGTCCTGGTTTGTGCGATGTACATAGCGAAGCTTTTGAGGAACTTTATACTTCTTATGAAGCCCAAGGCAAAGGAAGAAAAACCGTGAAAGCACGTGAATTGTGGGATAAAATTGTGGAGTCGCAAATCGAAACCGGAACTCCATACATGTTGTATAAAGATGCAGCAAACCGCAAATCGAATCAGAAAAATTTGGGAACCATTCGTTCGTCAAACTTGTGTACTGAAATTTTAGAATACACCTCTCCAGATGAAATTGCTGTATGTAACCTGGCTTCTTTGTCGCTTCCAATGTTCGTAGAAAAAGGAGAATTCAACCACAAAAAATTATTTGACGTTACCAAACACGTTACTAAAAATTTAAATAAAGTAATTGATCGCAATTACTACCCGGTGCAAGAAGCAGAAAACTCCAACATGCGTCACCGTCCGGTTGGCCTTGGCGTGCAAGGTTTGGCAGATGCTTTTATCATGTTGCGTTTGCCTTTTGCTAGCGATGAAGCTAAAAAATTAAACCAAGAAATTTTTGAAACCATTTACTTTGCTGCCGTAACTGCTTCGATGGAATTGGCAAAAGTAGAAGGACCTTATTCAAGCTACCAAGGGTCACCTATTTCAGAAGGATTGTTCCAATTCAATTTATGGGGATTGAAAGACGAAGATTTATCCGGAAGATGGAACTGGGAAAAATTGCGTAAAGAAGTGTTGAAACATGGGATAAGAAACTCCTTGTTAGTAGCACCTATGCCAACTGCATCAACTTCGCAAATCTTAGGGAATAACGAAGCTTTTGAACCATACACTTCTAATATTTACACCCGAAGAGTATTGTCGGGAGAATTTATTGTAGTTAACAAACACTTGTTGGAAGACTTGGTAAATTTAGGATTGTGGAATGACGATATGAAAAACGAATTAATGTACCACAATGGTTCCGTACAAAATATTGATGGAATTCCGCAAGAATTAAAAGAATTGTACAAAACAGTTTGGGAATTGAGCATGAAAGACATCATTGACATGTCACGTCATAGAGGTTATTTCATTGACCAATCGCAATCGTTGAATTTGTTCTTAGAAGATGCCACCATGCAAAAACTTACTTCGATGCATTTTTACGCTTGGAAGTCAGGTTTGAAAACCGGGATGTATTACTTAAGAACCAAATCGGCAAGAGATGCCATTAAGTTTACATTAACCAAAAAAACAGAAACCAATCCGGTTGAAAAAGTTGCTGTTCAACCAGAAACAGCTGAAGCAATTAGTGCAGCAGATTTTAGAGCCATGATTGAACGTTCTAAAAACGCAGGCCCGGAAGATTGCGAAATGTGTGGATCTTAATAATTTTAACCTTATCATTAAAGGTGTTCGAAAAATAATTTAGTTGTCATTATGAACTAGTTTCATAAGCTGAAATAAATTCAGTTATACAAATCTAAGTTTTTCGGACACCTATTATTTTATACATATGAGCTCTATTCCAAAAGAAGTTTTAGCCAACAAAAGCCAACGATTTATCAACTTTTGTATCGATTTTATCGTTAGAATGGTCATTTTTTTAGGTATTGGTATTGTTATAGGCATAGCTGATCAATTTTTTATGACCGACTACGTCAGTTTTTTTGAAAACATGAACCGATTGCAAGAGATATTTATAGAACTGTTACTTGTTTCTGTATATTATTTATTGATGGAGATTTTAACTGCTCGAACCATAGGAAAATACATTACCGGAACCATGGTAGTTGATCAAAACGGCAACAAAGCCTCTTCGCAACATATCGCTTTGCGAACCTTATGCCGATTTGTACCATTTGATCCTTTAAGTTTTTTAGGACAAGATGGTAGTGGATGGCACGACAAATGGAGCAAAACTTTGGTAATTGATGTGAAAAAATTCAACGAAGACAAAAGAAGAAGACATGAATTTGAAGAACTAGGTGCATCTGAAGAATAAAGCACCCAAAGAAATTTTATCTATGGATGCTTTTTAAAGTATAAAATAATTCAAAATTATTCTTGATTTAATATAATTGGAGCTTTTCCATCAGTAATAATTACCTTGGCATTGTTAGATTTGCTGAGTTCTCTAAATGCTTCAATAGATTGGTATTTAATAATCATTGGGGTCAATCCTTGGTTGATGATGTTTTGAGCATCACGTATCCCTTCGGCCTCAACTCGTTTTCTGTCGGCTTCCTTTTTTTCACGTTCTACCACAAATTCCATTTCCTGAAACTGTTGCTCTGCTCTTAACTTGTCTTCAATAGCTGCCGACAATCTTTGTGGTAAGTTGATGCTTTTTAACAATACGGCTTCAATTTCAAATCCTTTTTCAGAAAGCACTTGATTCATTTTGTTTTTAATAGATAATTCAATTTCATTTCTCTTCAAACTATGCATATCTTTTGCAAAATACTCCGCAGAAATATTAGCAGCAGAAGACCGAAGGGTGTTTATCAAAACATTTCTTTCAAAGTGTTTCCCAATTTCTTCAATAATGGTTTTTGCTTTTTCCTTTTTAATGTGATACAAAACCGAAACCTCTGCATTAATAGTCAAACCTTCTTTTGATGGCAGCAATAAAGTTTGCTCCACATTGGTAGTTCTAACCGGAACTTTTAAATAAGTAGTAGTTATTGGATTTACAAACCGAAGTCCTTCTTCCACTGGCTCTCCCTTTAATTTTCCGAAAGTTTGTCTAACACCCACTTCACCGGGTCTGATTACCGTGCAACTAGTAAAAACAAGTAAGGTTAAAATTGCGTAAATGATAGTTTTCATATGCTTTAGGAGTTTAAAATTATCTCCTATAAATTTAACCAATAAGTAAATCTTATTTTTAAAATTAGCACCATTTTAGGACAGCATCAGACTAATGTTTTAAAATTTTCTAAATAAAGTTAAAAGTGTTAAAACTAGATTTTCTGGCAAAATTCCTAGAGCAATTCTAATTAAATGCAAATTCATTAACTTGCAAGTCGTAAAAATTTAGCAACTATGATGCAGTGGGAAAAATTGCTTTCACTTCAAAAACATGGAGATTCAAAGCCTCGAAAAAGAAAAGATCAAACTGAAGATCGATTGGATTTTGAAGTTGATTTTGATCGAATTATTTTTTCGGCTCCATTCCGATTGATGCAAGACAAAACCCAAGTAATTCCGTTGTCTAAAACCGACTTTGTGCATACCCGATTAACCCATAGTTTGGAAGTTTCGGTAGTTGGAAGATCGTTGGGCAGATTAGCAGGAAAAAGCATCTTACAAAAGCATCCGCACTTAATAGATTTGGATTATCAAATTCACGACTTTGGAGCAATTGTAGCAGCAGCATGTTTGGCCCACGATATTGGCAACCCACCGTTTGGCCATTCTGGTGAAAAAGCAATCGGAGAATTTTTTGAGTTCGGAAAAGGAAAAGAATTTCAATCGCAATTAACTCCAAAACAGTGGCAAGATTTGGTAAAGTTTGAAGGAAATGCCAACGGATTTTCGTTATTAACCACTTCACGTCCGGGAATGGAAGGCGGATTGCGATTAACCTATGCAACCTTAGGTGCATTTTTAAAATATCCAAAAGAAAGTTTGCCTCATAAACCAACCAATCAAATTGAAGATAAAAAATTTGGAGTATTTCAAAAAGATTTGGAAGCCTTTGTTTCAGTAACTAATGCTTTAGGACTCATTAAAAAAGATACTCCTGATTGGTCGTTTTACCGACATCCGTTGGTTTATTTGGTAGAAGCTGCAGATGATATTTGTTACACCATTATCGATTTTGAAGATGGCATAAATAAAGGGCTTATATCCGAAGATTATGCCTTAGAATATTTAATTCAGTTGGTAAAAGATCGAATTGATAACGAAAAATACCGCATGCTCCCAAGTAAAGAAGATCGTATGAGTTATTTAAGAGCCCTTGCAATAGGAGCTTTAATTGCAGATGCGGTTCATATTTTTAATGAAAACGAAAAGGCAATACTAGAAGGAAATTTCCCGGTTTCGTTGATGGCAAAAAGTAAATATTTGGCACAAATGGAAGATATCATTCAAATTAGCGTGCCTAAAATTTACCAATCAGATGAGGTGATTCAAAAAGAATTAAAGGGGTATCAAATCATTCAACATTTGTTGCAATATGGCGTATTTGCTTCTGAAAGAAATTTTGAAGGAAAAACCACCAACTTTGATCGATTGTTTTTAAAACAAATTCCGGAAAAATATTGGAAAAACATAAACGAACCCTACCATCGTTTGTTGGGTATGGCACAGTTCGTTTCGATGTTAACCGATGGAAAAGCAGTGGAACTTTACCAACTGGTAAAAGAGTAATTTTAAAATCTTAATCCAATTCCTATCCCATTTTGATTGGAAACCAACTCTAAAGTAGGTTCAAAGGCCTTGCTATTTTGTAATTGGTTGTACTGATTGGCAGCTTCTTTTAATTTTTTGTTCCCTGCCCCTTCAATCACAGTCCCAATAATTCCAACTACCAAACCAGCTCCTCCAACAGCCCAATTCGGATTGGCATTTTTGTTAAATTCCTGACCCAACACAAATCCAAAAGTAAATCCTCCGGCTGCACCCATTACTTGTCCAATAGTTCGGTTGGTTTGAGCTTTTGATAATAGTTGCAAAACTTCCTGCTGTTGTTGTACTTTTTCTTTAGCTTCGTTCACTGTAATTTTTTGACCGTTTAAGTACAATCCGGAACCCCAAAAGTTACTTTTAAATTCCATTTGGGCTTGTGCCAAACAAAAACAAAAAAAGGCAGTAAATAAGTAATTTAATTTCATATGTATAAATTTTGATTTTTCAGTGGTCACATATGTTATTGCCATTTTACTCATCGGTGTTTATCTCACAATTTTATAATTTTCATAGGTGTTCGATGATTTTTCAATTGCTTGCAGCTAACTTTTTGTTAATGGCGATTTCATAGGTAGATAATTATTTGTTTTTTAAGAGATGTTGTAAACATAAAAATTAATTTCGCATTTATTACATTTAAAAATGAAGAAATTTAAAGTCATTGCATTTGATGCAGACGACACCCTTTGGATAAACGAACCTTATTTTGAGGAAACCGAGAAAAAGTTCTGTGGATTGATGGAAGATTTTTTATCGCATCAAGGAATTTCAGCAGAATTATTTGCCATCGAAATTCAAAATCTTTCCCTTTATGGGTATGGCATAAAAGGATATATTTTATCTATGATTGAAGCTGGAATCAAAATTTCAAATGGCACCCTTTCTACCAAAGCCATTGAAAAAATTTTAGATTACGGAAAAGAATTGTTAGAAAAACCCGTCAAATTAATTGATGGTATTGAGGCAACCTTAGCTTATTTAAGCCAACATTACAAATTGGTAGTAGCTACCAAAGGAGATTTGTTAGACCAGCATCGAAAATTACATCTTTCCGGACTAGGAAAATATTTTCATCACATTGAAGTGATGATGGAAAAGAAAGAACCTGACTACCAAAAATTATTGCAGCGTTTAGAAATTGATGCGAAAGATTTTTTAATGATTGGAAACTCTTTAAAATCAGATGTCCTTCCGGTTTTAAATTTAGGAGGAACAGCTATTCATATTCCTTTTCATACCACTTGGGCTCATGAACGTATTGATCACACAATAGTTCACGACCAATTTTTTACTTTTGAACATGCGAGTGAAATAATAAATTGGATTGATAACTAGCACATGAGTTTTCCAATTGCATTTCATCCAATATATAAGCATCCATTGCCAGAAGGCCATCGATTCCCTATGGAAAAATACGAACTCCTTCCGCAACAATTATTGTTGGAAGGAATTGCAGAGCCATCAGACTTTTTTACTCCAAAGGAAGTTGATTTAAAGCATGTACTTCAAGTACATGATTCGAATTATGTAAACCATTTATTGCAATTACAATTAGATGCCAAACACGTCCGAAAAATTGGCTTCCCATTGAGTAATGAGTTGGTAAAAAGAGAATTGATTATCACCCAGGGTACGATCAAAGGAGCAACATTTGCTATCAAAGAAGGAATTGCTGCTAACATTGCAGGTGGTACCCATCATGCTTATCCGAATAGTGGAGAAGCATTTTGTTTGCTTAACGACCAAGGTGTGGCAGCAAAATATTTGCTTCAACATAAGTTAGCCAAAAAAATTTTAATGCTCGATTTGGATGTGCATCAAGGCAATGGTACCGCAGTGATGTTTCAAAACGAACCTTCCGTTTTTACTTTTTCTATGCATGGGAAATCAAACTACCCTTTTAAAAAAGAAGTATCTGATTGGGACATTGCTTTAGAAGACCAAACCAACGATGCCATATATTTAGAAACTTTGCAAAATGCCTTACGAGTTATTCAAAAAAACTTTGCCCCTGATTTTGTTTTTTATTTATCAGGAGTAGATGTTTTGGCTACGGATAAATTGGGAAAATTAGGCTTAAGTATGCAAGGCTGCAAAAACAGAGATATCATGGTGTTTGAATGGATTAAAAAATTGCAAGTACCGGTTCAGGTAAGTATGGGAGGTGGTTATAGCAAAGACATCAAACTAATTATAGAAGCACATACCAATACTTTTAGAGAGGCAAGAAACATTTTAAAATAAAAAAGCTGCCCAAAAATCTTTGAACAGCTTTTTACCATTTTTTAATTTACTAACAGGCTTGTAGCAATTGAATGATTTCATTGCCATATTTCATGCGTTTCAAATCTCCAAAACCTTTTACTTGGGTTAAGTCTTCCGGTGATTTAGGTTGCAATTTTACAATACTTAACAATTCCGAATTGTGGCAAATCATGTATTGTGGCATTTTGAGCTTTTCAGCTTTTGCTGCTCTCCATTCTTTTAAACTTTGAAATAATTGATTTTCTTGTTCCGATAATTTCACCGAATTGGTTATAGAAGGGAAAGTGGTTTTGGTTGATTTTTCTTTATTTTCATTGGTAGGAATACCCTCAAAAAAAACCAATACCGACCAAAATTCATTTACTCCAGTGATAAAAGTACTCGATGTTTGAAGCACATTTTTATCTTTGATAAATGCGTTTAACTTTTGTTGATCTTCTACTAAAAAATCGTTATGTAATCTGATTTTAAAATGTTGTACTTGCATGGCTTATAAATTTAAAGTGAAACAAAAAAACACCATCGAAACCAAGTGGTTCGATGGTGCGGATTATTATTTTCCAATCAATAAGATTTCATTGGCTACTACTTCGGTTACATAGCGTTTATTTCCGTCTTTGTCGTCATACGAGCGGTTGCTTAATTTACCTTCAATGGCAACTTCTTTTCCTTTGTTTACATACTTTTCAATAATTTCTGCTGTTTTTCCCCAAGCAGTAACACGATGCCAAGTAGTCTGTTCTACTTTTTCACCTTTTTGATTGGTGTACACTTCGTTGGTGGCAATGGAAATGTTTGCCAACTTTTTCCCGTCAAAATTTTTGATTTCTGGTTCTTGTCCTACGTGTCCGATTAATTGAACTTTGTTTTTTAATGCATTCATGGCGTAAATAAATTTAAAGATTAATAAAAATTTGTTTTTGTTGATTTCAACGATGCAAAGTTGTAATGGCTGTCAAAAATTATTCGGTAATAAATTATTTAATTTCGTTTGTAACCGAATGTATTCGTTTGAAAATGTTTTATTAAATGATATTCAGTGCTTTAAATAAAATGGCGTTTTTTAATATTTTTAAAATATTGGACATTCAAACCCTTTATCACAAAAGCAAGTAAAGTTTTGAAATTTGATTCTATCCAGTCTTTTTGTCTCAATTTCAAGTTTTATTTATAACAAAAAGCAAGGTATTTCTTAAATATGTTGATTTTGAGTCAAAATTGAAATCTTTATTAAAGAAGTCTTAAAAAAATTTATAATTTGGCAAATCATTTTAATTGAAAACCAAACTCTTTATACCTTATGAAGAAAATTACTACACTTTGCATGTTGTTGCTGGTTTCCATGTTTTCAAGTGCTCAATTTTTTGAAGATTTTGAAGGTGCATCATTTCCTCCAGCTGGTTGGTTGGTTGCGGACAATGGCGTTGGAACTCTGAATTCATGGACAAGAACTAACCAAGCAAACCAAGTTTACCAAGGAACATGGTCAGCATTTATGACTAGAGAAAACATTGGTGCTGGAAACACTGCCCAAGACTGGTTAATCACCCCTCAAATTTTGGTACCAACCAATGGTCAGTTAAAGTTTTTTGCTCGTACTACTTTAGCCGGTAACCAAGGGACGGTTTACCAAGTTCGAGTTTCAACAAATGCCAACCAAGCTGCCCAAGGAAACTATGCTTTGGTACAACAATTCTCAGAGAACGAGTTGTCTTCTATATATGATGTATACGAAGAAAAAGTTATCAACTTAACTGCATTTGTTGGACAACAAGTGTATATAGCATTTGTAATGCAATTTACGCAACCAACAGCAATAATTAATGGAGATAGGTGGCTTTTAGATAACGTATTGGTTGCTCAGCAATGTTTTGATCCTACTGCATTAACAGCTACCAATATTACCCAAACTACTGCTCAATTACAATGGGGAAACCCTAGTGGTGCAACCGAATGGGAAATCGAAATTGTACCTCAACCTGGTAATCCTACAGGCTCTGGCGTGGTTGTTAATACCAATCCGTATGTAGCTACTGGCCTACAACCTGCTACCCAGTACCAATATTACGTAAGAGCGAGATGTCAGCCAAACAACTTTAGTAACTGGGCTGGTCCGTTTTCATTTCAAACAGCTATTCCCGGAAACAATTGTGCTTCTGCAATTCAAATACCATCTTTACCTTATTCAACCCTTGGAACAACACAAGGGCTAAGCAGTAGTGTTACTGGTACTCCAGGTACAGCGGCTAGTTGCGGTACAAGCGGAGCGTATTTAGCTGGACCTGATATATTTTACACCTTTACGGCACCTGCTAATGGCCCTGTAAATGTTCAAATGACACCAAACGGAAATCATTCAGGGATTTTTATTTACAATAGCTGTGCAAATGTTGGAGTAAGTTGCGTGGCAGGTCAAGCGAATACCAATTCAAATATTCGTAACTTCAATTTTAATGCAGTAGCTGGGCAAACTTATATTGTTGTAATTTCAACTTCTGCAAGTGCTCCTAATGTTTCCTATAATTTAGTGATTCAACAGCCAGGTTGTACTCCACCACCAACCAATTTAACAGCTACTAACATCGGCCAAACATCTGCAACTTTAGGGTGGCAAATTAATGGTTCCGCTGCTGCATGGGAAATAGCAGTTCAAAATGCTGGTGACACAGTTCCCCTTGGAACAGGTACTCCTGTTACAACAAATAGTTTTTTAGCAACTCAATTATTAGATGGAACTCCATTACAAGCTTCTTCTAACTATCAGTTTTGGGTAAGAACCAATTGTGGAGGTGGTAGTTATAGTATATGGGCTGGTCCCTTTTTGTTTAGTACTGCCATTTGTGATGTTGCCAATCAGTGTAACTACACTTTTCGAATGACAAGTACTTCAGGTGGATGGAATGGTGCAAGAATGCAAATTATTCAAAATGGTGTTATAGTTACAACATTAGGGGCAACTTTTAATTCTGGTACTCAACTAGATGTAACCGTGCCCTTGTGCAACAATATTCCTGTTGAAGTTTTTTGGAATATTGCAGGTAACTTTCCTAATAATGTTGGATTATCAATTATAAATCCATCTCCTTTTAACCAAACTATTTTCACCAAACCTCCAGGATCCGGATTTCCACTAACTACTATTTATAATGCTATGGTAGACTGTAACAATCCTGTTTGTTTACCTCCATCTGCATTAGCAACATCAAACATCACGATTAATTCCGCCACATTAAGTTGGACCTCTAATGGCTTTGAAACCCAATGGGAAGTATTGGTTTTACCAAACAACGCACCAACTCCAGGAGCAGGTGCAACAGGAACCATTACTTCTAATAATCCTTATCAAATTAACGGATTAAACCCAGCAACTATTTACAACGTATATGTAAGAGCGGTTTGTGGAAATGGTGTAAGTGCTTGGAGCCAAGTACATGTGTTTAATACTTTAGTATGTAATACAGTTGACCAATGTGTTTACAGTTTTGTTTTAACAGACACAGGCAATAACGGCTGGCAAGGAAATACAATTACTGTAACACAAAATAACATTTTAATTGCAACACTAGGACCAACATTTACATCAGGTGGTGGGCCAGTTACTATTCCGGTTTCTTTATGTCCTGGAGTACCCTTTGAAGTATTTTGGAATGCTGGAGGCACCAATCCAGAACAAATTGGGTTGGTGATAAATGACCCATTCAACGAAGACATTTACACCAAATTACCCGGACAAGGCAATCAAAACTCTTTATTATTTTCAGGAATTGGAAACTGTACTCCTCCAACATGTCCTAAACCACAAAACCAAGCTGTAACCAATATAACTATTAACTCAGCTCAGCTTAGTTGGACAGAAGTTGGAACTGCTACCCAATGGGAAGTGTATGTTGTACAACAAGGTGGTCCAGCACCTAATCCAGCTTTAAATATTACTAGTGGAATTATAACTTCTAATAATCCATACACTGCAACCGGATTAAATTCTGGAGCAATTTATCAATTTTATGTTCGTTCCGTTTGTAACGCAACAACCAATGATCTAAGTGCATGGAAGGGTCCATTCCAATTTATTACTCTAATTTCTAACGACGAATGTGCAACAGCTATAAATGTACCAGTAAACACTACATTGTTCTGTACACAAACGATAGCAGGAACCGTAATTGGTGCAACAGCGTCTACCCAACCAATAACTCCTTGTACTGGTACTGCTAATAATGACGTATGGTACAGTTTTACTGCTACAAGCACCCGACACACCATATCATTAATTAATATTCAGGGCTCTACCACCAATTTAAACCATGCAGTTTATTCAGGAACATGTGGGGCTTTAACTAATTTATTCTGTTCTGATCCAAACGATAGTTTCTTTCAAAATTATGTAGTTGGACAAACTTATTACATTCGTGTATATTCTGCTTCCAATGCTGCAGAAACCACCACTTTTAATATTTGTATTGGAACCCCAGGCCCACCTATAACCGGGGATGTAACTACTTATACTGTTCCGCAATTAGTGGAAGATGTTTTCTTAAACTCTAATTGTGCTACTATTTCCAACATCCAATGGAGAACTGGAACTGGCTTAAACACCCCTTTAACTAACCAAAGTGGAATAGGTTATTTTAATACACCTGGTGCATCGTTCCCATTTACTGAAGGGATCGTATTAAGTACTGGTTTTGCTACAAACATTCAAGGGCCTAATAATAGTATTTTAAGCAATACTGTAACTAACTGGACTGACGACCCTCAATTAACAACTTATTTAAATTCAGTAATTACTCCATCTACCTATCAGAATGCAACTTGGGTACAATTTGATTTCGTGCCTTTAGCAAGTCAATTTACATTTGATTTCTTATTTGCCTCAGAAGAATATGGAACTTTTCAATGTTCGTTTTCAGATGCATTTGCGTTTTTTGTAACACAATTAGATGCTAATGGTAATCCAACAACCTGGCAAAACTTAGCATTGGTTCCTGGTACTACCGATCCTATTTCTGTAGTAACTATCAGAGATCAATTATATAACACTGGATGTCCTTCAGTAAATCCACAGTTTTTTGGAACCTTTTATGGGGCAAATGGGGTAAATCCAAATGCAGCTCCTATTAACTTTAATGGGGTAACTGTACCAATGCAAATTCAAGCAAACGTAATCCCACAACAGAATTATCGAATAAAATTAGTAATTCAAGACAGAAGTGATACAGCCTATGATTCTGCAGTATTCTTGAAAGCAAATAGTTTTAATGTTGGTGATATTCAATTAGGAAATGATTTATTAGTCTCTGATGGAACTGCATTATGCCCTGGAGATAGTATTGTTTTAGATACAGAATTAAATCCAGCTCAATTTAGTTTTAATTGGCAAAGAAATGGGGAGAATTTTAACCCTGCTCAAACAGGACCAACCTTGACTGTTACCGAGTCTGGTATATATACAGTAACAGTTCAATATATCAATACCCCTTGTACCAATACAGCAGATATTAGTATTGAATATTATAATTTGATTGATGCAGGAACTCCATCTAACTTGGTAGTTTGTAATGCTAGCGGTATTTCTACCTTTGATTTAACTTCCAATGAAGCAGCTATGTTAGCTCCATTAACTGGAAATTACACATTTAGCTATCACTTATCTGATGATGATGCAACTTTTAATGTGAACCCAATTACCAATCCAACAGCTTACACCAACATTACGCCAACACAAACGATTTATGTGCGTTTGGTAAGAAACGGAGAACCATGTTTTACCGTTTTAAGTTTTGATTTGGTGGTTCAAGATTTAACTCCTCTGTTTGACATGCCAGCTACTTTAGAAATTTGTCAGAATTCTTCGGGTACCATTAGTATTACCGCTCAGAATTATGACCCAACTTTAGTTGCTTATAGTTGGACCTTGGATAATAATCCATTACCTGATACCACAAGTAGTATCACTGTTTCGCAAGCAGGTATTTATGAAGTAACAATTAATAATTCTGGATGTACCATTACAGGATCAACTACTGTAACTATATTAACCCCTACCATCCCAACCTTTGCTCCAGTTGCCGACATTTGCCCTGGGGCAAGTTTGTCCGCACTGCCTACTACTTCGTTAAATGGCATTGTTGGTACATGGTCCCCAGTATTGAACAATCAAGCAACTACGACATACACCTTTACTCCAGATGCTGGTCAGTGTGCTGCTACAACTACATTAACAATAACTGTGTTACCAAATGACATCACCCCAACCTTTAACTCAGTTGCCGACATTTGTCCAGGGGCAAGTTTATCTGCCTTGCCAACGACTTCGTTAAATGGTATTGTTGGTACCTGGTCTCCGGCATTGAACAACCAAGCTACCACAACTTACACCTTTACTCCAGATGCTGGTCAGTGTGCAACTACAGCTACTTTGACTATTACGGTATTGCCTAACAACATCACCCCTACTTTTACACAAGTAGATGCGATTTGTGCAGGAGGTACTTTGCCTGCATTACCAACCACTTCTAACAATGGTATTATTGGTACATGGTCTCCAGCTTTAAATAACCAAGCTACCACTACCTATACCTTTACTCCTAATA
>JAGXRF010000033.1 GCA_018335925.1 Flavobacteriales bacterium
GGTTTTGAAAAATATCCGATGTTTCAGTTTTTAAGTACCGGTCAATGGTTGAGCGTTCCTTTTATTATAATTGGCGTATATTTAATTTGGAACTCTAACCGAGTTAAAGGGTTGTTTTTTGATTTTTAAATGATGGAGCATTTCTATTATCTCACATATCAGATTAATTGGCAAAAGATTAGATTATTTATTTAGAAGGTATAGTTTTCCTTTTACAGATCTACTTGTTTTTATCATGACAAGAGTAGCATAGTTTGAACCTGAAATTATTTAAAAGCATTCTTAATAATTTCCGATATTTTATTTACGTCATCAGGATTTGTTAAAATAATTACAAAGCCATTATTTGTTGCATTATTTTTTGTTTTTTGTATATTTCCAATTTTAATTTTTTTATCATTTTCATACAATTCTTTGATATCGACATCAAAAATTTCTGCAAGTTTTGGAATATAATCCCCTTTGATATCTGTTTTTCCGTTTTCCCATGAGCCATAGGTGTGTGGAGCAATATTTAATAAATCTGCGACTTCACGTTGCGACATTTTAGCTTGGTTTTCTCTTAACCGTTTAAGGTTTTTTGATAATGAAGACATATAATTGGATATCAAACAATTTACACAAAATTAACAAAAAATATTCACAATTGCATCTGAAATAAATTTTAAAATTGTTGACTAACTAAATAAATAAAAATACTATGAAATTATTGTTAACAATTTTCTGGTTTTTTTCTATTAATTTTTTGTTTTCACAAAATTTTATTCATCAACTTAAACCCATTTATTGGAAAAGTGCAACAGAATTAACTAATAATGTATCTACCTTAAATGGTTATAATGAAATAAAACAGTTAGAAAACTTTAAAGTAAACTCCAAAAATGTGACTGTTTTTTTGGTAGTAAAAAGCAATATTGATGCATTAAACAAGGTTATTTTTAAAAATAATGATGTATTAAAATTCACTAATCACAATAAAGCAAGTATAGAAAAAGGTGTTTTATATGCTTCTAACCTAAATTCATTCAAAAAAATAATATACAATTTTAGTTTGGACAATAAAAGTATTGCTTTTTATGAAGTATTGATATTTGATAAAATGATTACAGAAGAAGAAAAGCAAAAAATAGAAACTTATTTATCTTTAAAATTTGGGGTTTCTTTGTCTAAAACTTCAAATTATACCAACAATACGAATAATATTATATGGGATAATGAAAAATTAAACCAATTTAATGATAATGTTACTGGAGTTGGAGTTTTTAAAGATTTAGATTTCAATCAATTGAAATCACAAAATAGCGAAGATGCTTATTTGGAAATTGAATTAAAACCAGAAAATCTAACGAAAGAAAAATATGTGCTTTTTGGGAATAATAGCCAAGAAGAAAAGATTTGGTTTTTAAAAAAAGAACATATTACCAAAAGGGATAAAATAGAATTTAGGTATAAAGACAATATACAAAAGGTTGTTTTAGTATTGGCTTCCGATGAAAATTTTAAAAACAATGTTACCTATATACCATTAATTAAAAAAGAGAATTGCCATAGTTCAGAGTATATTAGCATTGATGATTTTCAATATTTTAAATTTAATTATGATGATTGGGATAATGTTTCGAAAGAAATTACAGATACTCCTAACCATCAATGGATTGTTTATCCAAATCCAAATAATGGCAAGTTTTATTTAGAATTTAATTTTGAAGAAACACTTGAAGTTAAATATACCCTGATGGATGTCTTGGGAAAAGTTATTACTGAAAAGAAATTAGGCAAAATTGAAAAATTAACTCATGCTGTTGATGAGAATTTAGCCAACGGGCTATATCTCATAAAAGTGGAAACAGATAACGAAACACATATTAAAAAATTAATTGTAAAACAATAAGAGCCATGATAAATATTTTAAGTAACATTAGAAAACAAAAAAACTTATTAACAGTTATTAATGGTATTCTTATTGCACTTATGCTTTATCCTCCTTATTCAGGATATGCAAATTATAAAAAAACTCCTCAATACTATGGTTCGAGTTTAGCTAATGAAAATTCAGAAAATGTTACGAGTTTATCTGAAACAAAAAGTGATACTTCAGAAAATCAAAATAAGTTATTGACTGCAAAATTAATAACAAAATCAGTTGATCCGATAATTGCTTTTAA
Source organism: Flavobacteriales bacterium (assembly GCA_018335925.1). Lineage (GTDB taxonomy): Bacteria > Bacteroidota > Bacteroidia > Flavobacteriales > Flavobacteriaceae > Flavobacterium. The sequence goes on from JAGXRF010000033.1 coordinate 2,166, forward strand.
AGAAGTTGAAAAAGTTAATTTTGAAAATTTATCTTTAGAAAAATTAATTACATCGGAGTCAGTTATTGGCTCGGAAAATAAACTACCAGATGACCCAAAAGATAATATCTTTGGTTTCGAAGTAGCACCACAAGATTTAAAATTTTCCTTATTTCAAGTTACCTTTGAGGTACTTGGATTAAATGACATTACGTCAATTCCTATTAGTGTGAATTCTAGTCAAAGTGTTGGTGGACAAGTGTATAAAAAAAATAACCAATGGCAAAAAGTTACTTTTTACATCAATCCAAAACAATTGCAAGCGGGTTTAAATCAATTAAATTTCTTTGCACCAAGCGAAGACATTTCTTATCGAATTAAAAACTTACAGTTATCCAAAAGTGATATTGGTTTTGCATCTAAATTAACTATTAACGGATTTAATTATTATCAAAAAAACCATTTGAATAAAATAGCATTAAGTGGCTTTTTTGATACCACATTATACGACCTATTTATTAACGGAAAAAAGCAAGATATATCGGGTGATAGTTTTGATTTTAACTACAGCTTATTTCCTGAGGAAACAAAAGATGGTTTAGTTTTGTTGGAATTAAAGGATAAATATGGAAAAACGATTGAAAAAAGAAATCAAAGTTTGGAAATAACTGAAAATATTATAGAAACGGAAAGTTCCTATTTACATATTTCAAAAATAGCAACCCCCATAACCGAAACGGTAATTGAATTAGACAATGCGAAACTTATTATTTCTTCAAAAGCTTTAGAAGAAGCAACCCAAATTAGCATTATTAAGTTGGGTAAAAAAGACATGATGCCAATGCCGTCTGGTATTAAAAATGTAACCAAAGATAGAGCAGCCTATCGCTTTTTGCCAGATGGTATGATGTTTAAAGACTCAATAACAATAGAAATACCTTTTGATGAAAATTTGTTACCAGTTAATTTTGATAAGAAAAAAATGGTAACCATGTATTTTGATGTTGATAAAAGACAATGGGAAATCGTTAAAATAGATAGCGTAGATATGATCAAAAAATGCGTTATTGCCAAAACCAATCATTTTACCGATTATATTAATGGGATTATTCAAGTACCCGAAAGCCCAGAGGCAAGTGCTTTTGTGCCAACCATGATGAGCGATATAAAGGCTGCTGACCCATCTGCCGAAATAACCATGATGAGTCCACCATCGGCATCACAAACCGGAGAAGCCAGCATGAGTTATCCGATAAAAATACCTGCTGGTAGAATGGGTATGCAACCCAATATTTCCATAAATTATAACAGCGATGGCGGAACTGGATGGTTAGGTGAAGGATGGAATATTAATGTACCTGCCATTACTATTGATACCAGATGGGGGGTGCCGAAATTTGATACTGTATTTGAAACTGAAATATACACTTTGGCAGGCGAACAATTGTTACATCCACGAACAGAAGGATCAAATTATGAATATATGCCACACAGGCATGAAGGTGAGTTGGATAATGCTAATTTAACTACCTTATTGCAAAATAGAAATTCAAATGGAACTAAAGATTTTACATTTAGAAAACAAAATGGTTTTGATAAAATTGAAAGATTAGGTACCTCTCCAAGTAATTATTATTGGAAAGTTACTAATACAAATGGAACCGTAAGCTGGTATGGAGGAGATGAAACTGGCCTTAAACAAACACACATTTTACAACAAGCAAATGGAAATATTTTTCATTGGGCATTAGTTAAAGTTATTGATGTGTTTGAGAATAATATTACTTATAATTATGATAAAGGTTTGTTAAATTCTTCTTATGGAGAGTTTTACAATCAATCAACTTATTTTTATTTGAAAGATATTTATTACACTAATCAAGGTAATAATCTTGGTAAATATAAAATTGTTTTTAATAAATCAAATGTTTTAAAAACCGATACAAAATTAGACTTTAAATTTGGAGTAAAAATAGTCGATTGCTTTTTATTAAATGATATTGCAGTAATTTTTAACGAGACTTTGATTAGAAAATATAAATTAAATTATATAAACGAATCAAGCAACCCTTCTTTTTTTAATTTTGGAAAAAACAATTTATTAAGCATTGATGAATATAATTCAAATCAATCTAATTTTCATAAGACACATTTTGATTATTATTTAGATTTTAATCCAAAACAAAGATCGCTTTTTTCTGAAAATGAAAATATTATAGATTTACCTAATGACAATCCAAACTATAGATTGGGTTTTGGTAGTATTTTAAACCCATCAAAAATAAATACAATTGAAAATATAGATTATGGTTTCAGAGTTAGAGTTGGTGTTGGAATTTCATTATTAAGTCGTTCTCGTAATTCTGCTGAAAGAACATTAATGGCAGGTTTAAATTACTCAAAAAACACACAAGAAAATACTGGTAGAATTACTTTAGTTGATATGGATGGAGATGGTTTAGATGATGTTGTTTTGAGAAAAAGCAATGGATTGATTTATTATAAAAATCAATTAAATGATAGTTTTACTAATTACTTTAATCAAAACCCTTTAAGTATAGCAGGAGTTACCGATTTTTATAAAAATAAAGGCAAAACAACCTTGCCGTTTTGGCAAAATTATGATATTAAATTTTCACTATGGGGGTTAAATTATAATTTTACCAGAGAAAAATCCTATTCCGAAAATGAAACCTTTTTATATTTAACAGATTCTAATCAAGATGGGTTAACAGATGTTGTTTGGAATAACAAAGTTTATTTTAATAAAAAAGAGGAAAATAATGGGACAAATTCATTCAACACTGATAGTAGATTTTCAGAAAATTTAGTAATTACAGCTGCTAATGTTTCAAGCACTATTATTGAGCCAAGTGAACCGGAAGAACCTAATGAAATAAATGAAGATTATGATTTGGTGAGGGTATACAAAAGAAAAGTTCATAAATGTGACACAATCTCTTTATATGATAAATTGAAGATTGAAAATATATCTGAATTTAGTGTTAACAACGATTTTACACTTGCAATTAGCATAGAATATTTTGATAAAAATAGTAACCAAATATCAAGAATATTTTATAATGAGTACTCATACCAAAATTTTGTAGATTCAGGGAATAATATTGGTGTAGCTGCACATAAGGAATGTTCTCAAGCAATGATAAACGGAAGGTTTGTTTTAGATGATTATGTTTTTGTTAGATATATTTTAAAAAACTGTAATGGTAATATTAAACCAATAATTAAGAGTACTCCTTTAATTGATGAAGCTAATTTTATTGGGGGAGATTATAGTAATTCATATGCACTTTCTGGTCATGGTGAAATTACTTTTGAAAACAATGGTTCCGCAAGTATTAATTGGTCAGCATTTAGCAATTTACTTTTAAGAGATCATATGACTCTAAAAATTATAAAGACTAATTCCTCAAACGGTGAAACTACCTTATTTACTTTAAATATACCAAAGGGTTCTAATGTTCAAATACCATCCTCTATCAATTATCCATTTCTTAACAACATTAATGTGACTGAAGGAGATAGCTTTAAATTTATAATTGAATCAGAATCATATCAATTTTGGGAAAATATTAAATGGTATCCTAAAGTTTTTTTTACGCCTACAACTTTAAATCTTGAAAATCCAAATCCAAATCAAAATATAGAGGAATTAGTTATACCTCAAAAACCATCTTTATTAAATGGATGTAATGGTAATCCATTTTTTAATACTTCATTTTTTCAAGAAGGCGTTAACAATAATTTAGTTCAACTAACTGATAATTATAAAATCATATTTGATGGACAATTAAATGTGTTTTCATCAAATATTAATTCATTTGAAGGTTATTCTTTTAAATTAAATACAATTAAAAACAATCTAGTTCATAGCTCATTTGTATTTAAAGTTGTGAACGGACAGCTACAATTGCTATCCTCTAGTGTGCCATTACCAATATCTGTTATTGATGATACTATTCAAAATTTAATATCAAGCCAAACATCATTATACTTTGAAATATACTTATTAGGCGATAATCATACAAATTTAAATGTTTCTTATTTTTTATCAACTATTAACTATTCAATTCCTATTTTAGTACAAATTAACCAACAATCTCCTACTTACTCAGAAACACCAATTACAAATGCTTATGTGGCTAATCCATTATTTCATTTAGGTTTTATGCACAATAATTGGGGACAGTTTATGTATAATGCCAATTATGATTCAAACGTAAATACGCCTCAAGATAGTTATGGAAAATTAATAAATGTTAATTTAGTATTTAATCCTCAAACCAATTCAAATATTGATTTTTCTTCTTGCGAAAACGAACCAACCCCAGAAGCTCAACAAATTTGCATTGAAAACATTTTGATGGGTTTGAATCCTAATCCAGAAAATCCTAACGCAACCAATCCAATTGACCCAGACAATCCACCTGATTTGCCTCCATATTTTAATTTTGAAATTGCATTGTTGCCAATGCAACCTAATGTATCAATAAATGTTGATAATACATTTTCAGAAAAATGGATTGGGATGCACGAATCTCAATTTTCTTCTGCAGATTATGTTCAAATAGGTTCGTTTGAACAATCCTCTATGTTTAATAATTTTATTGATAATACAGACAATATTATTGCTGAACAATCTGCAAATTCCTATACAGGAATGTATGCAATAAATAAAAGACATAAAAGTCATTCTAGATCTGTAAATCATGGTTCTGGATCTTTTGGTTTAACAAAAGCTAATGGTGTTTATAGTTATCAATTTACTGATTTTATTGATTTAAATGGTGATGGATACCCTGAAATAATTAAACCAAATGAAATTCACTTTACAAATTCAACAGGTGGTCATTTAGCCCAAAGTATTCCATTATCTAGTTATCCAAATAGTTCCAATAATTCTTCAACAACTTTAGCTTTAACAAAAAATTATTCCTCTCCTGGTGTTTCAGTTGGTAATAAAACTGTAAATAGTGGTAAAACAAATGAAAAGACCGTTTCGATGGGAACTGCATCAGCAAGAGGCAGTGTAGGTCTTAGTGCAACATTAGAGGGAGAGAGTAAAACAAACGAACATTATATGGACGTTAATGGTGATGGCATACCTGACAAAATTTTTCTTCAAAATGGCAATGTTATTCTTCAATTAATAAGTGGCAACATAACTTCAACACCAATTAATATTTCAAGTTTATTACATGAATCAAAACCAGGATTTTTATCTTTTAGTTTAGGAGCGGGGTTTGATTTATCTGATTTATTTAATACTCCCCTTGGATTTGGTGTAAATCTGGGCTTGAATGCAAGTAATAGTAGAACTGTAAAAACTTTTAAAGATTTAAATTCAGATGGTTTAGTAGATGTTTTAATTGCCAATTCTTTGTATTTAAATCAAAATAATACATTTAATAACTCACCAATCTCAATACCTAATTTAGATACTGATTCAAAAAACAAATCTGTTTTTATATCAGGTAATTTAAATTACTATCACGCATTTAAAATTTGCTGTTGGTTTTTTCCTATTTTATTTTTTAAAACTGGAACCACAACAGGAGCAAACGCAAATTTATCAATTAACACTAATGAAAAAGATTTCAGAGACTTTAATGGTGATGGTTTTCCTGACTATATAGAATACATAAATAATAATAAAATTTCTGTAAGATATAACACCATAGCTAGAACAGGTAAATTAAAAAAAGTGATTTTACCTTCTGGAGGCAGTTACGAGTTAAATTACAAACCAATTTCCAAATCCTACAACAACCCACACGCAAAATGGGTAATGTCAGAAGTAAATGTTTATGACGGTTATGATTTACAAGACGATGGGGTAGATACCTACCTAACAAAATTTGAATACAAAAACCCTTATTACGATCGTAGAGAGCGAATGTTTTATGGTTTTGAAGAAGTTAAAACCATACAACTCAAACCTGGCAATCAAATACCAGAGGTTTACAGAACCACTACACAAAAATTTCACAACCACAATTTCTTTTTAAAAGGATTAATCAAAGAAACCACCACCACAAAAGGAAACACATCGCAGTTGTTTACCAAAACCATTAATGAGTATAAATTGTACAAGCTTCAAAACAATAACCAAGAAATTAATTTAGCAAATGGTTTAGTTTCCGAAACTTTTGATACCGGAGGAACAGAGGGCAGAAGAACCGCAATTGCTTTGTTGTTTAAAACCCGCGATGAGGTATTTGAACTTGGCAATACCCCTTTGGTTAAAGAATCTATTTTAAACTACGATACAAAAGGTAGAGTTATTAGATATGATTATCTTGGTAACCCCAACGATAGCAGTGATGATTATATTTCAGTGTTAACTTATCATGAAGATGCTGACTTAGTAAACAAAAACATCCTAAACGTTCCAAAATCTATTAAAGTATTTGAAGGAAACACGGTGAACAATAATCCAAAGCGTCACCGAACCACTTTGGTTAACACCGCTAATGGTTTAATTACCCATGTAAGAACCCATTTAACCAACAGTGCAACCGACATGGCAAACACTGCAATAGTAAATTTAGAATATTACACCACCAACACTACCGATGGTAAAATAGGGTTGTTAAAAAAGAAAACCATGCCAGCAAATGAAAACGGACAGTCTTATTGGTTAGAATACAAATACGATGACTTAGGCAAGTATGTGGTGCAGGTTAATGATGCTTTTGGATATCAAACAAGTGCAACTTACAACAACCTTTTTGATAAAATAACCGAGAGTGTGGATATAACGGGCAATAAAGTAAGTTACTTTTATGATACTTTCGGAAGAACCACCAGAATAGTAGGGCCAAAACAACAGCCAGCATCTCCAACAAATGTTAACAACTACACCATCCGATTTACGTATCCAACCTTTAACACTTCGCAATTTCCGTTTGCATCTATCAATAATCCAGCTTATGCCATCACAGATCATTTTGATGAAGCAAATCCGTTAAACCCAATTCAAACCTATACTTTTATAGACGGTTTGATGCGACCCATTCAGGTTAAAAAGGACATTGAAATTGAAGGTAATGAAATGATGAGTGTTTCGGGCAGAACTACTTTTGACGATTTCGGAAGAGCAATTACGCAATATCACCCAACATTGGAGGCCAAAGACCCAGCAGTAAACAAAGTGTTAAACCAAAACCATGGTGGCAACCCATCTCAAACCTTTTTTGATGAATTAGACAGACCAGTAAAATCAATTGATCCGGTGGGTAGTATCACCGAAATGGAATACAGCTTAGAAAACGGTTGGTTAAAAACCAAAACCAAAACACAGCAAAATGCATCCGATTGGTTAGAGAACGAACAATATTTAGATATTAACGGTAGAGCATTAAAAACCATACAAATTGGAGACGAAGCTTTAGAAACTTCATTTAACTACAACAGCATAGGCGAATTGATAAGTTACACCGATGCAGCCAATTTAACCATAACCTACACTTACGATAACTTTGGCAGAAAGTTAACTGTTAATCATCCGGATGCAGGTTTGGTTACTAACGAATATCATATTGGTGGCAATTTGCTAAAAACACAAACACCAAATTTGGCAAGTAGTGGGGAGTTTATTCAATATACTTACGACTTCAACAGGTTGCAAGAAGTAGTTTATCCGTCACCAGATGGTGGATCTACTCCAAACATTGCCAACACCTCCTACCAATATGGTGCACCGGGAAGTGGCAATCAAACGGGGAGATTAGTTTATCAGCAAGATGCTACAGGTTGGCAATCATTTACTTACGGAAACTTAGGGGAAATGATTAACAATGTGCGTTATGTGATTAGCCCTTCAGCAGATTATAGTGATCAAATTTTTAATACCAAATATGATTACGATTCTTGGAACCGTGTAAGAAATATTGTTTATCCAGATAGCGAAAGAGTTCGTTATAGTTATGATAAGGGTGGAAATTTGTTTAGTGTGATAGGAAATCAGGTTTATGTTGATGGGATTTTCTATGATCATTTTGAACAAAGAACTTCTATTACCTATGGCAACGGCACCACAACCAACTACACCTACACCCCCGAGCTGCGAAGACTACAAAACCTGCAATTAGAGGTAAATGGCGGACAACTGCAAAATTTGAACTACGATTTTGATTACATTGGCAACATAACAAGCATCACTAACAATGCCAATCCGGTAAATCAAATAGGGGGCTATTATCAGCACAAATATAGTTATGATAAGTTTAATAGATTAAAAGTAGCTTCTGGTTATTTTGTTGGAGAGCAAACTCCAAATAACAACCACAATGCCAACTATGACTTAAAAATGGACTATAACCAAACGCATGGCATTTTAAATAAATGGCAAAATCATTATTTAGACAACAACATGCAACAGCAAAACACCTACAACAATGTTTATGCTTATGACAATGGCAATCATCAAGTAACATCTATCCTTAACCAAAACACAGGTGTTTCGCAGTATTTTGAATACGATGCCAACGGAAACATTTCGATGCATCAAAAAGAGCAAAATACACAATATTTTATATGGGATGAGGCAAACCGTTTACGTGTAGTGTATAGCCCAAGCAACATACAACACAGCATTTATGATGCTGGAGGCGAACGCATTATCAAAGCAGTTGGAGATGTTAGCAACATTTACCAAAATGGCCAATTAACTGACAGCAACGTGCAGTTTAACCAATTAGTGTTTTATCCGAATGGGCTAATGGTTTCAGATTTATCAGACAACACCTACACCAAGCACTATTATGCAGGCAGCCAACGCATAGCCGCAAGATTGCTTAGCGATGGTAATTACCAAAAAAATGCCACAAGAAACCAACAGCCCCCCAAACATTTAACAGCAGAAGCACTACAAAACAATTTGGTGCAATTGCTAAAGCAAGGCAAGCTTGCCATTAATTTAGTAGAAAACAACCCTAAAAATTTAGAGGAAACCACCGAAATAGAAAGGGGAGACACCAGAGTAAATGGTGAAGAACTTTACTTTTACCACCCAGACCATCTTGGTACTGCAACATTTTTAACAGATCATAAAGGGAATCCTTACCAGTTTTTCTTAAATTTGCCATTCGGTGAAACAATGGCCGAGCAACGTTCTTACACCGGCAACTTTAACAACCGCTGGAAATTTAATGGTAAAGAGTTAGACGAAGAAACAGGTTTGTATTACTACGGTGCACGCTTTTACAACCCAAGCACGAGTATTTGGTTGAGTGTTGACCCATTGGCGGAGAAATATCCGGGAATCTCGTCTTATGCTTATGTGGCTAATAATCCGATAAATGCTATTGATCCAGATGGGAGAGATATTGTGTATATAAATAAAAATGGTACTGAGGTCCATCGTATTAAAGATGATAAAGTATTTCAGACACATATTCAAACTACAAATAATGCTTCTGTTAATGATTTAAGTAAAGGTTGGAAAGAAGTTCCAATGCCTAATATTATACAAACAAGGACAGCATCAGGAGAAAATGTA
>JAGXRF010000034.1 GCA_018335925.1 Flavobacteriales bacterium
AAGCGTTACCCTTTCTAGGTTTATTTTTGCGGTTCCCCTAAACCAAACGCCACAAACCAAGGCTTTTGAGGAGAATTTAGCTTTCCGACCTGGCCGGACGAGGCAAATCTTACTGTGATTCAGATTAAGCAGCTAAAGCGTAGTTATTTTCGCCGTTTATAAGTCGTATAGCAGATATTTACGAGCCTACCATACTTGGCTCGACGTGCTTACTAAATAATTCCACTCGCTGTCAAAACCAGTCGACCCCTTGTGTAAGTTTTAGCCTGCAAATTTAATGCCTTTTTCGTCATTTTGCAACTTGTATAAACGTGTAAAATCTGTTATATTTGTAACATTACATAGAATTGTTAAAAAAATATCACAAAAAATGAAGTTTGGACTGGTTCAAGAACGTAAAAATCCACCCGACAAGAGAGTGGTTTTCTCTCCTCAAAAGCTAAAAGAATTAAAAGCTACTTATCCTACTTGGGAGTTTGTAGTGGAAACTTCTACGGTTCGGGTTTTTTCCGATGAGACTTATCTGGAGCAAGGGATTGAGGTGGTTCAAAATTTAAACGATTGCGATGTACTGCTTGGTGTGAAAGAAATTCCGGTGGATGCCTTGATTCCCAATAAAAAATACTTCTTTTTTTCGCATACCATTAAAAAACAGCCCTATAACCAAAAATTACTACAAGCTATTTTAGACAAAAACATCACGTTGTTTGATCATGAAACCATTGTAAATGAACACAACCAACGTTTGATTGGTTTCGGGAAATATGCCGGAATTGTAGGAGCTTATAATGGGTTCCGGGCTTTTGGAATTAAATTTGAGCTTTTTAAATTGCCAAAGGCAGAAACTTTAACCAACCAAGCGATGTTGGTAAAAGAACTAAAAAAAGTAGTTTTTCCTCCTATTAAAGTGGTGCTAACAGGTACTGGAAAAGTAGGATCGGGAGCCAAAGAAATTTTAGATGCCATCAAATTTAAAGAAGTTTCGGTAGAGGATTTTCTACATAAAAACTATGCACAGCCAGTTTACACCCAAATAGATGTGTTGGATTACAACCAACGAATAGACGGTCAGGTTTTGGAAAAAGAGGATTTTTACCAACATCCGGAGGCTTACCAATCTAATTTTGGAAGATTTACCCAAGTTGCAGATATCTTTATGGCCGGACATTTTTACGACAATCGAGCCCCTAAAATTTTAACCCGAGAAATGTTGAAGGATGCCGCTTGTAAAATAAAAGTAGTGGCCGACATTTCTTGTGATGTAGATGGCCCGATTGCATGTACTTTACGTGCAAGCACCATTGCCGACCCATTGTATGGTTATGATGCCAAAACCAACCAAGAAGTAGATGTGTTTCATCCTAATGCCGTAGTAGTGATGGCAGTTGACAATTTGCCTTGCGAATTGCCTTTAGATGCCAGCGAAGGTTTTGGAGAAATGTTTGCAACACATGTTCTACCTGCTTTTACAAACGGAGATGCTGATGGTATTTTGGAAAGAGCAAAAATTACCGAAAACGGCAAACTCACTCCAAGGTTTTCCTACTTAGAGAATTATGCGTTTGGAAGTTCCGTTAAATTCTAAAAAATGCGTATTTGAAGTAAGAAAACTCTATAAAGGTTTAGGAGTTAATGACTGGTATTCATGTCTTTAAGAGGTTTCAATTTTTGATTTGTCTCTGTATTATCAACTTTTTAATCAGTGAAATCTGTCCTAAGTGATAATAACTATGCTCTATTTGGGCTTCAATATTTCGTAAATAACTTCCGTATTCTTCTTTTACAAATGGTTGAGTCAATAAATTTTCGTCCATATTTTCAACGTGATTTATAAAATTTTCGGCATTGCTTACAAATTCATTCACTAAGTTAAACCAATCCGATTCTGACAATATTTCTGGCATGTCAAAGCTGTATTTGTCTTTAATTTCAAGCTTTCCTCCCTGTAACACCGTTAATACTCCTTTTAAATAATAGTTTACATGAAAAGTTAATAATGCAATTGTGTTTAAACTACCTATCCTTTCCATTGCTTGTCCCCAGCTTGTACTTGTTATCTGTTCTTTTAGATTGGTATTAGCAATCCATTTACCGTTAAGTAAAACTTCTCTTAATCGGTTTGCCAAATCTTTTTTCATCTGTTTTATTTATTATTGCTTTAGTTGGAATTGCTCGTTATGCTTGCCAAAACGATTCTTTTTCAACCAATAAAATGTAATTCAAATTAGTTTAATTTTCATTTATCTAAACAATTTCTCCATCCAACCGTTGATGCATTTGCTTGAAATATGCATAGGCTGCATGCATCCTACTGCCATACCACGAAAAATAAGAGCCATCTACAAAAATAGTTTTTGCATGATGGGTAAACCTACCTATTTCAAAGGCATGTTCGTCTTTAAACGGAAATGGTTCAGACGATAACAATACCAGATCAGGATCGCATTGTAACCTGATTTTTTTGAGCTCTATTTCCGGATAGCGATCTTGGTTTTCGTAGCCATTGCTCCAGCCGTTCTCCAATAACATTTGATGTATAAAAGTTTGGTTGGCTGCCACCATATAAGGTTTTGCCCAAATAAAATACACCACTTTTTTGTTTGGTTTGGTTTGTATAAACGCTTTAAAATCCTCACGAGCATGTTGGATTTTCTGTACCCATTTTTGGGCTTCAATATTTTTTTGAAAGAGTTTTCCCATATCCAATATCATTTGCAAAGCATCTTCAACCGTAACAATATTGGTTACCCAAACCGGAGCAAACTTTTGCAAAGAAACCACCACTTCTTGGGTGTTTTCTTCTTTATTGGCGATGATCATATCTGGCTGCAAAGCAATGATTTTTTCTAAATGTACCTGCTTGGTACCTCCAATAATGGTTTTGGTTTTTTTAAAATGCACCGGATGTTCGCAAAATTTGGTAATGCCTACCACTGCATCTTCCAACCCTAAATGGTACAACAATTCGGTAATAGAAGGAACCAAACAAACGATTCGTTTTGGCGTTTGTTTCAATCGATGAAATTGTCCGATTTGGTCTTGAAAGGTTTTCATTGGTGAGGGGTTGAAAAGTTTAACGTTTCAAGTTTAATGTTTTAAGTTTGTTCACTAATTACTCCCGATAGCTATCGGGATTACTTTTTCAGCACATCTTTTTCAAAAGTTCCTTGTACCTTGATTTTGCCGGTTTTTTTGTAAATCACCCCCTCTCCATGTCGCATATCGTCTTCCCAATTTCCTTGGTAATATTCGCCATTTTTCCAACGATAGGTACCTAAACCTTCTCTTTTGTTTTCTACATAAAAACCTTCATACGACTCCCCATCTTTCCAAGTATACACCCCATAACCGTGCTTCAAATTGTCTTTCCATTCTCCTTTATAAATACTTCCGGAATCGTAAATTGCAACCCCATAACCATTGGCTTTCCCATCTTTTACCATTCCTACATATTGAAAAGGGACACCTTTGGAACTAACCAATTGCAACATTTGGTACATGTTTTCTTTTGGATGGTTTTCTTTATTAAGAAACTCTGGGGTAGATTTCCCCTCTTTTTCTTCGGTGGTAGATGGGGTTGAAACAAATTCTTGGATGCTTTTAGGTTCTTCTGTCTGTTGGTTTTGCAACCATTGCACTTGTTGTTTGATTTCATCAAAAGAAGAATCTTTTAATGTAGCAAAGATGCTATCAGCCTTTACATAATTTCTTTCGGTAAAATACCTTTCTCCCAATAAAAGCGATTGGTATTGGTTTTTGAGTTGTTGTAAGGAGTCAACAGACAACGGAATCGCTTCGTTTTTTAAAACTTTATTATTGGATGAATTGCTTTGTTTTTGTACCCATAAATAAAGCAATCCAAACAATAGTATTGCTATGGTAATTTGGTAAATTCTTTCTCGGTTCATTAATCTGCAAATTTTACTTTTTGAATTTCTTTGTTCCACAATCCGGAAAGTTGGTCCACATAAATTCCCAACATCAAACCTCTCCCATGATCAAACTCAAACCCGGTAGCACCTCTGGTTCTAAAACGATCCACATACCGCAATTCGGCCCTTACTACATCAAAAAATCGATAACCAATTCCTACATACAACCGATTTTGGTTAAAGGTATTGAGCACTACATTTTTCCCCATGTTTAAACCAATTTCATTTGAAACTGCTGCATACCATGTATTGTTTTCGTAAAAATCGTTCCCATTGATGATGTATCTAATACGGTAACGAAAACGAAACCTGGTAAAAAAGCGATAATCTTCATGGATAGGTTGTTCTTGCCATCTAAGCTCATAACGATATCTCCAGGTATGCATCCATTTTCCGGAGGCCGACTTTTGGTGGTGAAAAAACTGAAAAGTAGTTCTTAGCTCGTGGTAAGGCAATCGATCAAAATCTTCTTCTTTTCCTATATACTCGTTGGTATACATGTAACCGATAGGAGAAACGGAGAAACGGGCATTTTTGTTAAATTGGTAATGTACCCAAGGACGAATACTTGTTCGCAAATGACTTTGAAACATGCTTCCTTCGTTCAGTTGGTTTTTGCTACGATATACGTAATCTACCCCAACTCCCCAATTTTCGTTAAACATTTCGTTAATTTCGGTTTTATGCCAAAACACTGCATGGTCATAAATTGTTTTTTCGGATTGGGCTGTAACTTCATCAAAAAATAAGAGAAAAATCAGTAAATATAAATACTTCAAAACAAAAGGGTTTTTGCAAAAATACTTTTTTTAGCAAGTAAGCACGTCAAGAGGATGTTAAATTGAAAACTGGAAGGTTAGGTAATTAGCGAATAAGTAAATTAGCGAATGAGCGAATGGGTTAGCATTTAGCTGTTAGCTGTTAGCATTTAGCTTTAGGAGATTAGGTAATTAGCGAATGAGTAAATTAGCGAATGAGCGAATGGGTTAGCATTTAGCTGTTAGCAATTAGAAATTAGCTTTAGGAGATTAGGTAATTAGCGAATGAGTAAATTAGCGAATGAGCCAATGGGTTAGCATTTAGCTGTTAGCTTTTAGCAATTAGCTTTAGGAGATTAGGTAATTAGCGAATGAGTAAATTAGCGAATGAGCGAATGGGTTAGCATTTAGCTGTTAGC
>JAGXRF010000035.1 GCA_018335925.1 Flavobacteriales bacterium
GAATTTGTTAACAAGAGAGGGAGTGTTGTGATGTTAGGCAGTGTGTTGGTTACGGGGGGTGCAGGTTTTATAGGATCTCAGCTTATCAAAAGAATTTTGCCTATAAGCCAACATATTTATGTAATAGATGATTTGTCCACAGGACAACGGGAGGCTATACCTGACTCAGATAAAATTACTTTTATAGAGGACAGTATAACTAACCCTCAAGTATTAGAGGATACTATGCCGAAGGTAGAATATATTTTTCATCTAGCATGCTCAAATATTATTAAATCTGTGTACGATCTAGAACTAGACATAAATACCAATTTAATAGGTGGATTTTTGATGCTTAAAAATGCTCACAAGTTTTGCAGGAAATTAAAAAGGTTTATTTACTCATCGACAACATCTGTGTACGGCTCCGCAGATTATCTGCCTACAACAGAAGAATACTACAACATAGAGCTACCCTATGCAGCTAGTAAATTTTCCACTGAGCATTATTGCAGTGTTTATTATAAAATGTATAAGCTTCCAGTAACTATATTACGCTTATCAAATGTTTATGGACCAGGCCAAACCTCACTGAATCCATATTGTGGAGTGGTAGCCAAGTTTTTTGAGGCAATCGAAAATAACAGACCACAGATAATTTATGGTAATGGAAAGCAGACAAGGGATTTTACTTTTATTGAGGATGCCCTAGAGGCCTTTATACTTGCAGCTGTTAATGATAAGGCAATCGGAAAGTGTTATAACGTAGGGACAGGTACTGAAACAGCTATTTTAAATATTGCAGGAAAAATAAAGGAGATAACAGGAAGAACTGACAGTCTTATAGAGTTTAGGCAGATGAGACCTATAGATACTGTAAAAAGACGCAGTATTGATTCTACAAAAATCCAAAGAGAGTTGAATTGGAGGATAAATAATTCTCTTTCTGAAGGGCTTAGCAAAACTTATCAATGGTTAAAGGAGGATAGTAACCGATGAAGGTTTTCCATGGCATTATTGAAATTGCGGGGCAAATGGGTATTCTGTGTGGGGCGCTAAAGCGTAAAGGGGTAATTGCAAGTGCCTACAATACCTTTCACTCCTATCTAGGCTATAAGGAGCATCTTATTAACACAAATGTGTATGAATTAAGAAGGACAGCTAAGCATATTTTAAACTTCTATGATTTATTCCATTATCATTATGCAAGCTCAATAGATGAAGGATATAAGGATTTACACAAAATTATGCAGATGAGAAAAAAGGTTGTCATGCATCATTGGGGTAATGATGTTCGCTTTCATGACATGGCAAGGATAAATAATCCCTATGTCTATACTGGTGATTCTCCTCCTAACGAGGAAATACACCGTAGGTTGAAGGGTATATCACAATATGCTAAAGATGCAATTGTACAGGATTACGAGGTGCTTCCCTATGTTGAGAAATACTATGAAAGGGTTCATATCCTACCCTTAGCGATTGATTTGAGTAAATTTGCACCCTCCTATCCAGATACAACAAAAAAGAAGCCGCTTATTTTACATGCTCCAACAAATCCAGATTTTAAGGGGACTGTTTATGTTGAAAAAGCAATAGAAGAGCTAAAGAAGACTCATAGCTTTGATTACAGAAGAATTGAAAAAATGAGTAATGCAGAAGTTGTACAGCTTTATAAGGAAGCCGATATCATCATAGATCAGATTCGTTGTGGTTCTTATGGCTTATTAAGTGTTGAATCAATGGCATTAGGAAAACCTGTTGTTGGATATATTCGACCTGACCTCGTAGAAAAGTTTCCAGCAAGCTTACCAATTGTTAATGGAAATCCAGATGATGTAAAAGAGAAAATCAAAATGCTTATTGAAGATCCTAATGAGAGAAATAGACGAGGGGTTGCGGGGAGAAGCTATGTTGAAGGTATACATGATAGAGATGTAGTGTTGAAGCAGCTACTAAATATATACTCACAGCTTAAGTAAAGGTAAATAAAAAACAACTCCTTTTCATTAACAGGAGTTGTTTTGACTAAAGAATAGTTTAATACAGTATGCCAGGATATGAAACCTTGCTATAGATACCTTTTATAAAGCTATATATCCTAATATAATCAACTAAGCTATTTTCATATATTTTTTTTAATCTTTGATTTGGAAATTGATAAACCAGCAAACAGTCTTTCATATAATTATTATATTGTGGAAGTCCTAAATTTAGATAATCTATTAAATGAGTGTCGTTGAAAATGCTACCCTTTCCACTATATATTTGCATACCGGTATGATAATATTTGGCGAAGGCTGAAGCATTATTTATCCATTTATAATCATAGTGGGTGTTTCCGTAATAATTAGAGTTTAGGCATATTGTATTGAATCCTAATTTTTGCCAATCTATAATATTGCTGGAGCCATAGTTTGGTAACCACATTGAAAGTAGGTTTAATTGGCGAATATAGCTGTTGACGCTCTCGACTAATTTAATGTCTTGTTGACTTATTGCATCTCGCTGCCATACGAAGCCCCTAAAGGTAAGGTACGGTTGTAGGTTCCTTTCCTTGTTAAAACGATTAAGGAAGCTGTCGATCCACCATTTTACGGCTATTATTCTGTCGCCTTCATGCTCAAAGCTTAAGTTTGAATGATTAATAATACCAAAGCTGTGCTGCATCGATAAAGGATATGGCAATGATACCCAAATATCAAGGGGTCGCTTATTAAGTGCTGCTGCATGAAGATTTAGGTTTTTTGAAAACAGGTTTTCGATGACAAGTTGCCAGTCTTCAATATTTGCTAGTTTGCCAAATGTGGCATATAGGGGGTATATAAAGCGGTTTTTTCTAGAGCAAATCGGATTAAATATTAATCCACCAAACATTGAGTCAATGCCTTTTCCCTGTAGGATATAAGAGATATATGGCTCTAGCTCTGTGGGGCTCCAATTATCAATTGTGTTATCTATCAAGTCTCCACAAGGGAGCATTGCTAGATGGTTTTTAATATTCAGTTGATTAGGAGATAAATATTTAAGGGTCATAATAGTCCTCCTCACAAATTTTCTTTATATAAAATATGTAATAGTACAAAAAATGTTATGAATAATCCGAAGGAAGATTAGGAGGCGATAATCATGCAGATTGTTCATGCACCTACTGAAATTGCTGGACAGATGGGAATCCTCTGTGAAGGTCTTAGAGAGAAGGGGTATAATGTTAGCGGCTTTAACTGGTTTAATAGTTACCTCCAGTATAAAGGAAGGATAATTAATACAGATGCATATGAGTTATATAAGCTAATAAATGTGTTAGATAAATTTAGTGATATAATTCATTTTTATAATGGAAATACTTTTTTTCCAGGAAATATAGATCTGCCTCACTTTCGCCAAAGTGGTAAAAAGCTTGTAATGCATCATTGGGGCAATGATGTTCGAAGCATGAATAAAGTAAATCAATTAAATCCCTATATTTTACCCAAAAACTATATGACGGACGATCAAATACACAAAAGTCTGGCTTATATTTCAAAATATATTCAAACGTCAATAGTTCAGGATTACGAGGTATTCCCTTATGTTAAGGACTATTATCAGAATGTTCATGTACTTCCTTTAGCCTGTAAGGTAAAGGCAATGCCAGTAGCGTATCCAGATATCAACAAAAAGGTATTGAAGGTAATTCATGCTCCCACAAATAGAAGCTTTAAAGGTTCAGCTTTTGTTGAAGCTGCAATTAATAAGCTTCAGCAAAATTCGAATTTCATTTATCAGGCCATTGAAAAAATGAGCCATAATGAAGCAATCAAAGCATATATGGAGGCAGATATAGTTATTGATCAGCTATTATGCGGAAGCTATGGAATGTTAAGTGTTGAAGCTATGGCTATGGGTAAACCTGTTATAGCTTTTATTAGAGAAGACGTTAGAAAAAACTTTCCTCAAGAATTACCCATAATTAATGCAAGACCAGAGACTCTATATGATGTACTGCTTGAGTTAATTAAAAACCCAACCCCTTTAGTTCAAATAAGTAAGAAAAGCCGTGAGTACGTGTTAAAGCATCATGATATGGAAGTTGTTACAGAAAAACTAATCAGTATTTATCAGAAACTTTGAGAGCTAGGAGGAGAAAGCTTATGTGTACCACTAACCCTAAAGTAGTTCATATACCTTTAGAGATTGCAGGTCAGGTTGGATTGATTTGTAAATTCTTAAGAGAGGCTGGCTATCATGCCTATGGATTTAACTACTTTGAGACCTATTTAAAGTATGATGATGTTTTTCACACTGAAGCCTATGAGCTTATAAAGGTTTTAGAAAAGTTAATTGATTACTACGATATTTTTCATTTTCATAACGGTTATTCAA
>JAGXRF010000036.1 GCA_018335925.1 Flavobacteriales bacterium
AAATTATACAACGATACACTTAAAACCAGTGATAGCCTCTTACAATTTCGGACGAGTGATTATCTAAGAGGAAGATTTGGTGTCTCCTATAATTTTTCACATTCCGGACCAAAAACCCTATGGTTCCTGTCATTTGGGATATCCGTAAGGAACACTAATTTTTTAGAAAATAGAAAAATTGCAGAGATTCCGTACATACAATTTGATTCTTCAATAAATAAAATCACCATTAAAAATAATGAAGGAAAATCCCTAGGCTCCCTTACAGAGTTAAAAAATTCGGTCATCGCTTGGACACCTTCCATTTATGCTTCCTTTTTCTTTGGTAAGAAAAAAGCCATCGGAATAGAATTCAATAATCAATATTCTTTCTTTTCGAATAAACCGAAAGATGTTGCCATGAAGCAACAGTTTACAAGTACGATAGGTATTTTATTTCGAGTTAATACCAAAGAAGAACTTTCAAAAGGAACAATTGGACTTGTTGGTGGCCTAATCAATGCTGAAGAAGATACACATGTTTGGAAACAGGCATTTGGGGTGCAACTAAAAGTTGGTGTTCCTTTTAAAGCGATTATAAACTAATTTTTCATGACTTAAGATTATGCAAGCCTACCCTCTAGGTAATGCTGTAGCACAAAAATTCAATTTTAAAACGATGTTGTATATAATGGCAGGTACATGATTCTATTACCTAGCTGTTAAATCATAAATAATATTTGGCAAATCATCCAACTATATTCTTCACAACCGAAAAATTAAATTTGCTTTATGGAAAAATACATTATAATCAGAGCTGGAGTCAATGGTGGCAAAACAACTACTTGTGCACTATTATTTGAGGAATTAAAAAAAAGAGCTGATTTTGCGAAACTTTACACCTATCGTTTTGAGGAACTAAAATCTTTACCCATTAATAATGAAGGTGATCATGGTGACTTTATAGCGATTATTATAAAAAAAGGAATTGTCATAGTAATAATTAGTCAAGGGGATGTTGCGATTGACTTAAAAAATATTCTTGAATCTTTTGAAGATAAAAGTTTAATAAACCAATTGACTAATGGCCTGGCAGATTCAATTACCTATATAGTTTGTTGTGCAAGAAGTATGTACAAGAAGAACTCGACTATTGATATGTTGTATAATAAGGTACATGAAGATTTACGCAAAGAGTTTTGGACAGTTAAAAGTGAAAATAAAAATGATAGATACAAGGTAAAACATCCCATTGTTCGACATATAATTGAACATATTCTTAAATAGCAATAGCTAACTATGTGATATAACCTACATCTTTTTATTTTTCTACTAATAATATTCTAGTGTACATCCAAGGTATAAATCAATTTAATAAAAATGATTTAGGCAAAAGTTCGCTAATGAATTAAAGTTTTGTACCTTATTCTAGTCTAAATTTTTGACTGACAACTTCTCACGTATTGTATAAACTGCATAAATACCACACTAAAATCCAATTTTCTTGGTGATTACATTCTTAATTAGAAACAACCCATTTTATGAACCAGCGTTCATTGAGATACTCAAAATCTTTTATTGACTTTTTACAGAAACTATATGACCAAAGTTCCACGACCAAGCAGGAGGATCCACTACCGTATGAACCCCTTTCTCCTACCGGTAATGCCGAAGAAGTAGAAGAATACAGTAAGGCATTAACCTGGGCACTTAAAAATAGAAAGAAACACGATATCAAAAATATCGCGCTTACCGGTCCATATGGTTCTGGAAAAAGTAGTATTCTTAAAACCTTTAAGGAAACCAATACAGATGATAGCCTGCATTTCTTGTTTATTTCATTGGCTACCTTCAAAGAGGAAACCGAAGAACCCACCAAAGACAACCCGACTTCATTTGAACAAGGAAATACTTTAAAAACAGATCTTCTTCGTCTGATAGAACTAAGCATTCTGCAACAGATATTTTATCGTGAAGACGACAATAACATCCCCGATTCGCGTTTCCGAAAAATACGTTCCTATACAAAATTAGAACTCAAATTAACGACTTTCTGGATTTCGATTTTCTTGATATCTATAACCCATTTGATCTACCCAATATTGATACCAAAACAGTTTGGTATCATTCCGAATGAGTTCTGGTCGATTATTTTTCATTGGATGGCACTTGTTACATCTGTTTTCATTGGCATTAAAGTAATTTATAAATCCATCCGGATGCTCAGTGCTTTAAAAATAAGTAAGCTAAATATCCAGAACGCAGAGATAAATATCAGCAACAACATTAGTAAGTCAATATTAAACCATCACCTGGATGAAATACTCTATTTCTTTCAGGTTACCCCTTACAATGTTGTGATTATCGAAGACCTCGATCGATTTAGACAGACCGACATATTTACCAAACTTCGCGAAATCAACCTACTGATTAATCAGTCAGACAAAATCAAAAAGGATGTTGTATTCATTTATGCAGTAAGGGATGACATGTTCAAACTAGAAAACGAACGCACCAAATTCTTTGATTTTATTATTCCGGTTATTCCAGTCATCAACCCGTCAAATTCAAGTAATAAACTTCTGCATAAAATTACGACGAACGGATACACAATATCCGAGGATCTGATAGACAGCATTGCCCGTTTTATCGATGACATGCGTCTGCTTCATAATATCACTAACGAATACTATCTCTATCGACAGAAACTTGACAAGGGGCTTATCCAAGGCAAACTTCTTTCCATAATAGTTTATAAGAACCTCTTTCCAGATGACTTTACAGATCTTACCTACAATAAAGGAAAACTTTTTGATGCATTAAACGGGAAACAAATTTATATCGCTCAACAAACAGAAAAACTTCGAGCCTTGATATCGGAGTGGAAGGTACAGATTGAACATATAGAAGCGGCTAAAGTCCAAGATATTCAAGAAATTAGAAAATCATACCTGTTACATGCTATCGAAAACATTTCGCCTTTTGTCTCATTTTACGCCAATGGTGGTCAAAAGACCTTTCAGGAGATGACCGATGACGAGAACTTTCATTTTCTCATGACCAACGGCGTACAATACTATGATCGGAATCCTACTTACAGTAGTCCGCAAAAACTGAACATAGATTTTAAAACACTTGAAAAGCGAGTAAATCCAAAAACGACTTATACAGAAAGAAAAAAACAAATAGAGGATTATAACAATAACCTACATGAACAGTTGAAAAAGCAGATTCAGGAAAACGAGAAAGAAATCAGCATGTTAAGACAACTGAAAATAAAGGACTTATTCGAAAAAGCGAATATTAGGATTGAGATAGAACATGAAAAGCAAAACCAGTTAGTAAATGTTTTACTTAGAAATGGATATATCGATGAAGACTATTTGGATTACATATCCATATTTTATCCTGGAAGCATTTCAAGGGAAGACAATCAATTCCTGATGAATGTGAAAACAAATGTAGAAACGGATTACGACCACAAACTTCACAAGATCGAAAATCTCGTCAAGAAACTCAACATTGCCCAGTTTAACCAACACTTTATCTTCAACTATCAGCTGATGGATTTCCTATTAAGCAATAATACTTACAAAACAGAGCGGGATGGCCTGTTTTCAAAACTAGCAGATCAAAGTGAAGAATCCCTTAAGTTCATTGATGGTTTTATCCTAAATGGTAAAAGAATTCGTCCTTTTACTCAAATTCTCGTTAAAAAATGGTTGCAGATATGGGATTATATCACAGAGAAATCAAAATACCCGGAAGATAAAAAGTCTGAATACTTTAAGTTACTGCTGCAGTTTAGTGATCTAGCTGATCTTGATAAAATGTTTCAATCAAAAAACTTTAGAAGATATCTCTTGCAACAGCGTGATTTTCTTTCAGCCATCACTGATACAAACAGGATCAAGGAAATCATAAAAAAATTGAACATAAAATTCATAGATCTGGATGAAAAGTATTCTCCTACAGAGTTAT
>JAGXRF010000037.1 GCA_018335925.1 Flavobacteriales bacterium
GGAGCTGTATGAACTGCTCGAAAAACCATTCGATCACGCCGGATTGCCCGAAGACCTGGAAGAAAAACGGCAAGCTATTATCCTTCATCTCTGGAACAACCAGCTTTATCAGGTAAGCAAAGAATTTGTTACCAACGCCGTTTCATTAAAACCGGGAAACACAGATAAAGCAGAATGCACCTGTTTGCTATGCCTCTACAAAAGATTTGATTTTGCAGCGATCATCGAGAAATTAGACAATCCTGAAATTCCCGAAAAGGCAGAGAATATAGCAAGGCTGGCTTTTATTCAATACGTGATGGGTAAACATCTCGATGCAGTCAAATCCTTAAAAGCATTGGAAGCAAAAGGGGAGATCAGCCAACAAATGAAATACCTCGTTAAAAGTAATTTGAAACGCCTTGCCTGGCTACTGGATTACTACGATGAACAAACGCAGGATGTAAAGGAACTGGCTGCACCTCTTCTCTCAATCGACTTACTGCAAGAACATGATCTGCTGGAAAATACCTACAATAAAGAAGTGCTGGAATGGTTGCATGAGAGCAAGTTCTACAATGAAATAATGTATGAAGTACGGCAGTGTACAACAGAGATCAGAGATTTATATAATAGCAAAAGTTCCGGCAACCACGAGGCAACACGGGAATTACTCGAATGGTTTGAAGGACTTTCAGACTTTATTCATCAAAATGGTATTATGCTCAACTTGGGTGGTTTCCAAGAACCGTTGGCAAGCACTTTTATAGAAGGAATATGTGCTTCTATAAAATGCAACTCACACCTGAGCGGAAGATTTGTTGGCTTATCTAACAGGTTTGTCGAAGTGGTTCTATTGAATATCCATCCGGAGATCATCTATAAATACGCCAACCGCTATAAAATTAAGAAGATTCCTGCGGTGGAAGCCTTGACCGGTTTCCATAAAAAATGGCGGCTACTATTTCTCCAGTTTCCAACAATACAGGCATACCATCTTGCCAATGACAGCAACAAGATGTTTAGCGAACGCTATGAGAGGATTTTATATACAACGATGGCCGTCTTCTCTTTGGTAGAAACAACCGATGCGGAATTGAATGAATTTTGCAGCTTCGTTATTCAGTTATTCAAGGAACAAAAAATGTTCCATGAATACAAAGCGGTTTCAGCCATTTTATTTCTTATTGACAAAAACAAAAAGAACCTGTCAACAGAAACAATCAAAGGCTTTACCGAATTGTGGCTTACCTCACCGGGCATGCGTTCTCCACGACTTTTAAATCTCATTGCAGATATTGTGGATGAGAGAGAAGAAAAAATAGATCTAACTGAGGATCAGTTCAAACAGGCGACTGACTATTTCTTTTCGATCAGCGAGACGAATAACACAAATGATGGATGGGATTCTATTTGCGAACTGTTTCGCGTTCTATCATCAGAAGAGCAGAAAAAAGTAATCACCGAATACGCTCTCAATAAACTTCAATCAAACTTCAACGCAGGTGATTATTATGAGGCGATCATGTATGGCGTGATTCAACCCACAGATGAACTGAATACGCTGTATTTACAATTTGTGGAAGACATTGTTAGTATGAAACCGCGCGAACAATTCTGGTGGAACGATGAATTTTTCCACGATAGAAGGGTTGATCAGTTTTTCAACTATTATTTCAAATTCAAAATCTCCATTCCTGATCATTTGAGAAAACTACTCAAAGAATTCGATCCGTATTATGACTGGCTGCTTGACATGGAAGATTTCGATTACAAAAATTTCAATCCTAAATGGCTGCAGAATTATTTTTCCTATTACTTCAAACAGGAATATAGAAACAGTAAAAGGTTAAAGGAGTTTTTACAGCCATATATCAAGGATAATTTTGATGATGCAGATGCTCAAAGAGTATTTATGTTTACTTATGGATATGAAGATTAGGCAAGATCGGGTTGCTCCGTCTCAAACACCGGTAAACGAATTTTCACTCTAGAGTTTTAAATGATTTCTTCAGCTCATCCATATTTTCTCCCCCAATTGTTTTGTTGTAAACCCGCTGATATAGCGTACCAGAAAACATTTTATCTCCAAATTTCCTTTTATCGAGCAGTTCATAGATATAATACTTTTGAAAATTGGCTTTAGAAATACCTGTCAATGAATGAACTATTGAAAAAAGAAGCGAACCCAAGTACACATTATGTTGATTTACCTTCTCCTGTTCGTTTCCGTCATACGCTGGAATTGTGATTACCCAACTATCATCGCTCTTTTCCCTGTCGAATTCCCCGATCAGAACGAGTACGGAAACTTTGCGACTGTTTTCAAAAAACTCAGGATGATCTATTGCTATTTCGCATAGCATTACTTGAAGGGAGCTCGCAAATGCCTCAGCAATCGAGGTCATTTGCTGTGTGTTTTCAAATTCAATTTCAAATTCAACTTCGGAGAAATGAAATTTAATTTTTCGATCAGCCCCCACATCTTCCAGCGGTTGCCCTATCAATTTTTCGGCAAGTACAGATTTAAGTTTATCCAGGGTTGTTATTTTCTTACTCAACTCTCCAACTACCGGCTCCATTTGTTCTTTCCAAATAAAACCCAGTTTCTTTTTTGTTTCTTCCACGTAATCTGCCATATCTGGATGAAGCATTGGAATTGCATGCAACATCGCTGCTACCTCAAAAGTGCAAACATGGTATAACTTATCATCATCCATCTCAAACCCTCGCTCGTCATACTCCCGTTTGACCAAAAGGTATTGGTTGAAGTCCTCGATTGCAGAAAGCCATGCACCTTGCACATAGTCTGCATGTTGTGTCAACGCTAAAGCCTGCGGCATCCTTTTGTATAGAGCAGGATCAGCAGAATGCCAGGTTACCCAAAGCGCAGAAAGTGCGTAATACTTGGATGCAAAACTCATGTTTAATGCTGCGTACACCTGAGAAATTCCAAGTAGCGCCAAAATATATCCTCCATTGGTATAATCAGTTCGCCATTGATCTTTTGCATGATGCAGTTTTACGAGTGCCTTTAAATAACTGGCTTGATCAGGGTGCTGTAGGTAAAGCATCGCCCTTTCTACCTGATCACGCGCAGCTTTATGTCTTAATCCGGTCTTTTCTGCATAAGGCTGAATTTCATTCATGAAACCATCAATCATTTTTACCAAGCCATCATCAAACCCAAATTGAATCAGCATTTTTGCTTTTTCCTTCATCAAATCATACAGCCGGGCAAGCGAATAAGTATGGGCTTTGGGTAATAACGCAGGAATTTGACTGTAAAAATGATAAGATGCTTTAAACGAATCGATCGGCATACCTAAATTGGAAAGTGTTGCTAATTCCCCTTGTAATTCCAGCAACTCACAAATTCTGTCTACTCTGGTTTCCTTCGCAACCTCTTCCTTCAAATACTGATCGATGTTATCATGCCATTTTTGTAACAGATCAGGATCGATAGGTAAATTATAGATGCCTTGTTGCGTTAATAACAATTGAAGCAAAACGATATCATCTTCAACCGCTCTATGGTCAACCCGTTCCTCAAAATGATTGAAATAGTACCCAACAAGGGATAGATCATCTAACACCGGGCTTTCACCGGGCATACTACCAAAGGCATGTCCGATTTTCAAGAAAAGGTATTCGTAAATCGCCTTTCGTTTATTGACAACAGGGGTTTGTTCCAGTTCAATATACTTGCGAAGTAAGGCAATCCAAGTATCTACATGGTTTGTGTCCAACCCATTCCACCGGCAATACCGGGTGCCTATT
>JAGXRF010000038.1 GCA_018335925.1 Flavobacteriales bacterium
CCTTATAGGAAGTATTGTGCAAACTATTTTAGGACTATGGTTAATTTTAGGTGCTAAGGGTGTTATAGGATTAATTGAGCTAACTAGAGGTGGAATCAAGGATTAAGAAATATATGCTTCAAAATAGAGAAAATCAGAAGTATAAGTATTTACTGATTATATGAGGTTGTAGGGGTGATGGGGTGTTTAGTAAGAATAAAAGAAGCATTTTTGTGTATGGAATTATCCTATTACTAATGCTTATATATACATATATAATAAGTATAGGTCAGTTTAATTTGAACATAGGAACAAGACTACAGGAGGATAGCTTCAAGGTTAATGAAAATTATTATTTTGGGTACAGGATGGATTGGAAGGGGCCAATAAAGCCTGTTATTAAAAATATTGAGATTCGAAGAAAAAACGGCAAACCCTATGAAAAGCACGACAAGGAAATTGATATTAATGCGTACGTTGATACAACAGGGCATACAGGGGTTCTAAATGAAGAAATGTATCAGGAGCTAATTAAAAATAATAGGATTAATTATAGAGAACTAAGTAACTATAGGGTTGAAGAGGATTTTATACTTATGTTTAAGGTGAGGAAGAACAGCTACACCTATCAGGAGGATTTTGGCCAGCTGGTGGTGGATTATAAAATTCTAGGTTTAAATAGAAGGCAGGTACTGGAATTCACAGGCTTTAGCTGTAAATAAAATACAAATAAAAAACCTTTCCATTGATTGGAAAGGTTAGCTTTTATTTTACCATCTTTTATTGCTTGGTTGATAGCAATCCTTGCAATAAACTGGTTTATCACCACTTGGCTTAAATGGAACAGTTGTGTTTACACCACATTCGTCACAGACTACTGTGTGCATCTCTTTTTGTGGACGTCTTTGAGCACCACCATTGTTTCTGCCTTGAGCTTTTTTGGTTGCTCTACATTTAGGGCAACGGCCTGGCTCATTAGTGAATCCTTTTTCAGCAAAAAATTCTTGCTCGGAAGCAGTAAAGGCAAACTCACTTCCACAATCCTTACAACTTAAGTTTTTGTCTTTAAGCATTAAAAAAAACCTCCAAAATATTTTATTGCCCGTTGTGATGATAAACCTCCAAATAACAAGGCAATAGCGAAGGTTTATATCTTTAAGCATCATCGAGCTCAAGTCAAGTATATCAAGTTAATTTCAATATTGCAAGGACATTAGTAAAAATTGTTGAGAGGGGTGGAGCATATGAATACAATAGCAGGAGTAATTGTGTTTGGGGTTATACTATTACCGTATTTTCTTGTCTATAATAATCTAATTAATGACTCAAACAATCTGATATGTAGGAATGTTATTCCTTGATTATATCTGGGTATTAATATCTATATAATATTAACCAAGCTGTAACACATTAGTCGGTATTTTATGATATTCTTTAATTAACATAACATAGTTTCTCTACCTCATAAAATTAAAAATCTAAAAGACTAGAGGGGATGTATATGACATCAAAAATATTAAAACTAGCAAAGGCCTTTATTGCAAAGCTAATGGTTAGTACTAAAAGATTTCCGGAAGCACTGCTGTTTGCCACGGCAGCCGTTATTACAGCTATATTTATTAATCATCATAATTTTACCTATCCAGACCCCTTGAGAGATCAGCTAAATCGATTAACAATGATTTTCGCACTAGGGGTGCCGCTTTACTTGAGTATTAGAGTACTGCTTGAAAGAGAACTTAATAAAATAAAAAGCAAGCTCATTCCACTCCTTGCGGGTCTTGTGGTACTGGCAGGATATCACCAGATATTCATAAAGGAAATCAACACGATATCCATTATAAGATATGTAGGGGTAACTTTAGTACTGTATCTACTCTTCACTAGTATTCCATTTATACTAAAGAAAGAGAGATATGAGCTGCAGGTTGTAAAGCTTATGACGAACCTTTTTATAACTTATTTATATTCAATTGTTCTATATTTAGGCTTAGCAGCTATTCTATTTACAATAGACCAATTATTTTCAGTCAATGTTTCGTATAAATTGTACTATGATATTTTCTTAATCGTTGCGGGTATTTTTGCACCAGCATATTTCCTGGCGGATGTGCCGACCAATAATCAACAGCTGGTAGTAGAGGAATATCCTAAGGTTTTAAGAGTGCTATTACAGTTCATTGTGATGCCACTTTTAGTAGCTTATTCCACTATTTTATACGTTTACTTCGGTAAAATAATTGCAACTCAGGAGTGGCCACAGGGAATGGTTTCCCATTTAGTTCTTTGGTTTTCAATAATCAGTACACTTGTCATATTCTTAGTGTACCAATTAAAGGAGCAGAATCAATGGACTAATATATTTATTAAGTATTTTCCTAAGTGGGTAATACCACTACTAATAATGATGTTTGTAGCAATAGGGATAAGAATACGAAGCTATGGAATAACAGAAAACAGATACTTTGTAGTAGCAGCTGGCCTTTGGGTCTTTGGAAGTATGTTATATCTGGCTTTAAAGAAACTCAATAGAAATATTCTAATAGTCCTATCGTTGGCTATAATCACACTTATCTCTGTATTTGGGCCAGTTAGTGCCTTTTCTTTATCGAAATATAGTCAAAACAATAGGTTTGAAGCCCTTTTAAAGGAGTACCAAATGCTTCAGGATGGTAAGATAATTAAGCCTCAACAGCAGCTAAAGGAAGAGGAAAGACAGAGGATCAGCAGCATTATTGCATATTTTAATTATCAGCATAGTCTTAGGGATTTGAAGCTATTGCCTGAAGGCTTTAAGCTGGAGGAAATGGAGGCTGTCTTTGGCTTTAGGCTTTATGATGGTGTTGACTATCAAAGAAAGTACTTCTACCTTTATGCCAATGAAGGTCAAAGCTTATTAAATATCAACGAGTATGACTTATTCACCTATATGTCCTTTTATCGTAATAATCAAGCAAAAAGCTTTGAAAAAGGTGAATACACAATTAGCTACAGTAAAAACAATGGTATCATCGAAATAACTAAAGATAAGCAATTAATATATTCAAAATCCATAGATGAGATAGCAAAGGATTTTGAAAAGTACAATGGCAAACAAGATCTATCAATGGAGGACCTAATGTACCAGGATGATAGAGGAGATATAAAGGTAATGTATTTATTTAAGCATATAAATGGTTATCAAACTGGTGAGACATCTAGTGTAGAATCAGCTGAGTTTTATATCTTTATCAAGCTACCATAGTAAGTGAAGCTTATCATAATCCTAGAAAACTCCATCTTGGGGTTTGAGGCTGTATACAAACCCTTGAAATTTTTAAAACTACGTAAATCCGCTTC
>JAGXRF010000039.1 GCA_018335925.1 Flavobacteriales bacterium
GAGGGTGTTCCAGGACAACAACATGTCCTTGTACAGCTTGTTAAGTTCATTCATGGCGGGTCACCTTAGAAGTATTCCTTGATGTTGTGCAAGTAGTTCCGCGATTCGGTCAATCCGGTTTCGGTACCGGAGATCGAGGAGCTAGAGTGGTTGATGTAATAGGTTGCGTTACTGAAGGTTTTGGCACCGTGATAATCACCACCGAAGGAGATCGTCACGCGGGTCTCACCGAACATGTGGCATTCCATGCTCAGGTTGATGAGCGTGCGCAGATGCGCATATGGACCGGTGTACTTGGCAAAGAACGCGTCAGTGAAGTGACGGTTAAAGCTTTCAACACGACCCTCCATGTTTGTATCATTGTCCAGAACCGACATTGCTTGGCCTGGAGAGAACGATACCCCACCGCCTTCATCACCGCTTACCCCGTCAAACTCAGTAGGGTTGTTGGTGGCGCTGAATTTGTACGACATGAGACCGCTGGCCAGCAACTGGTGGACACACATCATGGCGGCCTCAGATGCAATGATCTCGTGTTGGTTAACGCGACCATAATCGCTGGTAATCAACGTAGTATCGTCAGCCGCAAAGCGGGTAACGTCCATGTTGTCCATGTTCAATACGTCGAGGAAGTTAGGCCATACTTCAACCATTTCATCAACCGACCAGCCACGGAAGCTTGCCAGACTGTGGACGCTCAGCACACTCATCATGGTCTGCATGAATGGGTTATCGTGCGGAGAGATCTCGTTCAGGCTGCTGGTGGTCATGTAGTCACCGATTGCCCATGCCAGATCCTGTCCGTTATGACTGACTTCATCGCCAGTCTGGACTGCCAACTTCAACAGCTCTTTCGAGTAGTGAGTTGGGTTCAGGTTCTGAGTCTTCGACATGAGCAACTGATTGGTCAGGTCAGAGTTTGCTACGCCGCAATAGTTCTGAGCCGAACCGTCGCCGTCAGTAACAGCGTAGCCCAATGCAGCACTGGCCACGTCATACGGACGAACCGCTGCCATCTCTTTGGCGCCGTACGGATCACCCAGCAGGAACTGGTGAGTGGTATCCACAACTTGGCGCACTGTTGGATAACCTTGACCGTCGCTGGACTGAGACGTCAACGTACTCCAGCAACGAACAGGCTGCAGACGAGTATTACCGTCCAGGCCGTTCTCAGCGGAACTGTTACCGCCGACCAAGTAGCAGACCACGGACATGTCAGACGATTCGGCAGCGTTCGAGTAGACCTGGAACTTCAGCAGGCAGATACCGCGTCGCATGTTCATCCCGTCTTCGACCGAGACGAAACCTTGTGGCTGAGAGCAAAGCTGACCGGAGTTCATCGCGATGTCGTTCAGAGTACGTGGGAGGATCCCGCCGTTTTCCTGTTCGTGGCGAAGCTTGTCGATCTCCAGGTTTTCCAGATGCAGGGTATTATGCCGATGGACGTGGTCATGTTGAGCAGTACCAATACCAAAAAGCGCTTGTTGCAGTATAGTTGTAATTTCAGCCATCATTGCTCTCCATCTATCTAAATTAGTTTATTCGCTGATTTGCCTAACCAAACGCATAAACTCTTCACGTATCTTGGGTTCAATTTCAATCTCGAACAAAGCTCCGCGTTCCACTCGATCGTAAATCTCACGTTCGTTCAGTACGCCATACTCAAGGTTGGATTTCCACTGACCCGCAGCAAGACCTTCCAAGAAATCAGTAGCGTCTTCAATAGCCTCGTTGAAGGATCGACCCTCATCGTTTCTGCTTTGGACGTCACAGATACTCTCCAGGTAATCTTTATCCCCGGAGGTTAACTTCAAAATGTCGGCAATAGAACGCATGCCGTTAGGATCATGAATAGCCCCCACAATGGAAGGAAGGTATTCGTAACCCCATTCAGCCAACCGAACCTGAGCCAGCGAGATTGCCGACATCAGTTGGGTATAGTTAGCCGCCCAGTAAATCATGATGGAGATATCGCCCTTAAATACCATTTGCAGTAATTTAAGATTGTGAGGCGCCAAGTCGAATTCCCAGTTGGGTGGGATGTTATCGTAAATCTTTTCGACCAGATCAGGTTGCTTGATACCCAGTGCCATGCACGGAATCGTAAACCGATCAGTGTGACGTTCATTATCACACTCGTCCATCAACCCCATCGAGAAGAATTCAGCTTCGACTTCTTCGTCAGTGGACTTAACAGCTTCTTTGGCTTGATAACGTTCATACAACGAACGCTTCTCTTCCTCCCCCTCATACCCGTCGTCTTTACGACGCCACTTACTACCGCTCGACTCATGCTGACGGACAGCAGCGTTGATAGCGGTTGCCAAGTTCTTGCCTTCTTCCGTTTCCGGAATGATGGCACAGCACAGTCGGGTGAACACGGTATTGTAGAGCACATGCTCCACGAAATATTCCATGCTCCCTACGCCGTCGACCTTTAAAGGTTCCCCACGCTTCTTGAACGAATAATCGACATACAGAACCAGCTTACGCCAACCTTCGGTATTAACGATGTGTGGGTTGTCCTTGATCAGATCACCGCAGACGAATTCCGCAAAGCTCATGTTCATGAACCCAGCATAACGGAACGTCAACGAGAAGATGATCGGGTAAATAACACGAACAATCAACGTCGTCTTCACCAGATGAACATAATGCTCTTCGGTGATTGTGGTTTCAGCAGGGTAGTACCCTTTGCTTGCGGCCACGTTTAATTCAGGTGGAATCACCAAGTGTCGGGAGTTGTGGATAAAGTCCGCGAACCGCTCCGGTTTGATGAAGTCCAAGATCTGCCAAAGGATCGGTTTGATTTCCGGCAGTTCTACTTTGTAACCACGGTACGTTGGGTTCTCACAGATACGGTGAGCTTTCTCGTACAGCTTGTATAACGCCAAGCGTTCTTCAGAAGAGAAGTAACGTTCAACATAATCGTTAAACGCATCGAACAGTTTGCCTTCTTGTGACTTAATGTTACCTTTGTTGGACTTCTCCAGTTTGATGGAGTTGTCACCGTTGAACCGCAGGGAGTGTTCATTGAGGGCTACAACAATAGCCTTCATCCCTTTCATGGATTTACGAATAACATCAATCGTTAACATCAGCAACTCCAGAGTCTACCTAACACACTGGTAATATAGGTT
>JAGXRF010000040.1 GCA_018335925.1 Flavobacteriales bacterium
CCATTAAGGATTTAGACACTATTAAAAAAGTTGTTACTAAATTGTTGAAATTCTATATAGATAGTGACCTACCACAAATTGATGAATTCAAAGATGAGATATTATTCTTGGTTGAAAATCGTTTGTTAGAGTTAGATAATCCATCTATTCTTCTACTTATCTCTTACTATAATAAAGTGAATAAGTCAGAAGAATTAGATAGAATTATAAAGCAATTACTAAACATCAAAGGGGATGAATTAAATGAAGAGTAAAAAGGGAATAGCGTTATTCGCAGTATTACTTATGTTAATTACAGGGGCAGTAAGAATAGGGGGATTGTATTCACCAGAAAAGATTAATTACAAAATTTCAGAGGTTACTCCTGGTCCTTTGAGTATTCCTAACGAGGTTACTCCTGGCCCTTTGAGTATACCTAACGAGGTTACTCCTGGTCCTTTGAGTATTCCTAATGAGGTTACTCCTGGTCCTTTGAGTATTCCTAACGAGGTTACTCCTGGTCCTTTAAAAATTAATATCTAAAAAATGATTAACTACAAAAGCCTGCATTTGCAGGCTTTTACTTTACACGTAAAGACGATTCAATAATATATAAGCTTTTGCACTGAAGTCAGTTCATAATCCATACGTACCTGCCAACTTATATTATTTGATTTCCTACTACAAGGTAAAGTTCTTTAAAACGATTTTATATCCCATGATAATTTCTAGAATAATTATCCATACCACAGCTCCACTTAGCAATATTTCTTCTCTATGATATTTTAATCACCGTATGCCAGAATACTTTTTTCACTCTTCAGGGCTCTCATAAAGAATTTTTGAATATCCATCAAAACTTCAAATAATTCCTCACTAAAATCTTCAGGGTCCAGCATGTTAATATCATTTATAACTCTTCTTACATGCTTTTCATCAAGTACTGTATCGCCATATGGATCTAATTCAGCTAGTATAACAATTCCCTTAGGCATATCTTCAAATTCACATAATTCCTTTAAATGAATTTTCACTTCTTCTTCAAGAGAACAATAATCTCCAAAGTCACTTATATCTTCATCCGAGTTTGCAATATAAAAATCAATAGCCATAATTAACACGCCCTTTCGTAGGGATAACATGTACCCTAATCCTATCAATATTTTAACATATAACTTCTACAATATATCAAGTATATATAGTAGATTTTTCTTAAATCCAAGTTCTACTCTATGCTTATCAAATCAAAAAAAACTTAATACTACTCTTAAGTCGCTCCTACTCCCATACTCTTTCTCAAAGAACTGTCTAAAAGATTCGATCCACTCAGCAAAGATTCCTTATGCATTTTAATTTTTGGAGCTCGTCACCAGTAAGATTTCTTTATCTCTTGTAATAAGAAGTGATGGACTCAAATTATACTCATACTATCTTCTACTTATAATTTAATAGTGAAATTTTATTGTTAGTATTATGAATTGCTAGAATATTAATAAGTTTTGATAGGAATTCATTCATCAACATTGCTCACTCTTATTAAAGTAATTTACAACATACTTAGATAGTACCTGGGGGCTTAGTACTCCCTTTAGTTGTTTGGATATAAGCTAGTTTATGGTGATGGCTTAAAGTTTGATATTATGAGTTCTTTATACATACATCTTGCCTTACTCTCTTTTGAAACGCTATATCTTACCTCTGTTTCGGTAATATAATAGCCTGTATACCATTCTCTTACCTCTTCATGGTCATTTATGGTAAGAATGAACTTTCCTTCTATATTAGTAAGTATATCTCTCAGATTCAGGTGCTCTTTTTTTCCAAATTCAACGCCATAGCCCTCTGTTTTAAAATAAGGAGGGTCACAGAAATGCAAGGTGTGGAGTCTGTCATAACGCTTGATTATTTCTGAAAAATCGAGGTTCTCTATATACGTATTTCTTAACCTATCTCTTATGACTGCAATATTATCAGTATTAAAAATTTGAGGTGCAGGACTTTTAGTGGTCCCATATCCATAGGTATTCCCCCTTGCAGCGAAGCTCTGGGAGATAATGTACATATACCTTGCAGCTCTTTGTATATCAGTCATGTATTTTATATCTATGCTTTTATATACATTAAATTGCTGCCTACTACTTACTTCATACTGTAGCTGTCTTTTCAGTTCCTCTTCATGATACTTTATAACTCTGAAGAGATTGATAAGCTCTCCGTCTATATCATTAATTACTTCCGCTTTACTTGCTTCCTTGCCAAAGTAGACCCATCCAGCACCGAAAAATGGCTCTGTATAACAGCTGTGCACTGGAAGCATATTTATAATCTTTTTACGTAGTTGACTTTTTCCTCCCATCCTTGGGATTGGTGGTCTTAACATTCTAATTCTCCTTCAACAATATATTAGTTGAAAGAATGCTGATGAAAGCTGATTATATTTATGAGCTCTTTTGTAGGTAAAACAATGTCTTAACCCTTTTCTCCGCTGCTATGTAGTCGGATATGTTTATTTTCTCTGATTTGTTTACATACCCCAGGATGCTTTTCTTCAGCTCCTCTGAGTTATAAAAATAAATTATGCTGCGATTCCTGGCAAGGTCCTTTTGAGCCTTTACTATCTCAAAGCCCTTTGATACCAGAAATACTATTAAATCCCTATCTGTAATCTTTCTTAAATCCATGCTCTCCTCTCCTTCCTGAGTAACACCAGTTATATATATTATAACAGAACATATGTTCGTGTAAAGAGCAAAAAAATAATGAGCATTGTGTTAAAAGCTTATTATTGATATAACTGCAATCATAAGTGATATTATAAATATTGCTCGTTCTGTAAGACCTCCCGATTTCATTGTTATTGGAAAGCCTATTCTTCTATTATAAATTGGATAAAATAATGATACTCCCCCACTAGTAAAGCTGTCAGCTAATATGTGTAGTACTGTACCTGCTGCCAGGCCTGCAGCAAAGCCTTGGAATCCTCTATATGCCGAGAATTGATATGATATATATAAAATCAAACTCAATCCCAGTAGACTATGGGTAAAGGTTCTATGGCTTGATCGTCCTGCTATTAGTATATAGACTCCTATGAGTTGCATTAATAGGCTTTTATCTGCCAATCCTCCCAATAT
>JAGXRF010000041.1 GCA_018335925.1 Flavobacteriales bacterium
CGCCTAATCCACTGTCTATTATGTTCGTGTAATTAACCAATTGATCAAGATTAATAATAAATGAATTTTGAAACTGATCCTTTATTACTGTAAATCCATAAACAATCATAACCATTAAAGAAAATAAAGTCATCAGTATTGTCAAGAAGGCTGTAATACCTTTATTTATCTTTTTGTCATTTAATTTCCTAACTATAGGTCTTAATGCATAATATAAGAATAATGACAGGATTATTGGTACAGACAACAATCTCAACACTCTTGCAATAGGCTCCAAGTAGCTACCCACCATTTTTAAAAGAAGCATTATCAGTAGCACTAAACATATATTTAGTAAATATGTGAACAACCTGTTGTTTTTCATTTAAACTCAAGCTCCTTATTCTAGTAAATTACAATGATAAAGTTGAATAATATCATGATAATGTTAAGATTCGATATTGCTTATAGCTTTACCTTCATTAAAATATTAAATATTGTAAACAAGTTCATAATTTCATAATTTTTTAACACAATAGAATAATAATACATATGGATGATTTTGGAGATAAGAGAAAGGGCAGAAATATATCTGAAGCTATAAAAACTAAAAAAAGCTTATAAAATAGGCTCTCATATCATATTGGATGAACCTACTACATACTTAGATATGACACACCAAGTTGAAATTTTAAATTTACTCTTTGAACTAAACCAGCGGGAAAGACGATCAATTGTTATGGTACTTCACGATTTAAATCTAGCCTGCCGCTATGCCCATAATCTAATTGCTATTAAAGATGGTCAAATATACCTTCATGGGAAACCTAAAGATGTTATAAAAAGTGATACAGTACGCCACGTATTTAACATGGAACGCCAGATATTAAGAGACCCACTTTTTGGAACTCCCTTATGTCTTCCATATGGCAAAGCTAGAATTGTTGAACCAGCGTGATATCCCTATCAATAAAGACAGATTCTCAGGAATTTGTCTTTATTTTTCAACATAAAAAGGACGTCTCAGCCCTAGATTAAACATCTAATATGAGACAGCCCTTCCTTCATGAATTGTATACTTTTATAAGGATTACTTTTAATTATGCAATTGACCAATTGATTTACTTAAGAGAATTTCTTAAATCCTCATCGGCTGTACTAATTGGTTTGATCTCAAAGGTATCCACCAAATATTGCAAAACATTTGGAGATAGAAACGCCGGTAAGCTAGGCCCTAAATACATGCCTTTTATTCCTAGGGATAATAATGCTAGTAAATCAGCAACTGCCTTTTGTTCATACCAAGAAAGTACAATCGTTAACGGTAATGAATTTACATCGGTTTCAAAGGCATCCGCAAGGGCTGAAGCAATTTTTACTGCTGAGTATGCATCGTTACATTGGCCCACATCCAATAATCTCGGTAACCCTGCAACAGTACCAAAATCTAATCTGTTGAATCTATACTTACCGCAGGCAAGGGTAAGAATAACACAGTCTTGAGGAATCTTTTCAGCAAACTCAGTATAATAATTTCTTCCAGGCTTAGCACCATCGCATCCACCAATTAAGAAGAAATGTCTCAATTTTCCTTCCTTTACAGCCTTTACAATGGCCTCCCCATGGGATAAGGTAGCATCATGTCCAAAGCCTACAAGAATTTCATGTTCTTTTTGATCCTCTGTAAAACCACCAAGTTCTAAAGACTTATTTATTAGTTCACTGAAATCCTTTGTTCCATCCTCTTTTACTTTTATATTTTTAACACCATCCCAGCCAACAACGTTTGTTGTAAATATTCTATCCTTATAGGTCTCTCTTGGTTTCATCATACAGTTTGTAGTCATCAGCATACAACCAGGTATGCTATCGAATTCCTTCTGCTGATTTTGCCAAGCAGAGCCAAAGTTGCCTGCTAAATGCTTATACTTCTTTAGAGATGGATAGCCATGGGCAGGAAGCATTTCTCCATGGGTATAGATATTGATTCCTTTACCTTCCGTTTGCTGAAGTAGCATTTCTAAATCTCTTAAGTCATGACCTGAAATGATTATAAAGGGACCCTTCTTAATATTCATGTTCACCTTATGTGGAGCTGGATGACTATACCTTGTAGTATTCGCTTCATCCAGCAGTCTCATAACCTCAACACTGGTTTTTCCAACCTTCATTGTCATACTAATTAGGTCTTCTAATTTTAAATTATCATTCGTTGTAGCCTCAAGTCCTATAAAATAGAAATTATCTACCTGGTCACTTTGATAATTAATAAATCTTGCCTGATGACCATAAGCACTAACCCCTTTTAATCCATAAAGTATTGTTGACCTTAGTGAACGAATATCCTCATCAAGGGTCTGGTCATACATAATGCCAGCTTTTACTGAATCCTCTAACATCTCTTCTTTTGTCTCCCTCAGATTATATGTAGCTGCGGCAGGATATTGCTTCTTAGGTGCTCTATTTCTAAGCTCTTCTTTTATTTTTTGGGATTCCCTTAATAACCTGATATGCACCTCAGGGTCAAAGTTAACATTTGTCAGTGTAGTAAATAATGAGTTTTCAACAAATTCTACAATTTCTTTATCTATTAATTGTCCCTCTTCAATCAGGGGCTTTGCATAACAGGCTATCCCTTTTAATTGATAAATTAATAGATCCTGAAGATTTGCAATTTCTGGAGTTTTACCACATATCCCACTTCTGGTACATCCTTTTCCACCCAACGTTTGTTCACATTGATAACAAAACATTTCATTGTGCATATTAATCTCTCCTTTGCTATAATTTATGATTATATACCCACTAATAGGAAAGTAAAACAAACTTAAAGGTTATATGCCACGGTGACAATTCATAGCTATTTAATACTCTGAAGCCCTGATTTCATCGCCAGCCTTTTAAGAAGTCAATCTTATAAAAACAATCCTTACCATAAGCAGCAGGTCCATAAACATTAAGGCACTTAAAAACTCCATCAGGAGCCCTCCTGATGGAGTTTTTATCAGCTTAAACCTTGTAAAGT
Organism: Flavobacteriales bacterium; assembly: GCA_018335925.1. Lineage (GTDB taxonomy): Bacteria > Bacteroidota > Bacteroidia > Flavobacteriales > Flavobacteriaceae > Flavobacterium. The sequence goes on from JAGXRF010000041.1 coordinate 3,005, forward strand.
ATTTTTTGCTTTCTCCAGCTATTAATCATTACCTCGATTAATTCGGTTGAATATTTAGTATTCCGCCTCTCTGCTATTACTTCTATCTCATTCTTCATTTCTCTTATAACTAACTCGGTGTCTATTGCAAACTCTTGACTAAAAATCTGAATCAAGGCATCAGTAAATTTGCATCTCCATGGTGTAAACTCAGGTGTGTAGGTTAGAATAAAGGCACAAAGCTTACCAA
>JAGXRF010000042.1 GCA_018335925.1 Flavobacteriales bacterium
TCCTGTACATGCATTACATCAGGTCCCTCCATGTAGGGGTCTAATAATCTTAAATATCTACTAGCTATTCTCATACACATTCCTCCTCATTACAGTTTACGGGTGTATGAGGTAATGTGTTCATATAATTCTATATAAGAGTAGGTTTTATAGAACTAATTATTACAAGGTCAACTTTTCTATCAAATAAATCCTCTAAATAAAATTTTAAATCCATGTAATTGTCAAAGGTTTCGAACTTTTTTTCAAATTCTACAAGTATATCTATATCACTATTACTATGTTGTTCATCTCTAACAAACGAACCAAATAAAGCAATTTTTGAAACATGAAAGCTTTCAATTTTATTTATATTCGTTTTCAAGATATTAATTATATCATTAGCTGAATACATATACTCACCCCCATCAATAACACCCTAATTATATATTAGATAGTCTTATTATTATAGTAAACGGTAAATAGTGCGTACCTATGAAGGTATATAATAGTGTGATACCCTTGATTTAGTAATGAGCTTTAAAAACTTGAATAACTTTCTGTAGTTTTTCAAGTATGCTAAAAACTATAAAATCAAGGAGAAGTCATATGGAAAATAGAATTAAATCAGTTACCTCACAATATCGTCAAGAAAAATGGGCAAATATCATAGCTGAGCGTAATGCCAGCGGTTTGAACGTTAAGGACTGGTGCCGGATCAATAATATAAAGGAATCAGCCTACTATTACTGGCTAAGGAAAATTCGCCATTCTATCATTGAATCCTTTGCCCAGCATAATGAAAAAAAGGATGATATTACTTTTGTTCCAATGCTGTCAGACTCTTTAATTGACAATGTAGAAAGTAGAAAAAGCGATAGCTTAATCTCTACAGCTAAGACGGAAGTCATTATTCGTTCGGGTGAAGTCACCGTTGAGTTTGGCAATCAAACATCACAGGATTTAATCCTAAAGGTATTGAAGGTGCTTAAGGATGTTTAATAATGCTTGTAATTTTGATCAAATATATATTGTCTGTGGCTATACCGATTTAAGAAGTGGCATAGATGGCCTTAGTGCTATCATTCAACAAAAGTTTCAGCTTAATCCTTTTCAATATGTACTTTTTCTCTTTTGCGGAAGAAGAACTGATAGAATCAAGGGGCTGGTATGGGAAGGTGATGGCTTTCTAATGCTATATAAACGCCTTGAAAACGGCAAGTTCCAGTGGCCCCGTACTGAAGAAGCTGCTCGCCGTATCACCTTACAGCAGTTTCGTTGGCTGACCGAAGGCCTCACCATAGACCCAAAAAAGAAGGTTCAACAATCCTCTCCAAAACGTGCGATATAACTAAATTTCTGTGGATAAAAAAACAGGTAAATGTTGAAATTTAAACTTACCCACAGATTTTTTAAATCGCTCATTTCTTCTGTACAGCCCTTCTTTCGTGTGATAAAGTTTAGCTATGGATAAAAAACTTACAGAAAAGCAATTAACTGAATATAGTAAGGAAACCATTGTATCCATGTACATGGCACTGCAGGAAATCACAGAATCCTTGAAAAAAACCAGTGACATGCAAGCGGAGCAGATGAAGATCCTCAATAAAAAGATAGATTTATTGCTGGAGCAGCTAGCAATAAATAATCAAAGACGTTTTGGCAGATCCAGTGAGAAGTTTGATTTTGATGGCCAGATGGAACTTTGCTTCAATGAAGCAGAAGTCACAATAGGTGATAAAACGTCTATAGATGAACCTGAGCTTGAAGATGTCTATACACAACCCACTAGACCTACTACAAGAAAAAAACAAAAGGGCAAGCGGGAAGCAGATCTGAAGGACTTACCAGTAAAAATTATTAATCACGAAATTAGTGATGAAGAACTCAAGAAAGTCTTTGGTGACAAATGGCGACGACTACCAGATGAAATCTACAAAAGATTAGTATTTCATCCAGCAACCTTTGAGGTGGAGGAGCACCATGTGGCTGTTTATTGTGGTGCAGATAATCAAACCATCCTAAGGGCTCAAAGAGATACCGGCCTTCTTAGAAACAGTATAGTTACCCCTTCGCTGCAGGCAGCCATATATAACGGCAAATATGTAAATGCACTACCGCTATATCGCTTAGAGCAGGAATTTAAACGCCATGACATCAATCTTTCCAGACAAAACATGGCAAACTGGACCATAAAGTGTAGCGAAAGATATCTTTCACTCCTTTATGACAGGATGCACAAGGAGCTATACAATAGCCCCGTGTTGCAGGCTGATGAAACGCCAGTAGAAGTAAGTAAGGATGGCAGGGCAGCTGGAAGCAAAAGCTACATGTGGGTATATCGCACCGGCAAAATGTATAATAAACCTCCCATCATCCTGTATGAGTACCAGAAAACCAGAAAGGCCGACCATCCTAGAAACTTCCTAAAGGAATATGAGGGGGTACTGGTTACAGATGGCTATCAGGTATATCATACGCTGGAGAAGGAACAGGAGAAACTAACAGTAGCAGGCTGTTGGAGTCACGCCAGAAGACGATTTGCAGACGTAGTTAAGGCACAGGGGGAAGAAAAAGCAAAAAATACCTTAGCCTACGAAGCCTTAAAGCAGATAGCAGCCATATATAAATTGGATAATGAACTCTCCAAGTATAGCAAAGAAGAAAGAGTACGCCAGAGACAACTCATAGTAAAGCCCCAAGTGGAGGCCTTCTTTGCATGGGTAAAAACACACCAGCATGAAGTCCCATCTAAATCCGAGACTGGCAAGGGAATGACATATTGCCTGAATCAAGAACAATATTTAAAAGTTTTTCTAGATCATGGTGATGTTCCCTTAGATAATAACGCAACAGAATCAGCTATACGAGGCTTTTGTGTAGGAAAGAACAATTGGCATCTAATTGATACAATCCACGGTGCCAAAGCTAGCGCTATTGCATACAGCATAGCAGAAACAGCCAAAGCTAATAACCTAAAGCCATACCAGTATTTTAAGCATCTCTTAACCGAGATACCAAAGCATCTAGAAGATAAAGACCTAACCTTTTTAGAAGACCTATTACCCTGGTCAGAGAAACTGCCAGCTGAATGCAAAAAACAGACTAATCTATAATCTCAACCAAACCGTCACTTGACGGTTTTATTTTTATCCATGACGCGCTATTTACCGTTTACTT